>DJJW01000095.1:117765-218618 GCA_002434335.1 Lachnoclostridium sp. UBA6558 | reverse complement strand
AAGACCACCGATGCCGGGACCAGGCCCGAGGCCAAGACCGCCGATGCCGGGACCAGGACCAGGCCCAAGACCACCACAGCCTATGATACCACCCCCTAATTTTATTCCGGAGTTACCGAGTAATACAGAAGGGCCGGAAGCTTTCCGATTAGGTGGACGGATTGGTGGAGGTAATTTATGGATATGTTTATTCCGAAATACCTTTATATGGTTGATAAACGGAAATAGTTTCTGGTTTTATCCTACCTTTATCGGAAGAAATCATGTTGAAGGCTTCCGGTGGAGAAGGAATACATGGGTTTATGAACGTATCAATTTAAGGTTAATATTCTTTTTCCTATGTTTTTAGAAGGTAGTTGAATAAACAGTAAGCTTGTGCTTCTAAATAATAGCCAGTCAATTTTTGACTGGCTATTTGAATAGTGCCATACATATGACTGCAATGGTGGAAAAGAAAGGTTAATGTTATTTAANNGTAATGTCTGCGGGTGGAAGATGTTACCAGATACTTTTGTTGATACACTCAGAATTTTATCATACGAAGAAAACACTGTATTTCACGGTGTTTTTTTAGTTTAGGGGAAAATAGGGATTTGCATTATGTAGGTCAATAGTACTAACTCTCTTTCTTTTAATTTTCGATATAATATGATAGAATATAACAAAAAGGGGTTTATGAGGGAGACTTAAACAACAATGGACGACACCCGTAGGGAGATATTAAATAATATTCGCAGAAAAAAACGTGTCAAACGCTTAAGACAAGCGATAATCATAGCGATAATCTGCAGTATTTTACTACCAACAATACTTTGCGTTGTTTTATTTAATAGAATTAATTCCTTAGAGAAAAAATTTAATCAACTGGCAGTTGGAAATTCCAGTTTACAAAAACAAGCTGAGTTAATAGAAAAAAATTTGTATTATCAGGCAGAAGATTATTCATCTTCACTTGAAGAATCGGAGCAAAACAGTTATAATGAGGAAGAGATATCTGCCGCAACCAAACAAGGGGATATAGCTGCGTCTGAAAATACTGAAGGAACATTTGCCAAGAAGGCTGGTAACAAAGCAACTGACAGCAATTATGCAACAGGAACAGATGTGACAGAAAAGCCCTCCGGAAGCAACACTTCGACTAAAAATACCGGTAAACAGATCACTGAGAATCAGGGAAATAAAAAGAGAACTGATGAAATAAAGGTTAGTGAAAAGGACAGGAAAAAGTATGAAGGAAAAGAAGTATACCTGACTTTTGATGATGGTCCCAGTAGCAATACCAGTGAGATATTAGATCTTTTAGAGGAGTATCATGTTAAGGCAACCTTTTTTGTAATTGGTAAGACAGATGAACAATCCAAAGAATTATATAGGAGAATAGTCGAGGAAGGGCATTCCATAGGTATGCACTCCTATTCTCATGACTATAAACAGATATACAAATCTCAGAAAGCTTTTGAGACTGATTTTAAACAAATAAAGAAATTGATATATGATACAACCGGTGTAATGACTGATCTATACCGTTTTCCTGGAGGAAGTGGGAATACAGTCAGCGGTGCAGATATGTCTATCTTTATTCGTTTTCTTGGCAAGGAAAAAGTGAATTATTACGATTGGAATGTTGCAAGTGGTGATGCGACAGGTGTTGATTATTCACCTGAACAATTATCCGAAAATGTTCTTGAGGGTATTGCAGGCCATACAAGGTCCATCGTTTTATTACATGATACAGATAGGAAAGGGAATACAGTCACATCCCTTAAAACCCTGCTTAGTACGCTCACGCAATGTGATGCAAAGCTTCTGAAATTAGATAATACTGTTAAACCTATACAGCAAGTTAGGAGTAGTTCATCAGAACTTAACAATAAGTAAGTAATTACATAGGAGGAATCTTAAATGGGCTTTTTCAAAGATTTTAAAGATGATTTATCACAGGCAGTGAATGAACTGTTACCGGAAGAAGTTTTAGAAAGTGAGAAAGAAGGAAATACTTCTGAAGAGAAGGACAATGTTTTGAAGGTTGAAGGTGAAGAATCTGTTGAAGCAACCGAAGGTGCTGTACAGACAGATACCAGTACAGAGTCAGTTGAAACAAGTGAAGAAGACAATGTTGATAAAGAGTTATTGGAAGCTTTGTTAACAAACGAAACAGATGTAGAAGAAGTGAAGAGCCAGGAGCTTGCAGAAGCTTTAAGTGAAGAGGAAATGGAAGGCCAGGACACCGCAAACGCTGATGAGGTAACCGTTATTGCTAAAAGCACTGTGTTAAGCGGTAACCTGAGTACAGATGGTTCCCTTGAAGTAATCGGAACAATTAAAGGTGATATTGACTGCAAAGGTAAGTTGTCGGTAATTGGTAAGGTTACTGGTAATTGTTCGGCAGCAGAAGTATATATTGGGGCAAAACGATTCGAAGGCGCTATCAGCAGTGAAGGTAATGTAAGAATCGGACTCGGTACAGTAATCATCGGTGACGTACTTGGTACACAATGTTACATAGCCGGTGCAGTGAAAGGCGATGTGGATATTAATGGTCCTGTCGTAATTGATTCCTCCGCTGTTATTAAAGGAAACATCAAAGCTGCTTCTATCCAGATTAACAACGGAGCTGTAATCGATGGATTCTGCTCACTGTCTTATGCGTCCGTTAATATTGATAATATTTTTGAATAACTGGAGGTATATTAAATGAACAGATATAAAAGAGTCTTACTGAAATTAAGCGGAGAGGCTCTGGCCGGCGATAAAAAAACTGGGTTTGATGAAGCTACCTGTATAAAGGTTGCTAATCAGGTGAAACAACTGGTGCAGGAAGGCACCCAGGTTGGTATTGTCATTGGTGGAGGTAACTTCTGGAGAGGAAGAACCAGTGAAACAATTGACCGTACAAAAGCTGATCAGATAGGTATGCTGGCAACTGTTATGAATTGTATCTATGTTTCGGAAATCTTCCGGTTTGTAGGCATGAAGACTCAGATACTAACACCTTTTGAATGTGGTTCCATGACAAAGCTTTTTTCCAAGGACAGAGCGAATAAATATCTGGATAAGGGGATGGTTGTTTTTCTTGCAGGCGGTATAGGACATCCGTATTTTTCAACAGATACCGGTGTAGTATTACGGGCGGTTGAATTGGAGGCTGATATTATCTTAATGGCAAAAGCCGTGGATGGTGTTTATGACAGTGATCCGAGAACGAATCCTGATGCAAAGAAGTATGATGAAATCACTATTCAGGAAGCTCTGGATAAAAAACTTGCTGTTGTAGATTTATCGGCAACGGTATTAAGCATGGAAAATAAAATGCCTATGCTTGTGTTTGCATTAGAAAAAGAAGACAGTATCATCAAAGCTGTCAGGGGTGAATCTGACGGAACAATTGTTACAGCTTAACAGGCTGTGAATTTAATAAAGTTATTATAATGATAGGAGATACATTTATGGATGCTAGATTGGAACAATACGAAAGCAAAATGACGAAAACACTGGATAATCTGAGAGAGGAATTTTCAACAATTCGTGCAGGCAGAGCAAACCCTCATTTGCTTGACAAGCTTAGAGTGGACTATTATGGTACGCCCTCAGCTTTGCAGTCAGTAGCTAATATCTCAGTTCCTGAACCCAGAGTTATTCAGATTCAGCCATGGGAGAGCAAACTGATAAAGGATATTGAAAAGGCTATTATTGCTTCTGACTTAGGACTGACACCTAATAATGACGGAAAAGTTATCAGACTGGTATTCCCTGAGCTTACAGAGGAAAGAAGAAAAGATCTGGTTAAGGATGTTAAGAAGAAATCAGAAAATGCAAAAGTTGCTATCCGTAATATCAGAAGAGATGCCAATGACACAATAAAGAAGTTGAATAAAAACAGTGAAATTTCCGAAGATGAAGTTAAGGTATTAGAAGACAGCATTCAGAAAACCACAGATAAATTCATTGTCGATGTAGATAAACTTACAGAAGACAAATCAAAAGAAATACTTACAGTATAATAATATGATATTGACAAGGACTGCTCCAAAATTCAAAGAAAACTCTTGGTAATTACAAAAGTTTCTGGATCTTTGAAGCAGTCTTTTTCAGTTGGAGGTCTCCATGGGGGATATTAATTTGGATAATAAAATACCAAGACATGTGGCAATTATATTAGATGGAAACGGTCGTTGGGCGAAGAAAAGAATGATGCCCAGAAATTACGGGCATGTACAGGGAAGCAAAACAGTTGAAAACATTTGTGAAGAAGCATATAATATGGGAGTGGAATATCTTACCGTATATGCTTTTTCGACAGAGAACTGGAAAAGACCAAAAGATGAAGTTGAGGCCTTGATGAAACTCCTGCGCAGTTATCTAAAGAACTGTCAGAAGACCAGCAGCAAGAATAATATGAAGGTTAGAGTACTGGGAGAATTAAGTGGCTTATCTGAAGAAATCAGAAAGAGTATTTATGAACTGGAAGAAGTCTCTTCTAAGAATACAGGACTAAATTTCCAGGTTGCCCTTAATTATGGCGGAAGAGATGAGATCGTAAGAGCAATAAAAAAGCTGGCCTCAGATTGCAAAGAGAATAAGATTGATGTATCAAATATTGATGCAGCTTTGTTTTCGGGTTATCTGGATACCAGAGGAATACCGGATCCCGATTTATTAATACGAACCAGCGGTGAAACAAGAATATCCAATTTCCTTTTATGGCAGTTAGCCTATACGGAATTTTATTTTACAGATACTTTATGGCCGGATTTTAACCGGGAAGAGCTAAGAAAAGCGATTGAATATTATAGCAACAGAGACAGAAAATATGGTGGAATTAAGGAAGATTGAATACTAGGAGGTAACACATGTTTTGGGTAAGATTTCGCAGTTCGGTCATACTAATGGTTATAACCCTGGCGGTAATCCTGTTGGGAGGAGATGCTTTATTTGCTGTGGTTCTAGCCATATCTATCATCGGTATGACAGAGTTGTATAAAACAGTGAACCTTCAAAAGTCACCCATAGGATTTGCCGGATATGGGGCTGCAATATTATATTTTATTTTAATGCGTTTTGGATTGAATGAATATCACCCCTTTTTATTTATTGGATTTTTATTGGTACTAATGCTGTTATATGTATTTTCTTATCCCAAATTTCGTACAGAGGAAGTTACGATAGCATTCTTTGGATTGTTTTATGTAGCCGTTATGCTAAGTTATATTTACCAGGTAAGAATTGCTGATAGCGGATTCTATCTGGTATGGCTTATATTTATTGGTGCATGGGGATCAGATACCTGCGCATATTGTGTGGGAATGTTATTTGGAAAACATAAAGGTTTTATGAAGCTTAGCCCCAAAAAATCAATTGAGGGTTGCATTGGAGGTGTACTGGGAGCTGCATTGCTTGGGGCCTTGTATGCAATTATTGTAAAAAACCATTTGGGAAATTTTGAAAATCCCTGGCTTACCTTTGCTCTGATTTCCGGTGCTGCAAGTATTATTTCACAATTAGGAGATTTAGCAGCTTCAGCAATTAAGAGAAATCATGATATCAAAGATTATGGGACACTAATACCGGGACACGGTGGAATTTTAGACCGTTTTGACAGTATTATTTTCGTTGCTCCCATCGTATATTTTCTCTCTGTAATCGTGTAGGCATATGAGCTTTTACAGCAAAGAGAGCTGCCTTTTATCGGAAATTTGAGATGCAATTTCCGATAAGTTATATTATAGAAACAAAAGGCGTGTTTCTATAATCGGATGTACGGCAGCAAAGAGAGCTGCCTTTTATCGGAAATTTGAGATGCAATTTCCGATAAGTTATATTATAGAAGCGAAAGGCGTGTTTCTATAATCGGATGTACGGCAGCAAAGAGAGCTGCCTTTTATAGGAAATTTGAGATGCAATTTCCGATAAGTTATATTATAATAAACATTAGTGGTTATAAAACAACAGCAATGAAAGAGGTTATCATGAAGTATATATCCATTCTGGGGTCAACAGGATCAGTCGGAACACAAACACTGGAAGTGGTTCGTGAGAATCCGGATATTAAGGTAGTAGCCCTGGCAGCTAACAGCAGCATTGCATTGCTGGAGGAACAGATCAGAGAATTTGCGCCCTCCATAGTGGCAGTGTATGACGAAGTCTTGGCTAAGGAGCTGGCAAGCCGAGTGAAGGATACGAAGGTGTCTATTCTTGCGGGTATGGATGGACTGATAGCATGCAGTACAATAGCAGAAGCTGAAACAGTTGTCACAGCTTTGGTCGGGATGATTGGGATAACTCCGACCATCGAAGCCATAAAGGCTGGAAAGGATATTGCCCTTGCTAATAAGGAAACCCTTGTTACGGCAGGTCATATCATAATGCCTTTGGCAAAAAGCTGTAATGTACATATTCTTCCTGTTGACAGTGAGCATTCTGCCATATATCAGGCATTAAACGGTGAAGGGAATAATGCAGTTGAACGTATTATACTAACTGCTTCCGGTGGACCCTTCAGAGGAAAAAAGAAAGAAGACTTAAAAAATATCCAGGTGGAAGATGCATTGAAGCATCCAAACTGGACGATGGGCAGAAAGATTACCATTGATTCTTCAACAATGGTAAATAAAGGTCTTGAGGTTATAGAAGCAAGATGGTTATTTGATGTGGAATTGGAGAAAATACAAGTAGTTATACAACCTCAGAGTATCATTCATTCCGCGGTTGAATTTATGGACGGCAGTATAATTGCACAGATGGGTATGCCTGATATGAAATTACCGATTCAATATGCTCTTTTTTATCCTTTAAGACGTCAACTTAAAGGTGAGAGACTCGATTTGTTTAAACTGGGAAGACTTGATTTCTATGAGCCGGATTACGATACATTTGAGGGACTTAAACTGGCCTACAGGGCAGCAGAAACAGGGGGAAGCATGCCAACTGTATACAATGCGGCCAATGAATTTGCAGTTGCCAAATTTTTGAACCGAGAAATAGAATATATGGATATAACAGATTTTATCAGGGAAGCTATGGAGGCTCATCAATACAGGGAAAATCCAAATGTTAATGAGATTCTGTCCACTGAAGCTGAGACTTATGAATTCCTGAAACACAGACTGCATAAATAGATGAGACAAAAATTTATTCATTTTCTGATACAGTCAACAATAAATATGGTGTAAGCACACTTAGTTAGGAGTAAGCATGAACATAATTATAGCAATAGTAGTATTTAGTGTCCTGATTGTTATCCATGAACTCGGACATTTTTTACTGGCAAAATCTAATGGTATTTATGTTACAGAATTTTCAATCGGTATGGGACCAAGAATTCTATCAATGGTTAAGACACCAAAAGGTTACCGATTGAGAGGTTTTCTGTCACCCGGTGATTTTGCAGCAGCCAACAGGGAATTAGAAGCTACGATATATTCCATAAAGATTCTTCCTATCGGTGGATCTTGTATGATGCTTGGAGAAGATGATACTGTCGAGGATGAGAGAGCTTTTAATAAGAAAGGTGTATGGGCAAGAATATCAGTTATTCTGGCAGGACCTATTTTCAATTTTATTTTAGCTTTTATCCTTGCTTTGATTATTGTAGGGATGCAGGGATATGACCCAGCCAAAATTGCATCGGTTAAAACACCTGCTGCAGAAGCAGGATTGCAAGAGGGTGATGTGATTACTCAGATTAATGGTAAGAATATAGACCTGTCAAGAGAGCTTAGGATGTATCTGTATGTAAATCCTCTTAGTGAAGCAGGAGTCGACATAACCTATCAAAGAGACGGAGAGGTTCATAAAACTACTGTGGATCCGGTTTTTGTAAAAAACTATATGTTAGGATTTTATTATGCAGACGGTACCAAGCCTATGATAAAAGAGCTGATGGAAGGCTATCCAATGGAGAAAGCCGGATTTAAAGCAGGGGATGTCATCACTGGTATTAATGGAGTAGCAGTTGCTACAAGAGATGAACTAATGGCATACCTGAAAGAAAATCCTTTATCAGATAAAGCAATTACCGTATCTTTCTTAAGAGATGGTACTGAGAATACAGTTTCAGTTACACCGGAACTCTCAGGACAGGGTTATGACCTCGGTCTTTCGCTGGACGGAAGCATAGTTAAGGTTAGTGGCCTGGATGTTATCAAATACAGTTATATTGAAGTGAAGTATTCTATTGTCAGTACCATTGATAGTATTGGTTTGTTAATCAGACAAAAAGTATCAGCTGATGAGCTGGCAGGTCCGGTTGGTATAGTTGGTATGATAGGAGATATCGTACAAGGTACAAAAGACAGTGGTTTGACAGCAGTCTTTTTGAGTCTTGCAAGTTTCAGTATTCTTCTTAGCGCTAACTTAGGCGTTATGAATCTTCTACCTATTCCGGCTTTGGATGGCGGAAGACTGGTGTTCCTGCTGATAGAAGTATTCAGAGGAAAACCTATGGACCAGACCAAAGAGGGAATCGTGCATATGATTGGTTTCATAGCTGACGTGATTCTTATGGTATTTGTAGTATTTAATGATTTAAGCCGTATATTCTAATTGTTAGGATCTGCATCTAGTACAGCAGTAGATCATTGTTGAATTTTAGAAGGGCTGCTGCTAATATAATTTCGCAGCAGCCCTCTTTTCGTGGTATCGTAAGTCTTATTAGCATATGTTAAATAATGGTATAGGATAATTCGGCCTTCTGGAAGACTTGCGGTATGGTCAGGTATAAGGTATAATAAAGTTCATTTTCTATTTGCTTAGCAATCTACTGGCAGCAGGTAATAGTAAAGTTATAAGATATGCGTTAATCTAAAAGAGAATGGTTGATATAGTAAAAGATGTGTTTTGGCATCTTTATTTACATGTGCACTGTAGCACACAGACAGGAGTTTATATGAGAAAAGAGACAAAAGTTATAAGGATAGGTAATAAAGTTATCGGCGGAGGCAATCCGATCCTTATTCAGTCTATGACAAATACAAAGACAGAAGATATTGCAGCAACCATCGAACAGATTAATAAACTGGAGGCTGCAGGCTGTGATATCATACGTTGTGCGGTGCCTACCATGGAGGCAGCAGAAGCTATAAAAGAAATCAAGAAAGGTATACATATCCCACTGGTTGCGGATATACATTTTGATTACCGTCTTGCTATTGCTGCAATAGAAAACGGTGCAGATAAGGTAAGAATAAATCCAGGCAACATAGGTGGTAAGGAGAAATTAAAAGCTGTTGTGGATGCCGCAAAGTCTAAGAATATACCAATCAGAGTAGGAGTAAACAGCGGTTCCCTTGAAAGAGAACTGGTGGAGAAATATGGAGGGGTAACGCCGGAGGGACTGGTGGAGAGTGCACTTGATAAGGTTCATGCCATTGAAGCCATGGGTTATGATAATCTGGTAATCAGTATAAAGTCTTCCGATGTGTTAATGTGTATTAAAGCGCATGAATTGATCGCAGATAAGAGCAGTTATCCCCTGCATGTTGGTATTACAGAATCCGGAACCTTGTTATCGGGAAATATCAAATCAGCGGTGGGCCTTGGTGTAATGTTATATGAAGGTATCGGTGATACCATCAGGGTATCTCTGACCGGTGATCCCGTAGAAGAAGTGAAATCAGCCAAACTGATACTGAAAGCCCTTGGCCTTAGAAAAGGTGGTGTAGAGTTGGTATCCTGCCCTACCTGTGGAAGAACCCAGATTGATCTGATAGGCCTTGCAGGACAAGTAGAAGCAATGATACAGGAATTCGACCTGGATATAAAAGTTGCAGTAATGGGTTGTGCTGTTAATGGACCTGGTGAGGCGAAAGAGGCAGATATCGGAATTGCCGGAGGCCGGGGTGAAGGAATTCTGATAAAAAAAGGCAAGGTTATAAAAAAAGTTCCTGAAGATAAACTGTTAGAGACCTTACGGGAAGAGTTACTGGCAATGAAAGCAGCTTTGCAATAAGTTCAGCAATTTAGCAGGAAAGAGGCGTAACACATGGGAATGCTTTTTTTTGAAGTATTCGATCAACTATATGATATTCCGGAGGAGTACGGTAACCTTTTTAAAGAGGTTACCGTTGAAAAGGTCTGTGTTTCCAAATCAAAGGCTGAAATAAAAATTTATTTGGAGAGCAGCAGACTGATCCAGCGAAGAGATATTAAGAGAATGGAACAGCTGGTTAAACAAAGATTATTTGCATCTACACCGGACTCTGTCTGCTTTCAGGAAAATTATCATCTGTCGGCACAATATACTCCTAAGAATCTTTTTGATGCATATAAAGAGAGTATTTATACGGAATTCAGGGAACGAAGTATTCTGGAATACAATATCTTTGAGCTGTCAGAAATTAATTTTGAGGACAATAAGATAATCTTTACTTGTGAAGATAATTTTTTAATAAGAAGAGTAGCACCTGATTTTCAAAAGCATTTAACCTGTATTTATGAGAAATTCAATCTGAAGGTGGCTGTCATATTTGATTATTATGAACCTGCAGTCAAAGAGAAACAGCAAGCCTACGAATTTGTTAAGGTAGCAGGTGTTTCGGTGAGTGATAGCCAGGATGAAGAAAATGAAGCTGGTGTCAATCCTGGTAATAGCAGTGACGGTCGGGCGATGGAAGCGGCAAATGATAAAGCTGTTAAAACCGTAAAAGAAGAAAGCAAAGGCGAAAAGAGTAAGAACAGCGTTTCTCATTTCGGTGATAAGGAAAAGCCTAAATATACTCCCAAAAAGGTCATTAATGATCCGGATATTATTTTTGGAAGAGGTTTTGAAGGAGAAGCAATACCTATTGCTGACATCCAGGATGAGATTGGTGAGGTAGTAATCCGAGGTCAGATCTTAAATACTGAAGCCAGAGAACTCAGAAATGAAAAGACATTATTCATATTTACGATTACGGATTTTACTGACTCCATCTCTGCAAAATTATTCTTAAAAACGGAAGAAGCAACAGAAGTTACCGGTGTTATTAAAAAAGGGAAATTCTTTAAGTTGAAGGGTATGGCTTTACTTGATAAATATGACAGAGAAGTATCCTTAAGTTCCATTGTAGGTATCAAAACAATTCCTTCCTTTACGGTAAAGCGTATGGATACCAGCACTGAAAAACGTATTGAGCTTCATGCCCATACAATGATGAGCGATATGGATGCAGTAGTGGATGCCAAAGAGTTAGTAAAAAGGGCGTTTGAATGGGGACATAAAGCAGTTGCAATTACAGATCACGGTGTGGTTCAGTCTTTTCCGGAAGCCAATCATGCTCTTAGTAAGTGGGATTCTNNTGATATTGAAACCACCGGTTTCGGACCAGTCAAAGATAAAATTATTGAAATCGGTGCTGTTAAAGTAAAAGATGGTATTGTTATTGATAAATTCAGTACTTTTATTAATCCGGAAATACCCATTCCTCAGAGAATAGAAGAACTGACAGGAATCAATGACGACATGGTTATCGGTTATCCTACAATAGATGTTATCTTGCCGGAGTTTCTTAACTTCTGCGAAGGAACAGTTCTCGTAGCACATAACGCTTCCTTCGATGTGAGTTTTATTCATAAAAAAGCAGAAGTGCTTGGAATTAATACAGATTTTACTGTAATTGATACAGTGGGAATGGCTAGAATGCTGTTACCTAACCTCAATAATTATAAACTGAATACAGTTGCCAAAACATTGAGCATATCACTGGAGAATCATCACAGGGCAGTTGATGATGCAGGAGCAACAGCAGAAATATTTATGAAATTCCTTCCGATGTTAAAGGAAAAAGGTGTTACGGTGTTAGATGAAATTAATCCGTTAGGCAAGCTTACACCGGACGCTATTAAGAAACTGCCGACTTACCATGCAATTATTCTGGCACAGAGTGATGTAGGAAGAGTGAATCTGTATAAACTTATCTCCTTATCACATATAGATTACTATCAGAAGAGACCGCGTATTCCCAAAAGCTTATTTATGGAGAACAGAGAAGGCCTGCTTATTGGCTCTGCCTGTGAAGCAGGTGAATTATACCAGGCGATACTAAGGGAGCAGCCCCAGGAGGAAATAAATAAGCTGGCAGAGTTTTATGACTATCTGGAAATCCAGCCCTTAGGCAATAATGAATTTATGATTGAGAGTGAGAAAATCAACATAAATTCCATGGAAGAAATCATGGATATAAATCGCCGGATCGTCAGACTTGGTGAAGAGTTCAACAAACCGGTTGTGGCTACCTGTGATGTACATTTCATGGATCCGGAGGATGAAATCTACAGAAGAATCCTGTTATATGGAAAAGGAATGAAAGATGCGGATAATCAGGCACCATTGTTCTTTCGCACCACGGAAGAGATGCTTGAGGAATTTGCATATCTGGGAAGAGAAAAAGCGTATGAAGTGGTTGTAACCAATACCAATCTGGTTGCAGACAGAATTGAGAAGATATCTCCGGTGAGGCCGGATAAATGCCCTCCGGTAATTGAGGATTCCGATAAGACACTTAGAGATATCTGNNATTCCATGTATGGTCCCAATCTGCCAAGGCAGGTGGAGGAAAGACTGGAGCATGAACTTCGCTCGATTATAACCAACGGTTTTGCCGTTATGTATATCATTGCACAGAAACTGGTATGGAAATCCAATGAAGACGGTTATCTGGTAGGTTCCAGAGGTTCTGTTGGTTCCTCCTTTGTTGCGACCATGTCCGGTATAACGGAAGTAAATCCATTGGCAGCACATTATTATTGCAGTCATTGTTTTTATTCTGATTTTGAGTCCGAGGAAGTAAGAGCCTATGCAGGCAGCAGCGGCTGTGATATGCCGGATAAAGCCTGCCCTGTATGCGGGAATCCATTAAGTAAAGATGGACATGATATCCCCTTTGAGACCTTCCTTGGCTTTAACGGCGATAAAGAACCGGATATCGATCTTAACTTCTCAGGAGAATATCAGAGTAAAGCCCATGATTATACGGAGGTCATCTTTGGGGAAGGTCATACCTTTAGAGCGGGGACTATTGGTACGCTGGCAGATAAGACTGCCTATGGTTTTGTACTTAAATATTATGAAGAGCATAACCAGCATAGAAGAAAAGCAGAGATTGAACGTATTGTTAGCGGCTGTGTCGGCGTAAGGCGAACCACCGGGCAGCACCCCGGAGGAATTATCGTACTTCCCCATGGAGAAGAGATCTACTCCTTTACCCCGGTGCAACGTCCGGCAAATGATATGACTACCAAAACCATAACCACCCATTTTGACTACCATTCCATTGATCATAACCTGTTAAAGCTTGATATACTGGGACACGACGATCCGACCATGATTCGTATGTTAGAAGATCTTACGGGAGTAGATGCCAAAGGGATAAGACTGGATGAGGAGAAGGTACTTTCACTGTTTGACAACCTGAGTGCCTTGGGGATTAAGCCAGAGGATTTAGGAGGCTGTGACCTTGGCTGCCTTGGTGTTCCGGAGTTTGGTACAGACTTCGTTATGCAGATGCTTCGTGATACAAAACCGAAGAATTTTTCGGATCTGGTGAGAATCTCCGGATTATCCCATGGTACCGATGTATGGCTTAACAATGCCCAGACTCTTATAACAGAAGGAAAATGTACTCTTGGTTCTGCGATTTGTACCCGTGATGATATTATGACTTATTTGATCAATACCGGTGTGGACAGCGGCCATTCCTTTAAAATAATGGAGAGTGTACGTAAGGGCAAGGGTCTGACGCCTGAAATGGAAGAGGAGATGCTTGCAGCCGGAGTTCCTGATTGGTATATCTGGTCCTGTAAAAGGATTAAATATATGTTCCCCAAAGCCCATGCGGCAGCCTACGTAATGATGGCTTTCCGTATTGCATACTTTAAGGTATATTATCCTTTGGCTTATTATGCAGCTTATTTCTCAATACGTGCCTCTGCTTTTAACTATGAACTCATGTGTCTTGGCAAGGAACGGCTGGAACGGCATATGGCAGATTTTAAGCGAAGAGGAAATGAGTTAAGTAAGAAAGAACAGGATACCTATAAGGATATGAAGATAGTTCAGGAGATGTATGCAAGAGGATATCAGTTTGTACCCATTGATATTTATTCGGCAAAAGCTCATCATTTTCAGATTGTAGACGATAAACTGATGCCTTCCTTAAGTACCATTGACGGCTTGGGTGATAAAGCAGCAGACGCGGTAGTGGAAGCTGCTAAAAATGGTAAATTCCTCTCCCGGGATGATTTCAGAAGTCGTTGCAAGGTAAGCACCACAGTAGTGGATTTAATGAATGATTTGGGCTTGTTTGGAGATCTCCCGGAGAGTAATCAGATATCTTTAATGGATTTCCTTCAATAATGGATTTTCTTCAATAAATATTTTGACCCATGGCTTTGGAGCAGCATAAAATGGCTGTTTTATGCCATGGGTTTTTTATTATAATTTTTCAGTTGTCTATCGGTTAAAAATAGGTTGTAAAGTGCAATAAGAAGAGCGATTACTACAATAAGAGAAGCACTTATGGTGAGATTGGCATTTATAAAGTCAGTGAAATAGTTTATCACCACCAGAAGAACCCCAAGGATACAAAGAAACATACCTGTACGTGTAAAAATAAGAGCTTTTTTCATTATAAACCCAGCCTTTCGCAGCTTATTGTCATTGATTTATTATTGAAATACTATTCCCAATAAATACACATATGTAAAGAATACCATTATATGGAATGAAATGCAAATGATTTCTTAATCTAAAAATAGTTTATTGTGATAGATAAAAAAAGCTGTAATCGAATAACTTTAGTATCTGTATCACTATATTAGCCATTTTGATTTTATTGACAAAGAACTAATATCTGCTTATAATAAGTTACTAGTGGACTTATATAGGTTGGATTATGTTTATTTTTTTAATAAACTAAAACTTGACTTATATAGCAATATGAAAAAACATAAATAAAATAAGAATCATTATTTATACACAGGAGGCAAATAGTGTGAAGGCTTACGGAGTGAATGAACTGAGAAAGATGTTCCTGGACTTTTTTGAAAGTAAAGGTCATCTTAAAATGGACAGCTTTTCTTTGGTTCCCCAAAATGATAAAAGTTTATTATTAATCAATTCAGGTATGGCACCTTTAAAACCATATTTTACAGGTCAGGAGTTACCACCAAGAAATCGTGTAACCACCTGTCAGAAATGTATTCGTACCGGTGATATTGAGAATGTAGGTAAAACTGCAAGACATGGTACATTTTTTGAGATGTTAGGAAACTTCTCTTTTGGTGATTATTTTAAAACAGAAGCCATTCATTGGTCCTGGGAGTTCTTAACAGAGGTTGTTGGTATTGATCCTGATAGATTATATCCTTCCGTATATGAAGAAGATGAGGAAGCTTTTGAAATCTGGAATAAAGAAATCGGTATTGCACCGGAGAGAATATTCCGCTTCGGTAAGAAAGATAATTTCTGGGAGCATGGTGCTGGCCCTTGTGGTCCCTGTTCTGAGATTTATTATGACAGGGGTGAGAAATATGGATGTCATAGTGAAGATTGTACGGTAGGCTGTGATTGTGACCGTTATATTGAAGTATGGAATAATGTATTTACTCAGTTTGAGAGTGATGGTAATGGTAAATATACAGAGCTGGTTCAGAAAAATATTGATACCGGTATGGGACTTGAAAGACTTGCAACAGTAACACAGGACGTAGATTCCATATTTGATGTAGATACGATCAAAGCCCTTCGTGATAAGGTATGTGAAGTAGCAGGTGTTACTTATAAGAAAGACCCTAAGACAGATATATCCATTCGTCTGATTACGGATCATATTCGTTCTGTGACTTTTATGATCTCTGATGGTATTATACCTTCTAATGAAGGCAGAGGCTACGTTCTTCGCAGACTTTTAAGACGTGCGGCACGNNTCTTGGTATCAAGGATCGATTCCTTGCAACCTTGAGCACAACTGTAATTACGGAATCCAAAGATGGTTATCCGGAACTGGAGGAGAAAAAAGATTATATCTTAAAGCTTCTTACCATTGAAGAAGATAACTTTAATAAAACCATTGATCAGGGACTTAAACTTCTTTCAGATCTGGAAGAAGGCCTTGTAAAGGACAAGAAGAATATTCTTTCCGGAGAGGATGCTTTCAAACTCTATGATACCTATGGATTCCCTCTTGACTTAACAAAGGAAATCCTTGAAGAGAAGGGTTTTGCAATCGATGAAGAAGGTTTTGCAGCAGCGATGAATGTGCAGAGAGAAACTGCCAGAAGTGCCCGTGCTGTCACAAATTACATGGGAGCGGATGAGACCGTTTACTTACAGTTAAATCCCGGACTTACTTCAGTTTTTGTGGGATATGAGAAGGATGAAGCAGATTCCACAATTAATGCACTTACAACCGAAACAGAGGTTGTTACAGAGCTGGTGGCAGGTCAGAGAGGTACAATCTTTACAGCGGAAACTCCTTTTTACGCAACCAGTGGTGGTCAGGCAGCAGATGCCGGGCTTATTACAACTGCCGATGCTGAATTTGAAGTAGAAGATACCATCAAACTTCAAGGCGGTAAAATCGGTCATGTGGGTATTGTAACAAAAGGTATGTTTAAAGCGGATGAAACCGTTCATCTTGCTATCAGCAAGGATAAGCGAGGCGATACCAGAAAGAATCACAGTGCTACCCACCTACTTCAGAAGGCACTTCGTCTTGTACTTGGCTCACATGTTGAGCAGGCAGGTTCTTTTGTAAATGAAGAGAGACTGCGTTTTGACTTTACTCATTTTTCTGCGCTTACCAAAGAAGAAATCAGTAAAGTAGAAGCTTTGGTAAATGAACAGATTCAATCTGCATTACCTGTAAATACCAATATCATGACCATAGAGGAAGCCAAAAAGACCGGAGCTATGGCGTTGTTTGGTGAAAAGTACGGAGACAGTGTAAGAGTTGTAACCATGGGTGAGTTCAGCAAAGAGCTTTGCGGTGGTACCCATGTTGCCAATACCAGTTCTATTCTTATTTTTAAAATTATTTCAGAAACCGGAGTTGCTGCAGGTGTAAGACGTATTGAAGCTCTTACCGGTAAAGGCGTATTCAAGTTCTATGAAGAGCTTGAAAGGGAGCTTTTAAAAGCCTCCAGAACTGCCAAGACAGAACCGGCACAGCTTTCAACCAAAATTGAAGGTCTTCAGGAGGAGATTAAAGCGCTGCAGTCTGAAAATGAGAAATTAAAGAATAAACTTGCCAAAGATGCTCTGGGAGATGTTATGAATCAGGTAAAAGAAGTGAGTGGCGTGAAACTTCTTGCTGCCAGAGTGGAGGGTGTTGATGTTAACAACCTTAGAAATCTTGGTGATCAGCTGAAAGATAAATTAGGTGAAGGCGTAATAATTCTGGCTTCCCCTGTGGAGGATAAAGTCAACCTTATTGTTATGGTTACGGATACAGCTATTGCAAAAGGTGCCCATGCAGGTAATCTTATCAAAGAGCTTGCTGTACTTGTTGGCGGAGGCGGCGGAGGTCGTCCAAATCTTGCACAGGCAGGCGGAAAAAATCCCGCAGGTATTGACGCATTGCTTGAAGCAGCGCCTAAGGTGCTTGAAAAACAGATACAATAGAAATAATGGCTTTGTTTGGGGAGATTCTGAACCGGACAAGGCCATTTTTTTATGTGAAAGGATTTTAGGGAAAAACAAGTTTTTCGCAAGGGGACGGCGAATGGCACAAAGCAGAAAGAACTCATGCTTCGATTCCAAGGTATAAGAAGTCCTAATTCTCTGAAGATTTTGTGCTGGTCATAATGTAAAACAGATAACTCGCTGCGCTCAGACAATCTGTTTTACATTATAGCACAAAATCTTCAGAGAAAAGGACATCTAATACCTTTCCATAGGCGCATTCGTTCTTTCTGCTTTGTGCCATACGCCTGACTTCATTGAGAAGCAAGGCTTTTTATACTTGAGTTGTTATAGGAAAATGCTTCTGGTTATGGTTATTATAATCATATTGCATTAGCACATGAGTTTTTGTTTTTGTAAGTAGGAATTTTTAACGAAATCTTATCTAATGCTATTGTTATACGCAATAGACAATAAGAGTTATTACACAACAGACAATAAGAGTTATTACACAGCAGACAATAAGAGTTATTACGCAGTTGACAAAAAGAGTTATTACGGAGCAGACAGTAAGGGTATTACGCAGCTGACAAAAAGAGTATTATGTAGCAGACAGTTAGAGTATGACGTAGCAGATATTAAGAGTGTTATACAACTGACAGAAAGAGTTTTACATAACTGATAAAAAGAGAGTTATACTGCTGACATTAAGGATGTTACTTTGCGGGCATTAAGAGGTGGTTGACAAAGATATAAAATTACAATAATATTTTATTTGGGACAGAAAGCATTATTTAGAGAGAAAAATTACATACTGTCCGTTTTACGGAGGATAAGAGTGAAAGATAAGCACTTTCACTCCCTTGATTTTGTACGCACGATAAAATACGCAGATGGGAGTATAAAGTGAAAGTAGATTATAATATCAAGAGGGTCAACAAGTTTAATGTATTGCTAATATGGGGATTGTCTACAATATTGACCGGACAGGCATTTATTTCAGTGGGAACAGATTATGGTATTAAGGTACTTATTGCTACCTATGCGGCTGTTGTATTTTCCACGTTGATTGGGGTTATCAGCAGCAAATCTCCGGTTATGGAGAATATCTGCGGTGTTTTGATTCCTTTCTCCGTTGTTTTGTCAGCAAGCTTTCTTTGCCATATAATGGACGGGGCAATAACCATGAGAGTGTTCCTGATATATACCGGAACTTTTGCAATGGCAACTTTATATTTCAAAAGATCGGTACTTCTTTCCTTCGGTGGATTATTTAATATATTTGTTCTAACTTTTTTCATCTTTGATCCGCAGGGATTACTAGGTGATTCACATTCAATAACAGAATTTATTACAAGAATATTTTGTTTGAATCTAATGATGTTTATATTTTTCTTTCTTACAAAATGGGGCAGCGGTTATATTGATTCTGCTCTGTTAAAAGAAAAGGAAGCACTTTTGATGGCAGAAAGACTGGAAGAAACCCTATCTGTCATTGAGATGAATACACAGCTGCTGGATGATTCCGTTGCCAAGGCATACAAACATATGCAATCTATTGAAATGGTTAGCGGTCAAACAACCCAGGTAGTAGATAAAATAGCAGATGGGGTATCAAAAGAAGCGGAAAGTACCAGTGATATAGCAGGAAAGGCAGCTGTTGCTACTGCAGTTGTAAAAGAAACAAAAGAGATATCCCTAAGAGCAATGAATTATTCCGGTGAAATGAAGGATATCATACGTAAAAATTCTGAGGGTATTGATGAAATGCTTCAGAATATGCAGACTGTTGAAAATGCAGTAGGTACTGCTATGAGTACTGTTGTAGATCTGCAGACCAGTATGGAGCAAATTAACCAGTTTATGTCAAATATTACAGCGATTGCCAGGCAAACGAATCTTCTTGCCTTGAATGCAGCCATAGAGGCTGCCAGAGCAGGGGACGCAGGGAAAGGTTTTGCAGTAGTAGCAGAGGAGGTAAGAGACCTTGCAGAAATGAGTTCGACTACAGTAAAAGAAGTGCTGCTGGTTGTCGACAAGCTGACGGAAGCGGCGGTTCGGACATATGATAAAGTACTGGATGGTAAAGAAGCAGTAACCGCTGGTACAGAAAAGATTGTTGAAGTAAAAGAGCGCTTTGATGTACTTGAAGAGAATTCCATGCATATTAATAAGGAAATAACAGAGCAGGATATTAAAATTACAGAAATTAATAATACCTTTGCTTCTATCTTATCAGAACTGGAAAACATATCATCACTTTCTGCAGATCATGCTGCATCTACAGAAGAGATACTTGCATCTATTGAAGAACAGAATCAAAGTATTCGAATAACCAATGAAGAAATGTCTGCTATGAGTGAATTGAGTGAGAATCTTCGCAATCAATTAAAGAAGTGATTAATCAGATTTATGTAATAAAATTTAATCGAGAAGTGTTGTAAACACTGGTATTATAAGGTATTACATAAGTACATCAGGAAGATAAGGTGTTAGTTACAGTGAAAGTAATTGTTCGAATATTAAAAAATATATTGACAAAACATTAAGTAACCAATATAATTATCCTAGTGCTATTCAAAAATATACCCAAACAGTTGTATAGGCACAATACACAACTGGAGGGAGGTTAGGTGTGAGACTATGTCAAATGTTATTGTAAAAGATAATGAGACTTTAGATAGTGCTCTACGTAGATTCAAGAGAAACTGTGCGAAGGCAGGCATTCAGCAGGAAATCCGTAAAAGAGAGCATTATGAGAAGCCGAGCGTAAGACGTAAGAAAAAGTCAGAAGCTGCTCGTAAGCGTAAATTCAAATAAGTAGAATATCTAGTAGATTTATCTGCTTAAATAACCCTTGAACAGGAGTTCAGGGGTTTTTATTTTGTCCAAAATCTTTAGAGTATGAGATATACGGCAGCAAAAGACGCTGCCTTTTATTAGAAATTTAAAATGCAATTTCTGATAAGTTATATTATACGTATATCTCTGCCATTTTACCCATATATTCTATCATAATCCAGAATAATATGGAGTCTTTGAGATGCAGCATAAATTCAAATCAAAGCATGATAAAAACAAAGAGAGCATAAATAAAGAGCTTTACAGCCATATAAATAAAAGTAAGAAGAAAGAAGAGGCAGAAAGGAGAACTTTCCTTGAGTCGGTTTCTGAAAGGTTGAAACTGCCTTCTGATATTCTCGCAGGGGCCCCAATAGTAACTGCTATGGGAAGGAACGAGGTATGTATCGAGAATTATAAAGGTATACTTGAATATAATGACAAACTGATCAAGGTTTTGTCCAAAGTCGGTACCATTCGCATAGAAGGCAAGAATTTAAATATTTCATATTTTACAAATGATGAAATGCGTATAACTGGTCTGGTATCTGCCATAACATATATAACACAGAAAGACTCCTAGTACATAACCTTTAAGTAGAAGCAGTATATGAAATCAGGAAGGAAACATAAACTGTGTAAAAATGCAAAAGATGTAATAAACNNCGGAGGGTGTCAGATGGTATTATTGTTTATTCGTTGGCTGCAGGGATATCTGTTGGTACGGTTAAAGGGTATGTCTACGGAACGTTTTATAAATCTATGCAGTAATCGTTTTATTTTCTTGTGGGATCTTAAGGTTACAGATAATGAGTATGAATTTAAAATCAGACTGAAAGATTATTATAAGCTGAAACCTTTTGCCAGAAAAACAGGTACACTTCCCTATATACGAAAAAGATATGGTCTGCCTTTTATCATACATACTTATAGAAAAAGAAGCGGATATGTAGCTGGATTTCTGCTTTTTGCAGTTATACTATACATATTATCCCTGTTTATTTGGGATATTAATGTTTCGGGTGGATATACCTATACACAGGAAGCAATGGTTAAATTCCTAAAGAACAATGAGATATACCCGGGACTTCAAAAAAAGCATATCAACAGTCAGGCAATTGAAGATCTTATAAGGCACAGCTATAATGATATAGGCTGGGTATCTGCAGAAATAAAAGGTACAAGGCTGATAATTAAGATTACCGAGACAAATATGCCGGCACCTGCTGTAACAGCTACGGAGAATTGTCATATCGTCGCCTCTAAGGATTGCATTATATCTCAGATAGTCACTCGAACCGGAGATCCTTTGGTAGGAATTGGAGATGTAGTAAAGAAAGGTGATATAATTGTATCCGGAGTGGTTAATATTATAGGTGATAATGAAACCCTGGTTCGAAAAGAACCGGTTATAGCAGATGCTGATGTTATCGGTAAAACCTTTTATGAATATAATGACAAATTTTCGCTTAATTATATTGATAAGATTTATACCGGAAGTGAGAAGAAGTCCTACAGTTTATCTTTTTTCCTGAAAAAAATAAATTTATACAGACCTAGAATTCCCTATGACAAGTATGATATAATTGGGAATGAGTTTACGCTTCATTTAAATGATGAATTCTATCTTCCTGTTTCACTGACAGCAAACCGTTACCTGGCATATAATGAAGAAAAGAAAAAATACACAGAAGCGGAAGCAAAAGCATTAGCAGAAATAAAATTAAAAAGATTTATAAAGAAATTAGAAGAAAATAATGTCATAATACTGGAAAATAATGTTGAAATAGCCGTGAAAGGGAATGTCTGTACAGCAAATGGCAAACTTGTGGTATTAGAATCCGTGAAAGATTTTAAAGCTATTGATGACAGTGAGTGGAGGATTATTGATACGGATGAGTCTGATAGAAACGATAATTGATGTGCCTCTTGAGCATGAAAAAAATGTATTCGGCCAGTTCGATGCCTATGTAAAGATGATTGAACGAACTCTTGGTGTAACTATTATAGTCCGTGACAGTGAGATTAAACTGATCGGAGAAAATGATAATGTAGCCAAAGCAAAAAGTGTTTTTATGAATCTGCTGGAATTATCCAAGAGAGGGAATATTATAACAGAACAAAATGTCAGTTATGCTCTATCCCTTAGTCAGGATAACAAGGAAGCAGCTATAGTAGAGATTGACCAGGATCTTATTTGCCATACTATTTCCGGTAAACCGATAAAACCAAAAACTCTGGGACAGAAGGCATATGTTGATCTCATCAGAAAGAAAATGATCACTTTTGGAGTAGGTCCTGCAGGTACCGGTAAGACCTATCTTGCGATGGCTATGGCAGTAACTGCTTTTAAGAATGACGATGTAAGTAAGATCATTCTTACCAGACCGGCCATTGAAGCAGGAGAGAAATTAGGCTTTCTTCCCGGAGATTTGCAGAGTAAGGTTGACCCTTACCTGAGGCCTCTTTATGATGCGCTGTATCAGATTATGGGAGCAGAAGGATATTTAAAGAATACAGAAAAAGGGTTAATAGAAGTTGCCCCTCTGGCATACATGAGAGGGCGAACCTTAGAGAATGCCTTTATTATTCTTGATGAAGCTCAGAATACGACACCGGCACAGATGAAGATGTTCCTAACCCGTATAGGCTTTGGTTCCAAAGTCGTTATAACCGGTGACTTATCCCAGAAGGATCTGCCTAGTGGAACCCAGTCCGGATTAGATGTAGCGCTAAAGGTGCTAAATAAGATTGATGACATTGGTTTTGCTTATTTAAGCGGCCAGGATGTCGTAAGGCATCCTCTTGTACAGAAAATTGTTATGGCATATGAAAGCTATGAAAGTAAAATAAATAAAACCGAGCTGAAAAGTGAAAAATATGCAAAGAGAGGACCGAAAGGGACCATAGCCAGAAATTCAGAAAAGCCATACCGAAGAAAAAGACAGAACTAATACTGCCGGACAAAGCAGGTGAATGGGTGAATATATGACATCTGATAAGAAACGAAGCAACGGTAAACATGATGGAATGCCAATATATCTGATGGCAGCTATAGTTGCAATAGCTGCATTGTCAGTGGCATTTCATATTCATGTACCGCCCATAAGCATTATTAGAGGAAGTATTTATGCAGTTCTTATTGTAATACTGCTTATTTTGTATATAGACAGTATCAAAGAGAAAGACAGATACAGTTCCCGCATTTCAGAAATTTTAACAGGAACTGTTATGGTATCGCTGCCTGGAATATTATTTTTAAGGACAGATTTCATGCCTCTTTTGTTAACGGGTGTAGTATTTACCACAGTATTGTTAAAGAAAGAAGCAGGCATTTTTTATACCATTATACAATTTCTATTCCTGTATGCCGCCAGTCTGGCCTCTTTGGAAGACAGTATCTTTTTGCTGGTAACAGGTATTCTAATCAGCCTGTTGACGGTGTACAGGGTTAATTTCATACAGCTTATTTATAAAGTAGCTCTGGTTTTATCCTTTGATGTTATCATGCTTTTGATAACTTCAAATTTTGTTGTGAAGGAATTTTTAAACCTCCACAGCTTACTTACACTGAGTTCTGTTTTGGCAGCCATTGCCCTTGGTGAAACAATTGGATTCTTTTACCTGAAAAGGTTAAATGAAGCGGCAATCCAGGATAAACCCGTAAGTAAGAAACCTACTATTGAAGAGGTAATAAAAGAGGACTTTGTTCTGTGCAGAATGCTAAAAGAGTCGGACAAGCTTTATGAACACTCCAGACAGATAGCTGTAATATCAGAGCAGGCAGCGGCAATAGCCGGCTTGGATAGGAGGATAGCCAAAGCAGGCGGGCTGTATCATGAAATTGGAAAGCTTAAGGGTAAGGATTATGTGGCAGAAGGGTTAGCTTTAGCAAAGGCCTATCAGCTTCCTGAAGCTGTTGCAAATATCATAGCCTCACATAACCTGAAAACAGACAAGCCCACATCGCCGGAAGGGGCGCTGGTCATGTTTACGGTAAGCCTGGTGGCGGCCAAGGAATATTTCCTTACCGATAAAAAAGAGGAACAGACAAAAGAAGAGCTGTCTGAGCTTATGGAGAAATTTACAAGCAACTTATTTACCATGCGACTGGAGAAGGAAAGCTTGATGAATTCAGGATTAACAGTTAAGCAGTACATACAGCTGAAGAAGTTCTTTCTGAACTATTTTGCACAGAAGGAGGCACCAATTGACACTGAATATTGAATATGAAACAGAGATTAAATTAGAGATAGAATATGAGACCATTATTTCAAAAGTAGTGGAGATGGCAATGGATACAGAGGATTGTCCCTATGAGGCTGAAATAAATGTTATTCTAACCGATAATGAGGAAATAAAAAATATTAATAAAAGCTCTAGAGAGGTAGATGCACCTACCGATGTCTTATCATTTCCTATGGTCGATTATGAAACACCGGCAGACTTTTCTCATCTGGAAGACAGTTCCGAGGATTATTTCAATCCGGAAACCGGTGAACTGCTCTTAGGTGATATCATAGTTTCTGTTGAAAAGGTTACAGCACAGGCTCAGGAATATGGACATTCCAAGGAAAGAGAGCTGGGTTTTCTGATTGCCCACAGTATGCTTCATTTGTTCGGTTATGATCATATGGAGGAAGAAGAGCGCAGGATAATGGAAGAGAAACAGCGTATGATACTTGATAAGCTGGGAATTACGAGGGAAATACTATGAGAAAATTTTTGCTATTGGCGTTACTGGCAGTGGTCTTCATTGGCGGTTGCAGTAAGAAAGATAAAGGCGATTCAGAGATAACTCCAACTCCTGAGCCAACAGAAGCTGCTACGGATACACCTTCTCCTACAGCAGCTCCAACAGAAGCTGTGGAAAATCATGACGGTGAGATGAAGAGTCTGCTAACGGGCTTATGGGTGCCGGAGGAGGTTGGTAAATTAAGACCTTATGCGGTAATGTTAAATAATATTGAATATGCATCCCCCCAAAGCGGAACAGAAGAAGCTTCTATTCTGTATGAAGCTCTGGCTGAGGGCGGCATTACAAGGTTAATGGGGATATATGAGGAATTAAATGATAAGAGAATCGGTTCTGTCCGCAGTGCAAGACACTACTTTGTAAGTGTGGCAGATGAATATAATGCAATCTATGTACACTACGGCGAAACAACTTATGCTACGAAAAAGATCAAAGAGTTGGGTATTGATAATTTAAGTGGTTTAACAGGTATCGGAGAAACGGTATTCTACAGAGATACTTCTATAAAAGCCCCCCACAATGCCTTTGCCTCAAAAGAAGGTATCTTAAAAGGAACTGCTGCAAAAGATTATAGGACAGAATACAGTTCAGATTATGAAGGGCACTTTAAATTCTATGAGGAAGACACCGATTTAGTAAACGGTGAAGAGATTAATAAGGTGGAGCTTGGTTTTTCCAGTCTATCTACACCTTATCTCACCTATGATAAAGAATCAAAGAGTTATTTACGATTCCAGTTTGATAAAGCTCATATTGATAAGAACACAGGCAAGCAGCTTGCCTATAAGAATATTATCGTACAGCTTGTAAAGGAATGGAATAAAGATAAAAACGGATATCAGACCATGGATATTGAAAATGCTGAAGGTAAAGGTTATTATATTACAAACGGACAAGCCGTGGATATAACCTGGAAGAAAAATGAAAGTACCAAGAAGATGAGGTATTATGACATAGCAGGAGAAGAACTTACCATAAATCCCGGTAAAACCTATATTGCATTGTTTCCTGTAGACAGGGAAGACCATATAAATATGCTGAAGTAATTGAATAGCTTGGCTTATTTAGAAATAAATTGAAAGGTTTTAAATAGATATGGAATCAAATAATGGTGCTTACCAAGGAACAAAGCGTAAACAAGAAAGCAAAAGCAGCAACTTTTTAGTTCAGGGGAGTATTCTGGCAGCTACCTCACTGATTGCCAGAATTATAGGAGTTGTCTACCGGATACCGTTAACCAACCTGATCGGGGATGAAGGAATGGGGTATTATGGATATGCCTTTAATATCTATAATATTGCACTTATATTATCGTCCTACAGCCTTCCACTGGCAGTATCCAAGTTGGTAGCAGCCAGAGATGCCAAGAAACAGTATCGCAATTCCTATATGGTATTTATGTGCTCCTTAGGCTTTGCGATAGCAGCAGGAACGTTGTTTTCCCTGATAATTTATTTTGGTGCTGATTTTCTGGCAGGAACATTCTTTAATCTGCCGGCGGTGGCAATACCTTTAAGGGTACTGGCACCTACCATATTGGTGTTTGCCATCATGGGGGTTTTAAGAGGGTTCTTTCAAGGAAAGAAAACGATGCTGCCAACCTCATTTTCACAGATTGTTGAGCAGATCGTTAATGCTGTAATAAGTGTTGCAGCTGCGGCATATTTGATGCATAGTCACAGTGCTTCGCAGAAAATAGCAGCCTATGGAGCAGCTGGCGGTACCCTCGGTACATTAATTGGTGCCATTGTTTCTCTTTTATTCCTGGCATTTATATTTGCGTTATATAAGCCTATTGTTGATAAACAATTAAGAAGGGATATAGGAGCTTCAAAAGAAACAGTGAAAGAAATATTTGGAGCTTTAGGAATTACTGTACTGCCGGTAATATTAAGTCAGACCGTATATCAGATAAGTTCTCTTCTGGATGGTTCTGTATTTTCCTATGTATTGGACGGAAAAGGGTTTAATGATATTCAGCGTTCAGAGCTATGGGGCATCTATTCCAATAAATACAACATGCTTATAAATGTTCCCATATCCATAGCAACTGCAATGGCAGCAGCTATTGTTCCAAGCATTGTCACCTCCAGAGAAGAAGGAGCTAATCTGGTTGTCAAGGAAAAGGTGCATGATACCTTAAAATTTAATATGTTAATAGCAATACCAAGTGCTTTTGGTTTAGCAGCTTTGGCGTCACCTATCCTTAGATTGCTGTTAAAGGATGCCAATCTGCTTCCTGCAAGAATGCTTACCATAGGTTCCATAGCGGTTGTTTTCTATGCATTCTCTACACTTACCAATGCGGTTCTGCAAGGAATCAATAGAATGCGGCTTCCTCTTATTCATTCCGTCATAGCTTTGGGTATACATATTGTCGTTCTGTATTTACTGCTGCAGTTTACCGGACTTGGTGCTTATGCACTGGTAATTAGTAATATAGTATTTGCCTTAGTCGTGAGTATCTTAAATTGGATTTCGGTAGCAAGACTGTTAAGCTACAAGCAGGAGATAAAGAAGACTTTTATTATTCCTACTGTTTGTTCAGTCTTCATGGCAGGAGTTGCCTATCTGGTATATTGGGTTAGTTATAATACTGTTAAGAGCAATACCATCAGCACTCTGCTGGCTATTATATTTGCCGTAATTGTTTACGGTGTGCTTCTGCTTGTTTTTAAAGCAGTGACAGAATCGGAACTCGTTAAGATGCCTATGGGAAGAACATTGGCACGAATTGCAGTAAAGCTTCATCTTTTATAATCCAATCCTTTTGCAGCATGTATAAACCTGAATTTAAGGTGAATACTTATTGCAAAGGAGTGATATCAGTGAGATATAAAAAAGCAGTTACCTATTTCCTGACTTTTTCAGCTATAGCATGCATGTTTACTGCCAGCTATTATTTCAGCTATAAACAAGCTTTAAGAGACTTTAACGAAAGTGCGGTAGAACGCAATAATGATTTGATTAAAGAACTGGAGAAGCAGGGATATTTAACAAATACTGTGAAACAGGGCGAAACAAATGATCAAGGAGCTTTAAGTGATACAGAGGATGGGCAGGAGGATGCCGAAGCAGCCAGTGCAATAGCAGATACAGTCTTACCTTCTACCCAGTATACGTTGCAGACCTATGATATGAAAACAGGGCAGCTTAGTGAAGAAGAACTTCCCACACCGAGTTATCTGATTGGTCTTACGAGAGACGAGGTTATTACTTACTTAACAGATTATCAGGCGGATTTATCTTTAAATGAATTTGAAAAAGGGTTGGTATCATTTGAGCTGATAACCTTTTCAAAAGATTCGATTATTCTCCGTAAAACGTACAATTCGGATTCCGTAGAGTACAAATATTACTTAAAGGCAGTTAATGGATACATTGTAGCCTATTACGGTGACCAGAAGACAGTGTACGATTATACCGGTGTGGCTGTTGAAAATCTTCCCCTGGAGGACAGGCTGCATCTGGAAAATGGTATATTTATTAAGGATCTTGATGAATTATATGCTGTATTGGAGAACTATTCAAGCTAATAAGGATGATAATCAGTTTTCTCAAAGGTTTCTGTTGAGAGTGCTATTACGGAAAGCGCTGCCTGACCAGTCACAACTGCAGCCGGTGATAAAAGGCTTACGAACAATGCAGGATTCTCCTGGTATTGATTTGTATTCACAATAAAGTTGCCGGCTGATATCGTAATAGGTGTATTTCCGCAGGTGTTAAATGGTTTATAGATTCTAAATATTTCAACTGTCTGGTTATTGCTCGTTAAGCAAACGGCGATTTCCAGATTTTTTTTGGCGGTTGCATTAAACCATAGGATGTTAATATTTACAGAGATTGAATAAGAGGTATTACGTTCTAAAAAAATATAGCAGCCATCTGAGGATATCCTGTTATTACAATTACAGGATTGATAATCCTGTGTCCATATAAAAGGTGCTTTACAATTCCAGGTAAAATCTCTCTGCCGCTCTTTATATGAGGATAAACAGGTAGTAATATTACAAATTGGCCCTGGGATTCCTTGTGGTCCTCTGGGACCGGTAGCCCCAGTATTACCCATTGCTCCTTTTGCTCCACGTGGTCCGGGAAAACCTGTAGCACCTCTGGCACCAGTAGCACCGGTGACACCAGCAGACCCGGTTGCACCTGTAACTCCTTTGGGGCCGTAAGGTCCCTGGGGACCTGTAGCACCTTTGGGACCNNACTTTGGGACCTGTAGCTCCTATAGGTCCAATGGCTCCGGTAGCTCCCGTAGGACCGATAGGGCCTTGTGGACCCATATCGCCTTTCGGACCTGTAGCCCCAGTTGGTCCAGTATCACCCCTTATTCCTTTCGGTCCTCTGGGACCGGTAACCCCGATTGGTCCGGTGGGGCCAGTAGGTCCTTTAGGACCGGTAGCTCCGGTTGGCCCTGTAGGACCGATTTCTTGACACATAACATCTAATATCCGCTCCATTTTGTTCTTTAAAAAAATCTGTAGCTGCATTAAAACATCAATTAAAGATTCAACACTTTTATTAACGCAAAGAATATCCTCAATAGTGGCACTGTCACCTGTGTTTTTCTGAAGGTCATTTATAACATATTGTATTTTTTCACCTTCTGCATTAATGATATGGCTCAGTCCTACTTCTTCTAAAGCAATGGAGGCCAGAATCATGGTAAGAGCCTTCTCCCGAGTGATATCAGGACTGATATCCGGAAAATTAGGAATGGACATCTGCACCCTCCTTTCTATATAATCTTACAGAGCAGACAGCTTCTTCTGCAAATATTCCTGGTTTCTTTTGGCCTGAACAGAATCAGGTTTCTGTTTTAAAGCTCTGTTGTTATACTGAAGTGCTTTTTTGTAATTTCCTAAACGGTCGTAGCAGACAGCGCATTCGATAAGAGGGATATATGCCCAGCAGTCAGGTTGCAGAAAACCCCAGCAATTTTTTGGTTTTTTTAGGGTTAGAATAAATTGAAACCAGTAGATGGCCCTTTCATATTCTTCTTTTTCCTGATAGTGGTAGCCGATCTGACAGCAAACTTCAGCACGAGGGGTGTCATAAAGAAAGCTCTTAAAGAGACTGGTAAGAGCGAGTTTATCAAGATTTAATTGAAAATAGCATTTGGCGATGTCGCTGCAGGCAGCGATATTATCTTCGACCCAGCCCATATTTGTATCCAGAAAAAGCTCATATTGATTGATAGCTTCTTTTAATCTGTTATGGTCTTTTAACTCTCTGGCGTAATAATAAATTCCTCTGGGAGAAAGATACCCCTTTTCTTTTAGGTGTTTTTCATATATTTTAATATTACGGCTGCTTTTAACAGCTGCCTCCGGTTTTTTACCATGGATGATACGAATACTGCTTTCATTTACTGGCCCACTGGTAGCAATATATTCATGTACGGGTTCATTCCATTGAAAGTTGCAGCTTTTTTTTGTCAGACGTTCCCGGTAATAAGAGAAAGTCTCATTGCCTTTATAATCTAAACCTGTTACATATTTCATCATAATGGCATTGTAATCGGAGGTCATATTTTTTTTGAATTTTTTAAATTTTATGGCATCCTCAGGCAGCAGAAAATCATCTGCATCAAGCCATAAAATATATTCCATGGTCGCAAGCTCATAAGAATAGTTTCTGGCCGCAGAAAAATCATCTATCCATTTAAAATCATATACCTTATCCGTATAAAGTAAACAGATTTCCTTGGTTTTATCTTTGGAGCCAGTATCGACTATTATAATTTCATCCACAATATTGCATACAGAATTCAGGCATCTTCGGATATTTCTTTCTTCGTTTTTAACAATCATAGCCAGGCTTATTGTTACCATTGCATATCCTCAAAAATATTATTGTTACATTATATGGTGAAAACACCTGGAAGTGAATGCTAAATTGTAAAAAATATATTTTATATAACTTTTTGGTAACCATTGCAGGCTTTGGACATAAAATAGTATAAATCCGATTGATTGAAGGATAGTCAGATGTCTACTGTAAGCCTTTGTATGATAGTAAGAAATGAAGAGGAATATATCGAAGCATGTCTTGAAAGTGTACAAAATCTGGTCGATGAGATTATAATCCTGGACACCGGCTCTACTGACCGGACGAAGGAACTCTGTTCCCATTATACGGATCAGGTATATGAAGCAGAGTGGCAGGAGGATTTTAGTCTGGCAAGAAATCAATGTATTGAGAAGGCTTCCGGTGACTGGATATTATGGCTGGATGCAGATGAGAGATTGATTCTAAAGGACCGTAAACTCCTACAGCAAAAGCTAGCAAAGAAACGCTGTAAAGCGTACACAGTTAGAATGCTGCATTTCATGGACTCTATGGAGGAGGGAAAAGGCAGGTATTATATATCACATCATATCAGGCTGTTTCAAAGAAAAGCAGGATATCGATTTCAGGGAATCGTTCATGAGAAGTTGGTGGACAGGAAGGGAAATGAACTGCAATCGAAAGAAATTGCTGATAATATAGAGCTGTATCATTATGGATATACAGAACTTCATCTGAAGGAGAAAAGTATCAGGAACTTAAGCCTCTGTTTGAAGGCTAAGGAAAATGACAGGGAAAATCCGTGGCTGGATTATCATATAGCTGCTGAATTGTACCGGTTAGGGGATATGAAGAAATCTCTTGAATTTATAAACTTCTCCATATTAGGATTTTTATCTAAGGGTAAAGTACCCCCTTCGTATTTATTTAAACTTAAATATGACCTTTTGATAACATGTGGTAATACAGAAAATGTAAATGAGGGAATTGAAAGAGCTATCAGTTTATTTCCGGATTATGTAGAACTTCATTTTAACAGAGGAGTTATATTGTTCAGGTTAAAACAATATAAGGAAGCAGTAAAAGCCTTATCTTACTGTATCCTTTTAGGAGAGGATAACCCAAATTATCTTATAAAGTGCGGCAGCGGAACTTTTCTTGCCTATTATTATATAGGTGAGGCTTATATTATGTGTGGAGAAAAGGAGTATGCATTAGAAGCCTACAGGCAGGCATTGCTTTACCAGGCTGATTTTCCGGAAGCTGAAGAACGGCTTAAGGAGTATACAGCTTAAGAGTGATAATCTCAGCCTAGTTTTCCTATCATTAGCCCCTCTTTCACAAGGGAAGATGTAATAAATCAGATATTGTCTTCCATTGCTAGGGAAGAGTTGGGATTAAGTCATATTATTAATACAGAAGGAGAAAAGCTACAATATTATTGGAACCCTGCCAGGTATTCCGGGTCCGGGTGCAACAATTGAAGATGTTTTGGCAGCCAATGACAGTGTTCGTAATATGATTGACGCCATATCCCAAAACCAATTATTGTGTAAGAGTAAGACGCAGAGTGCATTGGCATCTTCTGAAATGCAGGGTCCGACCGGAGCCACAGACCCCGTGATTTAAGGAAAACTGCAAAACCCCTTATTCTATGCGGGATAAGGAAATACCAAAATAAAATATGAGCTATCACATTACACAGGATACCGTCTAATTGGNNGACAAGATAGGCGGTATTTTTGTATCTGGATAGTGAAACTTCGGGGCAACTTGGCCCGAAGTCGAAAGGAGGGATTGCAAATCCCGTTGGGAACCAATACGGAATTGAAAGCGGCGGTTGTGGAATACGCCAAGACCCGGCCCGTGTTTGAGGGATACAAGGCGGCGAAGTACAGCAGGAAATACCTTGCGAAGCATGAAGCGGAGATTGCCACCTACCGCGCGGCAAGAGCTACTATGGATAGACTTCTGCACAGTGCGAAGCTCCCCAAAATGGATACACTCAAAACGGAGTTTCAGCAGTTGGCTTCTGACAACCAAAAGGCTTACTGGGAGTACCGGGAAATCAAAAAAGATATGCAGGAAATTATAACGGTGAAAAGCAACATAGACCATTTGCTCGGCTTGACGGACGGGCAGAAAAATAAGCAGCACTTCCGTTTAATTGGCATATTACACGTTATGAATGAGGAGAACTGCTTCAGCTTTATAGGTAGAAAAAGGAAAAAAGGTTGAAATTAAGTTTTAACTTTTTTCTGTGAGTATAAAAGTAGTGGATTATTGCAAAATACAACTATGAAGAGCCTTTCTTTTATAAAGCTTGACTTTTTAATTGTTTAGCACTAAACTATATATAAGGTAAAGATAAAAAGGCGGGTGATTCTATGAAAAAAGAAGAATATTTCCTACAATTAGCTGAACAGTTTCAACGTATCAATAACAAAATATTTCAGATGCGTAATAATCCAGTTAGCTTTGANNTTCATATAATTGAGGCAATTGGTAAAAATGGTGAGGCAAATATCACTGAAATTGCTCGTATCCTTGGAATTACCAAAGGTGCAGTTTCACAGTCGGCGACAAAGCTTTGTGCAAAGGGTCTTATAGTTAAAATAAAGGTTGGTTTGAATGATAAAGATGTCAGACTACAACTTACTACAGAAGGTCAAAAGGTCTTTGAAGGACATGAAAAATTGCATGCTGCTATGTATGCCGATTTACAGTCATCTCTTGACGATGTGACACTTGCTGAAATTGAACGTGTACACATAATTTTTGACAAAATTGAAAACTATATGGACTATTACCAACATGAATTTAAGTAGTTTTTTTACTCAAATGGTTTAGCACTAAACAAAAAAGGAGCGCTTTATATGAAAATAACAGTTTATGTTGAAGGTAAGACAATTCCAATGCAAAAAATTAATGATTGGGAACTAAAGCGGACTATTGTTGTCGCACGTTTTTTGCAATCAAAACTTAATTTACCAAAACAAGATATCACAAGGGACAAAAACGGCTTACGGGATATTGCTGCAATCCGGGCAGACTTAACGAAAATAAAGACAGAAGCTGGCATCGATAAACTTCGTTCCATCCTTAACAGAAGGCTCGCCGTTTCTACCGTGGCGATTAAACTGTTTAATTCTATATGCGGAAGAAGAAGAACGTACAGCGTGACGGAAATATTGGTGGAAGGCTGCACCGCAGAGGAAATGTATGATCGGTGTTTTAAGCTGATGCTGAAAAATACACCCCAAAATCTGAATTATTGTCTTTCGGCCAATCCAGATCACTATATTCTTATAAGCACCGGCGAAAATGTACAAGAAGTTATTGAAGCTCCTGCCAGTGCGCCTTTACAGACACAGTTTTTTATTTACTATGGTAACGATAAGGGACTTACCTCTAAGGCTGACAGTTCATATCCATGCCAGATAGCAGGTGTCTGCTGTCTAAAAGACGGGACATGCATTGGAGGTGTCAGACACCAGATGCGCAATGAGGGTAATGGGTTCCGAGCAAAGCTCTTGATAGAATTTCCCCGCTTAATGCCAAAGCATATGATTAAGGAACATCAATTGCATCTAGCTTGCGAGTTTACTAATTGGTTCAATGATTTAGTAAATGACCCCAATCTATAAGCAAGGTGGTGAGAGAACTATAAAAATAGATATCATTATGGTGTTTCAGGCGGATTAGGAGAATTTTTAGCTTTGTAAACAGCCGATTTTTTTCCAGAGATTGAATTCTACTGGCTGATTGCCCGCAGAAAAGATGCTTTGCATATCTTAGCATAAAAAATTGCAGGATAATCACAATGGATTTATGTCAAGATGAAAGCATAAATAAACTACAAATGCTTCTTGCTTCGGAAAAAACCGAACTTGCGCTTTTAATCAACAATGCAGCATGTGGGATTCTAAGCAATGTCGGAGAAGGTTCTTTAGAGGAACATCCCTTGTTGACTTCGAGCCAACTTGGCCCGAAGTGTGAGGAAAGATTAACAGCCATCACTTTTGCTGATAAAGTGGTGGCTGTTTGTGTTTCCTCATAAGACAATCAGAGCATTTCATATACATAGAAGGGAGGGGGCGATTGTGATTGAAGAAACGGATTCCAATTTCAGAGTTGGCAAACGTGGATATTGAATCAGTAAACAAAGAGGAATTTCCCTGCAGATGTTTGCGACTCTTCTTGGAGTGGCTACTCTGATAATTGGTGGAGCCGGCGCGAGCCTTATGATAATTCGTTTAAGTTAATAAATTAATTAAAAGGGATGCATATAAGCAATGCTTATGTATCCCTCTTATACAGCATCAGAACTATATAGTTTCTTTTCCATAGATAAAAGAACAGTAATTAATGATATATTTACATAAAATAATCAACCAGGATTGGAAAAAAATGTGTTATAATCAGAATATAATAAGTCCTTATATGAGTAGGTAGATTTCTAAAATCTGCGATCGTAAAAGTGATGAAATACAAATACATCAAGTGTTCGCTTAATCCTCATAAGTATTGTAATTACAATACATGTGAGGATTTTTGGATTGGGCTTTCATAAACCTATGGTGAACAGCAGACAGTGAATGGCGATTGAAAGGGATGTAATATGATTAAAATATTTTTGGTGGAAGATGAAGTTGTTATTCGGGATAGTATACATAAAATCATTCCCTGGGAGGAATATGGGTATGAGCTGGCGGGAGAAGCTGGGGATGGAGAGTTAGCCCTTCCTTTAATACGGAAAATCAAACCGGATGTACTAATAACAGATATAAGGATGCCCTTTATGGATGGACTGGCCTTAAGCGAGCTGGTTAAGAAAGAACTTCCGGCAACGAAAATTGTAATAATAAGCGGATATGATGATTTTGAATATGCCAGGCAGGCAATATCAATCGGTGTAGAGCGGTATTTGTTAAAACCAATTACCCGGAGCAGTTTTCTGGAGGTCTTAAAAGATATCATGAAAAAATATGAGGAAGAGAAGCAGCAAAGAATTTACTATGAGAAATTCAAAGCTGAGCTTCAGGAATATGAACAGCATTCCAGAAGGGATTTTTTTGATACACTGGTAACAGGAAGTGATAATATTCAGGCAATCTATCAAAAGGCAGAAAAACTGCAAATCGATATTGCGGCACAAAGCTATAATATCATTCTGTTTTCTGTAAATTCCATGAAGGAGAATCATATATTTCCTGATATCTATACAAAAGAAACAGCAAAACTGCAAAGCTCTCTGGAACAGTTATTTCATGACACAGATGACTGTATATTGTTCCGTAACCAGCTCTTTAGCTATGCAGTGTTGGTTAAGGGGGAACAAGAAATACAGGAGAAGACCCATGGATGTGTATACAGGCTGCAGGAATTTTTCAACAGGATCAGCAAGGAAATCGACTGGTTTATTTGCACCGGAAAGGCAGTGGATCGACTGAGTCAGCTTCCGGAAAGCTATAAAGAGGCAATGCATAATTTTGCTCTGCGATATCTGAATAAATTTCGCCTGCCAGCTATAGATGAAATAAGCAAGGGGACTGAAGAATCAGAGTCCGTGGATATAAAGAATATTGATGCCAATGTCCTGAGTCCGGACGTTATACATAATTTCTTAAGTCATGCACTTGCCAATGAAGTAAATGACTTTGTGAAAGATTATTTCCAGATGATCGGGGAGGAAGCACTCAAGTCTAAAATATTCAGGCAGTATATACTGCTAAATATTCATTTCAGTACGGTTTCATTTATCCAGAAAATAGGATATGAGAAAGAAGAATTTAAAAGTTATATTCCCCTTATCTGCACAGAAGGAATAATGTCACTGCGCAAGGGCTCAGAGATTATTACTGAGATTCTTCGAAAAGCAATAAAATTGCGGGAAGAGAGAATCAAATGCAGGTATAAGAGTGTACTTGAGGTGGCGTTAGCGTTTATTCAGGATAATTATACAGATGACATGCTATCGCTAAACAAAGTCGCTTGTGCAGCAAATGTCAGCGCAAATCATTTCAGTGCACTGTTCAGCCAGGAAATGAAGAAGACCTTTATCGAGTACTTGACAGAACTAAGAATGAATAGAGCGAAACAGCTCCTTCGCTGTACCGATATGCGTTCCGGTGAGATTGCCTTGGAAATAGGATATAAGGATTCACATTATTTCAGCTTTCTATTTAAAAAGACACAAGGGCTGACACCAAGTGATTACCGTAACCAAAGGGGAGGATACTGATGAAACCTCAGATAAAAAGGCAGAGCATTCAAGCACCAAAGACAAGCCTTGATAAGAAATTACGGCATATTGTATTGATTATGCTTTTGCCCCTTGGGTTCTGGATGCTGTTGTCCCTGATAATAATCAGATATTACGAGCTGCAGTATACCCAGATTACGTATAATGTGAATGTCAGCAGTAAATTTAATATGGACTTTAAAAGTACCATTGACTTAAAGATGTATCACTATACCGTTGGAAGTAAGCAGCAGGCTACGCTTCCCACAAAGGATGTAGAAGATGCAATTGATCTAGCTGATTCCTTAAGACAGACAACCTATCGGAAAGAAAGCAGACGTACCTTACAAAACATTCTGGATTATTGCGATAATCTGGAGAAGAAGATGTTTATGATTGCTGAAACAAAAAACTACGACAGCAGACAGCAGCAGCTGGAGAATAATATCTATGTTCTGACTCGCCTCATACAAGCTAAAATGATTGATTATATCTATTATGAGGCTGGTTATATGACCACCCTGGAACAGAAAATGACAAAGGATATCCGTACAGTAACGCTGCTTGCCATTTTATTTGTGTGCCAGACTGTAATCTTTCTGTTTTATTACGGACTGAAGTTTTCTAAAAGCATTACGGAACCAATCAGCAGATTGTGCTGTAATGTCAAGCTTATTGGCGAAGGTGAATTCTCAGTTCCGCAAATAGATACAGGATATGCAGAAATAGAACAGTTGAACTCTGGAATTTTGCAAATGGCTAGTAGAATAGATATCCTGTTGGATAATGTGAAGAAAGAAGAGAAGCTTCAGCACAAGACACAGCTACAGCTTCTTCAAGCGCAGATAAATCCCCATTTTTTATATAATACCCTGGATACCATTGTATGGCTTGTGGAGTCGGAGCAGAATGAACCGGCAGTAACCATGTTAACGAATCTGTCAGTATTTTTCAGGACCATTTTATCAAAGGGTAATGATATCATCAGTCTGGAAGAAGAAATTAAGCATACCCGCAGTTATCTTGATATTCAAAAAATCAGATACCAGGATATCCTGGAATATGACATCAGTCTTCCGGAGGAACTCAATACCATTCTGGTACCTAAGCTGACCTTACAGCCTCTGGCAGAAAATGCACTGTATCATGGTGTAAAGGAGAAAAGGGGAAAGAGTACCATTCATATTGATTGTAAGCGGCAGGGAGATGAGGTGATACTTACAGTTACAGATGATGGCATTGGTATGACATCAGATAAATTAAATGCCGTCAGAACTGCATTGGACAGTTCAGAACGTATTGGATTCGGCCTCCTGGCAGTACATGAGCGGATAAAACTTTACTTTGGAAATGCCTTCGGAGTGTCCATCTCCTCAGAGTATGGCAGCGGAACAACTGTTAAAGTGCGAATTTCCGAAATAAATCAACTTTCTCCGTAAGATAATTACCTCCCCAGGATAATCAGTAAATATTCCAACGAAAATCGTAAGATAATAAATGGGAAAATTCGGATGGGTATATATAATTGTATATATCAGCAGGAAGTGTATAGGACTTCTTGTACCGTACATAGCGTGTTCAGAAAGGTGCAATGGGTTTTCAGCCACATCCTGACAAGAAAGAGGAGGATATATGATGTTAAAAAGGTTTACAGCAGTTTTAATGATTTTCTGCCTGGTTTTTGTATTGGCAGCCTGCGGGGATAAGAAGGAAGCCACACCAAGTGATTCTTCTTCTGCAAAAGAATTGATAACAGTAGGCTTTTCACAGGTAGGAGCGGAATCTGACTGGCGTACTGCCAATACAGAGTCCATGAAATCCACTTTCAGTGAAGCAAATGGTTTTGAACTCATCTTTGACGATGCACAGCAAAAACAAGATAACCAGATAGCAGCAATTCGTAATTTCATACAGCAGGAAGTGGATTACATAGTATTGGCACCAGTTACCGAGACAGGTTGGGATACCGTATTGCAGGAGGCAAAAGATGCAGGAATTCCAGTAATCATTGTTGATCGTATGGTGGATGTATCGGATGACAGTCTGTATACAGCCTGGGTAGGTTCTAATTTTGAACTGGAAGGCAAGAAAGCGGCAGGCTGGCTGGATGCGTATTTAAAGGCAGCGGGAAAAGGAGAAGAGGAAATAAATATTGTTGATATTCAAGGCACAATCGGTGCATCTGCCCAGATAGGGCGTACTGCCGGCTTAGAAGCAGCGGTTGCTGAACACAGCAACTGGAAGCTTCTTGCAAAAGTAAGCGGTGAATTTACACAGGCTAAGGGACAGGAGGTTATGGAATCCTTGCTGAAGCAATATGGTGACCAGATTGATGTGGTTTACTGCGAAAATGACAATGAAGCCTTTNNCCCGAAGCAGCAGGGTATAAAGTAGGCAGTGACGGAGATATGATTGTTATGTCCTTTGACAGTACCAATGCCGGTCTGGCAGATACCTTAAACGGTAAAATAGCGGTAAACACAGAATGTAATCCTCTTCATGGTCCCCGTGTACAGGAGATTATAGAGACACTTCAAAAGGGTGGAACCGTTGACAAGCAGAAATTTGTAGATGAAGGAATATTCTCCTATGATAATTCTGTTACCAGTATTAAGGTAGAAGGAACAGATTATCCGGTAACACAGGTGACGGAGGAAGTTATAAAAGCCCGTTCCTACTAAATAAAGTATAGTATAAGGTGCGGTATAGTTGATTCCTGTTAATGGACGGTATCGCACCTTTTCGTTTGAGAAAGGCAAAGTTACAGGTCAGTAAATCCGTACTGCCTTGCGTAAACAGAGAATGCTGAATCAGGAGGTTATATGCAAGGAAGTACCAGTGCAGACGAAAGCAGGTGCGAAGTTAGAATGGGTCCTGAGAGTATTGTAAGTATGAAAGATATCAGTAAGAGTTTTCCAGGTGTAAAAGCTCTGTCGCATGTGAACTTTACCTTGCGTAAAGGGGAGATTCATGGTCTCATGGGAGAGAATGGTGCCGGTAAATCTACCTTGATCAAGGTGCTGACCGGTGTTTATGAGCTGGATACAGGGGAAATCCATATGCAGGGAAAGGAGACCCCGTTCATCATCCATTCTCCAAAAGAAGCGCAGGAAAATGGAATCAGTACGGTGTATCAGGAGGTGAATTTATGTCCTAACCTTACAGTAGCAGAAAATTTATTTCTTGGCAGAGAACCAAAAAGAGCCGGTTTTATTCAATGGAAAACCATAAATCAAAAAGCTGAGCTTCTCTTAAATAAGCTTGGTATCATAGTGTCTCCCTTAAAGCTCCTAAAGGATTGCTCCATTGCAATTCAGCAGATGATTGCCATCGCCAGGGCTATGGATATGAAATGCAAAGTTTTAATTTTAGACGAACCCACCTCTTCCCTGGATGAAGAGGAAGTAATGAGACTTTTTCAATTAATGAACCACTTGAAGGAAGAAGGAACAGGTATCATCTTTGTAACTCATTTTCTGGAGCAGGTCTATACTGTCTGCGATCGCATAACCGTACTTAGAAACGGAGAACTGGTTGGAGAATATGAGATAAAACAGCTGCCCAGAGTACAGTTAGTGGCAAAGATGATGGGGAAAGACTTTGACGAGCTAGCAGATATAAAAGGGGAGCAGACGGAGCATAAAAGAGAAGAAATGCCAATGATAGAAGCGAAACAGCTGGTACATGAAGGAAGTATAAAACCATTTGATTTATCTGTACACAAAGGTGAGGTTATAGGACTGACAGGGCTCTTGGGATCAGGGCGCTCCGAGCTGGTTCGTACCATATATGGTGCTGATAAAGCTGACGGAGGTAAGCTTAAAGTGAATGGAAAAGCAGTAAATATAACTTCTCCTCTTGATGCCATGAAGTTGGGAATGGGATACTTACCGGAGGACAGAAAAGGAGAGGGGATCCTTAAGGACTTATCCCTGCGGGAGAATATTANNTATTATTATAGCCTTACAGGCAAAAAGGGGTATGCTAAAGCCCATGAGCCGAAAAGAAATGGAAGAGGCAGCAGATAAATATATGGATATTCTGCAGATTAAGGCAGCCAACAGGGAAACACCCATAAAGAATCTCTCAGGAGGCAATCAGCAGAAGGTTATACTGGGAAGATGGCTGTTAACCAATCCGGAATATCTGATTCTGGATGAACCTACACGAGGCATTGATATAGGTACGAAAACCGAAATCCAAAAGCTGGTGTTAAAGCTTGCAGAGGAAGGGAAAGCAGTAACTTTTATTTCCTCGGAAGTTGAAGAGATGTTAAGAACCTGTTCCAGGATGATAGTAATGAGGGATGGCAGGAAGGTAGGAGAGCTTAGCGGCAATGAACTTAGTCAGGAGACTATTATGAAAACCATTGCAGGAGGTGAGAAGGCAGATGAAATATAAGATGAAAATCCTTACAGGGCATCGGCTGTTTATGCCTTTCTTATGTCTGGCTGTAGTTTTATTGGTAAATGTAATAAAGACCCCGGCTTTTTTTCAGATTTCCATAAATAATGGTGTCTTTTACGGTTATATGGTTGATATTATAAACCGTGGTTCTGAACTGGTAATACTTGCAATTGGTATGACGCTGGTAACAGCAGCCTCCGGTGGGCAGGATATCAGCGTTGGGGCAGTAATGGCTGTGGCAGCGGCATTTTGCTGTCAAATTCTTTCCGGTGGAAAGGTATCCACAAACACTTTTGAGAATCCACTGCTTTTGGCTGTGCTGGCAGCCTTGGCGGCTGCTCTTCTATGCGGTGCCTTTAACGGTTTTCTGGTAGCAAAACTACATATTCAGCCCATGGTCGCTACGTTGATATTATTTACGGCAGGCAGAGGAATAGCCCAGTTAATTACAAAAGGTCAGATTACCTACATACGTGTGGACACTTATAAAGTTTTAGGCGGCTATATCGGTAAATGCCCCATACCTACACCGGTGTTCTTGAGTATGGCAGCCGTAATTCTAATTGCTGTAGTTGTAAAAAAGACAGCTCTTGGTCTTTATATTGAGAGTGTTGGTGTTAATGCAGCTGCTTCCAGGCTGGTAGGCTTAAACTCCTCTTTGATCAAATTCCTGACTTATGTACTTTGCGGTATTTTAGCAGGTTTTGCTGGTATAATTGCTTCCAGCCGGATCTATTCGGCTGATGCAAATAACATAGGACTGTATATGGAAATGGATGCAATTCTTGCAGTAGCTTTAGGGGGAAATATCTTAAGTGGAGGTAAATTCAGCCTGATAGGTTCCGTTATCGGTGCCTATACCATTCAGGCACTGACTACTACCCTTTATGCCATGAATGTTTCCGCTGATCAGCTGCCTGTATACAAGGCAGTTGTGGTTATTACCATAGTAGTGCTTCAAAGTCCCATTTTCAGAAAATTCATGGGAAACCATAAACGGCGGAATGCATTTCGAAAAAGGGAAGAAAGGCATGGATACTAATATGGTAAAATCAAAAAATAAAAGAAAGCTTCAAAGCAATACTTTCCTCTTGTTTATAACCATAGGACTTTTCCTGGTAATGTATGCAGCCGGAATGCTTCTTTATCAGGATAAAGGGTTTGCGAAACCTCAGATGTTCTTAAATCTTTTTATATCCAATGCAGGGCTTATCGTAATAGCCTGTGGTATGACCTTGGTTATGATAACAGGCGGTATCGATATTTCCGTAGGTTCAGTTACTGCCCTGGTCTGCATGGCAGCTGCTTATTTCATGGAAAAAAAGGGAGCCAGTACCTATACAGCTTTGGTAATGGCTTTAGTTATCGGAATTCTCTTTGGACTGGTCCAGGGTTATTTGATAGCCTATCTGGAGATACAGCCATTTATTGTAACACTGGGAGGTATGTTCTTTGGACGGGGCATGACTGCGGTGGTCAGTACCGAGATGATATCGATTCAAAATGATTTATTTATGAAATGGGCAAACTATAAGATTTATATGCCCTTTGGTACTGTAAATAAAACGGGTGTCTACCAGGCGGCTTATATCTATCCCACTGTATTAATTGCTATAGCAATTGTAGTGGGAATAACAATAATGCTTAAATATACGAAATTTGGGCGGAAGCTTTATGCAATCGGCGGGAACCAGCAGAGTGCTTTAATGATGGGAATTAATGTGAGAAAAACAAAACTGCAGGCTTATGTTCTGGAGGGCTTTCTGGCAGGGCTTGGTGGTTTTCTCTTCTGCCTTAACAGCAGTGCAGGTTTTGTGGAACAGGCAAAAGGAATGGAAATGGATGCGATTTCAGCTGCTGTTATCGGCGGGACTCTCCTTAGCGGCGGNNGGTGTGGGTACGGTTGTGGGAACCTTATTCGGGGTATTAATAAAAGGAACCATTACAAGTCTGATAACAACCCAGGGAACCTTGTCCAGTTGGTGGGTAAGAATAGTATTATCGGCACTTCTTTGCTTCTTTATTATATTACAATCGGTAATTGCATCAGCTAAAAGAAAGAGAAAAAAGTTTTCGGTATTTGACGGGAGTAATACCTTTAAAGCGTTTAAACAGCTTAATAAAATAACTTAAATCATTAAAACCGCAGGCAAAGGCAATCTCAGTTATGGTATCCTCTGATGACAGCAGCTGGCAGCAGGCTCTCTCAATACGGTAATTGTTCAGATACTCAAAAGGGCTTTTGTGAGTCATTTCCTGAAAAAAACGGCAGAAATATTTAGGAGACATACCGGCGGCTTTCGAAAGCTGCTCCAGGGTCAGACTGCTTTGATAGGACTCCTCCATAAGCTCCAGGACCTGTTTCATCAAATGTATTCTTTTGTGGTTTCTTTGGGTTTCGGAGTCTGTAGAATAATAATGATTTTTCGTAATACTTCCAAGTATCAGATATAAAAGTCCCTGGGTAATTAATTCATAACCTGGGGCTTTTTCTTTTAAGGTATCAAAAAGACAGTCCAGATGCTGCTTTAATAAAAGCTGCTCTGTAGGAATTCTATTCTGTAAGGTGTTTAGATTCATTATACTATTTGCACTCTCTGGAACATTTGTATTCACTGAATCGATAATGTTATTCTCAGCGGTGGCAGTTGGATAATATTCATTGATCAGATAGGTATGATTCATGATTTCTTTAAGGTAACGATTACAGGCATTCTCTTTTTTCACAAGCATATTCATGTCAAAAACAACGCATTGATAGATGCAGTCAGCCGGAGTACCCCCGTGAAGGGTACCACTGTTCAGAAACAGAATATCCCCCTTCTTTGCCAGATGCTCCCTTTCGTCCAGTGTAACAACGAAACAGCCTTCTAAAATACGAATAATTTCATATTCCATATGCCAATGGTAAGACATTATGTATTGCGGATGATTCTGATCAACATGATAGAATTCTATTGGAAAATCAAAGGTTCCTCTTTGTTTGCTTTCATTGTAGCCCAGTTTTTGCATAAAACCTCCAATGTGAATATCGTTATATTTTTTGCTATTATAACACAAGTATCTGATTACCAGCAACCGTATAATGAAATTACGATATTATTTGTAAGTACATTCAACCGGCAAAAGCACAGAAGGTACTTTTTACTTAAAAATTGCATGCCGCAAAAGCGGCAGAAGGAGGTTTATTATGGCTAAGAACAGATTGATTGGGGATTATCCGGTAATTGGAATCAGACCGACTATTGACGGAAGAAGAGGTGCATTAGGAGTAAGAGAATCTCTGGAAGAACAGACCATGAATATGGCAAAGGCAGCAGCGAAACTATTTGAAGAGAATATCAAATATTCCAATGGCGAGCCGGTGAAAGTTATTATTGCGGATACTACCATTGGCCGTGTTGCAGAAGCGGCAGCTTGTGCAGATAAATTCAAAAAGGCGGGTGTAGACATTACCCTGACGGTAACTCCCTGCTGGTGTTATGGTTCCGAAACCATGGATATGGATACCAATACAATAAAAGGAGTATGGGGCTTTAACGGTACCGAAAGACCCGGTGCCGTGTATCTTGCAGCTGTTCTGGCTGGTCATGCACAGAAAGGACTTCCGGCATTTGGTATCTATGGGCATGATGTACAGGATGCTACCGATACGGAGATACCGGAGGATGTAACTGAGAAACTACTCCGTTTTGGACGTGCTTCCGTTGCAGCAGCAACTATGAGAGGTAAATCCTATCTTCAGATTGGTTCTATCTGCATGGGTATAGCAGGATCTATTATTGATACGGATTTCTTCGAAGAATACTTAGGGATGAGAGTGGAATCTGTTGATGAAGTTGAAATAATCCGTAGAATGACGGAAGAAATATACGATAAGGCTGAGTATGAGAAAGCACTTGCCTGGACAAAAGAACACTGCAAGGAAGGCTTTGATAAGAACCCGGAGGAATTACGTAAATCACCGGAAGAAAAAGAGAAGGACTGGGAATTTGTTGTTAAGATGATGTGTATCATTAAAGACTTATTTAACGGAAATCCCAACCTGCCTGACTACGCAAAAGAAGAAAGTGTAGGTCATAACGCCATAGCAGGCGGTTTCCAGGGGCAGAGACAGTGGACGGATTTCTATCCCAACTGTGATTTCCCGGAATCCCTGTTGAATTCCTCTTTCGACTGGGAGGGTGCAAGAGAACCTTACATATTAGCTACTGAAAATGATACTTTAAATGGTGTTGGAATGCTCTTTGGTAAGTTACTTACCAATACCCCTCAGATTTTTGCGGATGTAAGAACTTATTGGAGTCCTGAGGCAGTTAAAAAAGCTACCGGTTATGAATTGGAAGGTATTGCGGCAGAATCCAAAGGATTTATCCATCTGATTAACTCCGGTGCTGCTTGTATTGATGCCTGCGGTGAGATAAAAGATGCTGATGGCAATGGTATAATGAAACCCTTCTGGGAGATGACAGAGGCAGATCAGGAAGCCTGCTTAAAGGCAACTACCTGGAATGCGGCAGATACAGGGTATTTCAGAGGCGGCGGTTACTCCTCCAGATTCCTGACCAGAAGTGAAATGCCGGTAACTATGGTTCGTATAAATCTTGTAAAAGGCATAGGACCTGTACTTCAGCTGGCAGAAGGTTATACCGTTAATCTGCCCGAAGAGGTATCGGATAAATTGTGGAAGAGAACGGATTACACCTGGCCTTGTACCTGGTTTGCTCCAAGACTTACGGGTAAAGGTGCATTTACCACTGCTTATGATGTAATGAATAATTGGGGAGCCAACCATGGTGCCATCAGTTATGGACATATCGGCGCAGATATAATAACCCTATGCTCCATATTAAGAATTCCCGTTAATATGCACAATGTTCCTGAAGAAAAAATCTTCCGTCCTGCGGTATGGAGTGCTTTCGGAATGGATAAGGAAGGACAGGATTACAGGGCCTGCCAGAATTTTGGACCTTTGTATAAGTAAAAGGAATTATTGGTGTACCATGGTACACAGACAGGAGTTTTATGAAGAAGGTTATTGCGTTTGACCTGGGGGCCTCCAGCGGCAGGGCTATGGTCGGTGAACTTTCAGATAACAGGATAACAATCCGGGAAATCCATCGATTCTTAAATGAACCGGTCTTAATCAGAGGAACTCTATATTGGGATGTTCTAAGACTCTTTCATGAGATGAAACAGGGGTTGGTAAAAGCCAAGGCGGAGGGTGAAATCACCAGCCTTGGGGTAGACACCTGGGGAGTGGATTTCGGACTGCTTGATGGAAAAGGAAGGCTGCTTGAGAACCCGGTCCATTACCGGGATTTAAGAACAAAAGGAATGCTAAAGGCAGCGGAAGAAAGAATCAGCCTGGAGGAGCTTTACCATATTACAGGTAATCAGTTAATGGAGATAAATACAGCATTTCAGCTTCTTTCCCTGATATCTGATAAAGAGGCTACTTTGGATAGAGCAGCTACTCTATTGCTCATGCCGGATTTATTCAACTATCTTTTTACAGGAAGAAAATATGCCGAATATTCCATAGCTTCGACCACACAATTATTAGATGCGAAAGAGAGAAAGTGGTCTGAGGAAGTTATGAAAGCCTTGGGAATATCAGAAACACTGCTGCCGGAGATAATACCAAGCGGTACTCTTATTGGTTCAATAACTGATGAGATCAAAGAAGAGTTAAATGTAGCGTCCATAAATGTAGCAGCAGTAGCAGGGCATGATACCCAGAGCGCTTTGGTTGCTGTGCCTGCCAGAGAGAAAGATTTTCTGTTTATAAGCTGCGGCACCTGGTCTTTAATGGGAACAGAACTGGATAGCCCACTGATAGATGAGAAGTCCGCCGGATATAATTTCACCAATGAAGGAGGTTTCGGAGGTAAGATATCCTTCTTAAAAAACCTCACCGGTTTATGGCTGGTTCAGGAGAGCAGACGCTGGTGGGAGAAGGAGGGGACCTCCTACAGCTTTTCTGAGTTAGAGAAAATGGCTGAAAGTACAGAAGCTTTTCAGAGCTTTATAGATACGGACAGTGAAGAATTTGCATTGCCCGGAAATCTTCCGGAACGTATTCGGGAATTTTGCAGAAAGACCGGACAGAAGGTTCCTGTAACACCGGGAGAGATCGTGCGCTGCATCAATGAAAGCCTTTCCTTCAGATATCGGACGGTGATGGAGGAAATAGCAGATTGTACCGGCTTGACCTATGACAGAATTTATATGGTAGGTGGAGGAATCAACAGTAGGTTACTATGCAGGATGACTGCCTGTGCCTGTAAGAAGGAAGTGGTTGCCGGACCTTCGGAAGCTACGGTCTATGGAAACATAGCCCTTCAGTTAATTGCCACAGGAGATATAGAAAACCTTACAGCAGCAAGAAGTATTATCGGTCAGTCCGCAGAAATCAGTATTTATCAGCCAGTGGAACAGGAAAGCTGGGAGGCTGCATACCAACGTTATAAGGCGGTAACAGGATAAGGAGGAATAAATTATGTTAAAAGGGATTCCGCCTATTTTATCTCCGGAACTGTTAAAGGTTCTCTGTGAGATGGGGCATAGTGACAGAATAGTAATAGCAGACGGTAATTTTCCGGCCCAGTCAATGGGGAAGGACAGTATTGTAATACGTTTAGACGGCCATGGTGTTCCAGAAATTTTAGATGCTATACTCACTGTTTTTCCGCTTGATACTTATGTTGAAAAATCGGTAACTCTAATGGAAAAAGTGAAAGGTGATACAGTTGAAACTCCCATCTGGAACACCTATGAGACAATTGTAGAAAAGCATGATGCCAGAGGCAGCGATACCATTGGGCAAATGGAGAGATTTGCCTTTTATGATTCTACAAGAACGGCCTATGCAATAGTGGCAACAGGAGAGAAGGCCTTATATGCCAATATCATGCTGCAAAAAGGTGTAATTTGAAAACATGGGGTTGTAAAAAAAGATAATCAAAAAGATACTCATAATATAAAAGTGGCTGTTGCAATAATAATAATGCAACAGCTGCTTTTGTTATTTCTTTACGCCATTCCGAAGCATTTCGATTGCTTCTTCAATTCTTTTATCTCTGGTTTCTATTTTCTTAGCACTGATAATCCAATCCGTAAATTTCTTCTGATTGCTGTAAGAAAGTGCCTTGAAAAAATCCCGCGCTTTCGTTTCATTATCCAGAAGCTTCTCAAATTCCTCCGGTAATTCAAGAATACGCTCTGCCTCATCTTTTTGTAATTTTACATGAATGGTATCTCCGGGGTTTTTACCGATAGCTTCTCTTACCTTCTGATTCAACCCAAGAAAATGGCAGGAATGACCCATCTTAGCCAGAGAACCTCTGTACTCATAACCGTCAAAATAAGCCAGTACCTTAACCTGTCCCTTGGTACCGAATTCCTGTTCCACATCAAAGGGAAATTCAATATAAGCTGAGTTAAGTGTTTCATGTTTTATAAGTAAAGCATCGAATTCATAAATCTTCATAGTGCCTCATCTTTCTTATGGTAGTTGTTACAAAACTTTGGTTCTGTGTTATGACTTACAGAATTTCTTGCTTTATTATATATATTCTATTCATATCAATCAAGCCTTTACTAAGTTTTTAGTAAGAACGGAATCCATTGACAATCATAAAGCAATCCTATATATTAATTGTAAATTGATGTAAAGGAATAACTGTTAAATGAAAAATTCATATCATAATAAATTAATAGCTGGAATGTTGGTAGTTCTTTTAACAGTAATCATACTGGGCTGGTTTATATACAATAATCTGGGATTATATCCTATGAGAAACCTGCCAATATCACAAATAGAGTCAATCACAATATATTCCTTGTCTTTAGAAAAGGAAGTTTTGTCTGAAGATGAAAAGAAACAATTATTAAGTTATCTTAAAAGGGTAGAGTTAAAGGGGAAAGGAACGCAGGGATTTAAGGACTATACCGGGTGCATGTTTTTAATGTTTCAACTAAATATGAAAAATTCCTCAAAGATAGATTTTGCAGCAAGTAATCCGTTCTATATTATTAACATAGAAAAAGGCTATAAAGCAGATTATGATCTATGTGATAAAATAAATCAATTATATTTCAGCATGCTCGATAATCATTTTAAATAATACATAACGAATATGAAAGCAGTTATTGGGCCTGAATGGAGCTATCTAAAAATGAAAGGAGAATATGAATGCCTTTTTTATCCTTAATTATGCTTATAATTATCGCTTTTGTAAGTATTCTTTTATGCAGTCTTTTTATTTATGTTCTGATTCTGGCTATCAAAGCTCTTAAGTTATATATCGAAAAAAATCGCCATAAATAAAGTTCTTAACCCATCTTTTAAATGCATCTGTCCTTTCAACATTTCAGGCAATTAGCAGAACCTGGAGAGAATGAATGCGCCTATGGAATTGTATTAGAAGTCCTTTTCTCTGAAGCATTTGTGCTATAGCCTCAAACAGATTGTCTGAGCGAAGCGAGTTATCTGTTTGAGGCTATGTCCAGCACAAAACTTCAGAGAAATTAGGACTTCTTATACATTGGAATGAGTGCATGAATTCTTTCCAGGTTCTGCTAATTGCCGTCCCCTTGTCAGAACCTATCCCTTTCACCATCCAAAATCTTTTCATCCATCTCTATACATTAAATTAATAATAACATCCAGTCCTGCATAATTTTTACTTCCTAAAAGAAAAACATAAATTGAGTTTTAGTGTTGTTAAAATAATAAATAATGTGTATAATTAAGAAAAATATAGTACATTTTAGGAGGTCATTTAGCGTGACAGAGGATTATTCACCGAAGAAAATTGAGAAAAAGTGGCAGGACATCTGGGAAAAGAGCAATGCTTTTAAGACCGGAATAGATAAAAGTAAGCCAAAATACTACGCCCTTGTTGAGTTTCCTTATCCTTCAGGACAGGGACTGCATGTAGGCCATCCAAGACCTTATACGGCACTTGATATCATTGCAAGGAAGAGAAGACTGGAAGGTTATAATGTGCTATACCCTATGGGCTGGGACGCCTTCGGACTTCCTACTGAAAATTATGCCATCAAGAATAAAATTCATCCAAGGATAGTAACGGATAATAATATAAAGCATTTCAAAGAACAGCTTCAGTCTCTGGGTTATTCCTTTGACTGGGAGAGAGAGATCAACACAACAGATCCGAACTATTATAAATGGACACAATGGATCTTCCTTAAATTATTCGAAAAAGGACTGGCCTACAAAGCAGAGATGCCGATAAATTGGTGTACCTCCTGCCAGGTCGGACTTGCAAATGAGGAAGTGGTAAACGGAGTGTGTGAACGCTGCGGCAGTGAAGTCGTACACAAGGTTAAGAGTCAATGGATGTTAAAGATCACTGCTTATGCAGACCGATTAATTGATGATCTTGACCTGGTAGATTATGCAGACCGTATCAAGAACCAGCAGAAGAACTGGATTGGTCGTTCAGAAGGTGCCGAAATAGATTTTAAATTGGTGGGAGCAGATGAAACCCTTAAGATTTTTACCACAAGACCGGATACTTTGTTTGGTGCTACTTATATGGTAATCTCACCCGAACATGGTTTATTGGATAAATACCAGAGCAATATCGAGAACTGGGGAGAAGTTACTGCCTACAGAGAAGCAGCAGCCAAGAAATCAGACTTCGAAAGAGCTGAGCTTGCCAAAGACAAAACCGGTGTTGAGGTCAAAGGTATTACCGCTGTTAATCCTGTTACCGGGAAAGAAGTACCTGTCTGGATATCAGATTATGTCCTTATGACCTACGGAACAGGTGCAATTATGGCTGTTCCTGCACATGATACAAGAGACTGGGAATTCGCCAAGAAATTCGGGCTTTCTATAATTCCCGTAATTGAAGGCGGTAACGTAGAAGAGGAAGCCTTTACTGATTATAATGGAAAATTAATTAATTCTGATTTCTTAAATGGTCTAATGGTTACAGAAGCCAAGAAACGTATGACTGAATGGGTAGAAGAAAAAGGGATCGGTAAGAAGACCGTAAACTTTAAATTAAGAGACTGGGTATTCTCCAGACAAAGATACTGGGGAGAACCCATTCCTTTGGTTCATTGTGAGAAATGCGGTTTTGTGCCCGTTCCTGAAAGTGAATTACCGCTGCTGCTGCCTGAAACAGAAAGCTATGAACCTGGAGAAAATGGTGAATCCCCTATTGCACGTATGACAGACTGGGTTGAGACTACCTGTCCTCATTGCGGCGGACATGCTCATAGGGAAACAGATACCATGCCTCAGTGGGCAGGTTCCTCCTGGTACTTCCTGCGTTATATCGATCCCGACAATATGGATGCTTTTGCTTCCAAGGAAGCATTGGATTATTGGCTGCCCGTTGACTGGTATAACGGTGGTATGGAGCATACCACACTTCATCTTTTATACTCAAGATTCTGGCATAAATTCCTCTATGATTTAGGATATGTCAGTGAACCGGAACCTTACAGAAAGAGAACCTCTCATGGTATGATTCTTGGTGAGAACGGTGAGAAGATGTCCAAATCCAGAGGAAATGTAATTAATCCGGATGATATCGTAGATGAATTTGGTGCAGACACCCTTCGTACTTATGAGATGTTCATCGGTGCATTTGAATTAAGTGCCGCCTGGTCTAATGATGGTGTAAAAGGCTGCCGAAGATTCCTTGAGAGAGTATGGAAGCTCCAGGATCTTGTAACAGAGGAAAAGGGATATTCCAAAGAATTAGAGATTAAGCTGCATCAGACGATTAAGAAAGTCAGTCTGGACTTTGAAGGCCTCAAATTCAATACGGCTATAGCTGCTTTAATGGCCTTAATTAACGATTTTAATAAGGTTGGTAAAATAACAAAGGCTGAATACCGTACCTTCTTGATCCTGTTAAATCCAGTAGCGCCTCATATGACAGAAGAGCTCTGGAGCCTGGCGGGCTTTGAAGGTAATCTGTTTGAGACTACCTGGCCGGTATGGGAAGAAGAGAAAACCATAGAAAGTCAGTTAGAAATAGCTGTTCAGGTAAATGGTAAGCTAAAAGCTACAGTATTGATAAATAGGGGAGAAGAACAAGATACTGTAAAGGGAAAAGTGATGGGGAACGAAACTGTTACTCAATTCCTTGAAGGAAAAACTATCGTAAAAGAAATTTATGTTAAAGATAAAATTTATAATATTGTAGTTCGTTAGTATATAAAACATGTTTAAATGAGAAAATACCTCTAAAGGTATCAAGTTGAGCAGGTTATCGGAGGGGACATGAAGAAAGTTTTAATTGCTGACGATGCTATATTTATGAGAAAAGTATTGGCAGATATACTGGAGAAAAATGGCTATGAGGTGGTAGGTGAGGCTTCTAATGGCAGAGATGCTGTAGAGAAGTATATTTTGCTGAAACCTGAATTTGTGACGATGGATATTACAATGCCTGGAATGGATGGGATTGAAGCCCTTCAGACAATTAAGAGAATTGATAAGAACTGTAAGGTTATAATGGTATCGGCCATGGGACAGGAAGAAATGATCAATGATTCTATTCGTGCCGGTGCCAAAGGATTTATTGTGAAGCCTTTCAGAGAAGGTGATGTTCTGCAACAAGTGAAAAAGCTTAATTTTCTCTAACAAAATTCAGATAAAGGAGCTTACACAGATGACTTGATGGTTATCGGTGTAAGCCTTTTTTATAGAAACCATTAATAAAAGGTGTTCTTTATTCCTTATTGGAGTTGTATTGCTGCTCGTTTTATTTATGCTAAAATTTATTCTGGATTTTGGTATATCTTAAAAGGGAGCTGTGACATATTATTGTTATAAAATAATGGAGTGTGTTTTATACACACTCCATTATCTAATATAGATATTTTAATATCAAATACAATTATTACTTAGGTTATTTCGTGAAGCCAGCGCTTAACCTGCGATTTTACTTTATCTTTTTCTTCCTTGGAAGGATCTGCGAAAGAGATGGTTCCGATTACGGTATTGTCTTTTAATGCTGCGGCCAGTTTATCAAAACATTTATCCGCACCTCCGCCTGCATGGCAGGCAAAGAAGGCCAGCTGCTTGTCTTTCATGGTCACCTGCTCCAGAAAAGAAGCGATAGGAGGTGAAAACGAACTTGCCCAGATCGGAGTTCCGATAAAAATTGTATCATAATTGGACAGATCCGGCAGGTCATTTACCAGTTTGGGTTTCTCGTGGAAAAGAACGCTTTTCCCTCCCCAAAAGAACTTGGTTAAACCTCCTTTGGGTATTTCTTTGTCCGGCTTTAACTCTATACAATCGGAATCTAATTCTTCTGCCAGGATGTCAGCAATGATCTTGGTGTTTCCTTCCAGAGAATAGAAAACAACTAATGTGTTCATCCTTTGCTCCTTTCTTAGTAATATTAGGTTGAACTAAGTACTTGTACATTTTAATATAAAGCGATAAAAGCTGGGTTTAAGCTCTTTACTTTTTATTTTTAGAGAGAATATAAGTTCGTCTAATACAACTCTTATAGTGATAATGGCCTATGTATGTTGTCTAACTGATATCTTATGCTAAAAGCTTCCTTTTGTCAAGAATATGTTAATTTATGGAACGGTAAGCCGGGCAGACCCTGGCATCACGGTAAGCACATAAAGGCTATCTCCACAGTGATCCTTAAAGGGCTGGCCTCAGCATAGCCACTCACGTGTTTGCAAGGAGAATAGCGTTATGATATAATAATCCTCAGAGCTTTAATTGGCCAGAGATAAAGGTGTGCCTGACACACAGATTGGAATTAGCATGGATATATATCAAATAGGCATCAGCCATAAAACTGCTCCGGTAGATATCAGAGAACAGCTTGCATTTTCCGGAGATGAAAAAGAAGAGTACTTAAACCTGGTTAAGAAAGAGGAAAATATCAGGGAGTGTGTATTAATAACTACCTGCAACAGGACAGAAATATATGTTACAGGTGATAAAGCAGCAGCGGATAAGGCTATGGAGCTGATGGCTGCGTATAAAGGTCTGGACCTAAAGGATTTAAAGAAATATTTTCTGCGTTATGAAGGAGAAGGAGCGGTAAAACATCTGATGACCGTTGCCAGTGGTCTTGATTCTATGGTTATGGGAGAGGATGAAATTCTTGGACAGGTAAAGAGAGATTATGGTCAGGCATATGAGTGCGGAAATACCTCGTATCTGTTAAATACCCTGTTTCGTGAAGCAATCTCCTGTTCGAAAGCTGTAAAGACAGAAACCAGACTGTCAAAAACTCCGGTTTCTGTAGGAACATTAACCGCCAAGGAAGTTATTACCTTTGAGGCAGATAAGCTGCAGGTTAAAAAGGTTCTGATAATAGGCATATCCGGTAAAATGGGAAGTATCGTGATGAAGAATCTTTACGGAACACCGGGTATTGCCATAGCCGGTACTGTCAGAAATCATTTATCAGGAGATGATGTTGAAACGCAGTTTACCAGGATAAAATATTATGACTATAAAGACCGGTACAAGGCAATAAAGGAAGCGGATGTTATTATCAGTACTACCCAGAGTCCTCATTATACCATTACCTTTAAGGAACTTGAAAACGTCCTGACTGATAAGAAGAAAAGATTATTTATAGATCTTGCTGTACCAAGGGATGTTGATAAGGACATCAGAGGTATGGAAGGAATTCGATTAATAGATATGGATTACTTTGAGGAACTGGCTGAGGAAAATAACAAGGTGAAAGAAGAAGAAGCAGTAATTGCCCGTAAGATGATAGAGAAAAGAACCGATGAATTTATGAAGACAGTGATATTTCATGGGTTTTTACCTGATCTTGAACGTATTAAGGGGAATCTGAAAGAGACTTCTTTAGAAACTTTGTTATACCATATGAAAAATCATGTCAACAGAGAAGAGCTTGAAACCCTTCTGCGGAGCCTGGAGCTTGCGGCGGAGGAACTAAAGCCATACGGCAGAAGGAGGGACAGGTAATGGCATATTTCCCTATGTTTGTAGAGTTAAGCGGTAAAAAATGTCTTATTATAGGCGGTGGTAAGGTAGCCTTAAGAAAAGCTGTTGCTTTACTTGACTTTGAAGCCAGTCTGACAATTGTTGCAAGCAGAATTATTCCTGAATTTAAAGATTTGGAAGCTAATCATAAAACTTTAGTGGAAATAATAGAGAGAGACTATAAAGAAGAGGATTTACAGGAAGCCTTTTTGGTAATTGCAGCAACGGATGATAAAGAACTGAACAAAAGGATATCTATTGATTGCAAATCAAAAGGAATACCGGTTAATGTTGTGGATGTAAAAGAAGAATGCAGCTTTATTTTTCCGGCTTATGTACGGAAGAAATCCATTACGGTGGGAATTACATCCTCCGGTAACAGTCCGGTGCTGACACAGCAGATTAAAAAGACGGTGGAGAAGAACCTGCCGGATTATATAGGACTCTTATCAGATAAAATGGGAAATGCCAGAAAGCTGGTTAAAAGTGAATTCCACACAGAACGGGAAAGAAAACAGGTGTATATAAGAATGGCAGAAATCGGTGAGAAGAAAAAAGGTAACCTTACCGAGGAAGACATTTGTGATATCATGGAAGAAATGAAAAAAGAATTACATCAGGACAGTAGTGACATAAAATGAGATAATTTAGAATTGTATATGTAATATATGTATATGGGTAGAGATTGTCTTTCTGATTTAATTAACATTTCCGTATTTCTTATATTGGCAATGACACAAGTCAGCTTGCGCCATGCATGTACGTTAGCTTGAAAGAAAATATTGATAGGAAAGGTTGCCACACAGAGATTTGTTACTCTTTTTAATAGTGGCAGTATCGCATTATATCCGCGATATGCAATAGGTGTATAGATGAAGAAGCTCAAAGTAGGAACACGAAAGAGTAAACTTGCACTGGTCCAGACAGAAACAGTAATAGCAGAGCTGAAAAGCCTTAGGCCTGATCTGGAGTTTGAGATGGTTCCCTTAAGTACACTGGGAGACAGAATTCAAAGCGTATCACTTACTCATTTTGGAGGAAAGGGAGCTTTTGTATCTGAACTTGAGGAGGCCATGTTAAAGGGCGATATTGACCTTGCTGTACATAGTGCCAAGGATCTGCCTTTATCCTTTCCGAAAGGGCTGGATATTATAGGTGTCTCTAAAAGAGAGGATCCAAGGGATGTATTGGTTACCCGTGCCGGTGAAATTCTTAAGGAGAAGGCAGTCATTGGAACCGGAAGCCCCAGAAGAAAACTTCAGCTGGAAGCGGATAATCCTTATGTTGCCAAGGAACTCAGAGGGAATGTAAACACAAGACTTGGCAAACTTTCAGCAGGTGAATATGACGGACTATTGCTGGCAGCGGCAGGGCTTAAGAGACTGCAGGCAGATAATTTTTTGGAGTATGATTTTAAGTATTTCGCTCCGGAAAGCTTTATACCTGCAGCAGGACAGGGAATCATAGCTGTGGAGGGTAGAACGGAACAGGTATTATGTGATTTATTAGGCGGCTGGTCTGATAAAGAAGCCAGTGAGGCATTCGAAGCTGAAAGAGAAGTCATCAAACTCCTTGGAGCCGACTGTACTACACCTTTAGGTGTCTATGCGGAAATAGAGAAAGAGAACATGACAATCCATGCCATCTTCGGGAATGGTGGAAACGCCATTCGTGTTAAAAGAGCAGGATTATCAAAGAATAGAATTCTTCTGGCAGGTGAAGTGACAGATGAATTAAAAAGAGCAATCTTAAAGCAGCCGGAATAGGAGGAGAGACTATGGATCGAAATAAAAATGCCAAAGGGAAAGTATATCTTATAGGTGCAGGACCTGGTGATCCTGAGCTTATAACCCTTAAAGGTGAGAGGCTCTTAAAGAATTGCGAAGCCGTGGTATATGACAGACTGATACTGGAGTCGCTGCTCTACCTGGTACCGGAAAACTGTGAAAAAATAGATGTAGGTAAAACGCCAGGAGGAATTTCTGTCCCTCAGGAGGATATTAATCGTATACTGGTGCGAAAAGCAGAGGAAGGAAAGAAAGTCGTTCGATTAAAGGGCGGTGATCCTTTTGTATTTGGAAGAGGGGGAGAAGAGGTACTTGCACTGCAGAAAGCCGGCATCGACTTTGAAGTGGTACCGGGTATCAGTTCATCTTTATCAGCCCCGGCACTGGGCGGAATTCCTGTTACCCACCGAAACGTAAGCAGGAGTTTTCATGTAATAACCGGCCATCGTGACAAGGAGGAAGGAGACTGGGATTTCAAAAACCTAGCGAAAGTCGAGGGAACCTTAATCTTTCTCATGGGTATGGAGAGTATTAAGACCATTACTGCAGAATTGATAAAAGAAGGCAAAGACAGTAGTACTCCGGCTGCAGTTATTTCAAATGCTGCCAGGGATAATCAGATAACCGTCAGAGGAACCTTAGGCACCATCTCTGAAATAGCCAGTGGCAGAAATATAAAGGCACCTGCCGTTATTGTGATTGGTGAAACAGCAGCGTATCGTTTCTTATCCGGCAAGAAAGGTAACCTGTCCGGTGTACGTATTGGTATAACCGGTACAGAAAGCTTTGTAAGAAAGCTCTCTGATGCCTTAAGGGAAGAGGATGCAGCAGTGATAAATTTTGGCTTTCTGACGGTTAAAAAGCATACCAAATCACTGGAATTCAAAGAACTTATCTCCAGATTATTTGAATATACCTGGCTTATATTTACCAGCAGTAATGGGGTTCAGATATTTTTTGATGCATTAAAGGAAGAGAAAATAGATTTCAGGCGTTTAGCAGCTTTTAAAATTGCTGCAGTAGGACAGGGAACAGCGGATGCTATTGCAAATTTTGGCTTTACGGCAGATTATGTTTCAGAGAAAGGCAATGGAGGAGCACTTGCAGGAGAACTGCTTCCATTTCTGACAGAGCAGGACAAATTATTACTTCTTCGGGCAGGGAATGCGTCAGGAGACATGACAATGGTACTAAAGAATAATCATGTAGTATTCGAGGATTTTCCTATATATAGTCTGGTTCCGGAGGAATATAAGAAACAGAGAGTACTAAAAGAGATATCGGATGTAGAATATCTTGTATTTGCCAGCAGCCTGGGCGTGAAAGAATTTTATCATGAACTGCCGGAGAATCTGAAAAAATCCATGAAAGCAAAACTTGTATGTATGGGAGAGGCTACCAAGGATAGATTAAAAGCCCTTGGTAATACAGAAATATTACAGGCGGAGAAAACAGCCATATCCTCACTTGTACAGACTGTAGTAAAGGATTATGCTCATAAGAAAGAGGATGCAGAATGATCAGACGAAGAAGGTTAAGAGTAAGTGAAAATATCAGGGCTATGGTGCAGGAAAACAGCTTAAGAATAGCAGAACTGGTATATCCTATATTTGTTATAGAAGGAAATGATATAAAGAATCCCATAAATTCCATGCCGGAAATCTATCAATACTCCATAGACAGATTAGGGGAAGAGCTGGAAAGAGTCAGAGCTTGCGGTATCAAGAGTGTATTACTTTTTGGAATCCCGGAGCATAAGGATGAGATTGGAAGCGAAGCTTACAACAAAGAAGGCATAATTCAAAGGGCAATCCGGTATATAAAAGATAACTATAAGGAACTGACCGTAATTGCTGATATCTGTCTTTGTGAATACACAGACCATGGTCATTGCGGAATCGTAAGAGAGGGACAGGTAATCGTTGATGACACACTGTTGTTATTATCAAAAGCTGCGGTAACCTGCGTTATGGCAGGAGCGGATATCATAGCGCCTTCTGATATGATGGACGGGCATGTTGAAGCAATTAGAAGAGCCTTGGATGAGGAGGGTTTTGTGAATACGCCTATTATGGCATACAGTGCGAAATTTGCTTCCGGTTACTATGCACCTTTCAGAGAGGCAGCTCACTCTGCTCCGGGCTTTGGAGACAGAAAGACATATCAGATGGATTATGCCAATGGCAGGGAAGCTGTGAGAGAGATAGAAGATGATATCAGGGAAGGTGCAGATATTATTATGGTAAAGCCTGCACTTGCCTATCTGGATGTTGTTCAGTCAGCAGCACAAACGGGTTACCCGGTTGCGGTGTATAATGTAAGTGGAGAATATGCAATGGTAAAAGCTGCTGCAGCACTTGGATATCTGGAGGAGAGAAAAGTTGTCTTAGAGAACCTTATGGCAATGAAACGAGCAGGCGCAAATATTATTATAACCTACCATGCTCTTGATGCTGCTAAGTGGCTAAGTGAGTGATTTAGCATAAGTGTGATGAAGGCTTTATGCCCTGTCAGCGATAAATGGAGGCAGAAAGACAGGAATGAAGCAGGAGGGCATACCGCAGCTGCATGTTTGACAGAGTGAAAGAAAATAAATAGAAGAAAGGATGCCACATGGAGGTTCTTTCACTCCTTATTATTTGTGGCAGTATCGCAGGCCAGCCTGCGATATGCAAAGGGTATAGAGTATGAAAGATCAGGAATCGCAGAAACTTTATGAAGAAGCGCTTAAATATATGCCCGGTGGAGTTAACAGTCCTGTCAGGGCTTTTCGTCAGGTGAATCGTAACCCTCTGTTTATAGAGAAGGGAAAGGGCAGCCGTATTTATGATGCAGATGGTAATGAATTTATAGATTATGTGGGTTCTTACGGACCGCTGATTTTGGGACATGCCAGAGAAGAGGTGGTGGAAGCCGTGAGAGAAGCAGCAGCCTGCGGACTTACCTTTGGGGCTCCCACAAGACGTGAGATACGTCTTGCAGAATTGATACAGGAATGCGTTCCTTCAATGGAAATGGTGAGACTTGTAAACTCAGGTACGGAAGCAGTTATGAGTGCACTCAGGCTTGCCAGAGGGTATACAGGACGTAAAAAGATTATAAAATTCACCGGTTGTTACCACGGTCATTCAGACGGACTTTTGGCAAAAGCAGGCTCCGGCTTATTAACCCAGGCCCTGCCGGATAGTCTTGGAGTGCCAAAAGCATTTACGAAACATACTCTACTGGCTGATTATAACGATACAGAAGGTGTAAAAGAATTATTTCATAAATATAAAGGAGAGATTGCCGCAGTAATTGTTGAGCCGGTAGCAGCCAATATGGGTGTTGTACTTCCGGAAGGGAATTTCCTCTCTTTTCTGCGAAAAATAACAGAAGATAACGGAAGTCTCCTGGTATTTGATGAGGTAATCACCGGTTTCAGACTGGCTTTAGGCGGTGCTCAGGAATATTTCCAGATAAAACCTGACCTTACTGCCTTAGGTAAAATTGTGGGAGGTGGAATGCCTATAGGGGCCTATGGCGGAAGAAGAGAAATCATGGAGAAAATAGCGCCCTTAGGACCTGTTTATCAGGCTGGTACCCTCTCCGGCAACCCTCTGTCAACAGCTGCGGGTATTAAGACCCTTGAGCTGTTAAAGAGCTCTCAGGGGTTATATGAGGAACTGGCAGCGAAGGGAGAACTGTTGAAGTCAAGAATCCAAACTGCAGGTAAAGGAAGAATCAGAGTGAATTCTATCGGTTCTTTGTTATGTATTTATTTTGCAGATGGAGAAATTAAAGATTACAACAGTGCTTTAACTGCCAGAGTAAAGGATTATGCGGTGTTTTTTGATTATCTGTTAGAGCACGGTATTTATGCTGCTCCTTCTCAATTCGAGGCTATGTTCTTATCAGGTGCTCATACGGCAGAGGATGTTGAATATACGGCACAGACAATTGAAAAGTATTTTGGTTCTATATAAGAAAGACAGGAGGCAAGCCAATGAGTGGAATATATATAGTCGGAGGAGGAGCCTCAGGACTTTTTGCAGCTATTTGCGCTGCAAGAAGAAACAAAAAGGTAACGATACTGGAACACAAGGACAAGCCCGGGAAGAAAATTCTTGCAACAGGTAATGGAAAATGCAATTATACTAATCTGCTTCAGAAGGAAGAGTGCTACCGTAGCAGTAATCCGCCTTTTGCCGGAGAAGTTATAAAGGCTTTTGATGTTAATGCTACCGTTGATTTTTTTAAGGAGATTGGCATTTATCCCTTGGATAGAAACGGATATCTGTATCCTAATTCAGGACAGGCATCTTCTGTTTTGGAGGTGTTATTACTGGAGGCGGAGAGAACTGGTGTTACGATTGAATGCAATGCTCATGTACAGAAAATCGATAAGAATCTTTCTATCTATATGGCGGATAGAAAATACCAGGCAGAGGGAATTATCCTGGCAGCAGGGGGGAAGGCAGCTCCTGCCCATGGATCCGATGGGAGCGGCCTTTCTATCGCCCGTGAATTAGGACATAACATACTCACACCGTTACCGGCACTTGTACAGTTAAAATCAGGAGAGAAATACTTTAAGACGCTCTCAGGCGTTAGGACAGAAGCAGAAGTGAGACTGTATATAGACAAACAGATGAAAGTATTTGAAAAAGGTGAGGTTTTACTTGCTGAGTATGGATTGTCCGGAATTCCGGTAATGCAGATAAGCCGTTATGCAGCAGAAGCACTTGGCAGAGGCAGTAAAGTAATAGCAGTACTTGACTTTCTTCCTTTCCTTACGAAAGAAGAATTAAAAGGAATGCTGTATTACAGATTAAAGCGTAATGTGAAAGAAACCCTGGAGGAAGCTTTTCTGGGACTTCTAAACAAAAAACTTGCCTATGTTGCAATAAAGGAGAGCAAGCTAGATCCTTACTATAGGATAAAGGATATAAAAGATTCACAGCTGACTCAGCTTGTGAATCAGTTAAAAGAATGGAAAGTACCTATAACAGATACACATTCCTTTGAACATGCCCAGGTAATGGCAGGAGGAATTGACACAAAGGAAATTAATCCTGTATCGATGGAGTCAAAGCTTATAAAAGGTCTTTACTTTGCAGGGGAAATTGTGGACGTTGACGGTACCTGCGGTGGATATAACCTGCAATGGGCATGGTCCAGCGGTCATGCGGCGGGTACTCATATATAAGCAGCCGGAAATGAAATACGATAATAGTAGTAGTTAATTTGCCTGGTGTGTGTGAAAACTCATTGTACCGCTCTGAACGCCCATTTCGCGGTATCCTGCGTTGCAATTTTTGGTACGTAGCACCACTACGTCTTAAAAAATCGCGCCTTGTCTTTCACAAAGTGGAACCTTCAGCTCAGTACAAGCAGTTTTCAGACACGCCCTGGGGCAGAAAAAAGAGGTAAATAATGTTACAAATATCCCAGTTGAAATTAAGAGTCGGACATAGTTCAGGAGATTTATATAAACTTGCGGCAAAAACCTTAAAAATAACAGAGCAGGAAATTCAACAGCTTGTTATAACAAAGAAATCCATTGATGCCAGAAAAGAAGATATATTTTATGTCTATCAGGTAGAGGTACAGATAGCAGCTGAAGAGAAAAAACTTGCAAAACTGAAGGCACNNCACCAAACGTAACCATAGCAAATGCCTCCGGATATGATTTTAAACCCTCCGGTTTAAATAAGCTGTCTTCCCGGCCTGTTATAGCTGGCTTTGGTCCTGCTGGATTATTCTGCGGACTAATGCTTGCAAGGAACGGATACAATCCCATTATCCTGGAACGTGGAGAAGAGGTTGACAGTCGTGTTAAATCAGTAGAAGAATTCTGGAAAAGTAAAAAGCTCAAGGTAGAGTCCAATGTTCAATTTGGCGAAGGCGGAGCAGGAACTTTTTCTGATGGGAAGCTTAATACCCTTGTTAAAGATAAATGGGGAAGAAATCAGGAAGTTCTAAGGATCCTTGCCGAGCATGGAGCGCCGGAGGAAATCTTATACCTTAACAAACCTCATATTGGTACGGATAAATTAAGAGACGTGGTAAAAGCCATCAGGGAGGAAATAAAAAGTCTTGGCGGTGAAGTCAGGTTCAATACCTGCCTTACGGATATACAGACTGAAAAAGGAACGATAATAGGAGTAGAACTTAACCATGAGGAATTTCTTCCCTGTGATTGTCTTGTGCTGGCTTTGGGACACAGTGCAAGGGATACCTTTAAGCTTCTTTGGGAGAAGAAAATGAAACTAACACCGAAATCCTTTGCCATTGGGCTTCGTATGGAACACCCGCAGATTCTTATCAGTCGGAACCAATATGGTAACAGGTACACAGAACTTCCTCCTGCAGACTATAAACTGACCCACAATGCTGTGAATGGCAGAGGAATTTACTCCTTTTGCATGTGTCCCGGAGGGTTTGTTGTGAATGCTTCCTCGGAAGAAGGACGCCTTGCAGTAAATGGTATGAGTAATCATGCCAGAGATGAAAGGAATGCAAACAGTGCTTTGATCGTAACGGTTACTCCTGCAGATTTTAAGGAAACGGTTCTGAAAGACGGGCAGGCATTTAAAGAGAGGTACGGGGCAGCCAATGCAGAGGAGAATCCTATGTTAGGTGTTGAATTTCAAAGGATTTGGGAAGCAAAAGCTTATGAAGCCGGAAGCGGACGTATTCCGGTGCAGCTCTATGGTGATTNNGCTTTGGCAGCATAAGGCCTAATACCAAAGGTGATTATAATCTGGCTAACCTAAGAGAGTGTCTGCCGGAATATGTATCAACTGCACTAATAGACGGAATCCAGGCTTTTGAGAGAAGAATCGAAGGTTTTTCCAATGAAGAGGCGGTTTTAGCCGGGGTCGAGACAAGAACCTCGTCTCCTCTTCGAATGGAACGGGATGAATTCCTTGAAGCCAGTATAAAAGGTATATATCCCTGTGGTGAAGGTGCTGGTTACGCCGGCGGAATCACCTCTGCGGCAATTGACGGAATCAAGGTATTTGAAGCAATTGCCTCCAAATATAAGGCAAATTAAGCATATAATTAGAATGAAGTGGAATTATATGTATTCTGAAGCGACAGCGTGGTAAAGGAATACAGTGATTTTTAACAAAATATACAAAGCGGATATTTACACCGCATGGAAATTAATGTACAATAATAATAATTGTTATGAATATTAAGAGGGGCTGTCATCCTAGAGAGGGAATAAGCCTCGGGGAAGGATGAATCACAGGTGTCTTTAAGAGAACTGTTAAAGGATAAGAAAAGGATTGTTATAAAGATTGGATCATCTTCATTGACTCATGAAGAAACAGGACGTATCAACCTCTCTAAAATGGAGAAATTAGTACGTATACTGACAGATATCAGAAATCAGGGGAAAGATGTTATATTAGTATCTTCCGGAGCCATTGCTGTAGGTAAGGAAACTTTAGGGCTGCAAAAGAGGCCAACTGAGAAAGTAGAGAAGCAGGCTTGTGCTGCAGTCGGTCAGGCAAGACTGATGATGGTATATCAGAAGTTATTTGCGGAATACAACCAGATTCCGGCACAGATACTAATGACCAAATATACAATGATTAATGATATCAGCAGGGTAAATGCTTCTAATACCTTTGAAGAATTGTTCCGAAAAGGTGTTATCCCAATTGTAAACGAGAACGATACTGTTTCTACCGATGAGCTTGAATTTGGTGACAATGATACTCTGTCCGCAATTGTTACTGCGCTGATAGATGCTGACCTCTTAATACTGCTGTCTGATATAGACGGACTCTATACGGATGATCCGAAGAAAAATCCCCAAGCTGAGTTTATAGATTATGTTGAGCATATCGATACGAATCTGGATAACATGGCGAAGGATTCCTCCTCTTTGGTTGGTACAGGAGGAATGGCAACAAAGATCAGTGCTGCCGGGCTTGCTACAGCTTCCGGTGCAGACATGGTAATAGCCAATGGCGAGGATGTCAGTGTAATCAGCGCTATTGTAAGCGGTGAGAATAAAGGTACCTTCTTTAAGGCTCATAGAGATGAAAAGTTTAAATTACTGGACTATATCAGCACAAAACAATACTCAATATAAGAATAAATTGTATTAGTAAACGGTTATAAGTTTATAAACTACATTAAGAAGAGGAATACAAATGGAAGATTCAAAATTGGAAAGAATAAATGAATTGTATAAAAAATCACAGGAAACAGGTCTGACGGCAGAGGAAAAAGAAGAGCAGGTGAAACTTCGCGGCGAATATATCCAATCTGTCAGAAATAATCTAAGAGGTACGCTTAATCAGATAAGTATCTTAAATCCTGATGGGACTGTAACTGAACTATCAAAGAAGGATAAACATTAATGATAAAAGAAGAGATAAGGCAGGAAATCAGAAGGCAGAAGGCTTCCCTTTCAAAGGCTGTAATTGACCTGCAGAGCAGTTTGATCAGGGAACAATTCCTGGCGTTAAAAGAATATAAGGAGTGCAGCCAGGTAATACTCTATGCAGCATTTAACCAGGAAGTTAATACACTGCCGTTAATTCGGCAGGCACTCCTTGACGGTAAAAAAGTGGCACTCCCGCGAGTCATGAAGGAAAACATTGAATTTTATTATATCGGTTCTATTACTGAGCTGGAAGAAAGCTCTTTTGGAATTCCGGAGCCGGAACCTGTTGATATACTTCAATTAGAGAAGGGAAGGAATTTAATTTTAGTACCGGGTCTGGCCTTTGACAAACTGGGGAATCGTATAGGTTATGGAAAAAGCTATTATGACAGGTATTTCGGTGGTCACGAGGAATCTTTTCTTAAGGTTTGCTTTGCCTATGAATTTCAGGTGTATGAGGAGATACCTGCGGAAGCTCATGACGTTAAAATAGATATCCTAATAACAAAAGATAATGTGTTTAATTTAAAACACAATTAAATATTTGTAATCGATTGTTATAGCGAAAGGTGTATTTCTGATAATCTATAAACATAAAATGCAGAAAGGGTGATTTCATGGAGTTAGTAGAGATAGGACAAAAGGCAAAAAAAGCAGCAACCAGTCTAAATACTCTCAGTCAGGAAAAGAAAATTGCCGGATTGAAAGCAGCAGCCCAGGCATTAAAAAGTCACACGGATAAAATACTTCATGCTAATTCTTCAGATGTAGATAATGCCAAAGAAAATAGTATGACGGATGCACTTATTGACAGACTACGGTTAACAGAAGCCAGAATTGAAGCTATGGCACAGGGGCTTCTTGATATTGCAGCCTTAGAGGATCCTGTTGGTGAAGTCTTATCCATGAAAGAAAGACCAAACGGACTGCTGATTGGCCAGAAAAGGGTTCCAATGGGGGTTATCGGTATCATTTATGAATCCAGACCGAATGTAACAGCAGATGCTTTCGGCTTATGTTTTAAAACCGGTAATGCAGTAATATTAAGAGGCGGAAGCGATGCAATTCATTCCAATACTGCCATAGTTGATGTTATTAGAGAAGCGCTTGCTAATACTGGTATAACGGAAGATGCCGTACAACTGGTTATGGATACCAGCAGAGAAACTGCTAAACAGTTGATGTGCTTGAATAAGTATATCGATCTCTTAATACCCAGAGGCGGTGCAGGCCTTATTAAAACAGTAGTAGAAAACAGCACCATTCCGGTAATAGAGACAGGAACCGGCAACTGCCATGTATTTGTGGATGAAACAGCCGATTTTGAAATGGCACTAAATATAATACACAATGCCAAGACGCAGCGGCTGGGTGTCTGTAATGCCTGTGAGTCACTGGTCGTGCACAGCAGGATTAAAGAGGCATTTATTCCGGCTTTATATGAAATGTTAAAAGAGAACCAGGTCGTTATCAGAGGAGATGAAACTTCCAGAGAAATTTGTCCGAATATAGAAGCGGCAACGGAGGAAGATTATGCAGCGGAATATCTGGACAGAATTATATCCTTAAGAGTCGTGGACTCCATTGAGGAGGCCATAGAGCATATAAATCAATACAATACAGGTCATTCAGAAGCAATTATTACAAAAGATTATAACAATTCCATGAAATTTCTTAACGAGATAGATGCAGCAGCAGTTTATGTTAATGCGTCAACCCGTTTTACCGATGGTGCAGAGTTTGGGTTTGGAGCAGAAATCGGAATCAGTACTCAGAAACTCCATGCCAGAGGGCCTATGGGACTTCTTGCTTTAACCTCTACGAAATATATTATTTTCGGCAGCGGACAAATAAGACCCTAAGCAAAAGGTTTGCGTAAGAATAACAAAACGAATTAAGCTGCCTATGAAATTTGATTTATCGGGGCGTGTCAGAATACTTTCCTATAAAAAAGACACATTCCGATAAATCCAGTTGCATAGGCATTTTAGCAGTCAGTGATAATTCAATTTCATTACATTCAAAGAGGGGCAGATATGAATAAGCTGGAAAGACTGTTACATAAGGCAAAGAAACTACAGGAGCCTGGAGCGGGCACTGTTCAGGAATATAATGAGACACTGTGGGATTTAGGGCGCCAGGTATTGACTCTTTATGTTAAAGGAAAAATAAAAATTGAAAAGAACAGTGTCTGTCAAATCCAAGACGAGGATGAATTAAATCTCAGCAGCTTTGTGAAAGAGGCTGGGAAATATCCGCCGGCGGGAAAAGACCATGAAATTGACGAGTGCAGATTTACAGAAGCTATAGCACATTGCCATTTGGATTTATCAAAGGTGACGGAAGAAGCAGCCGGTAACAGATATCATGTTACCTACAATTATTATCGTGGTGATAATAATCCCAGAGGAGTTCCGGCAGCACTTGCAGATTTGATTTTAAGAGTATTTCGGATATGTAATTATTATGATATTGACATTGAAACAGTAATTAATGAAAAACATGAACATTATAAAAAGAATTTAATTGAGAATAAGTATTTGCATTAATAGGGGAGAAAATTAAAGTTATATATTCAGGATAGTATTGGTAGATACGGATATGATGGACAAGTATATAACTTACATTATAGAATTTTACATACTAATATACAGTAGACTGTTATAATTTTACCTGTATAATAATTAATAAGGGGGAAGAAAGTTGGAAAAAAACAGAAGATATTTCGTTTTATTTATTGCCATGGTACTATTTTATAGCTGGAGCAGCCTGACACCACATGCTAATGCAGCAGCTAAAGTAACAAAAATTGCTCAGTCCTATGTTGAGGATGCAGAAAACAGTAGACTACGGAGTGTTATAAAAGGTTATACCAAAGCAGGAAAGCTTGTGTGGACCTACAAAACAGGTTGGGCAGTTCAGACGGAATTAGAAACCATATCTTCCTATTTTCAAAAGGGAAGTAATATATATCTTGTGGTTGAGGGTAAAGTTATTGCATTAAACAAGAATACTGGCAAGGTACTTTGGAAAACAAAAAGTATAGCAGGAGCTTCTGTACACTATGCATTCTATCAAAAAGGCGTTTTGTACATTGGAGGCTATGATGGGCCTGATATTGTGGCGATTGATAAAAAAGGAAAGACTCTATGGCAGGTTGCTGATGCTTCAAAAGGGAAAGCTTATTGGCCATATAAAATCAATTTATTGTCGGATAAGATAGAAATATTATATGACAGTGATTCGGAATATGAAGGAAGAGCATATGTGGATTACAGCGGTAAAATATTGAATTATAAAGAAGTCATAAGGGATAATGAATAAAAGAAAGAGAATCCGAGGGAATCACCCCTCGGATTCTTGTAGTTCTTGTTCCCTTTGGGAAGATGTGATATAGTTTGATTAAGATGCGTCAGATTAATATATCCTATATTGGATAAATTTAAGTTGGGTATAAGTGTAATACTGAAAGATTATATAGGGCAGTTAGGTGTAAATCTGATTTTTACTGTGAAAGGATGAGAGTATTATGTTAATATCATTATTTCTGATAATTCTATATTTAACAATTGGTTTTACATTATTTCGATTGGCAGTTTATTTAGGTAAGAAGATATTCCGTTTCCATAAGTTGCTTATCTATCTGAAAAGAAGTATCTTAAGAATAAGATACAGATTTATTAAATAATGTCTGCAAGTGATTTTCTGGTTTTTCCGTCATTATACTGCCTGCAATGTTTTGAGTTACTTGTTCTGTCATTATACTGCCTGCTCCGTTTTGAGCTACTTGTTCCGTTTTGAGTTATATGAGTATTGTATTTTTGGCCTGCATAAGATATAATTTTATGATGCGGCACCAGATAAATGTATATTGAAAGTTGAGAATATGGAATGAGCAGTGTACTTATGAATCTTGATGAACTTGATTTAAATAGCAAAGAACCTATAACTGAGCCTGAACGCCAGTATTATTTCATGGCAAAATGCAGGGAATGGGTAAGAAATAAAGAGAAAGAAATTAATCGCCCCCTTACTTTTTCAGTAGTTACCTTTGGATGTCAGATGAATGCCAAGGACTCAGAGAAGCTGGCAGGAATCCTGGAGCAGATAGGTTATCATCAGATAGAAGGGGAAGAAGCTGATTTTGTTGTTTACAATACCTGTACCGTAAGGGAGAATGCCAATACCCGCGTTTATGGCAGACTGGGATATTTGAACAGCTTAAAGAGAAAGAATCCCAATATGATGATTGCCCTGTGCGGGTGCATGATGCAGGAGGATGCAGTTGTTGATAAGATAAAGAAGAGCTATCGTTTCGTAGATATGATATTCGGTACGCATAATATCTTTAAGATGGCAGAACTTATGCATACCAGAATACACAGTAAGACCATGATAATTGATATCTGGAAGGATACCAACCTGATTGTGGAGGATCTGCCCAGCGAGAGAAAATATCGATTTAAAGCAGGTGTAAATATCATGTATGGCTGCAACAATTTTTGCAGCTATTGTATTGTTCCTTATGTTAGAGGCAGGGAGAGAAGCAGAAATCCCGAGGATATTGTAAAGGAAGTAAAAGAGCTGGTGGCTGACGGCGTAATTGAAATTATGCTGCTTGGTCAGAATGTTAACTCCTATGGAAAAAGCCTTGAGGAGCAGACCACTTTTGCTGGTCTGCTTAAGCTCTTAGAGGATGTAGAAGGACTTGAGAGAATCAGGTTTATGACATCTCATCCTAAGGATTTATCCGATGAATTGATTGAGGTGATGAAGAATTCAAAGAAGATCTGTAAGCATCTTCATTTACCAGTTCAGGCCGGCAGTACCAATGTACTAAAAAGGATGAACAGAAGTTATACCAAGGAAGATTACCTAAGTCTGGTTGACAGGATAAAGACAGCCATGCCTGATATATCCCTTACTACAGATATTATTATTGGTTTCCCGGGTGAGACGGAGGAGGATTTCTTAGAAACCCTGGAGGTAGTGGAGAAAGTGCGTTATGACAGTGCTTACACCTTCCTTTATTCCAAACGCTCCGGTACTCCCGCTTCTGTAATGGAGAATCAGGTAGAAGAACTGGTTGCCAAGGATCGTTTTGACAGATTGTTAAAGGTGGTTCAGAAGATCTCCTCCGAAATGACAGCAAGAGTAGCAGGCAACGTGGAAGAAGTACTGGTAGAAGAGATAAACGGACAGGACCCCTCTCTGATGACCGGAAGGCTCAGCAATAATATTCTTGTACATTTTAAAGGATCAGAGGAACAGATTGGTAAAATAGTAAAGGTCAAGTTGGCCCAGTGTAAAGGATTTTATTATCTGGGAGAACTATGCAATTGAAATAAATTTTTGGTACCTTTTAGAGTATAAAAATACCTTACTTTAAGCATTTTTATACTTTGAGGGGGAAAGTAAGATCCATTATATGGTGTAGAAGGTGTAGGATAAATAGAGCAATACAAGATAAGTTGGATTATAGTTTTTTACTTTTCAGGTTATAGGAACGAAAAAGTCGATAAACTTAATTCAACTTATTTATCTTTCTGCAAATATGTTTATTATAAATAACAGAAGTTTTTCATATTACAGGAAAAAAATATTATTTCATAGATATGTCAGCAAAAATATATGAAAGCTATAAAGAGTTTTAGGTTATTGTGTCTATTTTCGGTGGAATTTGACATAATGCATAAAAATTTAATGGGGATACTTGACATACTCATGAAAACAGTATAAAATTTATATGTTGTATATTTGTACAATGAAAATTCAATAAGGAGGTGCTCCAGTGCCGATACCAGTTTGGGTAATAATATCTATTATTGCAACCTCGGCCATCGTTGTTCCTCTTGTCTGGAAACTTGCTATTTCCTACCATGTTAAGGTTGTAGAAGCCAAGATAGGTACTGCAGAAGAAAAAGCAAGGGAAATCATAGATGAAGCTTTAAAAACAGCTGAAACTAAGAAAAGAGAAGCCTTACTTGAAGCAAAGGAAGAGTCTTTAAAGACTAAGAATGAGTTAGAGAAGGAAACGAAGGAAAGACGAGCAGAAGTTCAACGTTATGAAAAAAGGGTTCTGTCCAAGGAAGAAACCTTAGACAGGAAAATCGAAGCACTCGAGAAGAAAGAATCCAGACTCTCTGCAAAAGAGGCTGAACTTGACAAAATCAAGGCAGAAGCTGAAGAGCTTCATGCAAGACAGCTGCAGGAATTGGAGAAGATTTCAGGACTTACCTCCGAACAAGCGAAAGAATATCTTTTAAAGACAGTTGAAGACGAAGTTAAGCATGAAACTGCAATGTTAGTTAAGGAACTTGAAAGCAAAGCAAAAGAAGAAGCAGACAAAAAAGCAAAGGATTATGTTGTTACTGCAATACAGAAATGCGCAGCAGATCATGTCGCAGAAACTACCATATCCGTTGTACAGCTTCCAAATGATGAGATGAAAGGAAGGATTATCGGAAGGGAAGGAAGGAATATTCGTACCCTTGAAACCCTTACAGGTGTTGATCTTATAATTGATGATACCCCTGAAGCCGTAATTCTATCCGGATTTGACCCTATCAGAAGAGAAGTGGCAAGAATTGCCCTTGAAAAGCTGATTGTGGACGGACGAATCCATCCTGCAAGAATTGAAGAGATGGTGGAAAAGGCTCAAAAAGAAGTTGAAGTCATGATTCGAGAAGAAGGTGAAGCAGCAACTCTTGAAGTTGGTGTTCATGGAATTCATCCTGAGCTTGTCAGACTTCTCGGTAAGATGAAGTTCAGAACAAGTTACGGACAAAATGCTTTAAAACATTCTATAGAAGTTGCCCAATTATCCGGATTACTTGCCGGTGAGATAGGCGTTGATATCAGAATGGCAAAGAGAGCCGGATTACTGCATGTNNATATTCAAATCGGTGTTGATTTGTGCAGAAAGTATAAGGAATCTGCAATCGTAATTAATGCAGTAGAATCCCATCACGGTGATGTGGAACCTGAATCATTGATTGCATGCATCGTACAGGCTGCGGACACCATTTCGGCTGCGAGACCAGGTGCCAGAAGAGAAACATTAGAAACATACACAAACAGATTGAAGCAATTAGAAGATATCTCCAATAGCTTTAAGGGAGTAGATAAGTCATTTGCGATACAAGCAGGCAGAGAAGTACGTATTATGGTAGTGCCAGATCAGATATCTGATGCAGACATGATATTGCTTGCCCGTGACATATCAAAGCAAATTGAGTCTGAGCTGGAGTATCCAGGTCAGATTAAGGTCAATGTAATCAGAGAATCACGAGTGACAGATTACGCAAAATAATGAATAGTTATTAAGATGGCCGAAATTCCTAATACAGGAATTTCGCCATCTTTTTTTGAAACGATATAGTTTAATGCTTTAACTTGATGAAATAAGAAAATGAAAGCATTGGTATCTAGAAATATGAATTAGGGTCATTTTTCACTTCCTGATTTGTAGTATTACAGCATATGAAAGCAGATGTGGTATGCAACAGAGCTACTATGAAATAAAGGATATATCACACTTCCTATTTGGGCAGTAGGGCAAGAGGACTTGTGGTATACACCGGTTTTAGTGTGGAATTATTAAATACTCAATTCCTATCCTGATTTGTGGCGATATCACAAGGAAGGTTGCGGTGTGTTTGTGTGTAAGTTTGTTATTTGATAGATTTTGTGATATTATATATACACATGGCCTGATAAAACAGTCAGGACAGCAGGGAATGGAACCAGGAGGATTACAATGGATAAAATAGGATTTATAGGTGTTGGTAATATGGGATTACCAATGCTTATGGGAGCTGTAAGGGTGTTTGGTAAGGAATCTCTTCTGTTTAACTGTGTAAGAGCTGAAAGAAAAGAATTCATAAACCAAAAGACCGGAGTAAATTTTGTAAATAACAACAAGAAATTGGTCCAGTCCTGTAAATATATTGTATTAGCCGTTAAACCTCAGTTCTTTCATGAGGTATATGCTGATATCAAGGAGAGTCTCACAAAAGAGCATATCTTGATTTCTGCAGCGGCAGGTATTACAATTGCTGCTATGAAAGAGGCACTCGGTGATTCTGTCAGGGTTGTTCGCTCCATGCCAAATACTCCTGCACTTGTAGGAGAAGGAATGACAGCAGTCTGCTATTCCAAAGATGAGTATGCTAAGGTTGAGAAAGAGCTGCTTCATAGGTTCTTTGAAGCTTTTGGTAAATACGAGGAGTTTGATGAAAGTTTTATAAATGCAGTAATCTGTGCCAGCGGCAGCTCACCGGCGTATGTTTATATGTTTATTGAAGCACTGGCTGACAGTGCGGTAAAGTATGGAATTCCAAGAGAGAAGGCATACAAGCTGACGGCTCAGGCAGTATTGGGAGCAGCAAAAATGGTACTGGAAACTGGGGAGCACCCCGGAAAATTAAAGGATCAGGTGTGTTCACCAGGTGGAACCACAATTGCTGCAGTAGAAGCTTTAGAAGAATTCGGATTTCGTAATGCGGTAATGAAAGCTACTGATGCCTGCTACGAAAAGGCGGCAGCTCTTAGTAAATAAAATTGTGGAAAGTGCTGGTGCTTTAATAGGAAGGAAAGCTGCTGATAAAATGAAATTACACTCGGCAGGTTTTTCGGTTAGTAATATAGCAGGTAACTTTGATATATAAATGCAGACCAGTCTTAAGTTGTCGTGTGTGAAAGCACACAGATGGGAGGAAATATGGATAACGAATATAAGCGTTTAAAGAGAACACCGGTGCATAAAGGGCATATCATTGATGTATATACAGATACTATGGGCCTGCCAAGCGGAAAGACAGCTGATTGGGATTTTATCAGTCATAAGGGGGCTGCTGCTATTGTCCCGGTTACAGAGGATGGTAAAATTATTATGGTGAGACAATATAGGAATGCTGTGGAAAAATATACCCTTGAGATTCCAGCCGGAGGTCTGAACCCCGGAGAAGATATGAAAACCTGTGCCGGAAGAGAGTTAGAGGAGGAGACAGGCTACAGATCAGAACAGATAGAGCATTTATTTGATCTTTATACGACGGTTGCCTTCTGCAATGAGAAAATAGGTATCTATTATACAGAGCATTTAATCCCTTCAAAGCAGAACCCTGATGAGGATGAATTCGTATCGGTGGAAAGTTATACAGTAGAGGAACTGGTTAATTTTATTTTTACAGGGCAGATTGAGGACGCGAAAACAATAGCAGCGATTTTGGCTTATAAAACCAAAAGAAATAAATAACTTATCTATGCCGGCTATATGCCGGCATTTTTTTTGTATAAGCTTCATATGTTATCTTATAGACGTTAGCACAGGTGTAATTATGGATTTTGTGAAGCAGCAATTGCGCAGGCTGGGAGAAGTAAAGGCAGGTCTGCTGTTAATGGCAATAGGAGCTGTTCTCGGTATAATATTTGCAAGAGTATTTAAGAGCTTTTATCAGGGAAATATAAATATATTGGATAAAGATTATTTATATCAGATAAGGACAGCCTCCATTGATTATAAGCTATTATTAAAATATGTATACTGGGACCTTTTTAAGAATTTTATCCTCTTATGGATGGTATGTGTAACCTCTCTTGGTATTCCATTTATATGCCTTTGCCTGGTTTATATCGGATTTCAGGGTAGTTTTTTTATTTCGGTTATACTTATGGAATATCATTTTAAGGGACTGTTATTGATATTTGGTTACACCTTCCCTCAATATCTGATTTACATACCGGTTGCTCTGATTTCCATTCGATGTGCATTTTGGCTCTGTAAAAGTCTGCGATATGACATGACAAGTAAGAAAGGAAAGAGAGAGAAAATAGGAAAGTATATGTTTCTGGTAATATTACTGGGGATGGCTCTGGCACTGGGAGGTTTGTCGGAGGCTTATATAGGCTCCTATATAATCAGGAAAATACTATATTTCTTTTAAGCTGGGAGTATAGGGGGCGAAAGTTGTTTGGTTCTTTAATTTGAGTTTCTTAAAGTGCAATAGTGCCAGAATAGAATAACTGAGGTTATAGACAAAGAGCAATAAGTCTATAGCCTCTTGTTGTTTTATGCAAAAATATTTTAGACAAATGTAAAAAAAGAATTGACTTTTATTTTAGGCAAGTGTAAAATATGATTATAACTGTTAAAATAAGGGTTTTTATATTGTTTGTAGTAACATGACAGCCAAGAAAGACAGAAAGAGAAATCAGGCAGAAAAAGGAAGCAGACAGAGAGAAAAGAGCAAACAGAAAGAGAAAGCAGACAGAAAGAGATAAGAAGAGAAGGAGATAAGAAGAGAGAATGAAATTGCAGAAAAAGAGAAAATTATAGAAAGACGGAAGATTGCAGAAGGCCAGATGATATCAAAAGACAGTAAAAAAACAACGGAAAAGACAGCAGAAAGAGAGGTTACAATGAAAGACATAAAGAAACTACCGGAGGCAGAATTTGAAATAATGAAAGTAATCTGGATGAATGAACCGCCTATTACAACTAATATAATTATGGAGCAATTGGGTAATATCCGTGGGTGGAAAGCACCTACAATTATCTCTTTGATGCTTAGATTGGTAGAGAAAGGTTTTCTTAAGACAGAAAAGAATGGCAAAGAACGAAGGTATTTTCCCTTAATCACCAGAGAAGAATATCTGAAACTGGAAACAGGAAATTTTATGAAAAACTATCATGAGAACTCTTTTCTAAGCCTCGTCAATACACTCTACGATGATAAAAAGGTTAATGACAGGGACCTGGAGGAATTAATGGAATGGGTAAAGAGCAGGAGGAAATAGGATGCAGAGGATTTTAGATTTATTAGTGGGAAACTCCGTTGCCATGTCATTGCTGATTATTTGCTTTCTTATCATAACTCCACGATTACTGAATAAATATCGTGCCAAATGGATTTATTATTCCTGGCTGTTTCTGGTAATAGGTTTAGTGGTACCCTTTCGTATACATTTTGACATTATGGTTGAACGGCCCTCTAGTGAACCCTTATTTATTTACGATAATCCTTCAGGTTATGAACAGGAGATATATCTAAGTGAAGGAAAAGAGACTGAAAGTGTATGCATCCCCTGGTATCAAATTATAGGGAGTGTATGGCTTGCTGGTTTCATTAGCTTCATCCTGTTCCAGGGACGAAGGCATTACCGATTTACAAAGCTATTAAGGCGTTGGGGAGTGGAGGATAATAATTCAGAGCAGTACAAACAGCTTCAGAAGCTAAGCCGGGATATGGGAATAACAAAACCGGTCAGATTACTGATTAGTCAATGTATTTCAAGTCCCATGCAGATAGGTTTTATAAAACCGGTTTTGCTAATTCCTTCCATAGAATTATTTGATGAAGAGCTTTCTCTGGTATTGAGGCACGAGCTGATTCATTTTGTACGAAAGGATCTATGGTATAAAGGCTTGGTGCTGATAGCAACAGCGATTAACTGGTTTAATCCGCTGGTATACATAATGGGAAAAGCAATCGCAGAGCAATGCGAACTATCCTGTGATTATGAAGTAATTAAAGGGTCTGATACCGAGAAAAGAATACGGTATTGTGAAGCTATTATAGGAATGATGCAGGGGCACTCTAAAGCAGAGCCGGTGTTTTCGTCCTATCTATCAAATGGGAGGAAGGGGATAAAGAAAAGAATCCAATCTATTATGGATGGAAGTGAGAAGAAAACAGGTGCAGTGATTATTGGCATGGCCATATTCGGAATCCTACTGACTGGAATTGATTTAAATACTACAACTGTAGAAACGGTTATCTCTATAACCACGGATATAACGGAGACAGGGGAAGACGGAGAAATTGCTTACAGCTCAGGAACCAGTTATTATTACAGACAGGCAGATTAAGTAATTCAAAGATAGGGATTAAAGTTATAAGGAATTTAATAGTAAGAGAAATATCTAAAAAAGAGAAATTTCAAATAAACAAGAGAAAATTCGAATAAAAAGGAAAAAATTTCTAATATAGAAAGGGGTTTACAATGGATATCTCAATTAGTCAGATCAATAAAATCTATCCGGGAGGGAAAAAGGCTCTTAATGATGTTGCCATTGAGATGAAAAGTCCTAACCTGATTGGGTTGGTTGGACCAAATGGTGCCGGCAAATCAACGCTTATGAAATTGCTGGTCGCTGAATTGCTGCCTACTTCCGGCAATATAACCGTTAATGGAGTAGAATTACTTAAAAATGAAAAGCAATTGAAAGCATCTTTAGGTTATCTACCTCAGACCTTCGGTTTATATGATGAGCTGACAGTATATCAGTTTTTAGATTATATGGCTGCTTTAAAAGGAATTAAGAATAGTAAAGAAGCAATTAAGGAAGCTATAAAGGAAACGAATCTGGAGGAGAAAAGAAAAGCAAAGATTAAAACGCTCTCAGGTGGACAAAGGCAGCGTGTTGGTATCGCTCAGGCATTCCTTGGCAATCCTGATTTACTCATATTTGATGAACCTACGGTAGGACTTGATCCAGAGGAGAGAATAAATTTCAGAAATCTATTTTCAAGAAAAGCAGAGGATAAAATTGTAATATTATCTACCCATATTATCGAGGATGTCCAGTCAATCTGTAACCGGCTGATTGTATTGCATGAAGGGAAAATTCGATATGACGGAACACCGGAGCAGTTGATCTTAATGGCCTGGGAGCATGTAGGTATCCTGGAAGAGGGTAAGAAAGAAGAGCATGGGGATTACCATATAACAACCCGTATCAATACTGCAAATGGGGTGAAGTGCCGTATAGTTGCGAAGGAATTGCCTTCGGAGGCTAAGCAAACTGAGCCCACTTTAGAGGATGCATATATGTATCTGATTACCAGAGAGGATGTGGACATATGAACTTTTTGAACTATCTGAAGGTTGAAACCAGGCGCATCTTTCGTACCAGATTTACCTGGAGTATTCTGCTTCTAACGGTTCTTACTCCGTTGGCAGGGTATTTTCTCTACAAACCTTCAAATACCTTAATGAGATCAGCGGCATATATTGCAAACCCCGCACTGGCAGGTGCATTTGGAGGTGCTTTTCTATTTACAATATTGGCTCTTTATGAATTTGATATGGTAAATAGAAACAGAACCGCTGTGCTAACAGACAGTATCGTATCGCCGGTGCTGCTAAATGTCGTAAGGATGACTGCGCTTATAATAGCTGCGATAGTATGTGGTATTCTGTTAACAATCCTGTATCTGCCGTATACAGTAATTGCTCTTGGCTCTGTGTTCCGGTTATCCTTATATTTAAAGTGCTTCTGGTTGATCACAGTTCCAGCCTATATCATTGCTGTNNGGAATATATCAAATCGTAAGGCGGGTGGATGTAAGCTTCCTTGTCTTTTTTATCTTTGCCTGCGCTAATCTAACGGGATTAATGTATAACAGCTTTATCTTACGTTGGATTAACCCTGTAATTCCCGTACTCTCGGACGATTTTGGCAACACCTATGTTCTTATGATGGTGCTTTATAACAGAATATTCTGGCTGCTGTTACTTGGCGGTGGCTGGATATTTTCATTACTTTGCGTTCGCAGATATGCAAAAGGCTTACCTGGTTCCCTGATTCATAACAGCAAAAAGGTATTTTTGCCTGTTTTGTCCATTGTTATGATTGCAGGTTCTGTCTCCTTATATAACGAACAGCCTTTTATTGATAACAGCCCTCTTGAAATAAACTATGATGCCTATAATAAACTGGTCTATAACGGACAAATACAGCTTAAGAAATATTATGTTCACATAACTCCGGATATAAAAAGCGGACAGCAGCATGGGGTACAGACACTTCAATTAATTAATAACAGCGGTCAGGAACAGATGGGTATGGTATCTGTTAATCCCGGTTATAAAATTCATAAGATGACTGCCAATGCGAAACCTATCGATTACACTGATCTTGAAGATGATGATTTAAATCAGAAACAAGTCAGATTTACGCTGCCAAAGGACAAAGAAATAGAGCTGGTGATTGAATATGGAGGTTTTCCTAAGCTATGGAGTATTGAAGAAATCTTTCCCGGACAAACGGAAGTTAGCAAAGATTACATATTTCTTGTAAATCAGGATTTTGCTCCCATTCCAGGCTTTTATGGTACAGAGGAAACCATAGCGGACATTACAGTGCCTTCAAATCTGATACCTGTTACTGCCGGGGATACCATAGAAGTGCTTCAGGAGAAAAGGGATGGTACAACAACCTGGCGAAGCAGCGGTGGCGGAATCGTTTGGCATCTTTATGCTGCGGAGTATGATGTTAAGCATATTGAAGCTGCCGGAGCCAAGATTGATTTTTATTATAGTGCCAAACATAAAGCCGCCATGGAGCGTGTTAACATAGAAGCTACTTTAAAGGAAGTCTTTGAATACTGCAGCAAACATTATGGAGCCTTTCCTTTTATTACGGAAGAACATCCCTTTAAGCTGGTGGAACTCACAGCTTATATGGGAGGAGGGTTTGCCATGGACGGTATAAGTGTAATGGATGAGAACTGCTTCAGTGAAGAAGGTTTAGGAGATCCTTTGAAAGGAGCTTCAGGAAATGAAGTTATGGCACATGAAATCATTCATCAGTGGTGGGGGCTTGGAAAGATGTTTCCCTGGGATAATGAAAGCGGATGGTCCAGTGAAGGACTGACGGTTTATACCACCTACCGGTTAATGAAGGAAAAGTATGGTGAGGAGTATGCCAGGAAACATTATGTTGAGGTGTGGGAAAAGGAAGTTTCAGATTACTACTTGAATTTTTACCACAGAAATCCTGAATATTTAAGTAAACTGCCGGAAACCTACCAGGCAAGGATTAAAAACTCAAAATTAACAGTTATGAATTACTGTGAAATTCCTCTTAAGATCCTTAAGGCCGAAGAACTGGTAGGGGGAGAGGAAAAATTGGATCAGATACTGGCAGAAATATTTAGAAATTCGAACCAGCCGGAACTGAGCTATCAGGAGTTTCTTGATGCCTGCGGTCTGACAAAGGAGGACTTAAACCTTGATTAAAATATTTGGATATGAAGCAAAACGGCTGTTGTGGAACAAGTTCTATATTTTACTTTTTGCAATTACTTTATTTAATGGCTGGTACACCTTATTTGGTGAAGTAATTATGGGAATATCTAATACAGCACCTTTCTCGCCCTGGAGCTTTGGTTATTATCTGGCACAGGTTATGCCTGTTCAGTTAATATGTACCTTATTTTTTGTTACCTATATCTATTCGGCTAAAGAAAAACGTGTCCAGCGGTTAACGCTGGCAACTTCAATAGATACAGTAAAGTATATGCTGATCCGTATTGCTGTTATCGGAATTGGGTATCTGCTTTTGTGTATAGGTGTCCTTGTACTTGGTTTTGCCTTTTATGCTGTGGTATTTCGATTAAATGACTTTTCGGCTTTTATTTTACCAGCCCTTGTGGTAATGATTCCCCCTGTAATATTCGTACTGGGAATCGGATTAATAGCGGGAAGGCTTCACAACAGTCTTGTTTATGGATTAATGGCAGTAATTTTTATTATCAGTTCCATTGGTTTACCCTATACCGTGGATTTAATAGGCGGAGGAGTCTTCCTTCGTTATCCCAATACGATAGGAGCATTGGACCCGGCTTTTACATTGCCAATGTCATTTGTATTGGGGAGAATAGGGTATGCAGCAATCGGACTGGTACTAATTTGCTACTGCTGTATGGCTGATTTTAAAAGAACTTAGTGGTATTCATATACTTTCTCCTTTGAGCCATCTGACAATAATATTATTTATTACTTTTATCTATTTAGAGAGCAAACAAATGAAGATAACCGCAAAGAACTGTTATTTTTGATTTGCAATTCCCAAAACTAGCAATTATAATGATAATAATAGGACATACGTTATATCATTTCGTTAAAGGAGAATTGCTGTATGAAGGCTGCCCTGCAGGAATTTATTACATATATGACAGAGGTTAAGAATGCAAGTGTAAACACATGTCTTTCTTACAAAAATGATTTGACCAAACTGGTCAACTATATGTATAAGCAAAATATTACGGAAGAAGATAAAATAAGCGAAACCAGTTTAAATTCCTACGTCCTGACTCTGGAAAAGGAAGGCTTATCACCGGCTACGGTTTCTAGAAATATCGCTTCTATCAAAGCATTTATCTTATACCTTATCAAGCATGGTAAAATGAAACATGATCCAACAGAGAGAATGAAGGCTCCTAAGATTGAGAAGAAACCTCATAGTTCCCTGTCAACGGAGGAAGTGAACGGACTTCTGGACCAGCCCAATATCAATACTATAAAAGGTATGAGAGATAAGGCCATGCTGGAACTGTTATATGCCACAGGTATCAGGGTAACAGAACTTATTTCAATCAAACTGGAGGACCTGAATCTCAAGAACAGATTTCTAAGATGTGCCAGTGCCAAAAAAGAAAGGCTTATTCCTTTTGGAAATATGGCAAAGCATGCGCTTGAAAATTATTTTAGCTTTGGAAGACCGAATTTAGTAGGAAGTGGAAGGACGGATTTTCTCTTTACGAACCTTTCCGGAGAGCCTATGAGCCGTCAGGGATTTTGGAAGCTGCTTAAGAGTTATGGGAAAAATGCCGGAATAACCGTGGAAATAACACCGCAGATTCTAAGGAACTCTTTTGCTGCACATATGATTGAAAATGGAGCAGATTTAAGAAGTATTCAGGAATTTTTGGGTCATGCAGATATCTCCACTACACAATTTTATCTACAGAGTGGGGAACGGAAGCTGACGAAAGTATATACAGATACTCATCCAAGGGCTTAAACCAGAAATTTTGTAGAATTACCAATGATGATTTGAGGGATTCCTGCATTATGTAAGGATATCAATATAACAAGGGCTGCTGTTTTAAACAAGGTAGGAAGATTTTGATTAATTATCTGCCTGCCTACTAGCTTAAAGCAGCAGCCTTGTGTATTATTATGCAATTTTATTACAGAAAATCAATGGACTTATCAATATTTAGATATGATCGGCTATTGTGTAAATCAGCTTTTCGGACTCAGTCCATCCTAAGCAGGCATCAGTAATGGATTTTCCATAGGTGTGTTCTGATACCTTCTGATTTCCGGGCTCGATATAGCTTTCGATCATAACGCCCTTTACCAGCTTGGAGATATCCGGATTCAAAGATCTGCTGTGCAGAATTTCCTTAACAATACGGGGCTGCTCAAAATACAGCTTGTTGGAATTGGCATGATTTGCGTCTATGATGGCAGCGGGATAAGTAAGCTCTCTTTCATTATACATTTCAAGCAGGTGTATCAAATCTTCATAGTGATAATTGGTAATAGCCTGACCGTGTTTGTTGACAGCACCTCTTAATATACAGTGTGCCAGAGGATTACCTGTGGTTTTCACCTCATAGGCACGATAGAGGAAGGTGTGAGAAGCTTGTGCTGCAACACAGGAATTTAACATGACAGATAAATCTCCGCTGGTGGGATTCTTCATACCGGCAGGGCAGTCAATGCCGCTGATGGTAAGACGGTGCTGCTGGTTTTCTACGGAACGTGCACCTACAGCCACATAAGAGAGGATATCCTCCACATAAGGCCAATTCTCGGGATAAAGCATTTCGTCAGCAGCGGTAAGTCCGGTCTCTTTAATTGCCCTTAAGTGAATTTTTCTCATGGCTATAAGGCCTTCCTGTAAGTCCGGTTTCTTTTCTGGATCGGGCTGGTGGGCAATACCCTTGTAACCCTCTCCGGTAGTACGGGGTTTATTGGTATAGATTCTTGGAATCAGAATTAACTTGTCCTTAACCTTCTCCTGCACTTTGGCAAGTCTGTTAATGTAATCGCAGACAGAATCTTCATTATCAGCAGAGCAAGGTCCTATAATTACTATAAATTTATCGGATTTCTCCATGAAAACGTCTTTGATTTCTTTGTCTCTTTCTGCTTTAGCAAGTCGTTCCTGTTCTGTCAGAGAATAAGTACTCAGTAGTTCGGCAGGAGATATAACTTCTTTTCGGTAATCGAAACTCATAATAATGCTCCTTTGCGTATAGTAGTCAAAACTTATTATAGAGCATTGTATCTTTTTTTGAAAGCCAAGTCAACAAAATTTATAAATATGCAAAGACCTAAATATAAAGTAATTCATCCGTTTATTTTTATTTACAATCTTCATATGGTTGATGTGTGTATTTTTAAGGTTTAAGTTGAATAATACCATTTAAAAGAATATAATATTAAGTAACCTTTTAAGACGTGTATGCGAACATATTGCAATTTTCATATATGTCCGGATGATTGGAAAAAAGAAATTTTAAATTAATAGATGGAACCCGATGGAGGAAATTGATATGAACATGTATGACCTTATTACAAAAAAGAAAAATGGACAGGTTTTGGCCGAAGATGAAATTACATTTATCGTAGATGGTTTTACAAAAGGTGTAATACCTGATTATCAGATGTCAGCATTTCTAATGGCAGTATGCTTAAAAGGCATGAATAAAGAGGAAACCATAGCTTTGACCATGGCTATGGCAGCCAGTGGAGATATGTTGGACCTTTCAGAAATCGAAGGGGTTAAGGTGGATAAACATAGTACCGGTGGAGTGGGAGATAAGACTTCCATGGTGCTCTCTCCTATGGTGGCATCCCTGGNNGAGCTTTGAAGGATTTTCAACGGCTATTCCAACGGAACAGTTTATCGCCAATGTCAACCGCATGAAGATGGCAATTGTAGGACAGACTGCGAATCTTGCTCCGGCGGATAAGAAAATTTATGCCTTAAGAGATGTTACAGCTACAGTGGACAACATTTCTTTAATCGCCAGTAGTATCATGAGTAAAAAAATTGCCTCCGGTGCAGATGTAATCGTACTGGATGTAAAGACCGGCAGCGGAGCATTTATGAAGACGTTGGAAGAATCCATTGCATTAGCGCAGGCCATGGTGGAAATCGGTAATGGTGTGGGAAGAGAGACTTTTGCAGTAATTACAGATATGAATGAGCCACTGGGTAATGCTGTGGGCAATTCCATTGAAGTAAAAGAAGCCATTGATACCTTAAATGGCAAGGGTCCGAAGGATCTTCTGGAAGTAAGCTTAACCCTTGGAAGCTATATGGTTTATGGTGCCGGTAAAGCTCCAACGGTAGAAGAAGCGAGAAAAGCCTTGGAAGCTACGATAACCGACCGCACAGCCTTGGATAAATTTGCAGAATTTGTACGTGCTCAGGGTGGTGATGACAGCTCTGTATATGATACTGATAAATTCCCAAAAGCAACTATAATAGAAGAAGTTAAGGCGCTTTCAGATGGTTATGTTACCTCTATTATAACGGATGAAATCGGAATGACTTCACTTGTTTTAGGTGGTGGAAGAGAAACAAAGGATAGCGAAATAGATCTGGCAGTTGGTATTGAGATTGTTAAGAAAATCGGAGATAAGATCAAGAAAGGCGATACTCTTGCAGTGCTTTATGGCAATAAGCCTGAGAAGGTTATGGCAGCAAGGCAAAGGCTTCTTGGGGCTTATGTTATAGGCCCACAGCAGGTAGAGCCGGTAAAGTATATTTACGGTATTGTTACCAGAGACGGACTTAAATTGTTTTGATAGATAAAAGGAGAGTCATAGATGGAGGACAAAAGGGGACCAGCAGCCGGACAATTATTTCTCAATAAAGACAAGAAACTCTTTCAATTTATTTTGATTGCAGCGGATAAGGATAACCAGAAAGAGATTGCGGTGTATCAGGATTTAACGGGGGAGTATAAGGTTTATGCCAAAGAGTTGAGCAGCTTTCTTATGGAAATGACTCCTTATTCTGTGGAAATGCCTGAAACAGAACAAAAGATTGTTACAGAATACACTCTGCCAGCTGCCAAAGCCGAAGCAGAACCATCAGCTCGGTCCAATGAGGTGAACGAGATAGAAGAGATTAAGGCAAGGTATAAGGAGAAAGCTTCAGTTCCTGAGGATAATGAAGCTGTCAGTCCTGTTCTTCTTGAATTTCTTGACGCTGACACCTACGAGGAGAAGCTGAATGTTTTGGTTGGAAGCCGTAAGAACCTGACGGACAGGATTGTGAATCATATGGCGATCTCTATTGATTGTATTGTAGAAGACGGTGATATAGAAGAAAGAATCAACAACCTAATTTACTGTCTGAAGACCCATGCCAGATTTGAAGACAAGAGACTGCGGTAAGGTTAGCACCCTTTTTATACAAGAAGCATATGATACTCTTAGGCACAAAAGCATACAGGATGGTGTCTTAAGGAGTTGAAGAGCTTGCATTATATAAAACTTAGAATGAATAGTAATGACTCGCAATATAAGAATCATGTGCATGAAGTGCAGGGATATGTGAAAATGGCAGAGGATAAGCATTATCACAAATATTCTTTTGTTACCGGAGAAGCTGTGTTTACAGGGAATGGCGAACATTATCATGAAATTGCCTTTCAGACGGATAATGCAGAGGGACATTTTCACACTTTTGAGGGAAAGACTTATAGGGCTGTGCCAATGGGCGACAGACATGTACATTACCTGGAAGGGTATACCTCTAATGAGAATGGACACAGACATGGCTTTCGTCTGGTAACATTAATGAATAATCCCACAGACATTTTATAGAAGCATATTTGAAGATAGTTAATCTTTGAGAAAATTTTTACATGTGTTCTTACATTTTATATAGATTGATTGCTATTTTAGTTGTTAAGAATGAATTGATAAGATCAACAGATACTATGCCCGGAGTCTGTATTATGGCTCTGGGTTTTTGCTATAAAGTTTTAAGGGTGAATGACACCAAAATCAGTAAGCATTAATTTCTGATTTTTAGGTATAATTTAGGAGTTTTACCCATAGTCTTTCCTCCGTGGACTGGTCTTATGATAAAAATTATAGGTTTATCGTAAAAAACCACAAATTTCTATTGCATATTAACTAATAATATGATAGTATAAGTTTGTTCAAAAACATAATAGTAAAACGACGTGTTACTGGTAGTGCAGGCAAGATCGGAATGAAGTGCAGAATGGATAGTAGTTTGTCCATTTAAATTCATGCTTCATTTGGATCTTTTTTTGTGCGTTTATTTCTCTAACCGGCCATTAGCGAAATAAGAATCTACTTATGAAAGGAAAACTTATGGATTACAATAGAATAGCAAAAGATATTCTGGACAATGTGGGAGGGTCCTCCAATGTAAAGGACCTGACCCATTGCTTTACCAGGTTAAGATTTGTGTTAAAGGATACGAAAAAGGCTAATAAAGAAATTATTGAACATTTGGAAGGTGTTATATCCGTAGTTGAAAGCGGCGGACAATTTCAGGTAGTGTTGGGAGCAAAAGTAACAAAAGTATTTGATGCAATGGTTCCTATGGTATCCTTGGAAGAAGGCAGCAATGATAACTCTGCTCAGTCTAAGGGGAACATCTGGAACAGACTTTTAATTGCGGTTTCCAACATGTTTACTCCAATGGTTCCGGCTATTGCAGCTTCCGGTTTGATGAAGGGTTTTCTTACAATTGCCAAGATCATTATTGCAAATAATGGCGGCGACATTACAACAAACCAGACTTATATACTGCTACTTGGTGCAACGGATGCTATTTTTTATTTCATGCCCTTAATCCTTGCTTATAGCTGTGCTAAAGTCTTTAAAGCAAATGAGTTTATTGCAATGGCTCTAGGTGGAACAATGTGTTACCCGGCTATAGTGGCACTTATGACCGGAGAAGCAGCAGTCAGTATGTTTGGTATCGAAATTACGAAAGCCAACTATGCCTCCTCTGTTATACCAATTATAATTGGTGTATTTATTTTATCTTATATACAGAGATTTCTGGAGAAAGTGATACCGGAGGTGCTTAAGATCATTCTGGTTCCGGGAATATCACTATTTGTTATGGTTCCGGCAACCTTTATGGTATTTGGACCTATTGGTATCTACATTGGTAATGCTATAAACTTCCTTTATACCGGAATGATGGATATCAGCCCGATTTTATGCGGAGCTTTTATCGGCGGTATGTGGTGTGTATTCGTTGTCTTTGGTGCACATAGAGCTTTACTTCCTATTGGTATCAACGATGTTGCTCAATATGGACACCAGAACCTTCTGGCTTTTGCCGGTGCTGCCAATTTCTCACAAGGCGGAGCAGCTTTAGGAGTAATGCTTAAATCAAGAGACAAAAATCTGAAAACGGTTGCTGCTTCATCCACCATATCAGCTGTACTTTGCGGTATCACAGAGCCTGCTATTTACGGCTGTAACTTAAGATTAAAGAGACCAATGGTCTGCGCTATCATATGTGGAACCATCGGTGGAGCTATCATGGGTGCCGGCGGTGTTTACGGTGATGCCTTTGCCAATAATGGTGTTATGACCTTAGCTACCTATGCGGCATTTGGTCTTACCAAATTCTTATTTTATTTAGTGGGTATCGGAGTGGCCTTTTTTGGTGCTGCAATCTTAACTTACCTGGTAGGTTTTGAAGATATAGGAACAACAAGTAAATCAAAAAAAGAAATTACTGTTGATACAGCTGCAGCAAAAAAAGCAGATATTATTATTGCGTCTCCTGTAGAAGGCAAAGCTGTTTCCTTAGCGGTTGTAAATGATGAAGTGTTCTCTTCTGAAGCTTTGGGAAAAGGAATTGCAATCATTCCGGAAAAAGGTGAAGTAGTGGCACCTGCTGACTGTACTGTTTTAATGGTTTACCCTACTTTGCATGCACTGGGATTAAAGTTAGACAGTGGGGCAGAATTGATAATACATGTGGGGATAGATACCGTAAATCTGGAAGGCAAGTATTTTAAGAAGCACGTGGAAGAAGGAACTCATGTAAGCAAAGGTACAAAACTAATATCTTTTGACATTAATAAGTTGAAAGAGGCAGGCTTTGATACAATCGTTCCGGTTATCGTAAGTAATACGGATGAGTATTCCTTTGTTTCCGGTATGGAAGCAGAACATGCAAATATAAATAAAGAGGTCATAATGCTTGGTAATTAATATAAAAAAGCTGTTAAAATACTTGGCAATTAATAATAAATAAAGAGGTCATTATGCTTGGCAATTAATATAGATAAAAGCTGTTAAAATGTTTGGCGATTAATATAATTAAAATCAATACAGTTTAAATTATGTTTTGGGTCTCTTCCGGACAGCACCAGGGAAATTACGCTTTGTATGTCTGGAAGAGAATAAACGAAAGTTCAACTTATACTATGGGTAAAAGAAAATACGAATAAGAAAGGTGCCGCAATAAGATTCTTTCACTCTTTTTAAATGGCAGTACCGCAGGGAAACCTGCGGTGAAAATGGTATTATATATGAATAAGCAATTCCCGGATAATTTCTTATGGGGGGCATCCTCCTCTGCATTTCAGATTGAAGGCGGATGGGAGGAAGATGGCAAAGGAAAAACAGTAGCAGACTTTAATTCCTTTAAGCGTTCCCATATTCAGGCAGACAGTAAAGTAGCCAGTGACTTTTATCATCATTGGAGAGAAGATATTTTACTTATGAAAGAACTTGGTCTTAAAATTTACCGTTTTTCTATCTCCTGGGCAAGAATCATACCCGACGGAGATGGTGAGGTCAATGCCAAAGGGCTGAAGTTCTATAATCAGGTGATTGATTTCCTTCTGGAAAATGATATTATGCCTTTTGTTACGCTGTATCACTTTGATCTCCCATATGCCCTGGTGGAAAAATACAATGGCTGGGAATCCAGAGACTGTGTATTTGCTTTTGAACGATATGCCCGTTTATGCTTTGAAGCTTTCGGCGACAGGGTGAAGTACTGGCAGGTGCATAACGAACAGAATTTAATGATTCGTGTTGATGAACGAATGCATATCTATGAAACAGATACCTATAAAGCGGATAAGATGAGAGCACAGATGGATTATCATATGTTCCTGGCCCATGCTCTGGCAGTAAAAGCCTGCCATCAAATCGTTGCAGAGGGTAAAATAGGGCCTGCAGTATCCTCTACCTGTACCTATCCTTACAGCAATAAACCGGAAGATGTCTGGGCTGCCAGAATGAATGACTGCTTTAAGACAAATTATTGCCTTGATATTCACTTCACAGGAGAGTATCCTGGATACTATATGCGTTATCTGAAAGAAAGAAATATTGTCCCGGTTATGGAAGAAGGGGATAAAGAAATTATGAAAAGCGGAAAGATGGATTATATAGCACTTAACTACTATAGAACCTTATGTGCCAGATATCTGCCTGTTGATGATGAAAACCCTATTGGAAGCAGAATCTGCCGGACAAATGAAGTAGATTTTGATCAGTATGGATATTTCAGAGATGAGAAAAATACGAACCTCCTTGCCAGTGAGTACGGTGCTCAGATAGATCCCATGGGACTCAGGATTGTTTTAAATGAATATTACGGGCGTTATAGGCTGCCCTTAATTGTAACAGAGAACGGTCTGGGAGCAGCTGATACCCTGACAGAAGACCCTAAGATACATGATGACTACCGTATATCGTACCTTAGGGATCATGTTAAGGCATGTGCTCTTGCCATGGAAGACGGTGTTGAAATGCTTGGTTATTCTCCCTGGTCGGTTATGGATCTGCTAAGCTCACATCAAGGATTTAAGAAACGCTATGGTTTTATTTATGTGGATAGAAATGACCATGATATCAAAGACTTAAAGCGTATAAAGAAAGACAGTTACCATTGGTATAAACAAGTCATAGAGACGAATGGGGAAGTGCTGTAAAGAACAGAAAGCATGGGTGTAGAAATGCGTGTTATAAAGGTATTGAATAATTCATTAATACTTGCGCTGGATGATGCCGGGCATGAAATTATTTTGATGGGCAAAGGCATTGGGTTTAACAAAGCAATAGGTTATCGGCTGAAAAAGGATGAAATAGAAAAGGTCTTTGTTATGAAAGACAGAGAAACTTCAAAAAATGTAATGCGTCTGGCTTCAGAGATTGACAGTACTTTTTTTGAATTGGCAAAGACAATTATTGATTATGCGGTAGATAATTATCAGATGGAATTAATGGAACATATCTATCTGTCTTTGACCGATCATTTATCTTTTGTAGTGAAAAGAATGGAGAAGGGTATCGTTCTGGAGAATTTCTATCTTTCCGAAATGAAGAAATTCAGTCCCAATGAATATCAGGTAGGAATATTTGCGTTGCAGTTGATAAATGAAAAACTGAAGTTGGAACTGCCTGTTGATGAAGCTGGAAATATTGCTTTTCATTTTATCAATGCACAGCACAATAATCCTTATAATGCCAACAATCGTATTATAACAGAAACCTTAAAGGACATTCTGGATATTGTGAAATATAATTTTATACTTTGCTATGATGAAGACAGCATTGCATATTCCAGATTTACAACACATTTGAGGCTTTTTGCCCAGAGGCTGCTTACAGACTGCCAGATGCCGGAGGAATCAAATGACCTTTTGTATCATCAGATAATATCCAATTGCAAAAAGGAATACGCCTGTGTGAAGAAGGTTGGAAAATATATTCAGGAAAGATTCCAAACAGCCCTGACGGCTACAGAAGAATTGTATCTTACAATACACATTCACAGGGTATTGGGAGAGTACAATCAAAAAAGAGGAGGTACAGGTGAAATATAAGCCCGCTAAAGCGGACAAATAAGAGATTATATGATAAACTTTTGATATCTTGAAATAAATGTACGTAAAAAGTGGACGGATGGGAGCTATAAGGTGAAGAAAATCTCTAAATATCAGGAAATAATATTCCTGGCAATCGTATCATTGTTCTGGTTTGCACAATATGTCTATATGCCATATCAGACCATGTATTTAACGGCTTACGGANNTACAAGCAGCTTTGTGGGCGTAGTAATAGGCGCATATGGAATATCACAACTACTGCTTCGTTTTCCGGTAGGGTTAATGGCTGATTCGGCAGGACGGCATAAGCTGTTTATTGTACTAGGTGCATTGGCAGCGGGAATGGCTTCCCTTATAAGAATCTTCTGGCCTGGTGGTGCGGGATTTCTGGCAGCAAACCTTTTATCCGGTCTTGCTTCTTCCATGTGGATATCTTTTATGGTATTCTACACTAATAGTTATGTGGATCATCAGCAGCAGACTGCAACCAGCCGTATTATTCTCTTTAACAATGTTGGTATTCTTCTTGGATTTGTCACCAGTACATTGCTCTATGACCGGCTTGGTATGAAAATGATCTGTATTTTAAGTTTTGCAGCAGGTGCCCTTGCATTTTGTCTGGGGCTGATGATAAATGAACCAAAGGAAAAGCATGATACAATAGCTGTGGGAAATCTGGTAAAGGTATGTTTGAATAAACGGATTTGGATGTTTGCATTTATTGCGTTGATCCAACAGGGAATTCAATTGTCAACGACCATGTCTTTCACTTCCCAGATATTGAGAGATTTAGGGGCAACAGGAGCAAAGATAGGGCTGGCATCCATTGTCTATATGATATCTGCTGTAGGATTCTCAGGATTTGCTTCCTCAAAGTGCTGCGTTAAGAGAGGACCAAGGTTTTGGGTACCTTTGGTGTTGATAATAATAGCGCTGTACTGTATCCTGGTACCAGGCGTAAATTCAATTCCTGTTATTTTCCTTCTTCAGATATTACCTGGTATGTCTACGGGAATTCTTTTTTCCTTTGCAACCTCAGAAGCTATGAAAGAGGTGCCAAAGGAGAAAAAATCAACTGCTATGGGATTCTTTCAGGCATTTTATGCTATAGGTATGACACTGTTTCCTATTCTTACAGGGGATGTAGCTTCCAGATATAATATACGGACCGCATATTTCGTATTGGCTGGAATTGCTGTTATGGGCTGTTTTTTTGTATTATATTTTTACATATCGATAAATAAGTTAAATAAATAAGGTTGTTAGCTGTGGAATGAAAGGCTGGAAGAAACCCTTTGATATTCCTGTAATAAACGCTGTGGAATGACAGGTTACCGATTAGTTGTGCTGATTGGGTACGATTTATTGTACGATTATAGCATAGAAAATCGATACCCTGTCTTTTTGAGGTTATGTGCTGGAAGTTCAGAGGGCTTCTTTTATTCGCTTAATTCTGATGTACAACTTCTTTCCTGGATTGCTCCTATGCTCACTGAAAGCAATATGTCGGTTATAGATAATTAAAACCAGTTGACAATTAACACAGGTATAAGCTATTATTTTAATATGTTTAGAGAATTATAAAATATTTTAATATTATACGAATGATGTTATGCAGAAGAAATATTATAATTGTTATTTTGCAACAGAATGAGAGGAATTTATGAACAGAGATAACTTTAAAGAAACCTATTATAACAAACCCCTGATAACAGAGAGGGCTGATCCCTATGTATACCTGCATAGTGATGGATATTATTACTTCACAGCATCTGTACCTGCCTATGATAAAATTATACTTCGCAAATCCAAGGAACTAATAGGGCTTGCAGCAGCTGAGGAGCATGTAATATGGAACAAACATGAAAGCGGTCTTATGAGCTATCATATATGGGCACCGGAGCTTCATTACATAGACGGAAACTGGTACATCTATTTTGCAGCCGGTGAGAAAGAAGATATCTGGCGTATCAGACCCTATGTACTGACCTGTAAAGACGCTGATCCTGCTGCCGGAAGCTGGGAGGAACTTGGTGCGATGCAGAGTGCCGATGAGGATGAATTCTCCTTCCGTTCCTTTTCCCTGGATGCAACGGTTTTTGAAAACAACGGCAGGAATTATTATGTCTGGGCTGAAAAAGTAGGTGTTGGCAAGATGATATCCAACCTTTATATCGCTGAATTAGAAACACCCTGGAAATTAAAAACGGTTCAGGTGCTCTTAACAACCCCGGATTACAGCTGGGAAAGGGTTGGTTACTGGGTAGATGAAGGTCCGGCAGTATTAAAACGCGATAACCGGATTTTCCTTACCTTTTCTTCCAGTGCTACCGGTGAATGTTATTGTGTGGGAATGCTTTATGCAGATGCAGCTTCTGACTTATTAGACCCAATCTCCTGGAGGAAACTGAATAAACCTGTACTGGCTTCTGATAGAGAAAAAGGGGTATTTGGTCCCGGCCATAACAGCTTCACGAAATCGGAGAATGGTACAAAAGATGTTATGGCATTCCATGCCAGACAGTATGATGAGATAATCGGCGACAGTTTAAGAGATCCGGGAAGGCATGCCATGCTGCTGGAAGTAAAGTGGGATGATAATAATATGCCGGTATTTTCTTTAGAGAATAAGATAAATCCTTAAAATAAATGCCAATGACAGATATAAGACATACTGGCTATTAATAAAGGCTGCTGCATTTGATATACTTACCGGAAGAAACTCCATGGTTTACGTCCAGGAACTCTTTCGGTCTTTCCTATCATTTGCAACAGCCTTTCTAAATAGTATAATCAGCAGTACTGCTGATTATAAACTGGTAGTTAAAGGAAGGTTATCCTCCTGTGGACTGAAGTGGATTCGTACATTCATATTCTGGTTATAATTACCGAAGTTTCTGCCGAATATGGTTAATCCACCTACGTGTTCAGAGTCTTCCTTAACAGATAAGCGGAATTTAATCGTGCTCTTATAATCAAAATTAAATTCCTTCAAAGAGATATTTGATATCTGAATACCGTCAAGATATGTGCCGGTATTATTTATCGTTATATTCTTAAGCATTCCGTATTGATTCCAGTTGTTATACCACCAGTCAGGTGTGAAGATTCCTTTGACATCGCCGAAATCGCCGGGACTCGTCCACATACCGATAGTGGTACCGTTTAAGGAGAAATAAATATCAGAGGGCCAGACATTGTTAATACCGGGAGCCTCTGAACTAAGTTCGGCGGAGATGGAAATCTGATCGATTTTCTGGTATGCAGGAACAAAATTGGGAATCACATATTCTACATAACCCTTTGTAAACCATAAAATATCTGAATCCACTCTGCCGGGATGAGCAAAGTATCTAGGATCATCTACTTCACCAATAAGTTGGGAGGCAGTAGCAAGTCCGCAGGTGGGATAAATCTGAAAGTCTGTATAATGACCTACACGTATCTCAGTTTCATAAATATTCTTTCTGTATTCTTCGGTCTCGAACTCGATAAGTATCTTATCCAGATAAACCATACATTTCTTTTGATTGCCGTGACCGGCTGATTCATTGACAATGGAGACGATTCCGCAATCCTCCAGCTTTTTGATATGGCTAGTTAGAGCACCATTGGTAATATTTAAGCTGGAAGCCAGCTCATTCATATTCATGCCTTTGTTTTTCAGTAACAATTTAATAATGGTGATTCTAACATCGGAACCAAGTGCTTTAAAAACATCCAGGCCTTCATCCAGGGTTTTAATGTGCAGCATATAATTTATTATCCTCCTTTGGTTATCTGCCTATAACCTTTTCTATGTTTGTGAGTACATTAAGGGCGGCCTTGCAAACATAGAAAAGACTACAATTACTTACATATACTGGATCCGATTCGTAAACAATAAAAACTCACGTTATCCGCAATGATTAAGTAAATTATATTGTAAAATCTAAAATAAATCAAGTTATCCTATTGGGAGTTCCTAATGTTACTAAAACTATTTTTTGTGGCAGAAGAATACATGGTCTGAATTAATGTTTAAGATTTTTAAAGGGATTGACATTTAATAGAAATACAGATAATATAAAATTGTTTAGTTGAAATTAAAATAATTTATTTTGAGGTCAACAAAACAGTTCTGTAACAGGTTGTAATTTGTAGAAGGAGCAGATGTGGTGAAGAAAACGCTGATAACGGCAATGGTTATACTGTATATGGGTTTGGCAGTTGGGTGTTCAACAGAGGATAATGAAGGGAAACCTGCTGGTAAGCAGAGTGGTATTGCAGTAACAGAGGAGAGCAAGGAGAAGGAAGCAGCTATGACAAATGAAAGCAACAAGGAAAATACGAAGAAGAAGGAAATTACTGAAAGTAAAGGGGATATCGCTATAAAAGCAGAGGAAGCGGATGCTGATAAGATTGTTATTGCTGAGGGTATAAAGCTGACAGCAGAGCATCCTGTTACCTATAATTTTCAAAATGTATCTGTCCATGACCCTTCGGTTATTAAGACGAATGGAGTTTATTACATATTTGGTTCTCATCTTGCAGGGGCTAAGTCGGAGGATCTTATAAACTGGACCTTAATCGGTTCCGGTGTAACAGCAAACAATCCCATTATTCCGGAGGCTAAAAAGGAAATGGAGGAAGCTTTCAGTTGGGCGAAGACAGAGACCTTTTGGGCACCGGATGTAATACAGCTGGCTGACGGCAGATATTATATGTATTATTGTACCTGTGAGGGCAGTTCACCACTGGCGAGTCTTGGAATCGCAGTATCTGATAAGGTGGAAGGTCCTTATAAGGATTTGGGTATAATATTAAAATCCGGAATGGGGACAGAGGCATTAAGCGAGAATGGGGATGTCTATGATGCCACAAAACAACCGAATGTTGTTGATCCCTGTGTGTATTATGATACAGAAGGCAGACTTTTTATGATGTACGGCTCCTATTCCGGCGGCATATTTGTTCTGGAGCTGGATACTCAGACAGGTTTTCCGTTGGAAAAAGGATATGGTAAAAAGATACTTGGTGGTAATCATGTAAGGATAGAAGGGGCTTATGTACAATACAGTCCGGAGACAGAATATTACTATATGTTCTTAAGTTTTGGCGGTCTGGCTTCCGATGGAGGCTACAATATACGCGTGGCAAGATCTAAGAACCCGGATGGACCTTTCTATGATGCGGCAGGTAATGATATGATACACTGTAAAGGTGCGGACGGTACATTTTTCAGTGATGCATCCATTTTTAAATATGGCACGAAGCTTATGGGGAATTTCCGTTTTGGCTGGGTGGAAGGGGAAGAAAATAAAATAAGAACGGGATATGTATCTCCCGGGCATAACTCTACCTACTATGATGAGGAGAGTAAGAAGTATTTCCTGATATTTCATACCAGATTTGAAGCAAAGGGAGAAGGACACGAAGTAAGAGTTCATCAGATGTACATGAATGAAGACGGTTGGCCTGTGGTGCTACCCTATCGCTATGTGGGTGAGACGGTCGGAACTTATAACGAGGATGAAGTGGCAGGAATCTATAAGTATATTAACCATGGCAATACAATAAGGGCAGCTGTTACCGTTTCAGAACTAATTGAGTTAACTAGAGATCATAAGATAATCGGAGCAGCTACAGGCAGCTGGAAGCTGAAAGAAGATGGAAGAACCATTGAGCTTGTAATTGGTAACAACGTATATAAAGGTGTAGTAAGCATTCAGTGGGATGAACCGGGACAGAAGAATGTTATGGTATTTACGGCTCTTTCTGAAAAGGGTATAGCAATATGGGGCAGTGGGTTGGAAGTGATTGAATAAAGACAGAGTGTCACCGGGATATGATACAAAAGACGCGCTTTCACGAATGTGAAAGCGCGCCATTGCCAGAGTCTGATAAAGGGTTTTTTGTTCTATCTGTAAATTGACTTATGATTTGTTTTTAAACCTGCATTAGGCTCTGTATAGCTGCTTTATGGGAACTCACAGACTGGCTGCTGTCATCCAGAGGGCTGTAATGGATTCTTACCTTTATGTCCTGATTATAATTACCGAAGTTTCGCCCGAAAATCGTTAAACCGCCTACATTTTCTGCGTCATCTGGTATTGCAAGCTTGAATTTGATATTACTTCCGTAATTTAAGCTTAGATCCCTTAAACATACCTCAGAGATCTGAAGACCGTCTATAAAGGTTCCGCTCTCATTAATAACGATCAGTTTTAACAAGCCATACTGATTCCAGTTAGGATACCACCAATCAGGAGTAAAGATTCCCTTAACATCACCGAAATCACCGGGACTGGTCCAGGTGCCAAGGCATATGTCATTCAGGTAAAAATGTATATCGGAAGGCCAGGCATCATTGATACCGGGAGCTTCGGAGCTTAATTCTGCTGAAATGGTAATTTGGTCTATTTTTTGTGAAATCGGTATGAAATTTGGTATCACATATTCCACAAAGCCACGTGTAAACCATAAAATATCGCTGTCTACGCGGCTTGGATGTGCAAAGTATCTGGCATCATCCACTTCGCCGATGAGCTGGGCGGAAGTAGCCAACCCGCAGGTGGGAAATACCTGATAACCGGAATAATGACCGATTTTTATTTCTGTTTCGTAAATGTTTTTCTTGTTCTCTTCACTTTCCAATTCTACTAAAATCTTGTCCAGGTGGACCATACATTTTTTTTGATTGCCGTGGCCTGCTGATTCACTGACAATCGATACTATTCCGCAGTCCTCCAATTTCTTAATATGGCTGGTCAAAGCACCATTGGTGATATTTAAGCCGGCGGCCAGTTCGTTCATATTCATACCTTTATTTTTTATTAAAAGCTTTATGATAGAAATTCTGACTTCAGAGCCGAGAGCTTTAAACACATCCAGACCTTCATCCAGTGTTTTAATATGCAGCATGCATGATGCCTCCCTTTTATCAAGTATTAAAATATTATAAAGTAAAAACTAAAATAAATCAATAGTAAAGTAAAAAGTAAAACAATGGTAGAATATATGTAATCATATAGAATAAAATAAATAATAAGAAGTAAGTTGTAAAATGTGCACAAAAAATATAATTTAAATATTGACATATAGGAGTTATTTATATATAATTAAAAACAAGTTTATATAAATCTAAAATATTTTAGAACAAAAATAAAACATAGTAAAAACTAAAATAATTTAGATTAATTGTTCAGGTGTCAAGTTTCCATTAGCAAAAACAATAATGTATGGAGGGACTAGGAATGAGGCGCAAGAAGTTAAGCCGTTTTATTGCTTTGACAGTTATGACTGCCGTCATGTCCGGCAGTATAACCGGCTTTGCAGAAAAGGAAAACAGTCAGGAGACAGCAGGTACTTCCGCAAATGCAGAATACACCAATGATATGATTGGAAGAAATTATACGGTTGTCAGTAAAAATTACACCTATAGCGCGTATACGGGAGAAAAACAGGAAATTTCCATGGAAGAAGCCTATGTAGAAGGCTCTGGCGGCAGTCTGGTGGCGGATACCTATCAATACAGAAATAAGGTACTCAATCTAAAGATTGGTGAAACCGGCTCTTTTCTAATTAATGCGCCGGAGGATGCAGTGTACTGTATCAGCTTTGATTATCTGAATGATTCGGATTCCATACTGCCTGTTCAAATGACTCTTTCCGTGAATGGAGAAATTCCTTTTTACGAAGCAAGCCGTCTGGTATTTGAAAATACCTGGGTGGACAAAGGCGAGATCAGTTATGACAGGTATGGTAATGAGCTTGTATCCGTTCCGGATAAATTAGTCCGTTGGGAAAATAAATACATAATGGATGCCAGTTACCGTTACTCCTCACCTTTGGCAGTAGAACTTAAAAAAGGTGAAAACCAGTTAGACCTGACCGTATCGGAAGGAAGCATCCTTCTCGGAAATATCTATCTGGAAGCTGAACCCCAGGTTTTGGATGAGGTACAAAGGGAACCGGCTGAGGGAAATAATCTGATTATCGTAGAAGCAGAAGAAGCAGCTTATCGTAACGATTCCTCCATCAGGCCCAGTTCCGAATTTGATACAGCCCTGACTCCTTATAAGACTTCCAATAAGGTTCTTAATATTTTAGACGGCGCTTCTTTTAAAGATGCAGGGCAGTCGGTAACCTATGAATTCAGCATAGAGCAGGCGGGCTGGTATAATATCGGCTTTGCCTATAAACAATCGGATAAAGCGGACTTTCCGGTGTTTGCGGACATCCTGGTTGACGGAAAACTTCCGGAAACACTATTTAAGGCTTATCCCTTTGCTTATACCAGAAGCTATAAGAATATGACGGTAAAGGACGAGAATAAGGATAATGCTTCTGTTTATCTGGAAGCAGGAACCCATACCATTACCCTGACCATAAGCGGTGATAATACAAGAAATGTATTGGAAACCGTTGACCGTATTATGAGTGAGATTAACGATCTTGCTCTTGAAATTACAAAAGTAGCGGGTAAGAACAAAGACAAGTACAGAGATCTTAATTTGGTAAAATACATACCTGACGTACAGGAAAGACTGATAAACTGGGCAGAGCAGTTAGAAACCTTACAGGACGGTGTAAAAATATATAATCCGAAGGTTAAGAAAATTGCTGCTTTTTCACCTCTTAGTATTGCCTCCAGCCGCTTAAGAAGCCTTGCCAAGGAGCCAAACAACATTCCATATAGAATCAACGAACTGGCACAGAGTACCAACTCTGTTACACAGTATCTGGCGAACCTTATCGATACAGTGAATCGTAATGCCTTAAGTCTTGATAAAATATATATTTATCAGGAAGATGCGAAACTTCCGAAAGGGGCAGGTTTTTTTAAAAGCATTTATTTAAATGTTTCAAGATTTTTTTCCTCCTTTACCAATCAGGCTTATTCTTCCGCAAGTGTAGATCAGGAACATCTGCAGGTATGGGTAAACCGCTCCAGACAGCATGTGGAAATTCTGCAGAAAATGATTGATGAAGAGTTTACACCAAAGACCGGAATCAAAGTGGATGTATCCATTATGCCGGATCAGAACAAGCTGGTACTCGCCAATGCTTCAGGAGAAGCACCTGATGTTGCTGCTTCCGTAAATTATTCCATACCCTTTGAACTTGGTATCAGAGGTGCCATAAAGGATCTGACGGAATTTGATGATTACAGGGAAGTGCTATCCAGAAGTACAGAAGGACTTTTAATCCCTTCTGTCATAGGAGATGGTATCTATGCAGTGCCGGAGACCATAAATTTCTGGGTTTTATATTACAGAACAGATATTTTAAATAAATTAGGGCTGCAGGTACCGAATACCATTCAGGATGTAAAGGAAATGTTACCGGAACTTCAGATGAGAGGATTAAACTTCTATTATCCCACTGCCGGAATG
>DJJW01000095.1:0-117729 GCA_002434335.1 Lachnoclostridium sp. UBA6558 | reverse complement strand
ATGCCAATCGGAATTGCTGAGTATAACATGTATAACCTCCTTTCCAATGCCGCACCGGAAATAGCAAACTCCTGGGATATCGCTTTGATACCAGGTGTGGAGGATGAGAACGGGGAAATCAAACGTTATGCTTCCGGTGGTGCTGAGAGCTGTGTAATCTTTAACAGTACGAAAGAGCGCGAAGAAATGGCCTGGGAGTATCTGAAATGGTGGACTGATAAAGAAACGCAGGTAGAGTTCGGTCAGACCCTGCAAATTACCTATGGTGATGAATATATCTGGAATACCGCCAATACGGAAGCATTTGCCGAACTACCCTGGAAATCGGAAGACAAAAAAGTCATCATGGAACAGACAGAATGGATGTTGGAAGCTCCGAGAATTCTGGGAACTTATATGGTAGAGCGAGAACTGAGCAATTCCTATAATGNNCAGAACTACCATTGATTCTTCCGTAAAAAGAATTAACCGGGAAACAGAACGAAAGCTGATGGAATTCGGGTACCTGTCAGAAGACGGCACAGTTCTTAAGGAATATGCAGTGCCGGATATCGAAACTGTCAGACAGATATTGTCAGGACAGAATAGCGGGACACAAGAATAAAAGAAAGGCATTAATGGTATAGAGATGAAAAAAAGAAGTAAAATTGCCAGAAAAGAATATGGTAACAAGCAGGCCTATGTATTTTTAGGACCATACCTGATACTGTTTATAATATTTATCGTCGTTCCCATCGCCATCGCCATTGGATTATCCTTTACCAATTTTAATACACTGGAAAAGCCGAATTTCGTCGGTTTCATGAATTACATAACCCTTTTGACCAAAGATGAGATCTTTATGCAATATGTATTGCCCAATACGGTAACCTATGCCTTAATCGTCGGCCCCGGAGGATATGCTCTGTCCTTTTTGCTGGCCTGGGCATTGGCACAGCTCTCACCGGCACCGAGAACCATACTGGCATTGATTTTGTACTCCCCTTCTATAACTGCCGGTGTTGCCATGACCTCTCTTTGGAAGATATTATTCAGCGGGGATCAGACAGGTTATATCAATGCCTGGCTGATCAATGCCGGTATTATTACCGAACCCATCCGCTGGCTTATAGATGTCCGTTTCCTGCTTCCTATCATAATCCTTATCGGTTTATGGAGCAGTATGGGGGTTGGTTTCCTGGCCATTCTGGCAGGTATCTTAAACTCAGATGAAAGCTTGTATGAAGCAGCTGCAATCGACGGAGTTAAAAATCGCTTTCAGGAAATGATTTATATTACAATTCCTACCATGAAACCTCAGATGCTCTTTGCCGCGGTTATGACAATTGTAGGTGCTTTTCAGAACGGTGCAATCGGTGTGCAGCTGGCTGGAGCCAATCCAACGCCGGGATATGCAGGGCAGCTCATTGTAAATCACATTGAAGATTATGGCTTTATCCGTTATGAAATGGGTTATGCTGCGGCTGTATCCGTAGTGCTGTTAGGAATCGTATATCTATTCTCCACAGTTTCCAAGCGGTTATTTCAGTCAGAGTAGAGAGGAGGAGTAAAGAATGGCCAGATACAAAGGCAGCAGAATAAATCCCAAGAAATTTGAAAGAGGACAGATCAAGATCATACTTATGGGACTACCTCTTGCCCTGTTTATGTTGTTTCCTATTATATTTATATTTTGTCACGCCTTTAAACCCATGGATGAATTGTTTGCTTATCCTCCCAGATTTTTTGTATCAAGACCCAGTCTTGATAATTTCGAAAATCTGTTTCGTACAGCCAGGACATCCGGGATACCTTTAAGCCGGTATGTATTGCATACTGTGTTTGTTACCGTGCTGGTAGTGTTGGGATCGGTGGTTCTATCCACTATGGCGGGTTTTGCGTTATCAAAACTCCGCTTTAAGGGGAAATTTGCAATTATGGAATTAAATAATGCTGCGCTGATGTTCGTACCCATTGCAGTTATGATTCCAAGATATTTGACCATCAATACACTTGGCATTACAAATACCTATCTTGCACACATCCTGCCTCTGATTTCCATGCCGGTATGTCTATTCCTTATTAAACAGTTCATTGACCAGGTTCCGGATGCCTTAATTGAAGCTGCCTATATTGATGGAGCCAGTGATTTCAGAGTATATAGAAAAATTATTCTTCCGCTGATCAGACCTGCCATTGCAACCGGAGCTCTGTTAGCGTTCCAGCAGGTATGGGGAGATCTCCAGAGTTCTACTTATTATATCAGTAATGACGGACTGCGTACTCTGGCCTTTTATATGAGTACCTTGACCAGCGCTACGAGTAGTAATACCATTGCAGGTCAGGGTATGGCAGCAGCAGCCTCACTGATTATGTTTATTCCGAACCTTATTCTGTTTATCATCCTGCAGCGTAACGTAATGAACACAATGGCACATTCGGGTATTAAATAGAGAGGATAAGAAGTGGAGGAGATTGTATTATGTGTAATAAATTGCTGCGAAGAGGCCTGAAACAAAAATTAGTACTTCTTTCCCTGTGCCTGATTACCTGCATATTGCTGCCCGGGATAACGGTGCTTGCAGAAACACCTTATAAGACCTTTACCCAGGATGGCTACGGTAGAATTGTGGAAACCCAGACCGCCTATGTACCCCTTTCATCCATCACAAAAGTCGGAGACCTGTCCTTTAAAGGTGCAATGGACATGAAAATCCTGGGGGATGAGATATACATAGCCGATACGGAAGGCAAAAGGGTACTGGTATCTGACATGGAGGGAAATTTCCTTCGGGTATACGGAGAAGGTATCTTGAAAACTCCTACGGGTATCTTTGTTACAGCTGACAAGACGTTGTATGTGGCTGACAAGGCCGCGGGAAAAGTTGTAATGTTTAACAATGCCGGTGAGGTTATCAAAGAGTATACGAAACCGGAACATCCTCTCTACGGTGAGGAGATGGCTTTCAAACCACAGAAGATTGCAGTGGATTCCAAGGGTATCATGTATATCATCTGCGAAGGTAATACCAACGGTATCGTGCAGATAAGCCCAACAGAAGGGGGGACCTTCTTAGGGTACTTTGGTACCAATATGACTTCCACCGGTTTACTGGATATTTTCCGAAGAATCGTGCTTACCGATGAACAGTTAGCCAAGCTGCCGAAGAATCTGCCTCCTACTCCAAACAATCTGATGATTGATAAGAAGGGGATGGTATATACCACAACCCAGGGAGTCGGTACTTATTCTTTAAAGAAACTGAATGTAGCCGGTAAAAATTTGTTGGAACCGGATAGCTATGATCTATTGCCTACGGCAGTAACAGTGGGAAATTATGAAAATATCTATATGCTGTCAGAAGACGGATATGTGTACGAATATAACAAGAACGGCAGTACCCTGTTTATTTTTGGAGGAAAGGATTCGGGACGTCTTAGAATCGGGCTATTCCAAAAAGCCGCAGCTATCGGAGTAGATAAAAATAATCGTCTCTATGTACTGGATCAGGAGAAAAATGAGATTCAGGTATTTGAGACCACGGAATTTACTGACCTTGTACATGAAGCACTATATCTGTATCAGAATGGTGAATATACCAAAAGCAAGGAGCCGCTAAACCGTATCCTGGATATGAACAGCCTGTTCGATTATGCAAACATGGCAATGGGTCAGGCTTATCTGCAGGAAGAAAATTATACACTGGCTTTGAAATATTTTAGAATGGCAAAGGACTTCCAGGGATATTCCGATGCATTTTGGGAAGTTAGAAATGTATGGCTGAATAAGAATCTGATTCCCGGTGTTGGAATACTGCTTGGACTCTTTTTCCTGAGGAAGGGAGTTAAGTACCTGCAAAAGAAGCGGAAGACCTTTTCCTCTGTACTTGCCCTTAAGGATAAGCTATTTCATAAGCAGCTCCTTGGCAGATTGAATTATACGATGTATTTTATGAAGCATCCAATAGATGGTTGTTACGGAGTAAGAAGAGAAGCAAAAGCTTCATATGCCAGTGCGAATATCCTGCTGGCAGTGTTTATGGTGGTTTATCTGGTGAATAAGTATGCTACCGGTTTTATACTCAAAACGGTGATGGACGGCAGGTACGATATATTTACCGATGTGCTGTATCTGCTTGGAATTTTTCTTCTTATGACAGCCTGTACCTATCTGATCAGTACCATAAATGACGGCGAAGGTACCTTCAAACAGTTGTATACGGCATTTGTATATGCACTCGGTCCTTACATGATAATAAAACCTCTGGTTATCGTTATCAGTAATATCATTACTTACAATGAGGTATTCCTTGTAAGGTTTTCCAACTTCTGCATGTATACCTGGGTGGTCATACTGCTGTTCCTGGCGGTAAAGGAGATTAATAATTACACAGTAAAAGAAACCGTCAAGGTTATTCTTCTTACCTTTTTCTGTGCACTGATTGCAGCTTTATTGTTATTTATCCTGTATGTATTAGTGTCTCAGGTAAAAGATTTCGCGCAGGCAATTTACGGAGAGGTGGTGTATCGGCTTGAATAGAAAAATAATAAAGAATAAGAAGCAGGCGGTTATCTTAGCTGCTTGTGCGTTGGTTGCAGTATTCTCTGTCAGTGCACTGCTTTCAACGCAAATAAAAGCAGTATCAGGCAGTTCGGACAGTGTTTTGCAAACTACCTCTTATACTGCCAGTGAGACGCTTAAGCTTTCTGATAACAGTAAGGTGAAATCCGATTATTCTGGCTCAGAACAGGTAGCAGATGGGGCGATAGTGAGTAATCCCGGTAGTACCTTGAACGGACATCAGCTGATAGCAGAAAATAATAATTATCAGATGTATTTTAAAGAAGAAGCACTGTCAATTATTATCCGTGATAAAAATACCGGTGCTGTTATGGAATCCATTGTGGAGGAGGATGATGGCAAAAGTAATGCTGCCTGGCAGTCCTTTATGAAATCCGGTGTAGTACTTCAGGTGCTAAAAGGAATAAATATTGCTCCTACTACTGTGGATATACGAAATGCCGAGAAAGAGATCACTCTTAAGGAGGACGGTTTTCTTGCTAAAGTATTCTTAAAAGAGTACGGTATTGGGTTTCAGTTGGAAGTGACGCTTACAGAGGATGGTTATACGGCAGAAATTCCCTCTGATTCCATTGAAGAAACCTCTGAGGAGTATAAAATCGGTGAAATCTATGTTTACCCTTTCTTAGGCAATACCTATTTAGGNNTTCTCCTCGAATTTCTCCCAGTATGTTTACGGCATGAACGCAGGTCTTGATGAAGCCTATACCTTATCCCTTCTTTGGGGAGAATATCAAAGTGTAAATGAAGCAGAAAAGATTATGGCACCGGTGTTTGGTATGGTACATACGGATTCTCAGATGGGGTATCTGGGAATTATCGAGAGCGGTGATTACAGCGCCAAGATAGAAGCCTATCCAAACGGTGCTTACACCGATTATAACTGGATCTGTTCTAAATTCGTACTGAGGCAGATTTATACACAGCCTACCGGTAACAAAGAAGGTTCTGTGGTTACAAGACAGGCAAAACGTAATGAATTTGACATACGTATCCATTACCGTTTTGTATCCGGTGCTAAAGCTGATTATACCGGTCTGGCTTTAAGCTACAGAGAATATCTGCTGAATGCCGGTGAGCTTGTTAAAAAAGAGGATGATTTTAAGATAAGGCTGGATTTCTTAGGAATTGACAAAGAGAACTGGCTGATCTTCAAACGGAATGTCACTATGACAACCGTTGATAATATACGTTCCATGTATCGGGATTTAAGAGCGGAGGGAGTTACCGATATCTTTACTGTCTATAAAGGCTGGCAGAAAGGCGGAATCAATGCAGTACCGATTACTTCCTATAAAGTAGACGGAGATATCGGTGGAACGAAAGAGCTGACGAAGCTTATCAGGGAGTCCAAAGAACAGGGCATCGATATCTATCTGGCACAGGATGCACTCAGGATTAATCCAGCCCTGCGAAATGCCAACTTTAATATTATGAAACAGATTACCAAGAGGGTATACCAGGAAAATACCTATAAGGATGTATTTAGCAGTTTTCGTTATTTAACACCTTCCCGTACAGCAGAGACACTTAGAGCATCCGCTGCTTCCTATAAGAAGAGTGATATTAAGAACCTTATGTTAAGCGGTATCAGTAATATCCTGTTTACTTACTCGAATAAAGGAACGGTATATTCCAGAGTGAATACTGCAAACAGCTATGAGTCTGCAGTAAAGGAGCTGGATACGGACTTCAGCCTGGTACTGGAAAAACCTTTCGAGTTCCTGTGGAAATATTCTGACGGTATCAACGAGATGCCGGCAGCCTCCTCTAATTATATCTTTACGGATGAAGAGGTTCCTTTTCTATCCATTGTATTTAAGGGAGTGCTGCCTATGTATTCGGAATACATTAACTTCGAGGCAAATAAGCAGGAATTTTTCTTAAAGCTTGCAGAGATGGGAATCAACCCCTCCTTTTACATAACCTATGAAGATCCGGCAGGCTTACAGTATACCAACTCCTCCGACTTATACAGTTCCAAGTACAGTGTCTACAAGGAATACATCCTTTCCTATTATAAAGAACTGAAAGAAGTCCATGATAAGACGGAGGGAGCTATGATGACGGATCACAAACAGTATGCAAATGGCCTGACGGTTGTAACCTATGACAACGGCATAAAGGTATATGTAAATTATAGTACAACCGCCGCAATCCAGGCAGATGGCTATGAGATAGCTCCTATGTCTTTTAAGGTAGGTGAGCCGTAATGAAGAAGAACAGAAAAAGTAAGTTAAAAAGAAGAGAATCCCTGATGGGGTACGTATTTGTAGCACCCTGGATGTTAGGCGCATTGGTCTTTCTGATTGTTCCTTTGATACAGTCCTTTTACTACAGTCTGCAAAATGTAAAAATTACTCCAAAGGGAAGAGTTTTTCAATTTATTAAATTTCAAAATTATACGGATATCTTTCGTTTGGACCCACTATTCCTGGAAGATCTAACAGGATATCTGCTGGATACCCTGTTATCCGTACCGGTTATCGTGGTGTTCTCTTTGATTATAGCAAAGCTGTTAAATGGAAAGATGAAAGGTAAGGGACTCTTTCGAACGATTTATTTCCTGCCGGTTATCGTAGTAAGCGGACCGGTTATGGCACAGCTGGCCGATCAGGGAGCTGCCAGCATCCCGGCAATGAATGTATCTGCCATTACCTCCATATTGGGGGACCTGCTGCCGAATTTTCTGGTAGAACCCATAGTAGGACTGTTTAACAATATGATAATGGTGCTCTGGTATTCCGGAGTGCAGATACTCATATTTCTGGCAGCTATTCAGAAGATAGACAGTACTCTTTATGAAGCGGCTAAGATCGACGGTGGTTCCGGCTGGGAATGCTTCTGGAAGATAACCCTGCCGACAATTAAACCGATGATTCTGCTCAATGCAGTTTATACCGTAATCTTTCTGTCCAATAACGAGCAGAATGTTATCATTACCTCCATTTACAACGATATGTTCGCAATAAACAGAGGTTATGGCTTTGCTTCTGCTAAAGCCTGGGTATATTCCCTGGTGGTATGCCTTCTGGTAATTTTCATTGCATTATTATTAAGGAATAAAAAAGATAATTACATAACAGAAGTCAAAAAAGAAAAGAAGAGGATTCAGAAGCTTGAGAAGGAAAGACGTCAGTTAAGGAACAGACAGGAAAGACGTAGAAAAGGCTTAAAAAGGGAGGGAAGCAATTGAAAACGAATAAGCTGAAACTAAACGATAAAGTTAACTTTGTGGCTCCCAAACTTAATAAGGATAAGCTGAAAAAATATATGATGGGTTCCAAGGACAGACAGGGCTTCCTGCCCATGCTGATTAAGTATATTCTGTTAATCGGTATTGGTTTTGTATATCTTTATCCTTTACTATATATGATCAGCACCAGCCTTATGTCCCTGGATGATTTGCTGGATGCTTCAATCAAATGGATTCCTTCACAATTTTATATGGGGAATTATAAGAATGCTTTTAAGGTTATGAATTTCTGGAATTCTCTAAAGGACAGTATAATCCTTGCCGGACTGCCCACACTGCTGCAGGTTGCAACTTGTGCGGTGATAGGCTATGGTTTTGCAAGGTTTGAATTCAGGGGTAAGAAAATCATGCTGGTAATCCTGATATTTTCCTTTATATTGCCGGCACAGGTTACCATGATGCCTACCTATGTATTGTTTACCAATCTAAAACTGATTGGAACGCTCCATGCCTTTAACCTTCCGGCCTTACTGGGGCAGGGCATTAAAGCACAGATTTTTATCCTGATTTTTTATCAATTTTTTAAACAAGTGCCCCAGGCATTAATTGAAGCTGCCCATATCGACGGTGCCGGTTATTTCAGGTCCTTTTTCAGAATCTCCCTACCGTCGGCAGCACCAGCTATACTTGTAGTATTTTTATTTTCTATTGTATGGTACTGGAATGAATCTTATCTAACAACGCTGTTTATATCCGGAAAGGGAACCAGCAGTGCCAATGCCTGGACCTCCCTTGTAGTGGAGCTGAAAAACTTTGAGAGTATCTATGAACAATATAATCAGGGTAGTCAGCAGCAATTGGGGAATATCAATGAATCCATAAAAATGGCAGGCACCATGTTAAGTATACTGCCGCTGTTACTGATGTACGTCTTTCTGCAAAAGTATTTTGTAGAGAGTATTGACCGTACGGGAATCACAGGAGAATAATGAGGCGAAAGCTTCTATTCTAATAAATGGATAACAAAAAAGGAGGATGTTTTAAATGCGAAACATGAAAAAGGTATTAAGTCTTTTACTTGTACTTACTATGGTTATTTCTATGGCTGCCTGCAGCTCAGGTAACAAAAACACCACTGGCGGACAAAACGGTGTGGAAGTAAGTACAAACAATGGGGGAAATGCAGCAGAAACAACACCGGCAGAAGGGGATAGTGAACCTGCAGCTGCTGAAAAATCTTTACCGCCAATGACAACGGATGAGATAACATTAACTTATGTATCCTGGGAGAATGAAGTTCTGACAAAATACCTGGCAGAACAGTTTATGAAGAAGTATCCCAATATTAAGGTAGAAGTAGTTACTCTTGCCTTAGATGGATACAATGATTCCTTGTTAAATCTGGTGGCTACGGGTCAGATGCCTGATGCATTCTGGATTTTAGGTGAGTGTGATTTTGCTATTAACAATCAGCTTTTAGGTGATATGACAGAGTATTGGGAGAATGATCCGGAAGCAGATAATGTTCTGACAACCATAAATGAAGGAAAGTTCGGCTATTACGGAACAGATAAGAAATGGGCTACTCCCGTTAAATTCTTCCCTGAAGTAGTATATGCCAACAAGACTGTATTTGATAAATTAAATGTAGAAATGCCTTCCACTGACTGGACCTGGGAAGATATGATTGAATCCATCAAGAAGATGACAGTTCCCGAGCAGGGAATATACGGCTTTAACCAGTACAGAACAATTGTAACCTGGTACCCTGTTGCATCTGATGATAATGTATGGGGCGAGTTTGGATGGGACGGTACTAAGTTTGATATGACAAACTGGGCTGACGGACTTAACATGCAGGCTGAACTTGTAAATGGAAAATATCATGCACCTGCTTATGATTCCGATGAAGCAGAAGCAGCCTTTGGTGACAGAACCATGTGGGCAGGTTACTCCGGTAAGGTTGCTTATCAGTTCGATGCATGGTGGACATTCAATAACTTATTTGCTACACAGGAATACTTAGATCTTGGTCTTGTATATGTTCCTTACAATGTGCCCAGAGCAAAAGGAACAACAAGCAGCCACTCCATGGGAACTCTTGACTTTGGCGGAATTTCTTCTGCTACCGAACATCCAAGAGAAGCCTATGAGTTATTAAAATTCATGAACTGGAACGAAGAAGGCTGGATGGCGAAGCTGGATGCTTACAGTACACTGTCAAATGCTGACGGCACAAAGCTTTCCATGGATGGACTTCCTATTACTTTAAGTACTGCTGTTTGGGATAAAGTGAGAACCTTCTTCCCTGGAGCAGACGATGCTTACGGAAGAGGACCATATTTTGATGCTTTCCTTGCAAATTGCAAAGAACCCATACCTTATGGCGGAACAATTATTCCGGGATTTGGTACCTTTATTGCAGAAGGATATGCAGGAGCTGAGAATGAGGTATTAAACAATGGTGTGAATGCGCATGATCTTGCACCGGATTTGACTGAAAAAGCAAATGCGGCAAATGCAGCTGCGATGGAAGTTCTTAAGGCGCAATAAACAGAAATAAATTAGTTTCAAGGGGATTCTATAAGGGGCAGGAGTAGTATAAGATACATACGCCGGTAGAATTTGAGTGAGTGGTGAAAGGCTGGTTTTTCACAAGGGGACGGCGAAATGCACAAAGCAGAAAGAACTCATGCTTCGATTCCGAGGGATAAGAAGTCCTAATTCTCTGAATATTTTGTGCTGGTCATCCTGTAAAACAGATAACTCGCTGCGCTCAAACAATCTGTTTTACAGGATAGCACAAAATATCCAGAGAAAAGGACTTCTAATCCCTTTCCATAGGCGCATTCGTTCTTTCAGCTTTGTGCAATTCGCCTGATACTATATGGAAACAAGGCTTTTGACACTTGTTTCAATATTGATGATGTGATAGTTTAAAAGATAGGACTTTGGTTTACTGGCAGTATGAAAGCCATGTACTTAAGTCTTCGATTCCCCAGAGTGGTGAATTCGATAGTAAGCTTGTACAAAGAAAATTGCCGTAGCAGATGATTTCATATTTTCTGCTACGGCAATTTTTTGCATATGAAGTTAATAAGTTAAGGCAAGTACTGACTTATTATAGAAGCCTGTTACCGCATTTCGGACAATATATAAAATCAGAACTGCATTGATATCCACAGCGTGAACAGTGCAAATCTCCGCCATAATTACTCTGATGTACGGTGTTTATCAGGTCTTCATTGGTTAAGGTAACCGCTTCTCCTCTGGCTATTTTCTTCCCTAAGTCTTTATCCAGCAAGTATACGGAACCACAGCAGGCAGCAGTGGCATAATATTTGACATTCCAGCGGAATATCGGAAGAAAGAACAGAGTGAAGTAAGTATAAGTCATAAAGACCTCCAGTCTGCCGAATTTACCGCAGACCTTACAAACCATGGTTTGATGAAAGGACAGTCTTTTTTCTCCTTGTGAAATACCCATAATAAAGAACATAATAGTATTATTCCTTTCCGGTCAATGTTGCAGTACTCTGGTTGCTTAAATTTTGATGTAGTGCTTATAAGTATTTTTTAGTATAGCATAATCAGATGTATAATGCTATTTACAATTCCTTTATAAGATGGGGAGTTTTAGGTTTTGGAAGTGTACGAAAACCCGGCTTGCTCTTTGTACGTTTTTGTTCGGAGAAGAACCCTTATTCCACTAAAACTGCAGAAATTGCTTAAGGCAGTCCAGAATAAACCAAACTCGCGTATATTTGGTTGTGACGGCAGGAGTGTGTTGTACGCTCAGACAGTGGTTTATTCTGAACTTGGCGCAATTCCTGTAGTTTAAGTGTCATAAGGAACCTTTCCGAGATAAAAACTCCCAAAGAGCAAGCCGGGTTTTCCGAATTTGCTGAGATTGAAGGAGCTGTAAGGAAGTCTTGACAACCTTTTCCACACCTTTGTGTTGTGATAAATTTGAATTTATGATACACTGCTTATCAATATACAATTGGACATGTATTGCCATATATGTGTCAGAATGTGAGGAATTCATGTCAGAACAGATAAGTACCAAGGAAATAACTGCTGTACACAGCAATTATTTTAAGGATGAAAAATGTTGTTATTCTGGGTATAGGGCTATCAGAAATGAAGAAAAAGCCTTTGTTTAATTAACCGTTATATTCTCAGTTATATTCTAATGAAATAACCCTGTTACAACGGGTGAAATAGTTTATTATTCTATGTACAAAGTATAAATAGTACAGAAAGGAAATGGTATGAAACTAGGATTTATCGGTTGCGGTAATATGGCAGCAGCTATGATTGGAGGTATAACAGCTAATAAGATCTGCAGTGCTGAGGATATTATTGCTTCAGATACTTATGCACCGGCACTGGAAAAAGCCAGGGAGCAATTAAAGATTAGGGTAAGCAGCGATAACAAGACTGCAGTAAATGAAGCAGATATCCTGTTTTTAGCGGTAAAACCTCAATATTATGAAGCTGTGATTAATGAAATCAAAGATTATATTAAGGATAATCAGATTATAGTAACAATAGCACCCGGTAAAACCCTTGCCTGGCTGTCAGAGACCTTTGGAAGGTCATTAAAAGTGATCCGCTGTATGCCGAATACTCCTGCATTGGTGGGGGAAGGTATAACAGGAGTTTGCAGCAACGACCTGGTAACAGCGGACGAACTGGAGCTTGCATGCAGGATTTTAAGAGGATTTGGCAAGGTCGAAGTATTACCGGAGAAACTGATGGATGTTGTAGTAGCTGTAAGCGGAAGTTCACCTGCGTATGTATTTATGTTTATCGAAGCAATGGCAGATGCAGCTGTTGCAGATGGAATGCCAAGAGCGCAGGCGTATCAGTTTGCTGCACAGGCAGTGTATGGAAGTGCTAAAATGGTTCTGGAGACAGGTAAACATCCCGGTGAATTAAAAGATATGGTATGTTCTCCGGGCGGTACTACCATAGAGGCTGTGAGAGTACTGGAACAAAAGGGTTTTCGCAGTGCTGTAATCGAAGCCATGAAAGCCTGCACCAATAAATCGAAAGGACTTTAAAAGATGAAATTTGAAAATGTGGATGTAGTAAAAGAGGCAAATGTATATTTTGACGGAAAGGTAACCAGCCGGACAATTTATTTTAAGAATGGAGAGAGAAAAACTCTGGGATTTATGCTGGCAGGTGAGTATGAATTTGCTACCGGAGCTGAGGAAATGATGGAAGTCCTGGGAGGAGAAATGGATATCTGTCTGCCAGGAGAATCCTCCTATACCACTTACAAAACAGGAGAAAATTTTGTAGTTCCGGCTGACTCCAAGTTCAAGATTATTGTAAGAACCTTCAGTGATTACTGTTGCTCTTATAAAGAAGCTGCGAAATAAAAATGCTTATGCCATAAGCTCCATTTTCCACTTCCAGTAACATCCTTCATCCATTTACTGTGCAGTGCCTCTCACAGCAAACACCTGAAACTAAATAATGGAAATAATGGGAGTACACAGATAATTGAGGATTTTGTTTTGGCGTTTTGTATCGAAAGACTCCATATGACACTTAAGTGACAGCAGCCGTGACTAGCGAAAAAAGTGCCAGTGTCTGAGCAGCAGCAAGCTACCGAAGCCTCAGCGTTCCAGCGGGTTTGGCACTTTTTCCGCTTCCAGGAACGGCTGCTGTCGCTTTAGTGTCATACGGAGCCTTGAGCAACAAAACGAAAAAACAAAATTCTCAATTATCGTCCGTTTCCCCAACATCTCTTTCTGTATTTTAATTCTCTATTTGTCCTGCACAACTCATCAGCCGACATTGACAAGGAAAATCCAGTGTTATATAATAAATAAAAGTATGGGTATTCTATTACCTTGAGATAAAGCCCGTCCGGGTAAGCTTGGATGGGCTTTTCTGTTGGAAAATACAAGGAAACCCAAAGTATGGAATATGAGTATTTCCCGTTCATATATTATAATAATTCAGCCATAGAGCAGGGCTATGTAGGAGGTATTTATGCAGCTTAAAAAAATGTTGGAAAAAACTGAATATACACTTGTAAGAGGGACTTTGGATACGGAAATTCTGGATCTGGTATATGATTCCAGAAAAGTAAAGCCAGGTTCCGTTTTTGTATGTATCAAAGGTTTTAAGATTGACGGGCATGATTTTGCCAGGGAGGTTGTAGAAAAAGGAGCTAAAGTTCTTGTGGTTTCCCAGGAGGTGGAAATTGACGGTGAAGTTACGGTAATCCGTGTTGCGGATACCAGATTGGCATTGGCGGAGCTTTCAGCAGCCTACTTTGACCACCCGGCAGCAAAGCTTAAAACCATCGGTATCACCGGAACCAAAGGTAAAACTACCACCTCTTATATGGTGCGTTCCATCCTGGAAAATGCAGGTATTAAGACAGGACTTCTGGGAACCATAGAAGTCATTATCGGAGACAATGTCATACCAGCCGCAAATACAACCCCGGAATCCTATCAGATTCAGGAGTACTTTGCCAAAATGGTCGAGGAGGGTTGTGAAGCAGTGGTAATGGAGGTTTCTTCACAGGGCTTAATGCTTTCAAGAGTTGGCGGCTTTACCTTTGATTACGGCATCTTTACAAATATAGAGCCGGATCATATCGGTCCCGATGAACACAAGGATTTTGAAGAATATATGGCTTGCAAGGGACTTCTCTTTAAACAATGCCTGGTGGGAATTGCCAATGCAGATGATACCCATATGGAGGAGGTATTAAAGGGACATACCTGTAAGCTTGAAACTTATGGCCTGGAGAAAGAAGCTGACTTAATGGCCTGCAACATAAATCTTCACACTATGGATGGAAGCCTTGGTGTGAATTATGATCTTAAAGGGTTGTTGAACTACTCCGTACACTTAAATCTGCCGGGTAAATTCAATGTATACAATTCGCTGACTGCGATTGCCATCTGCAGGCATTTTGGTATCAGTGAAGAGAATATAAAGAAAGCTCTTCTATCCGTTAAAGTAAAGGGAAGAGTTGAGCCGGTAACCATATCCTTTAATTTTTCTATGATGATAGATTATGCCCATAATGCCATGTCCTTAAAAAGCCTCCTTACTACCATTAAGGAATATGAACCCAAAAGACTGATATGCCTCTTTGGCTGCGGTGGTAACCGTTCAAAGCTAAGGCGGTATGAGATGGGGGAAATCTCCTCAAACCTTGCAGATCTTACCGTTGTAACCTCTGATAACCCTAGATTTGAAGAACCGGAGGAAATCTTGGAGGATATCATCACCGGTGTAAAGAAAGGTCCGGGAGAATATATTGCAATCATAGATAGAAAAGAAGCTATTAAATATTGTATTGAAAATGCCATAGCCGGTGATGTTATTATTCTTGCCGGTAAAGGTCATGAAGATTATCAGGAAATTAAAGGCGTAAAATATAAGATGGATGAAAGAGACTTGATTCGCCAGGCTGTTGATGAAATAAAAGCAGAAGGCAAAGTTATCCTATAAGACCGGGAATGGAGAAATAAAATGGATGAAATAAATATAAAAGAAATTGTTCTTGCTACGAAAGGAACACTTCTTTGGGGAAAAGATGACATCAATATTTCAGAGGTGCTGACAAATTCCGGGAAGGCAGCAGCAGGTTCTCTCTTTGTCCCTATAGTCGGTGAGAGAGTGGACGGACATGACTACATTCAGGATGCTTTTTTACATGGAGCAGCGGCTTGCCTGTCACACAGGGAGTTGCCGGAAGTTGAAGGCAGAGCCTGTATCCTGGTAGAAGATACCTTACAGGCCTTACAGGCACTTGGCACCTATTATAGAGAGAAATATCCCATTCCTGTGATTGGGATTACCGGCAGCGTTGGAAAGACCACTACAAAGGAAATGGTTGCGGCTGCCCTGGAGGTGTCCCGTAAAGTATTAAAGACCGAAGGAAATATGAATAGCCAGGTAGGACTTCCCTTAATGATGCTTAAGCTTAAGAAAGAGCATGAACTTGGTGTAATAGAAATGGGAATGAGTGAAGAAGGTGAAATGGCAAGGCTTTGTACCATTGCCCAGCCAGAAGCAGCGGTTATGACCAACATTGGGGTATCTCATATAGCCCAGTTAAAGACCCGGGAAAATATCAGAAAAGAAAAAATGAATATAATTAATTCATTCTTAAAAGGCAATGTTCTGGTTTTAAATGGGGATGATGATTTGCTGGGAGAAGCTGCCCTGGTATGGGAAAAAAGAGATACTGGTATTGACCTGTCTCCCCTCACAGCCAAAAAGCTGAAAGAATGCCAGGTAATAACCTATGGTATTCAGGGTAGCTATGATTTTACGGCTTCTGATATTAAAACCATAGCAGAGGAGACTACCTTCCTGGTTACTTACCCAAAGACGAAAAAAGATTTAAAGATAGATATCCTGTCTGAGAGGCTTCTGCCTGACAGCAGAAAGGTTACAGAAACTGTCACAGAGGAAGTTGCTCTAAAGGTACCTGGAATTCACAATGTCTATAATGCGCTGGCAGCTTTGGCCATAGCCTGGAATTATGGAATTCCTGTAAGTAAAGCGAAAGAAGGACTTAAGAATTACAGACCCATTGCTATGAGAGGGCAGATTTCAAACTTCAATGGCATTAAAGTAATCGATGATTCCTACAATGCGAGTCCTGATTCCATGAAGAGTGGTATAGGTGTCTTAAAAGAACTGGACAATGTTACAAGGCGTATTGCAGTTCTGGCTGATGTAAAGGAGCTGGGAGAAATCTCACAGCAAAGCCATTATGAAGTGGGTGAATATATTGCCGAGGTAAAGCTTGACTGCGTTGTTACCGTGGGAGCAGAAGCCCGCTATATCGCAAAGGCAATACAGGATAAGAAAGCACAGGTTGAGACCCATTCATTTGATAAGAATGAAGAAGCAGTAAGTTTTCTTAAAGGTTACTTAAAGAATGGAGACGGTGTTCTGGTAAAAGGCTCCAGAGGTATGAAGACCGATGAGATAGTAAAAAATCTGTTACAATAAGAAGACCGATAAGATAATCTTTTAATAGAAGAAACACAGGAAGGTGGTGGTTAGGTGATGAAATATGCAGATATCATAGTTGATATTTCTCATGAAGATCTGGATCGTACCTATCAGTACCTGATACCGGAAGCGCTAAGAGACCATGCTTTAATCGGTGCCCAGGTGCTCATCCCCTTTGGAAAAGGAAACAGACAGATAAAGGGATACATTACCGGCTTGTCCGATAAAGCGAAATGGAAGGAAGAGGCTATAAAGCCAATTACTTCTCTGGCTGAGGATACGCTGATGATTGAAGGTCAGCTTATCAGTCTGGCAGCCTGGATGCGGAACACTTTTGGTTCTACCATGAATGAAGCACTTAAAACAGTGATTCCTGTTAAAAAGACCGTTAAGCAAAAAGAAGATAAGAAGATTAAGGTACTTCTGTCTGTAGAGGAACTTAATGAGGTACTGGAGACGGAAAAACGTAAAAATAACAAAGGCAGAGTCCGCTTAATAGAAGAGTTGTTAAAGGGTGATTCACTGGATTATGAATATGTTAGAAATAAGCTGAATATATCGCCCTCTACCATTAAAGATCTTGAGAAGCTGGGTATAATAAAGACAGAAGCCAATGTCTTATATCGAAATCCTGTCAGAGATTATAAGGTATCCGAGAAAACTGTGATACTTAGTGACAAACAACAGAAAATAGCGGATGATTTTATAAAGGATTACAGAGAAGGTATACGAAGGACCTGCCTTTTATATGGCGTGACCGGCAGCGGTAAAACAGAAGTATATATAAATATAATAGAAGAAATGTTAAGACTTGGTAAACAGGTCATTGTGCTGATACCGGAAATCTCCCTTACCTATCAGACGGTCATGCGTTTTCTTCAAAAATTTGGTGACCGTGTATCAATTATGAATTCAAAACTGTCCGGCGGGGAAAAATATGACCAGTATCTCAGAGCAAAAAACGGTGATATTGATATTATCATTGGGCCAAGATCAGCCCTCTTCACCCCATTTAAAAACCTCGGGCTCATAATTATGGATGAAGAGCATGAAGGAAGTTATAAAAGTGAGAATCCGCCGAAATATCATGCCAGAGAAACCGCCATTGAAAGAGCAAGGCTATCCGGAGCCAGTGTACTCTTGGGCTCAGCAACGCCTTCTCTGGAGTCCTACAAGAAAGCCCTGGAGGGTGAATATACCCTTTACCGACTGGAAGCCAGAGAAGGTACAAGACAGATGCCTTCTATCTGGACCGAGGACTTAAGAGAGGAATTAAAAGCCAGGAATAAATCCATATTCAGCAGAAGGCTGAAGGCCCTTATGGAAGACCGATTAAAAAAGGGTGAGCAGATCATGCTGTTTATCAACCGCAGAGGCTATGCAGGGTTTATTTCCTGCAGAAGCTGTGGTTTTGTATTAAAATGCCCTCACTGTGATATTTCTCTTACCTCTCATAACAATGGCAGGATGGTCTGCCATTACTGCGGTCATGAGGAGGATTACCCGAAAATCTGTCCCTCCTGCGGTTCAAAATATATTGCGGCTTTTGGCACCGGGACCCAGAAAGTAGAGGAAATGGTTAGAAAAGAATTTCCTTATGCCAGAATCCTTCGCATGGACATGGATACCACGAAAAAAAAGGGAGGTCATGAAGAAATACTTGCTGCCTTTTCCAAAGGGCAGGCAGATATACTGGTGGGAACCCAGATGATTGTAAAAGGCCATGACTTTCCCAAAGTTACCTTAGTGGGCATTCTGGCAGCGGATTTATCCCTCCATGCAGCAGACTTTCGTGCATCGGAAAGGACTTTTCAGCTACTGACACAGGCAGCAGGCAGAGCCGGAAGAGCAGAGCTGGCGGGAGAAGTGGTGATACAGACTTACCAGCCGGAGCATCATAGCATTGTCTATGCCGGAAAAGGCGACTTCGAAGGTTTTTATAAGCAGGAGATGCTGTTTCGCAAACTGATGGCGTATCCTCCGGCGTCTCATATTCTTGCGGTGCTTATTGCTTCAAAAGAAGAGGGAAAAGGAATAGAAGCGGCTGAGCTTTTAACCGACAGCTTAAGACAATGGGAAAAGGATGAGGAACTGAAAGAGTATCATATTATTGGACCTTCGCCGGCCAGTCTGTCAAAGGTCAATGATATATACCGTTTCTGTTTATATATAAAGGAAGAAGATTATAACAGACTGATTACTGCAAAGGATTTTTTGGACGGTTTTTACCGTTTTTCTGATAAATTTCAAGGAATTGTCGTTCAATTTGACTTTGATCCGATGAACAGTTATTGATTTTCGGTATGAAAATAGGTAAAATGGAGAGGTAATATAAAAATAAATGATTAACGGTAGTTTTTGATTGAGGTGGTGGCGAAGGGGAAGTTTTTCACAAGGGGACGGCAAATTGCACAAACCAGAAAAACCCATGCTTCAATTCCAAGGCATAAGAAGTCCTAATTCTCTGGAAATTTTGTGCTTGGCATCTTCTCAAACAGATAACTCGCTGCGCTCAAACAATCTGTTTGAGAAGATAGCACAAAGTTTCCGGAGAAAAGGACTTCTAATGCCTTTCCATAGGCGCATTCGTTTTTCTGGTTTGCACAATTTGCCTGTACTCGAAGGGAGATATGGGAGTAGCAGTTTAAACTATTAATATATAATATAAATAAAATAAAACATGTTTTTTGCAATAAATAAAATTGGTTAATTCATTCATTTTATAAATGAGAAGGCTGGATTATAATAATTAAAACTTGTTTTTATAGCTTAAAAGAGAGGATAATGGAAATGGCAATTCGCAATATTAGAAAAATCGGAGATTCCATCTTAAATAAGAGAGCAAAAGAAATTACGGAAATGACTCCGAAAATTAAGACTTTGATTCAGGATATGATAGATACCATGTATGACGCTTACGGTGTGGGTCTTGCAGCCCCTCAGGTGGGAATTTTGAAACGTCTTATCGTTATTGATGTTTCAGAAGACGGTGATTCGCCAATAATACTTATAAATCCTGAAATATTAGAAACTGACGGGGAGCAGGTGGGTGAAGAAGGCTGCCTTAGTGTTCCCGGAAAATCAGGGGTAGTAAAGAGACCAAACTATGCCAAGGTAAAAGCTTTAAATGAAAATATGGAAGAGATTATAGTAGAAGGAACAGAATTGTTAGCAAGGGCTCTCTGTCATGAAATCGATCATTTAAACGGCGAGCTGTATGTAGATAAGGTAATCGGAGAGCTTCATTCCAATACCGAAGAATAAAGGAGTACCAAACATGAATATTGTTTATATGGGAACACCGGAGATTGCAGCGGTTATCTTAAAATCTCTTCATGAAGCCGGTCATACGATTATTGCTGCTGTAACACAGCAGGATAAGCCTAAGGGAAGAGGCAATCAGGTGCAATTTCCGGCAGTGAAAGAAATGGCATTAAGTCTTAACATACCGGTATATCAGCCAAGACGGGTGAAAGAACCGGAATTTATCGAGGTTTTGAAGCAGTTAAACCCGGATGTGATTGTTGTGGCAGCCTTTGGTCAAATCCTTTCAAAGGTTATTTTGGAACTTCCGAAATTCGGCTGTATTAATGTACATGCATCTTTACTTCCTAAATACAGGGGATCAGCGCCCATTCAATGGAGTATCATTGAAGGAGAAGAAAAAACCGGTATTACCATTATGCATATGGATGAGGGAATTGATACCGGTGATATGATCAGCAAAAAAGAGATAACTCTTTCACCCAAGGAGACCTTTGGAACGTTACATGATAAGCTGGCAGAAGCAGCAGGACCTTTATTAATTCAGGCACTGGCTGATATCGAAGCCGGAAGAGCAACGAGAACCAGGCAGGGGGACAGTAATTCCATCTATGCAAGGATTCTTGATAAATCTCTGGGGCATATTGATTTCTCCCAGCCAGCCGTTAAGATTGAAAGACTTATTAGAGGATTGAATCCATGGCCAAGTGCTTATACCTCCATTGAAGGGAAAATGCTTAAAATCTGGGATGCAGATGTTGAGCCTGCACAAGCAAATGGCGTACCAGGGGAAATCATCGCAGTAAGGAAAGATGCCATATTGGTTCAGACCGGGGAAGGTATTCTTGCTGTAAAAGAACTGCAGTTAGAGGGAAAGAAAAGGATGACTGCAGAAAGCTTTTTGAGGGGATATGAAGTAAAAGCAAATATTGTTTTGCAATAAAGTCTAAAGAGCAGTTGCCATAATGGACAGATAGTTTTACCAGAGGTTTGATTTTGCAGCTGTTTAAGAAAAGGAGGAATTTATATGTTTCCATATTTTTACAGACTAGATTCCACATATATCTTTGTTATAATAGGTGCTGTACTAGTTTTGGGTGCCTCCGCTTTAGTGAATTTAACCTTCCGCAAATACTCTGCTGTCAGAAGCCTGTCAGGTATGACAGGAGCCCAGGCAGCCCAGCGAATCTTAAATCAGGCAGGTATCTATGACGTTACCATAGAACACATAAACGGCAAATTAACGGATCATTATGATCCGTCAAATAAAGTACTGAGATTNNTATACGGTGATTCCTCGGTAGCGGCTATTGGCGTTGCCGCCCATGAATGCGGGCATGCCATCCAGCACCAGCATGGTTATGTACCTCTGCGTCTAAGGACTGCTATCGTACCGCTTGCTAATTTTGGTTCGAAGATATCCTGGCCGTTGATTATCTTAGGGGTTTTCTTAAGCTGGTCGCAGACATTAATCTATGCCGGAATCATACTCTTTTCCTTTGCGGTATTATTCCAGATCGTAACCTTGCCCGTTGAGTTTAACGCTTCCAGGAGGGCAGTCAGGATATTGGATGATTCAGGGATTCTATATGGTGAAGAGGTAAAAATAACAAAGAAAGTTCTTGGCGCTGCAGCGCTTACCTATGTTGCAGGTGCGGCGGCATCTGTTCTGCAGCTGCTAAGGCTAATTAGAATATTCGGAGGCAATAACCGTGACTGATACAAAAGTGGTTACAAGAAATACCAGGGAAATTGCTCTGGATATACTCATCGAGATTCTGGAAAAGGGAGATTTCAGCCATACGCTTCTTAACAGAACCTTAAAAATTCATTCTGATCTTACCAAACAAGACAGAAGCTTTATAACCAGACTGGTGGAGGGGACCCTTGAGAGGCTGTTAACCCTGGACTTTTATATCAATAGTTATTCCAGTGTAAAAGTCGGGAAAATGAAGCCATTGATAAGGACCCTTCTTCGTCTTTCTGTCTATCAGTTAAAATATATGGATCAGGTTCCGGACAGCGCTGTCTGCAATGAGGCTGTTAAGCTGGCTGGAAAACGAGGATTTAAGAGTCTTTCCGGTTTTATTAACGGAGTACTTAGAAATATCGCCAGAAATACCAAAGAAGATTACCATGCTCTTGAGAATAAGGACCGGATCGGATATCTGGAAGTAGCTTATTCAACACCACGTTGGATGATCGAGAAATGGCTTAAGGAATACGCTTATGAGACAGTAAAAGGTATGCTCGCAGCTCAGTTTGAAGAGAGCAGAGGTACTACTGTAAGAGTCAATCAGTCTGTTAATACCACAGAGGAATTATTAGAGATATTGCAGAAAGAAAATATAGCCGCAGTAAAGGGCGACTATAATGATACGGCTCTGAAGCTGTTAGACTATGAAACCATGGATACAATCAAAGCCTTCTCTGACGGAAGATTTACGGTACAGGATGAGAGTTCCATGCTTATAGGGCTTATTTCCGGTGTAAAAGCTGGTGATTATATTATTGATGTCTGTGCGGCACCAGGTGGTAAATCCCTACATGCTGCAGATCTTCTTTATGGTACAGGTAAAGTAGATGCCAGGGACCTTACAGAATATAAGGTGGCCCTGATTCATGAGAATATTGCCAGAATGGGCTTTCATAACATAACAGCAAGCTGTATGGATGCAAAAGAGCTGGACGAGGAAAGTATTGGAAAAGCAGATATTGTGATTGCCGATCTGCCTTGTTCAGGACTTGGTGTTATAGGAAAGAAGCCTGACATAAAGTATAACATGACAGAAGAAAAACAAAAGGAACTGGTCATGCTGCAGCGAGAAATCTTAACAACGGTCAGCCGGTATGTAAAAGAGGAAGGAATCTTGATATACAGCACCTGTACCGTTAATAAGGATGAAAATCTGGATAATGTTGAATGGTTTGTTAAAAATTTTCCGTTTCAATTAGAAAGTATTGAGAAATTCCTTCCGGAAAGTATCAGTTCTGAAACAAAAGAGAAGGGGTACTTACAATTAATACCCGGAATACACAATACAGACGGTTTTTTTATGGCCAGACTTAAAAAAACAGGAATAGTAAATTGAAAGATTTGATATTCACGAAAGAGGTTAAAATGGACAAAACAGATATTAAATCTTTAAATCTGGAGAAATTGAAGGAATTTATAGCAAAAGCCGGTGAGAAACCTTTCAGAGCTTCACAAATATACGAATGGCTGCATGTAAAACTGGCCTGGGATTTTGAAGAGATGACAAACCTTTCTAAGACTTTGAGGACATACCTGACAGAGAATGCCGATCTTAAGAAGCTGACCCTTGTTAGGACCCTTACTTCTAAAACGGGTGAAACCTCTAAGTTCTTATTTCAGCTAGAGGACGGCAACCTTTTAGAATGTGTACTTATGAAATATCATCACGGAAACAGTGTATGCATCTCCTCCCAGGTGGGCTGTAAGATGGGCTGCAGATTCTGTGCCTCGACATTAAATGGTTTTGAGAGAAATCTCACGGCTTCTGAAATGTTGAATCAGATATATATGGTACAGAGGATAACCGGTGAAAGAGTTTCTAATGTAGTGGTTATGGGAACAGGAGAACCCCTTGATAATTACGACAATCTGGTTTCCTTCATTAAGATTTTAACGGATGATAAGGGGCTTCATATCAGCCAGAGAAACATAACGGTATCAACCTGCGGACTGGCAGATAGAATCAGGCAGTTGGCGGAAGAAGAGCTGCAAATAACGCTGGCGCTTTCTCTCCATGCTTCAAACGATACAACAAGAAAAGAGCTGATGCCCATAGCAAACCGATATTCCATCGCTGAGGTGTTGGCAGCATGTGATTATTATTTCGAAAAGACCGGCAGACGAATGACCTTCGAATACAGTCTGATAGCCGGTGAGAATGATAAAGAGGAACAGGCAAAGGAACTGGCAAAGCTGTTAAAGGGTAAAAATGCACATGTGAATCTTATTCCGGTTAACCCGATTAAAGAGCGTAATTACAAGCAATCACAGGTCGAAAGTATCCATAAATTCAAATTAATACTTGAAAAATACGGAATAAATGTTACTATTAGAAGAGAAATGGGAACAGATATAGACGCTGCCTGTGGACAATTAAGAAAAAGTTACATGGAAGAAACTTCCGGTTAAAACCGAAAGGAAGTTAAGGAGGTGCAGACATGAAATCATTTTCGATAACAGATACAGGAATAGCCAGGAATGTCAATCAGGACTATGTTTATGCCAATGAGGATGGAATTGGGGAACTACCGAATTTATTTATTGTTGCCGATGGCATGGGAGGACACAATGCCGGCGATTATGCCTCCAGATTCTGTGTAGAGACTTTTACTGAAATCATCGAAAAAATAGAGGTCAGTCAACCAGTGGGAGCCATGTCCCAGGGTATCCTGTTAACAAATGAGAAACTGTTAAAGGAAGCTGATTCAAGACCAGAGTTAAAAGGTATGGGAACTACCTTCGTAGTAGCAACCGTTATAAATAACAACCTTTATGTAGCAAACGTTGGTGACAGCCGCTTATATTTAATCAGGAATAAGAACATAAGGCAGATTACTGAGGATCATTCCCTCGTTGAGGAGATGGTGAAAAATGGTGAAATAGAACGGGATAAGATGCGTTTTCATCCCAATAAGAATATTATCACAAGAGCACTTGGAGCTGGTGAGTCAGTAATACCGGATTATTTCGAGGTGGAATTAAGTCCTGAGGATGTGGTGCTAATGTGCTCTGACGGTCTTTCCAATATGATGGATGATATGGATATTCTGTCAATTGTGAATCGTTATAATGAGGATTTAAAAAGTGCCTGTTTGGAACTTGTAAACAAAGCCAATGAAAACGGCGGAAAAGACAATATTTCCGTGGTTATGCTAAAATTGTAAGAAGAGGTGAGAACATGTTAAAACCGGGTATGTATATCAGCGACCGCTACGAAATAATAGACAAAGTAGGTTCCGGTGGTATGGCAGATGTTTATAAAGCCAAGTGCCATCGGTTAAACCGTTATGTAGCTATTAAAGTTCTTAAACCGGAATTCAGTGATGACACGAATTTTGTTAAGAAATTCAGAGGAGAAGCTCAGTCTGCAGCAGGTTTGTCACACCCCAATATCGTAAGTGTATATGATGTAGGAGAAGATAACGGCCTATATTATATTGTAATGGAATTGGTTGAGGGGATCACTTTAAAGCACTTTGTCGAAAGAAAAGGTAAGCTGGAAGTGAAAGAAGCTGTGGGCATTGCCATACAGATAGCAATGGGTATGGAAGCGGCTCATTTAAATCATATTATCCATAGAGATATCAAACCCCAGAATATCATTATTTCTAAGGAAGGTAAAGTTAAGGTTACTGATTTCGGTATTGCAAAAGCCACCAACTCCAATACAATTACCTCAAATGCAATGGGTTCTGTACATTATCTTTCACCGGAGCAGGCAAGAGGCGGCTACAGTGATGAGAAAAGTGATATTTATTCACTTGGTATAACCATGTATGAAATGTTGTCCGGAGAAGTGCCTTTTGTCGGAGACAATACAGTTTCTGTAGCTCTATTGCACATACAGGGAGAAGCTATTCCCTTAAGGGAGATTGACCCGACCATACCGCCGAGTATTGAAAAGATAATTCAAAAATGTATGCAGAAGAAGCCTGAGAGAAGGTATCTCTCAGCTTCTGAACTGATAACGGATTTAAAGCGTTCCATTTCTAATCCCAATGGAGACTTTGTCGTGATTCCGGCAGCAGTTGTTTCTGATTCACCAACTATAACTATTTCAGAGGATGAAGTAAGCCACATTAAAACTGCGTCTACCCAACCTGGCAGAAATACAGGAAATTTGGATGGAAAAATTACCAATACCAATCCTGATCTGAAGCATACTTCGACTAATTTGAATACCAAATCCAAAGAGGAGGACGAGGAGGATATTGATCAGGTTGATCCAAGAGTGGAGAAGATTATATTTATCGGTTCGATTGTAGCCGGTGTAATACTGGTCATATTAATTATTTTCTTTGTAATCAATATATTCCACCTCTTCCCGGGGAACAAAGACAACAATCTTCCGTCAGACGAAATAACAACTACCGTTACACCTTCTGCTGAACCCACAGATGAAGCAGCTACAACTGTTATTATGCCTTCCGTTGTAGGCTATTCCTTAGCGGATGCTGAAAAGAGACTGGATGCGAAATCTGAAGATCTGCAGATTACAACAGATGAGAAGACCTCTGATAAATATGAAAAAGGTATTGTAATGGAACAGTACCCGGCTTCAGAAGCTGAGATAGACAGCGACGGTGAAGTAAAGCTGGTTGTGAGTTTAGGGCCGGAGACCTTCCCTCTTCCGGATGTATATAATCTAAGTGATAGTCAGGCTTCTACGACATTAACTGACAGAGACCTTGTTATAAAACATGAATATGCTTTTGATGATAATATTGTTGAAGGTAATGTTATCTCAACAGAACCTGTTAAAGGATCTTCGGTTAAAAAGGGAGATACAATCATATTAATTATGAGTAAGGGACCTGAGAAGACCAATGTTGTAGTACCGGATGTAAGGGACTTCAGTAAAGCAGATGCCATTGCAAAGTTAAAGGAAAATAATCTGGTGGAAGGAAGTATTACGGAAGATTACTCTGACACTTATGCGAAAGGAAAAGTAATGGGACAGAGCAAGAGCGGCGGTGCTGAAGTGGCCAGAGGTACGGCTATTGATCTTGTAATCAGTTTAGGACCTGATGCAAGACCGACCTCCTATACAGGTTCTGTAACCATAGATGAAAATCCTTTTGACTACCCGGGAGACAGCGGCATTGTATTGTTCCAGATGTTCCAGAACGGAAAAACCACTGATTTAGAGAAGAGAACAATGAACTACGACAGTTTTCCTGTTACACTGCCTATAACCAGCAGCAGTGGTTCTGATGCAACCGTATCTATGATGATAGGAAGAGATGCTGAAGAGGGCGACTCCGGAGCTGTATTAGAAGGCGGAAAATGGGTTGTTTATGAGGAATATGGAACCGCCTGGGATGTAGAATTTACGGCGGAGCAATAAGATGAAGGGAAAGATATTAAAAGGTATCGGCGGCTTTTATTATGTATTTACGGAAAAGGAACAACTTTATGAATGCAAGGCAAAAGGGATTTTTCGAAATCAGAATATAAAACCTCTGGTAGGAGATGACGTGGAGATGGACATTCTGGACGAGGAGATGAAAAAAGGTAATATCATTAATATCCTTCAGCGGACAAATGACCTAATCCGGCCTGCTGTAGCTAATGTGGACCAGGCAATGATAATTTTTGCCGCAGCCAAGCCTGCCCCGAATCTTAATCTGCTGGATCGTTTTCTGATACTAATGCTTCAGCAGAAGGTTGAAACCATTATATGCTTTAACAAAACTGATGTGGTTACGGAAAAAGAAATATCCCTGTTAGAGGAAACTTATCGTAACTGTGGTTATAAGACATTGTTTACCAGCACCTTTACAGAGGAGGGAATAAACTCTGTAAAGGAATTGCTGGCTCATAAGACAACGGTGCTTGCAGGACCTTCTGGTGTTGGCAAATCCTCAATCATTAATCTGCTGTCTCCGGAAGCTAATACAAAAACCGGTGAAATCAGCGAAAAGATACAAAGAGGTAAACATACGACCAGACACTCAGAGCTGATAGCTGTTGGTGATGAGACTTTTGTTATGGATACGCCGGGATTTAGTTCCCTGTATCTTGAAGGCCTGGAGAAGGATGAATTAAAGGATTTCTTTCCTGAATTTAAGCAATACGATTCACAATGCAGATTCTTAGGCTGTATGCATCTGAATGAACCGGACTGCAACGTAAAAGAAGCTTTAAAAAACGGGAAAATAAGTAAGATACGGTATAAAAATTATAAAGATTTATTTGAAGAATTAAATAACAAAAAAAAGAAATTTTAGGGTGCATGAAAGCACCCTAAATGCCGCTAAACAGCGGTGGAATAATGGACAGGACAGGAATTCAATCAGAGTATTGGATATTCAGAAAAGAGGTTATTATGTATAAATTGGCACCTTCAATTTTGGCTGCCGACTTTTTTAGACTCGGTGAGTATATTAAGGAAGCAGAAGCAGCTGGAGTGGAATACCTTCACATTGATGTAATGGATGGGGAATTTGTTCCCAGCATTTCATTTGGTACTCCGATAATAAAATCCATAAGAAAGGAATCCGGGCTTGTCTTTGATGTCCATCTTATGGTAGAAGAACCGATACGTTATCTGGAGGATTTCAAGGAAGCAGGTGCTGATATCATCACAGTTCATACAGAGGCTTGCAAGCATCTGCACAGAACGGTTTCTAAGATTAAGGAACTGGGGTTAAAGGCTGGTGTTTCTCTAAATCCGGCAACACCTCTCTCTGCCCTTGATTATATCCTGGATGAAGTTGATATGATTCTTATCATGAGTGTAAATCCAGGTTATGGCGGACAGGCTTTCCTGCCTCTTTCGCTTAACAAAATCAGGAGCTTGAAAAAAATTCTTGATGAGAAGCAATTAAAGGTAGATATTGAAGTTGACGGTGGAATTAATGCTACCAATGTAGAAGAAGTTATGAAAGCAGGGGCTAATGTTATTGTTGCAGGAACTGCGGTATTCGGAGGCAATATTACCGATAATGTAAGTGCCTTTAAGGAAGTATTTCGTAAGTTTGAGATAGGTTGATAAAGGTAAGTTTTTTGACAAACATGCTTATCTACAACCGATGAATGATATTCAATTAATTGTAAGGATGATATTGTAATGAGTAATGGAATACTTATAATCACTGGAGGTGAGATTACCCTCCCTTTTGTGAGGGATTATCTTGCCGGCAGAAGCTTTGATAAAGTGATAGCAGTTGATAAAGGACTTATGGCTGCGCAACAGCTGAACCTTGCTGTTGATTATGCAGTAGGAGATTTTGATTCAGTATCTGAGGAAGTTATATCTTATTATAAGCAGTTAAGCGGTGTTCAGATTGTGGAATACAATCCCATGAAAGATGCTACTGATACGGAACTTGCTCTTGATCTGGCTATCTCCTTGGAACCGGAGCAAATTCTTATTCTTGGTGCTACGGGAACCAGAGCGGATCATATGCTTGCCAACATTGGGCTATTATATACGCCTTTAAAAAAGAAAATCAAAACAACTCTGATTGATAAAAATAATAAAATATATATGATAAATCATGAAACGGTTTTATACCGTAATAAACTTCATGGTCCCAATGTATCCCTGCTTCCCTTTACCGAGACGGTAGATAAGATTACTCTAAAAGGCTTTAAATATCCACTGGATGAATATACCTTAAAGTTAGGCAGCAGTATTGGAATCAGTAATGAAGTAACGGATGAAAGAGCAGAAATCATATTGGGATCTGGTATCCTTATCGTGATTGAAGCAAAAGACTGAAAGGAAGAAATATATGAAACTAGGTATAGTAGGTTTACCCAATGTAGGTAAAAGCACACTTTTTAATTCTCTCACAAAAGCAGGAGCAGAATCTGCGAATTATCCCTTTTGCACCATTGATCCTAATGTAGGAATTGTTGCAGTACCGGATNNGATTGAAAGTATTAGGTGATCTTTATCATACTGAAAAAATTGTTCCTGCTGCAATTGAATTTGTGGACATTGCAGGTCTTGTTAAGGGAGCTTCTAAAGGTGAAGGTCTTGGAAATCAGTTTCTCTCAAATATCAGAGAAGTAGATGCTATTGTTCATGTGGTTCGATGCTTTGAAGACAGTAATATAATCCATGTAGATGGCAGTGTAGAACCGTTAAGAGATATAGAGACGATTAATCTGGAATTAATTTTCTCGGATTTGGAGATAATTGAAAGAAGAATAGCAAGAACTTCAAAGGGTGCCAAAAATGATAAAACCCTTGCAAAAGAACTGGAACTTCTTGAAAGACTTAAAAGTCATCTGGAAGAAGGAAATCTTGCCAAGAGCTTTGAGGTTTCAGATGATGAAGAAGCTGTGCTTGTAACCTCATTTAACCTGCTTACCTATAAACCTGTAATCTATGCGGCTAATGTAAAAGAAGAGGATCTTTCCGATGATGGTGCAAATAATAACCAGGTAGCTCAGGTCAGAGAATTTGCAGCAAAGGAAGGTTCAGAAGTATTTGTTATCTGTGCACAGATAGAACAGGAAATAGCTGAACTTGATGAGGAAGAAAAGAAAATGTTCTTAGAAGATCTGGGGCTTAAAGAATCCGGTCTTGAGAAATTGATTGCAGCCAGTTATAACATCCTTGGGCTGATCAGCTATCTGACTGCAGGTCCCAAAGAAACCAAAGCCTGGACCATTCAAAGAGGTACCAAAGCACCCCAGGCGGCAGGCAAGATTCACTCTGATTTTGAACGAGGTTTTATACGTGCAGAAATCGTCAGTTATACAAATCTTATAGAATGCGGTAACTTTAATCTTGCAAAGGAAAAAGGTCTGGTTCGTTCAGAAGGTAAAGAATACGTAGTTCAGGATGGAGATGTTGTTCTATTCCGGTTTAATGTTTAAGAAAGCGGTGGTGTATGATGCTATTAAATGCTGGTACGAATATTAATTTTCCGAATCTGGGAATCAAACTTAATGATGTAGGCTCTTCTATTAATATATTTGGCTTTTCCATAGCATATTACGGTATTGCTATCGCTATCGGGATGGTAGTGGGTTATCTGGTAGCAGAGTGGCAGGCGAAAAGAACCGGACAGAATTAAGATTTATATCTGGATTTTGCCTTATATGCAATTATACTGTCTGTAATAGGCGCGCGAGTTTATTATGTAATATTTAACTGGAATGAGTACAAAGATGCCCCTCTTCAGATATTTAATATACGAAATGGCGGTCTTGCAATCTATGGTGGTATCATAACTGCTGTTATTACTGCATTTGTCTATACAAAACTTAAGAAAATATCCTTTGGACTTTTAGCCGATACAGCCGTTCTGGGACTTATAGCAGGACAGATCATAGGCAGATGGGGGAATTTTTTTAACAGAGAGGCTTTTGGTGAGTATTCAAACGGATTATTTGCCATGCAGCTTAATCTAAAGGATGTCAGCAGTGATTACACTATGCCCGTAGCACAGCTGGCAGAGAAATTTGCCGGTAAGGAACAGGCATACCAAAAGATATTGGAAATCAGAAATAATACTGTTAGTATAGAAGGTATTCCTTATATTCAGGTTCAACCAACTTTTTTATACGAATCTGTTTGGAATCTAATCCTGCTGATATTACTTATCGTTTACTCAAAGCATAAGAAATTCGATGGAGAAGTATTTTTACTCTATTTATTTGGCTATGGCTTGGGGCGCTTATGGATAGAAGGATATCGTACAGATCAGTTATTTCTTTTTAATTCACCTTTGGCTGTATCACAGCTGTTGTCCGGAATCCTTGTTATAGCTGCGGCAATTGTTATTGTGGTAGTAAGACGTCGAAAAACAAAGAAAACTGTATAAAAATGCAAAATTTCAATTTTTAAGGGCTTTTAGAGAATAGGACGATTTTCCTATTCTCTTTTTTTGCCCTTATCAGAGCAAATCATGGTACCTGTAATACTGGTTACACTAGATATTGTAGGTAACTGATTGTATTGCACTAAATTTCCAAAAAAAGTAAAATATGGAAGGTAAAAATATTCAGAAATACTTGCCATATGAAGTAAAGTGGTATAAAATAGCCTTATAAGTGGTGCAAAGTGGTGGAAAGTGGTACTAAGTGGTGGACTGGTGGTGAGATTCATGTTCATGGGAGAGTATAACCATACGATCGATACAAAAGGACGAATTATAATGCCCTCCAAATTCAGAGATGAATTAGGAGATAATTTTGTAGTTACCCAAGGATTAGATGGGTGTCTTTTTGTATATCCTAATGAAGAATGGATGAATTTCGTCAACCAGCTAAAGAATCTTCCAGGTACTAAAGATGCCAGACAATTACAGCGTTATTTTATGGCTGGGGCAGCTGATTGCGAAGTGGACAAGCAGGGCAGAGTATTAATACCTGCTAAATTAAGAGAAACAGCAGCCCTTGAAAAAGATATTGTATTTGTCGGTGTGCTAAGTAAGATTGAGATCTGGTCCAAAGAGAGATGGGATAGTAACAATAATTATGAAAATATGGATCAGGTAGCTGAGCATATGGCAGATTTCGGGTTAAGTTTTTAATATGGGAGATTTCAGAATGGATATGGAAAAGAAAGAAATTGAATTTAAGCATATATCAGTACTGCTGCAGGAGACCATCGACATGTTAAATATCCGTGGAGACGGAATATATGTAGATGGAACTTTAGGCGGGGGCGGCCATTCCTATGAAATATGCAAAAGGCTTGAAAGTGGAGGCCGGCTGATTGGTATTGATCAGGATGAAGCCGCTATACAAGCCGCCAGTTTGCGTCTTGAGAATTTCAAAGACAAAGTTACTATAATAAGAAGTAATTACGTCAATATGAAGAAGGTATTAGAAGAACAGGGAATCCACAAGGTAGACGGAATTATGCTGGATTTAGGTGTGTCCTCACATCAGCTTGATACAACCGCCAGAGGTTTCTCCTATAAGGAAGATGCACCTTTGGATATGCGTATGGATACCAGAATGGATATCTCAGCAAAAGATATAGTTAACGGCTATAGTGAATTCGATTTATATCGTATTATCAGAGACTATGGTGAAGATAAATTCGCAAAAAATATTGCGAAACATATAGTTCGAATAAGAGAAGAGCAGCCCATTGAAACAACTGGTCAGCTGACAGAAGCAATCAAAGCAGCAATTCCTGCAAAGCTTCGTATGAACGGACATCCCGGCAAAAAGACTTTTCAGGCTATCAGGATAGAGTTGAATAAAGAACTGGAAGTATTAAGCAGTGCTCTTGATGATATGATAAATCTGCTTAATGATAATGGAAGACTCTGCATTATAACTTTTCATTCTCTTGAGGATAGAATCGTCAAATCATTTTTCAGGAACAAAGAAAACCCATGTACCTGCCCACCCAGTTTTCCGGTGTGTGTATGCGGAAATAGAAGTCTTGGAAAGGTAATTACACGAAAAGCATTATTGCCATCAGAAGAAGAAATATTAAATAACAAAAGATCAAAAAGCGCTAAACTCAGAGTGTTTGAGCGCCACATATAAAAGACAGAAGCGAAAGACATAAAAGGGGGAGAATCTAATGGAGGAGAATAAGCGAAAGTATAACCGGCAAAACAGTTACTATGATGGAAATGCAGTCAGAAAACTGCAGTACGCAACACAGCCGGATGACGACAGAGAAGAAACAAGAGTTCCTAAGGTTAAGCCAAAACCAGCAGTTAGAAGAAGAGCAAAACAAAGACCGGTTATGAATTTGTTTTCTGTATTTTTTCTTACAGCTGCCATCGGAATAACAGTTTATTCCTGTATTGCTTACTTGAATGTGCAGACACAGATAACACAAAAGCATAATGAAATTGCTGTTCTTGAGCGTGACCTTGCGAAAATGCAGAATGATAATGACGCAAATCTGGCGAAAATCGATACTTCTATTGATTTGAAATATATATATGAGTATGCTACCAGCAAATTGGGTATGGTCTATCCCGATGACAGTCAGGTTATATTGTATGAGAGTAATGTCAGCGATTATGTAAAGCAATACAAAGACATACCGGAGGCAGAAGACAATTCCTTATTTGGCAAACTGAAGAAATAAATTGAGACACGGTGTGACCTGTATACATATTTCACACTTCTTATATCGGAAGTACCACAGGTTTACATGGTACAACAGGAGTAGATTATGGCAAATCAAGGGATGAAACAAAGAAGAACAAAAAAGATTAAAAAATTTACAAATCGTATGAGCAGCAGATTACTTTTCGTGTTTTCTGTAATATTGATATTTATGACAGTACTTATTGGCCGAATCGTGTGGTTAAATCATACGGATGGCGTACGGTATGAGAAAAAAGTACTTTCACAGCAGACTTACACAAGTACTACAATACCTTACCAGAGAGGAAGCATACTTGACCGAAATGGTACGGTATTAGCTTATAGTGAAAAGGTTTACAATGTTATATTAGATGTTTATTACGCCTTATCCGAGAAAGAGTATGCGCAGCCTACAAAAAAAGCACTTATTGATTCTTTTGAAGGCGTAACGGAAGAAAAAATCAATAAGCTTTATGAAGAGAAGAAGACCAGCAGGTACAGCGTAATTATAAAGAGTATATCCTACGAGGATATGGAGAAATTTAAAGAGCTTGCAAAAGCGGATAAAAATATTCAGGGCGTTTGGTTTGAAGAGGATTATAAACGCAGATACCCTTATGAAACCTTAGCATCGAGTGTCCTGGGCTTCACTACAAGCGATAATAATGGAAACTGGGGTATTGAGCAGTATTATAATGATACTTTAAATGGTACAAATGGCATTGAATTCGGATATATGGATTCGGAATTGAAATTAGAAAAGAATGTAAAACCTTCCATTAACGGCAATACGGTAGTATCAACCATAGATGCTAATGTACAGAGGATTGTACAAGATCATATAAAAGCATACATAAAAGAATATGAACCGGATAATATGGGCGTCATTGTAATGAATCCTAACAATGGAGAGATTTTGGCAATGGCTTCTAATCAAGAATATGATTTAAACAAACCTACAGATCTTACACCTTTCTTTACAAAAGATGAAATAAAGGGTATGACGGAAGAAGAAAAAATGAACTTCTTAAATAATCTGTGGAGAAATTATACCATTAGTAATTCGATTGAGCCAGGTTCGACGTTTAAGCCTTTTACAATAGCTGCTGCATTGGAAGAAAATATGATAAAACCCAGCGATACTTTTTATTGTGATGGCGGGGAAAATATATTGGGGACTTTTGTAGGCTGTTCTAAGAGAACAGGGCATGGTGAGATTACATTAACGCAAGCACTGATGTTCTCCTGTAATGATGCATTAATGCAGATTGTAGAAAAAGAAGGCACAAAATTATTTACAAGCTATCAGAAATATTTCGGATTTGGCGGGAGAACAGGAATTGATCTTCCTGGAGAAGATTCGGGAATTCTTTTTGCAAATGATAAATTATCCAAGCTTGACCTTGCGATCAGCAGTTTCGGACAGACTTTTACTGTAACTATGATTCAGATGGCAGCTGGTTACTCCTCTTTGGTGAATGGCGGATATTACTATGAACCCCATTTAGTAAAAGAAGTATTGAACTCTGGTGGGAGTGTGGTATCCACCAATGACAAAAAGCTTGCAAAGTTATCTGTTTCAAGCACCACCTCTGACTTCTTAAAAGAAGCACTGTTAAAGACAGTAGATGAAGGAACAGCTCATGGAGCGAAGGTTGCTGGTTATGAAATCGGAGGTAAAACTGGTACGGCACAGACGTATCCCAGAGCTGCTGAAGAAAAACTATTGTCATTTATCGGAAGTGTTCCTGCAAACGACCCCCAGTTAGTTGTTTATGTTGTCATACATAATCCTAAGAAAGTGGAAAAGGCAAAGCAGACCAGTGCATTGGCAACGGAAGAAGCTGGTGCAATATTGGCAGAGATTCTTCCCCTGCTTGAGATTTATCCGGCTGCTAATGCGGATGGGGCAGCAACTAACACTGGAAAAGGTACAGATGACGTAAGCAAGGAAAACACCGGGAATACAGAAAACGCCGAAAATACTGAAAATACTGAGAACAGCTCAAATCAGGAAAACGGACAGGTATCAAACACTCAGGATAATGAAACACAGAGCAGTACCCAGGATACCGAAGAAGGGACTGAAAATGGATATCCTGTTGAAGGTAATATAGATCCATTGCCGAAATCAATAGGAGATAATACAGGAGAAAATACAGCTGGCTCTGGTGATACTGATACACAAGATAATAATTCAGAGTAAAATACTGCCAGAGGCAATGGATAAGGAATTAAACTAAGCTTTAGAAAATCTTCATTATTATATACATAGACAACTTTCATCACATTGCTATTATTATACATAACCTATAAAGGATTGTCATAAAATGAAACAATCAGATAAATGAGGCATCCTTTATGGCAAGAAATAAAACCTTTAACCGTAGGAATGTTTTTATTGTAGTTGCAGTGATTGTAATTGCTGCTACACTCCTTACAGTCAGGCTGGCATATTTAATGATTGCCAAATCAGCGGATTATGCTGAAAGAGCTCAGAAGCTTCATGAGAGGGAAAGAGCTATTAAGGCAGAAAGAGGAATAATCTATGACAGGAACGGAATTATTTTAGCAGATAATAAGCCTGTCAGTACCATATCCGTAATACATAGCCAGATTAAAGAACCTGAAAAGGTAATCAAGTTTCTCTCTGAAACCTTAGGGCTCAGCGAAGCCTATGTTCGTAAGAGAGTGGAGAAGAATTCTTCTATTGAAAGAATAAAATCCAATGTAGATAAAACTTTAGCCGATAAAATCAGAGAATATGATTTAGATGGGGTTATGGTTGATGAAGATTACAAAAGATATTACCCGTATGGTGATTTAGCTTCCAAGGTTATAGGGTTTACAGGCGGAGATAATCAGGGTATTATTGGTCTGGAAGTCGAGTATGATGATTATTTAAAAGGTATCGATGGTACCATACTAACCCTTACAACAGCATACGGAGTCGAGATAGATAACGCAGCAGAGGACAGAATTGAACCTGTTGCCGGAAAAGATCTGTATACCAGTATTGATGTTAATATACAAAAGTATGCCGAACAGGCAGCTATGAAAGTACTGGAAGCCAAAAATGCAAACAATGTCAAGATGATTCTGATGAATCCGCAAAATGGCGAAATATACGCATGTGTTAATGTTCCGGAGTTTGACCTTAATGATCCGTATACTTTGACTGAATCTGCATTGAATGGCTTGGATGTTTCTACTTTAACAGATAAACAGAAAAATGACCTTCTTAATAACATGTGGAGAAATGCGAGTATTAGTGATACCTATGAACCGGGTTCAACTTTTAAAGTTGTTACTGCAACTGCAGCATTAGAAGAGAAGGTTGTTAAACTAACAGATAGATTTCACTGCCCGGGTTTTAAAATAGTGGAAGATCGCAGAATCCGCTGCCACAAGGCCGGCGGACATGGCAGTGAAGATTTTATAGATGGTATTAAGAACTCCTGTAACCCTGTCTTTATGGAAATTGGAGCAAGGGTGGGAGTAACCAATATGTATAAGTACTTTGACAGATTAGGACTGTTTCGTAAAACAGGTGTGGATCTTCCCGGTGAAGCAAAGTCAATTATGCATAAACCGGATAATGTAGGAGCGGTTGAATTGGCTACCATTTCCTTTGGACAGTCATTTCAGATAACTCCCCTGCAGCTATTAGTAGCTGCCAGTGCTATCGTAAATGGAGGAAAAATTGTAACCCCTCATTTCGGTGTAGAAGTCAAAGGGAAAGATGGTACGGTAGTAAAGACTCTGAACTATGAGGAACAGGAGAATGCCGTATCGAAAGAAACCTCTGATTTAATGAAACAACTTCTTGAAACGGTTGTATCCGACGGTACCGGTAACCGCGCCTACCTGGCAGGTTATCATATTGGTGGAAAAACTGCAACCTCTGAGAAATTACCAAGAAGCAGCAACAAATACATATCATCATTTCTTGGCTTTGCTCCTGCCGATAATCCGCAGATCATCGGCATTGTTCTAATAGATGAACCGGAAGGCATATATTATGGCGGAACTATAGCAGCTCCTGTTATCGCTGAAGTATATGAAAATGCACTTCCTTACCTTGGTATCGAACCCGTATATACAGAGGACGAAATCAAGGAAAACAATATCGGAACAATGATAATGCCTGATTTAGCCGGGTTATCAAAAGCAGAGGTGAAGAAGCTTTTAAAAGAATATACTTTTAAAGAAGTATATTATGATGGTGAGGGAGAAAAGGTAAAAAGCCAATTTCCATTAAAAGGCGAAGAGATTAATAACAACAGTAACTTGATTCTGTATATGGAATAGCTTATAATAATCCGTGGTCGTACAAAGGAGAAACTGCATAAATTGAATGAAAACTGCTTGGAAAGAGTTTTATTTAATTTATGTATAGGAATAAGAGTAATAGGCCATTGTACGGAGGAAACAAGAAATGGATTCTAGGCAAGTAATGCCCGTTGTAATAGCTTTTGTTATTAGCTTGACTTTATGCCCTATCATTATTCCATTTCTAAAGAGGCTTAAATGGGGGCAATATGTTAGAAGCAACGGTCCCAAAAGCCATCTGCGCAAAACCGGTACACCCACAATGGGCGGTATAGTTATCTTGCTTGGTATAGTATTAACATCAATCCTATACCTGAAAGAGAATAAAGATATTATACCGGTTCTGTTTGCTACAGTGGGCTTTGGCTTAATCGGATTTCTGGATGATTATCTGAAGATTGTATTGAAAAGATCAATGGGACTAAAAGTCTGGCAGAAACTGTTAGGACAGATACTGGTAACAATAGTTTTTGTGATTTATTTCACAAAACATACAGATGTAGGAACTTCTGTATTAATACCTTTTTCAGGCGGATTTGACGAAGGTTATTATCTGGAAATCGGTATATGGTTTATTCCGATGATGATCTTTATTATGCTTGGAACCGTTAATGGAGCTAATTTTACTGACGGACTGGATGGTTTGGCTGCCAGTGTAACTTTGCAGATAACTACTTTTTTCTCTGTTGCAGCGATTGTGGTGGGCAGCAGCATATCACCGATAACCAATGCAGCAGCAGGCAGTCTGTTAGGGTTTCTGGTATTTAATATATATCCGGCAAGGGTATTTATGGGGGATACCGGTTCTTTAGCATTAGGTGGTTTTGTAGCTGCTTCAGCTTTTATGCTGAAAATGCCGTTATTTCTGATAATAGTAGGTTTAATTTATCTCATTGAAGTAATTTCGGTAATATTACAAATAGTATACTTTAGGATAACCGGGGGAAAGAGAATATTTCGCATGGCCCCAATTCACCATCATTTTGAACTATGCGGTTGGTCAGAAATGAAAGTAGTATCAGGGTTTTCTATAGCAACTGCCCTTTGCTGTATTATTGCATTGCTTGGTATCTGATACAGCCAAAGAAAACATAAGGTGAAAACGGATTACTACAGCAAGAAAGAAGGATTATATTAAGATGAAACTGGATAATAAAACTGTATTGGTATTTGGTACCGGATTAAGCGGTATTTCAGCCGTTCATTTCCTGGAGGATATAACAGATAAGATAATTGTATATGATACCAATGCCAGTCTGGATATAGAGGCAATCAGAGAAAAGCTTACGGACTCCTTTACCGGAGAAATAGTACTGGGCGAACTGAAGGAGGAATATCTGGAGTCTGTCAGTTTGGCTGTTCTCAGCCCAGGAGTTCCCACAGATCTTCCTGTTGTAAACAGAATCAGGGAGAAGAAGATACCTATCTGGGGTCTTGTAGAACTGGCATATTATAAAGCCAAAGGAAAAATTGCTGCAATAACCGGAACAAATGGTAAAACTACAACCACCTCATTGGTTGGGGATATTATGAAAGCATATTTCGAAGAGGTGTTTGTTGTCGGTAATATCGGTATACCATATACAGATATAGCCTGTAAGACTTCAGCGGCTTCTGTAACTGTAATTGAAATGAGCAGTTTTCAGCTGGAGACAATCGTAGATTTCAGACCTCAGGTCAGTGCAATCCTTAATATTACCCCGGATCATCTTAACCGCCATCATACCATGGAAAACTACATTGCTGCAAAGCTAAATATAGCGAAAAATCAGGGTGCTGAGGATGTATGCATACTAAATTATGAAGATGAAGTTTTAAGGGAAGCCGGTAAAGGATTAAAAACAAACGTATTGTATTTCAGTAGCCTTAGAAAGTTAGAGAAGGGAATATATCTGGAGGGTGACAATATAATATACAGTGATGGAAGTAATATTGTGACTGTCGTTGATGTTACCCAAATGAATATTTTCGGAAGACATAATTATGAAAACACAATGGCTGCCATCGCCATCGCACTATCCCTAAAGGTGCCTGCTGAGGTTATCAATAAAGCAGTCAGAAACTTTGTTGCTGTGGAACACCGAATAGAATTCGTTACAACCAAAAATGGTGTGAAATATTATAACGATTCAAAAGGGACCAATCCGGATGCTTCTATTAAAGCCATTGAATCTATGCCTGCACCGACCTGCCTTATAGCCGGAGGGTATGACAAGGGTTCGGAATATGATGAGTGGATGGAAGCCTTTACGGGCAAGATAAAAGCTCTGGTACTGATTGGCCAGACAAAAAATAAAATTGCAGAAACAGCCAGAAATCATGGCTTTCATGATATTTATATGGCTGATAGTTTACAGGAAGCAGTGGAAACCTGCCATGGATTATCACAGGAAGGGGATTGTGTACTTCTGTCTCCTGCCTGCGCGAGTTGGGATATGTTCCCTAATTATGAAGAAAGAGGCCGTCTCTTTAAAGAATACGTAAGAAATTTATAAGACAAGAATCAAAGTGAGGTCTGCATGACAAGGGAAGAGAGAGATAAAGGAAAATCCAGAAAACTTCATAGCTACTATGATTACAATCTGTTGTTTCTTACGATTTTTCTGGTGTGCTTTGGATTGGTTATGGTTTACAGCACCAGTTCCTATAATGCAGCCAGAAAATATTTAAATCCTGCGTACTATCTGGAAAAACAAGGTGCCTTTGCAATTCTTGGAATCGTTGTAATGCTGATTGTTTCAAAGATTGATTACCGAATATATAAGCTTAAGTTTCCGGTTATAAAGCTAAGACCGGTTGTGGTATTATACTTTTTGTGTATAATCCTGCAAATTTGTGTTTTATTATTTGCCAAAGAGATAAATGGTTCAAAAAGATGGCTGTCCTTAGGACCCCTTGGAACCTTCCAGCCTTCTGAGCTTTCCAAAGTTGCCATCATCCTGTTTACAGCATATATTGTCTGTCTTTCACCGAAGAGGCTGGATAAGTTTACAGGTTTTTTACGAATAGCAGCATATGTTGTGCCGCTCATAGGACTTGTACTGTCTCAGAATTTTAGTACTGCTCTTGTAATGGGTCTGATTATGGTAGCTATATGTTTTGTGGCCAGCAGAAAGAAACTTTATTTTATTGTTTCTGGCGGTCTAATGGTTGCCATCGGTGCTATATTCATATTCTTTGTTAGTTACCGAAGTGAGAGAATTACAGTATGGCTGAATGTAGAGACTCACGAGAAAGGTTACCAGATACTTCAAGGGCTCTATGCCATTGCCTCCGGCCGGATATTTGGGAAAGGGCTTGGAGAGAGTATGCAAAAGCTTGGTNNTGGAGCAATTGCAGTAATTTTGCTCTTCGTCCTGGTTATCTGGAGACTTTTTATTATTGCTGTAAATGCTCCGGATCTTTTTGGTGGTTTAATAGCCACCGGTGTATTAACACATATAGCAGCACAGGTACTCATTAACATTGCAGTAGTTACCAATACAATTCCTTCTACAGGAATACCTTTGCCCTTTATATCATACGGAGGAACATCGCTTCTTGTGTTGTTAACAGAAATGGGAATTGTATTAAGTGTATCCAATCAGATTAAGTATGAAAAATAGGTATTTGCTTCCCCTTTTGGCTGCAAGCACAAATAAAATTAAATTACATATAGTAATACTATATTAGGTTTGAGGTGTACCATGGCATATATTGAAATTGTTGGTGGTAAACAGCTAAGCGGTGAAGTTAACATACAAGGTTCTAAAAATACCGTATTACCAATTTTAGCAGCTACATTATTAATAAACGGTGTTACAAAGCTGAATCATTGTCCGAGAATTCTGGATGTGGAGCATATGATAGAGATTCTCATTGATATCGGATGTACCGTTACCTGGGAGGGCTCCTCTATCATTGTTGATGCAAGAGGTTTATCAACAGATATCGTCCCAACGGATCTTGTCAAGAAGATGCGTTCTTCCATAATATTAATGGGGGCTCTTTTAGGAAGAACCCACAGCGCAGTCATATCTTATCCTGGTGGCTGTACCATTGGTGCAAGACCTATCAATTTTCATTTGGAGGCTTTTAAACAGATGAATGTTGTTCTGGAAGAAGAGGACGGGCTGATAAAATGTGTAACAGGTGGAATTAAGGGAGCTGATATTTACTTTCCCTCACCCAGCGTGGGAGCGACAGAGAATGTTATTCTTGCGGCAGTTTTAGGCAGTGGGAAGACCAGGATCTTTAATGCAGCCAGAGAACCGGAAATTCTTGAATTGTGTAAATTCTTGATTTCAGCAGGAGCTAAGATCTATGGTTCGGGTACCGGAAGAATTGAAATTGAAGGGGTTACAGCCTTGCATCAGACGGAGTACACAGCACCATCTGATCGAATTGTAGCAGGTACTTACCTGGCAGCAGCTGCCGGTACGGGAGGAGATGTTGTATTAAGAGGTATAGGCTGTGGCAGTCTTTATGTAGTCATTCAGACCTTAAAGCGGATGGGAAGCCGTATTAAATGCAATGAGGATTCCATTTCTCTTCATTCCGATGGAACAGTAAGAGCGGTGCCAGAGATTATAACAGAACCATATCCGGGATTTCCTACGGATATGCAGTCACAAATCATGTCGGTGCTTATGAAAGCATCCGGTGACAGCAAAATAGTGGAAGAAATATTTGAAGGCAGATATCAGAACGTACCGGAACAAGCAAGATTTGGTGCGCAGATTTGTTTACAGGACAGAGTGGCGCATATAACAGGTGTTCCTGCTTTAAAAGCTTCTGAAGTATCCGCAGGTGAGTTAAGGGGGGGAGCAGCACTTGTGATAGCCGGTTTAATGGCAGAGGGTAAAACAATTGTTAATAATCCATATCATATCCAGAGGGGATATGAGGATATATGCAGAGACTTAAGGGCTTTGGGGGCACAGATTGAATATAAAAATGAGTAACTGATGAGAATTTTTAGGAGTAAAATAATTGCCAGGAAGGATAAGGTGCTTTGAGAATGCGACAGGATAAAAACAGCAAAACGATAGTAAGCCCCCTGGGGAAACTGTTGCTGTTTGGCCTTTTTGTTTTTCTTGCGGTAATCCTGCTTTATATGACCTGTAATCTGAGGTCGGTTACGATAATCGGCAGCACCCATTATAGTGAAGATGAATTAAAGCAGGAATTACTGACAAGTAAAACCGATAGCAATACCATACTTTTTTACCTGAGACTGATGTATGGCAAAAAAGAATCGATTCCCTTTGTTGAAAAGATCACAGCAACAATGGTGGACAGGCATACCGTTAAACTGCATGTCTATGAAAAATCGGTAATCGGCTGTATTCAGTATATGGGTAGTTATATGTATTTTGATAAAGATGGCATAGTCGTGGAAACTTCTCAGGAAAAACTTGAGGGAGTACCATTTATAACAGGGCTGAATTTTAACAGTTTTATACTGCACGATAAGATGGAAACAGAAAACCCGGAGCTTTTCCCGGTTATACTAAAGATTACTCAATTAATTCAGAAATTTGAACTGGACATCAATACGATTCAGTTTAACGAGGACTATGAGGTGACGTTAAAAAGCGGACAGAGCATAGTGTTATTGGGGAAAAGGGATTCCTATGATGAGCAGATTGCAAATCTGAAGGGGCTATTGCCGACAGTACCTCAGAAAAATGGAAAGATTCTTTCAATTGACCTGAAGAATTATATGGAAGGTCAGGAAAAAATTGTTGCAAAGCCTGTCAAATAAAACGTTAAAAAAAGGTTGATTATTTAGTGGATTAAAGATATGATATTTATTAGAATAACCAGTCTTATATTACTAGAAGCTCAATGTTGAATAAGAAAATGGAATCGGATATAATTAATATAATTTTAGGTGTATAGTGAAGGAGGAAGTACCTTGCTTGAAATAAGAACGAGTGAAACAGAATCTACTGCAAAAATACTAGTTATCGGAGTAGGCGGAGCAGGAAATAATGCTGTAAATAGAATGGTTGAGCAGAATATCAAAGGTGTTGAATTTGTTTGTATCAATACGGACAAGCAGCATTTAAAGAATTGTAAGGCTCCTCAATGTGTTCAAATTGGTGAGAAGCTTACGAAAGGTCTTGGTGCAGGAGCTCAGCCGGAAATTGGAGCACAGGCGGCAGAAGAGAGCAAGGAAGAACTGGTAGAGATAATCAAAGGTTCCGATATGGTGTTTGTAACCTGCGGTATGGGTGGTGGAACCGGTACGGGAGCAGCACCGGTAGTTGCACAGATAGCAAAGGATATGGGAATCCTTACAGTTGGTATCGTAACGAAACCCTTTAAATTCGAAGCAAAAGCGCGTATGAACAATGCTCTTGGCGGCATTGAGCGGTTAAAAGAACATGTGGACACATTGATAGTGATTCCTAATGATAAATTAATGGAAATTGTAGACAGACGAACTACCATACCTGATGCGCTTAAAAAAGCAGATGAGGTTCTTCAGCAAGGTGTACAGGGTATTACAGATCTGATTAATGTACCAGGTCTTATTAATCTGGATTTTGCCGATGTTCAGACTGTTATGAAAGATAAAGGAGTTGCTCATATCGGTATTGGTATCGGAAAAGGTGACGATAAATGTATTAGTGCTGTTAATCAGGCTATTACCAGTCCTCTTCTTGAGACTACCATATCAGGAGCTTCCCATGTTATTATTAATATATCCGGCGATATCAGTTTGATCGAAGTAAACGAGGCAGCAACCATGGTACAGGAGCTGGCTGGTGAAAATGCTAATATTATCTTTGGTGCTATGTATGATGATGCTACTACAGATTANNACAGATTATGTTACCATTACTGTAATAGCAACCGGACTTGACGGAGAGGCAGGCAGCAAAGGTGAAGCAAAAGGTCCCAGTTTCTTAAAACAACCAGTGACCAGACCTGATTATAAGTTTAATAATCAGCAGTCCCCTTTTGAAAAAGCACAGTCTCAGGTGGCGGCTACTCAGTCTTCACCGGCTTCTCCATATTCTGGTACGCCTGCGCATTACCCAAGCAGAGACACCAATGAAGTAGGAAGTATTAAAATACCAGAGTTTTTACAGAAGAACAAAAATCATAAGTAATTCAATTACATAAAAAATAGCCTGTATTCGAGAAATCGGATACAGGCTATTTTTTATGCAATTGAATAATTCAGACCTATTGTCCTTAATTTCACCAGCAGCTTTGTGCAATTAACATATATTTACAAAAGTATAAATATTATAACAGGATTATATATTATGTCGTTGAAATGGAGGGGATATTGTAAGTGAGAGTAAATGAAAACAGGTTCAGCTATTCCAGTATTTGACAAATTAAACGGACATTAACAGCTATAATAGGATTTATTATAAATGAAATGAGGGGGTGGCTTTGTATTTAGACGTTTATGTTGATGTTATTTTCATCATAAATTTCATCATGGATTTTATTCTGTTAACAGTAGTAAAAAAAATACTAAGGTATACAGGTTCATCTATAAGATGCTGCCTGGGAGCTGCTGCAGGAGCTTTGGGAGCTTGTGTATTTGCGGTAATTCCGTATTTGAATCATTTAATTCAATTTTTAACTGCTTACATTTTGTTAAGCTGCCTGTTGGTTATGATATCATTTGGCAGAAGGAATCTAAAAGAATTTCTAAAAGCAGCAGGACTTCTTTACATAACCACCTTTTTTCTGGGTGGATTGCTGAACAGCCTGTATTACTATACCAGTTTTGGATATTATTTTAGGGAACTTATGCAGGGGAGATTGCTTTCAAAACAGGGATATCAGTATTTTTATCTGGCAGTTTTGGCAGGGACTATCGGTTTAATTATTTTCATTAGCCTTTTAAAAAGGCTTCGGTATAAGGAAACAGACTATTATAAGACAGAACTTTATTTTAAGGAAAGAACTGTCAAAGCTGTAGGATTTATGGATACCGGAAATTGCTTAAAAGACCCGTATTTCGGGAAACCGGTAATTGTAGCGGAATATACGGTGATTGAACCCTTATTGACGGATTCTCAGAATAATATGCTGTGTAATCAGTTCGACGATTTTAGTAATGGTACTTCTATGCCTGGTTTAAATAAGGAGGAAGTACAACCGGACGAATATCTTCCTCTTCGGATGATTCCTTTTCAATCAGTTGGTAAAAAGGGAATGTTACCGGCAATTGTACTTGATAAAATCATCCTCTGGGAGGGGAAAGAAGAGACTGTCAGGGAAAAAGTTCTAACTGCCATTAGCAGGGAGAATGTATCCGTACGTAAGGATTATCAGATCATTTTACATAGGGAGGTTATGTGATGGAAAGGGAGGAAAGAGATTAATGCTGTTAAAAATAACAATCCCGAATAAGTTTACATTTCGGTTGATACCTGATTTCAGAAGTATTCTGTTTAACGGTCGCGGTGAGATACATTATATCGGCGGGGCTGAGGTTCTTCCTGCACCCCTTGATGCGGTCAGGGAAGCAGAAGAAATTGCGCGGCTTGGTACGGAAGATGATACCCAGGCTAAATCTATACTGGTAGAGCATAATCTCCGATTGGTTGTGTACATAGCTAAAAAATTTGATAATACAGGAGTAGGTGTTGAGGATTTGATTTCTATCGGAACCATAGGACTTATCAAAGCTATTAATACCTATAATCCTGATAAGAATATTAAGCTTGCTACCTATGCCTCCAGATGTATTGAAAATGAAATTCTCATGTATCTGAGAAGGAATAATAAGACGAAGCTGGAAGTATCAATTGATGAACCCCTAAATGTGGATTGGGATGGCAACGAACTCCTGTTATCCGATATACTTGGTACGGAAGAGGATGTTATATATCGAAATATTGAAGAAGAAGTAGACAGAAAGCTTCTTGGTAAGGCTCTTTCAAAACTAAGTGAAAGAGAAAGGATCATTGTACAGCTGCGATTCGGAATCAATACCGAAGACGGTAATGAAAGGACTCAAAAAGAGGTTGCGGATCTTCTGGGTATATCACAATCCTATATATCCAGATTAGAAAAGAAGATTATAAAGCGATTAAAAAAAGAAATGCTGCGTTTAGAATAATTACATATTAATATATAAGAAAAAAGGAAATTATTACATCCTGTTTAACCGTATAAAGATGCCTTTAATAGTGAATCATTTACTTATGCAAAGAGTAGAAATGGATAGAGAAAACTTCTATAATAATTGAAGTTATTTCTATGTATTAGAAGGATTTCAACATAGCACTTTAGTGTTATAAGAAATTTTTTTCTACCCTGTATACATGTACTGTACACATGGATTTGTACATGAAGAAAAAATGATTTGGAGGTTTTCATATGGCTCTTTATAAGGTAGAAATATGCGGTGTTAATACATCTAAGTTGCCATTACTGAACAATAGTGAAAAGGAAGAATTATTTAAACGTATCCTAGAGGGAGATAAAGAGGCAAGAGAATTGTATATTAAGGGTAATCTGCGTCTTGTACTTAGTATAATTCAAAGGTTTTCTGGCAGTAATGAAAATGTTGATGATTTATTTCAGATTGGCTGCATTGGTCTTATGAAAGCAATTGATAATTTTGATATCACACAAAATGTGAAATTCTCCACCTATGCCGTTCCTATGATAATCGGTGAAATAAGAAGATATCTTAGAGATAATAACAGCATACGGGTTAGCAGATCTTTACGTGATACTGCGTATAAAGCTATTTACACGAAGGAAGCATTACTTAAGAAAAATGACAAAGAACCCACAGTTATGGAAATTGCTTCGGAAATCGGTATTTCAAAGGAAGATGTGGTTTATGCACTGGACGCCATTCAAAGTCCGGTATCCCTATATGAGCCTGTTTATTCAGAAGGCGGAGATACCCTGTATATTATGGATCAGGTCAGCGACAAAAAGAATAAAGAAGAAAACTGGATCGAAGAAATTGCATTAAAAGAGGCTCTCTCAAAACTTACCGACAGGGAAAGAGGAATTATAGAACTTCGGTTTTATGAGGGTAAAACCCAGATGGAAGTAGCGAAAGAAATATGTATATCTCAAGCACAGGTTTCCAGACTGGAAAAATCAGCACTGAAAAATATGAAAAATTATCTGAGTCAATAAATTAAGTTATGCACCTTAACAAGAACGGTAGTTTTGTTAGGGTGTATTTTTTTTGTAATTTGATATTGATTTTTATGGAAACCTCTAGTAAGCTATTAGAGCATTTTACAGAGGAGGACATTATGGTAATATGAAAAATAATATATTTCGAAGTTTTGTACATATTTTAAGGATATCTCTTGTACTGTCTTTCATTCTTATATTATCCGGCTGTGCAGTTGAGGTAAGTAATAATGATCCAAACAATGATTTAAAGGTTATGTACCTGGATGTGGGACAGGGAGATGCTATACTGATACAGTCACAGGGAGAAGCTATGCTTATTGACGCTGGTGAGAAGGATCAAGGAAGCACCGTAAACGCTTATCTGGAACAGGAAAATATTAAATCCCTTAAATATATTATCTGCACACATCCTCATAGTGACCATATCGGCGGGATGGCAGAGGTTATAAAGGAATATAATGCAGATGACATATTTCTTGGTAAACAGAAGTACGACACAGATACCTATAATAATTTAATCAGCCTGGCAGAGAAAAAGAATATAACGAAGATCTATCCCAAAGCAGGGGACACCTATAAGCTTGGTGGTTCTTCCTTTGAGTTTCTAACACCCTTGGGGAAGGATTATGGTGATAACACCAATAATTACTCTTTGGTAATTAAGCTGACCAATGGTAAGAATTCTTTTCTCTTTACCGGTGATATGGAAGAAGCAGAAAAAGATCTGTTATCGGAGGGCTGGGACCTGGAGACAGATGTTTTAAAAGTCGGACACCATGGATCATTAACCAGCAGCAGTCTTGAATTCCTAAGAGCAGTAGATCCTGTTTATGCAGTAATTTCTGTTGGGAAAGATAATTCCTATGGTCATCCATCCAGTATTACATTAGCCAATCTGGAGGATGAAGACGTGCAGGTGTACCGAACGGATGTAATGGGTACCGTTACAATGAATAGTGATGGCAATAATATTTCAGTTAAAACAGAAGGTACATATGCAAAGCAAACCTCTGAATCCTCAGTTCAAGAGAACACTGACAATTTATCGGATAATGAGGAAAAACCTTCTGATAAGAAATCAGAGAAATACGTATATGTAACAGAAAAAGGCACTAGGTACCATAAAAAAGGCTGTCAGTACGTAAAGGATAACAGCAAAGCCATCTTAATGGAAGAAGCAAAAGAAGAGGGATATGAACCCTGCAGCGTCTGCAAACCTTAAGAAGAGCTTAAATATAGGCTGATTTTATAAGTACTTTTTCCGCGTCAATATCAACAAGAATTACATCGGTGCCAATCTGCTTGATACAGTTATAATTTATTACATATTCCTGGTCTCTTCCTAAGAAACCCCAGATTTTACACGGTCCCGGTACGATAATATGCGTTATAATGCCAGTATTCACATCGAATTCCAGATCGCAGACAAATCCGAGTCTTTCTCCGTAACTGCAGTTGATAACTTCTTTCTGTTTTAAATCACATAGTCTCATGGGGCCTCCTTTTTCAATAATTAGCATATGAGGGTGGAATATTTTCAGCAGGTTACAGACAGGCATCCGAAAAACTATCTATCTTAATATATGAAAAAAGTAGTATTAAAATATCTTGACCGATTGAATATCTTTCAATATAATCAACTTAAAGAAGTTAGAGGGAAGGATAAGGTACAAAATATGAGATGTCCATTTTGCGGAGATGAGAATACAAGAGTTATTGACTCAAGACCGGCAGACGATGGAAGTTCTATTCGAAGAAGACGTCAATGTGATGAATGCTCAAAGCGTTTTACTACTTATGAAAAAGTAGAGACTATTCCTTTGGTGGTCATAAAGAAGGATAATAACCGAGAGCCTTATGACAGGTCGAAAATTGAAGCAGGTGTTTTTCGTTCCTGCCATAAAAGACCCATTTCCGTTGACCAGATGAAAGCACTGGTAGATGAAGTGGAGAATACCATATTTAATATGGAAGAAAAAGAAATTAAGAGCTCTGTGATCGGTGAAATTCTTATGGACAAGCTAAAGGATCTTGATGCAGTTGCTTATGTCAGATTTGCTTCGGTTTATCGTGAATTTAAGGATGTAAATACTTTTGTGGATGAACTTAAGAAGATATTAGATGCGAAACAAGGGTAAACTCTAACGAATGCCGCAGAAGTGGATATATGAAGTATAGGAGCAGCAGATAGCTGTCAGAGTATTATATACTCATGTGCTATCTGCTGTTCTTTTATTGTTAGGTATTATTGCCAGAATCTTGCTTTTTTGTTATAATAATCATGGATGATGCTTCTGCCCCCGGAGAGAAAGGGAAAGGAGCAATATGTTTAGTAAAGTATACAGCGGAACGGTTTTTGGTATTGATAGCAGAAGAATTACCGTAGAGGCTGATATCAGTGACGGACTGCCGGTTTTTGACCTTGTGGGATATCTTGGTTCCGAGGTCAGAGAAGCCAGGGAGCGGGTCCGTATTTCCTTAAAAAATTCCGGTTATCGTTTGCCGGCGAAACGAATAACCATTAATCTATCACCGGCTGATATGCGCAAGGAGGGGACGGCATTTGATCTTCCCATTGCCATATCCGTTCTTGCAGCTCTTGGTCTGCTTCTGGAAGAAAGTCTTAAAGATACCCTGTTTATAGGTGAGTTAAGTTTGAATGGAGAAGTAAAAAAGGTAAATGGAGTTCTGCCAATTGTGTATATGGCATATGAGCAGGGCTTTAAAAGATGTGTTGTGCCCTCCTGTAATGTAAGGGAAGGAGCGGTAGTCAAGGGGATTGAAGTATATGGTGTTGATACTTTGACACAGGTGGCAGAATTCTTAAACGGAAAGCTGCATCTTGATCCCTGTATCTTACAGGCAAAGGACTTAAAGCCGGGCAGGGAAGATACGCTATATGACTTTTCGGATATCGTTGGCCAGGAGCTGGCGAAAAGAGCAATTGAAATTGCTGCCTGTGGTATGCACAATATTCTTTTAATGGGACCGCCCGGTTCTGGTAAGACAATGCTTGCCAGAAGGATTCCTTCTATTCTTCCCGAACTTTCCTTCGAAGAAAGTCTTGAAATTTCTAAAATCTACAGTGTCTCAGGATTATTAGATAATAATCAGTCCTTGATTCTTAATCGCCCTTTTCGTTCCCCACATCATACAATTACTACCACTGCGTTAACCGGAGGAGGAAGATTTCCGGTGCCCGGAGAGATAAGCCTGGCTCATATGGGTGTTCTTTTTTTAGATGAATTTCCTGAATTTAACCGTAAAACCATCGAAATTCTCAGACAGCCACTGGAGGAAAATGAGATAACAATTACAAGACTGAACGGTACCTTTCGTTATCCGGCTAACCTGATGCTCTGTACAGCAATGAATCCATGCAATTGTGGTTATTACCCTGATAGGAATAAATGCCATTGCTCCTTGTCCCAGGTAAGGAATTATCTTGGTAAGATCAGCCGCCCTCTTTTGGACAGAATAGACATTAGCATTGAAGTGCCCCAGTCAGATTATAAGGATTTGAATAAGAAGGGAGGGAGAGAAAACTCTGCTATGATTAGGGAGCGTGTAATGAAAGGAAGATTGGTCCAGACGGAGCGATACAAAAAAGACCGGATACACTTTAACTCGCAGCTTACCACCAGAATGCTGCAGGAACACTGTGCATTGGGCATAAAGGAAGAAAAATTGATGGAGGAAGCTTATACCAGATTAAACCTTAGTGCCAGAGCGTATCACAGGGTACTAAAGGTAGCCAGGACTATTGCAGATTTGGAAGGAAGTGAAAATATTAAAGAAAAGCATTTAAGTGAGGCCATTTGTTATCGAAGCATGGATAAGAAGTATTGGGATTAGTGAAGCGTCTATTCCGGTACATGGATATTCAGAGTTATGGAAAATCTTAAAGAAATTCATATGTAAGGAGGTTCAAATGACAAAAAAAGAATGCTGGTTCTGGCTATGTGGATTAGAGATAAGCTTGAAAAAGAAGAATTTAATATTATCCTTTTTTTCCTCCGTTGAAGAGGTGTTTGAGGGAGAGATGGAGGAATTTAAGAAGATTTCAGAATTAAATGAAAAAGATCTGCAACGAATTATCAAAACCAGACAGGTGAATAAGGTGCAGGAAAGCTATGCTAAACTAAAAGAGAAAGGCATATATTTTGTAACAATAGAGGACGATGTATATCCTGATAAATTACGAAATATTTATGAGGCACCACTTGGGTTATTCTATAAAGGAAAGCTTCCGGAGAAAGACAAAGTCCATATTGCAGTAGTTGGGGCAAGAAACTGCTCTGATTACGGGAGGGAAACAGCTGATTTGTTTTCAAAAGCTTTAGCAAGAGCCGGTATTGGTACCATCAGCGGACTTGCAGCAGGCATCGATGGTGCTGCACATACAGGCAGTTTAGCAGCAGAAGGAGCAACTTATGCAGTTCTTGGCTGCGGAGTTGATATTTGTTATCCCATAGAGAATTTTAACATCTATTTAAAGACAGCTGCTAAGGGAGGAATTATCTCAGAGTATGTTCAGGGGACAGGGCCAAGAGCATATCATTTTCCTATGAGGAATCGAATTATCAGCGGATTGGCAGATGGAATCCTTGTAGTAGAAGCCAGAGATAAGAGTGGTTCCTTAATAACAGTTGATTATGGTTTGGANNGTAATGGATGTAACAATCTGCTTAAAATGGGGGCTAAATTATGTACGGAACCTGAAGATATACTGGAGGATTACATGAATTTCTGTAAAAATATACCTAAACTCACGAAAAAAAATGATAAATTACTTGAAGACGGGGAAAAAATAGTGTATGCTTGTTTAAGCCGTATCCCAAAACACCTGAACGATATAGCCTCAGAAACAGACCTGGCTATCGGAGAATTGGCGCAAATACTTTTTCAGTTGGAATGGAAGAATTTTATTAAACAAACAAGAGCAAATTATTATATAACAGATATCTGACGAAGGGAGCGTTATTGCCTGCTCTCCTTTGAAGAAAATAGAAATAGTTTACCAGATAGGGGAGTGCACATGAATCTAGTTATTGTTGAATCACCAGCAAAAGCTAAAACGATTAAAAAATTTTTAGGTGCTAACTACGAAGTGGTGGCTTCAAACGGACATGTTAGAGACTTACCAAAAAGTCAGCTGGGTATTGATACTACTAATGATTATGAACCGAAATATATTACGATAAGAGGCAAAGGAGATCTTCTGGCAAAGCTCAGAAAAGAAGTGAAAAAAGCAGATAAAATTTATCTTGCAACTGACCCTGACCGTGAAGGGGAGGCGATTTCCTGGCATCTTACGAAGACATTAAAGCTTGAAGATAGTTCCTGCAGCAGGATTACTTTTAACGAAATAACCAAGAATGCAGTAAAAGCCTCAATTAAACAGGCCAGAGATATTGATATGAATCTTGTGGATTCTCAGCAGACCAGAAGAATACTTGACCGTATGGTGGGTTATAGTATAAGTCCTCTCCTTTGGGCAAAAGTAAAAAGAGGTCTGAGCGCGGGGCGTGTTCAATCGGTTGCCCTTCGCATAATTTGTGACAGGGAAGATGAGATCAATGCTTTTTTACCGGAAGAATACTGGTCACTGGAAGGCAGCTTTCAGGTAGAAGGTGAGAAAAAACCTCTAACAGCCAAACTAATTACTTCCTCCCTGGAAAAAAAGAGTATTGCATCAGAAGAGGAATTAAATAAAATATTAAAAGACCTGGATAAAGCGGATTATAAGATTTCAGAAATTAAAAGAGGCGAAAGGCAGAAAAAACCGCCTCTGCCCTTTACTACCAGTACTTTGCAGCAGGAAGCCGCAAAGATTTTGAATTTCTCAACTTCTAAGACCATGCGGCTGGCACAGCAGCTTTATGAAGGTATTGATATCAAAGGCCATGGTACCATTGGTTTAATAACCTACTTAAGAACAGATTCCGTTCGTATATCCGAAGAAGCGGAAAGCTTTGCCCGTGAATTCATTGAGAAGAACTATGGCAGCAACTACAATACCGAAGCAGAAGATAAAAAGAATACCGGGAAGAAGATACAGGATGCCCATGAAGCAATCAGACCTACCTATACTGATTTAACACCGGTAATTGTGAAGGAATCCTTAAGCAGAGATTTATTCAGGCTTTACCAGCTTATATGGAAACGATTTGTAGGCAGCCGAATGGCACCGGCTAGATATGAGACCATAAATGTCAAAATAGATGCAAAGGGATACAAATTCAGTACATCAGCTTCCAAAATGATCTTTGACGGATATCTCAGCGTTTATGCGGAAGAAGAAGAGAATGAAAGCCATGCCATGCTGAAAGATATTACGGAAGAATCCAAAGTGAAGCTCTTGGAGTTCAATCCTTTTCAGCATTTTACACAGGCACCTCCTCACTATACAGAGGCTTCCCTGGTTAAGACACTGGAGGAATTGGGGATTGGAAGACCAAGTACTTATTCACCTACTATTTCAACCATTTTAGCGAGAAGGTATATTGTTAAGGAGAATAAGAATCTCTATGTAACAGAGCTTGGTGAAGTTGTTAACAATATTATGAAAGAAGCTTTTTCAACAATTGTTGATGTGAACTTTACAGCTAACTTGGAATCGCTTTTGGATAAAGTCGAAGATGGCAGCGTCTATTGGAAAACTGTTGTACGAAATTTCTACCCTGATCTGGATGAAGCTGTAAATAAAGCGAAAGATAGCTTGGAAGAAGTCAAGATAGAAGATGAGAAGACCGATATTATCTGTGAAGAATGCGGAAGAAACATGGTTATCAAATATGGTCCCCACGGAAAATTCTTAGCATGTCCAGGTTTTCCTGAATGCAGGAATACAAAACCTTATCTTGAAAAAATTGGTGTAGCCTGCCCGTTATGTGGTAAGGATGTCGTTATTCGAAAGACAAAGAAAGGCCGTAAGTACTACGGGTGTGAGAATAATCCGGAATGTGAATTTATGTCTTGGCAGAAACCTACGAATCAAAAATGCCCTAAATGTGGAAATGTGCTTATTGAAAAAGGTAATTCTTTGGTATGCCTCGATGATAAATGTGGCGGTATTGTTGTGAATAAATAAGAAATATACGAAAAACAGATATATTATATTAAAATGTGCGTCAAAAAGAAGAAATAACTATTGTTTTTATGAAAAAGGTATGATACTATTTATCTAATGTTAATACAACTTATCAGAAATATTCTTCTGGTTTCTGATAAAGGCAGTTTTGTTGCTGTCGTGTATCCAAGATTTAAATGACCGGTATCTTAACTATAGCGAATTAATTACTGGTTATTTAGAAGAATCAGATAAACAAGCGGGGGTACTGGGAGGTTATTTCATGAGTGTACAGTTGCTCGATAAGACGAGAAAGATTAATAAGCTATTACACAATAACAATTCTCACAAGGTAGTTTTTAATGATATTTGTGAAGTGTTGAGCGAGATTCTGGAATCCAATATTCTGGTAATCAGCAAAAAAGGTAAAGTTCTGGGTATTAAAAACAGAGAAGATATTGTTGAAATCAAGGAATTGATTAAAGATGCAGTAGGTGGTTATATCGACCAGATGTTAAATGAGCGTCTGCTTAATATTCTTTCTACCAAAGAGAATGTTAATCTATTGACACTTGGCTTTGAACTTGATACAGATATTAGCTACCAGGCGATTATCATTCCTATCGATATTGCAGGGGAGAGGCTTGGGACATTGTTTTTATATAAGAGCATAAAGCCTTACGATCTGGATGATATTATTCTCAGCGAATATGGTACCACAGTTGTTGGACTTGAAATGATGCGTTCTGTAAATGAAGAGAATGCGGAAGAGAACCGTAAGGTCCAGATTGTTAAATCGGCAATCAGTACATTGTCCTTTTCTGAATTGGAAGCAATTATTCATATCTTTGAGGAACTGGAAGGAAATGAAGGTATTCTGGTCGCCAGCAAGATTGCTGACAGGGTCGGTATAACCAGATCGGTGATCGTGAATGCTCTTCGCAAATTTGAAAGTGCAGGAGTTATTGAATCTCGTTCCTCCGGTATGAAAGGTACTTATATCAAAGTACTTAATGATGTTGTTTTCGATGAGCTTAAAAAGCTGAACAAGTAAATTTTTGAAATATTACATTATTTTAACAAAATAGTTAGAACATTAATAAAATGGATTTATAAATTGTATACAATTTATAAATCCATTTTTTATGCAATTTATTTACTATATATACGAAAATGTCGAAAATTAGGAGTGGCAATTAACAGTATTCATAGGATTTAGACAAAAAGCTTTTCCGCATAAATAGTGCATTTGAGCTATATTTCGAATAATTTACAATATATGATATAATAGTACTAATTTATAAAAATTAGCTTGTTTTTTTGTCGTAATATATTTATAATTGAAGCTAGTTACGAGAGATGTGTGAGTTTGTTGAAGCTATTCCGCAGAGTTTTCACACAATGCCCTTGCAAATCGCAAGCTGGCTTGCGGTATTGCTTGAATAATAAGTGTGAAATGTATTATTATTTCATACATTATCAAGTCGAAGAATTGATAAGCGGGAAAGAGGTAAGTATGATTAATTCAGATTTATTCAATTATGTGAACGTACTGAATAAGGCAGCGGATGCAATGTGGACAAGGGGCCAGTTGTTAGCTAATAATCTATCCAATGTCAGTACACCAGGATTTAAAAGACAGGATATCGAATTCCAGACTTATTTAGCCAATGCGCTCCAGGGACCTGGTAATCTTGACCAGAAAGTTGCTGGTGTAGACTTGAAATCAATACAGCCAACCGTCTATACGGATAATTCATCCTTAAGCTACAGACTGGACGGTAATAATGTTGATATAGATACGGAATCTGCTAATGTAGCAGAGAATCAAATTAACCATAGTGCTATGCTTGAAGCTATGTCACACGAATTTAGCAGAATAAGAACAGCATTGTCTAATAATTAGGAGGAAGTTAAATGTCAGTTATTGATGCAATGAATATAAGTGCCAGTGGTATGACAGCACAAAGACTTCGGATGGATGTCATATCGCAAAATATTGCTAATGTCAATACCACAAGAGATGAAAATGGAAATGTGGTAAGACGTAAGATAGTAGTATTTGAGGAACGTAACCAAAGTCCCTTTTCTAAAATTCTTGGGGGAAAGATAAATGAAGCGATGGGAAATGGCGTTAAGGTTACAGAGGTGAAAGAGGATACTACAACACCAATGAATGTTGTTTATGATCCGTCACATCCGGATGCCGATGAAGAGGGTTATGTAACTTATCCAAATATTAATACTGTAACTGAAATGGCAAATCTAATAGATGCATCCAGAGCTTATGATGCCAATGTTACAGCGTTTAACTCAATAAAAAGCATGGCATTAAAGGGATTGGAAGTAGGAAAATAACAGGGGGGACTAATTGATGGATATTACACTGCTTAATGGAATATCGGGTATAAATGCATACAGTGCTAATAATACAGGGGTGGAGAAGACCACAAGGAATGATGCGTTTGATAGTGTATTCCAATCTGCTCTTTCTATGTTAAAAGAAACAAACGATTTATCAAATGCTGCAAAAGAAGCTGAGGTTTCCTTTGCATTAGGGCTGTCTAATAACACTTATGACCTTCAGGTTGCACAGGAAAAAGCAAACCTGTCACTACAGTACACTGTTCAGGTGAGAAATAAGGTAATAGAAGCTTATAAAGAGATTATGAATCTCCAATTCTAATGATGGAACTGAAGGAGCTGTAATATGATTGACAGACTAAAGCAAGTACCGGTTCAGTTGCTTAACCAATGGAATAAATACACCAGCAAACAGAAAACGATTATTATCGGAGTTGTTGCTACTATTTTTCTGGCCCTTGTCATATTGGTTACCGTATTGAACAGGACTGAATATAAAGAGTTATTTACAGGCGAGAATAAAAAAGACGTTAGCACAATCGCAGGTCTGTTGAAAGATGAAGCAATCGCCTATAAATTAAGCAGTGATGGTATGACTATCGATGTGGATAAGGACAAATTCTCTGATGCGCTTTTACTGGTATACAGTAGTGACGTTCCCACAACAGGATTAACCATGGATCAGTTGGTGAAGAATGATTTGAGTACCACCAACAGTGATCGTAATTTAAAGAATCATTTATATGTGCAGACAGAAATCAGAAATTATCTTATAAAAATGAAAGGTATCAAAGAGGCTCAGGTAACTTATGTGCCATCTGATACCACATACAGCGTTTTGACCGAAAAGCAGGATTTACCGGCCAGTGTGGCCTTGACTATAACAGATGAATTTGACGTTTCCAATGCTGCTGCTGTTGCAGAATACGTAGCTGCTGCTATTGGAAATGAATCTACTGATAAGATTAAGATAATAGATCAGAATGGAGCGCTCTTATTTGGCGGTAAAGATGATCTTTACACGGGAAGCGCCAATTCTGTACTGGAATATAAAGAGAAACTTCAAAACACTTATAACAACAATATTTACATGTTAATGTTAAAACTTGGGTACACAGATGTGCAGCCAATGTTCAATTGGAAACTTAATATGGATAAAGTTACTCAATTGTATAATGAAAAGATTCCGGCAGATGGTCAGGATCAAGGTTTATATAGTGAGTATTATTCTTATGACACAAAGAACACCAATCAAACCAGCGGTGGCACCCCTGGAACAGATTCCAATGATGAAACAGCTTATGAAGTTGACAACGGTACAGGCAATGATTCTTCCTCCTCCACTGTACAAATTAAGTACCTGCCCAGTGAAAGGGTAACTAACACTGAATATGAAGTAGGTGCTGTAATACCGGAAGAATCTTCAGGAAGTATTGTAATGACAAAAGTTGTTACCGTTACCGAGGAAGAGTTAAAACTCAGAGGTGATCTTAATGACAAGACCTTTGATCAGTATGTAATGGAAAACAAGGAGCCTGTGAAAATAACTGTAGATGAAGAGGTTTACAATGCAGTTTCACTGGCAACAGGTATATCTACGGATAAAATTTCAATTATAGCATATCAGCAATCAGTCTTTGTTCCTACTCAAACGACTCCAAGAGACTGGTCCTTCTATCTGCAGATTCTTCTTGCAGTAGGTATAGTGGGTCTGTTGATATTTGTAGTATTTAAAGGAACAGCACCTGCGGAAGTTACAGAGCTTGAACCTGAACTTTCAGTAGAACAGCTGTTAGCAACAACTAAGGAAAATCAATCATTAGAAGATATCGAGTTCAGCGAGAAGTCAGAAGCAAAGAAGATGATCGAGAAATTTGTGGACGAGAACCCGGAAGCGGTAGCTCAGTTGCTGCGTAACTGGCTAAACGATGAATGGGGTTGATGGAGGGGAATATGTCAAAGAATTTAGAAATATCAGGCGTACAAAAAGCTGCAGTTCTCCTTATATCCTTAGGACCTGAGAAATCAGCAAGTATCTTTAAGCATTTAAAAGAAGATGAAATAGAGCAGTTAACACTGGAAATAGCAAATACCAGAAGTGTAAACCCCTCAACCAAGGAACAGGTTCTGGATGAATTTTATGAAATCTGTTTGGCACAGCAATATATTGCAGAAGGTGGTATTGCGTATGCGAAGGAGCTTCTGGAAAAAGCACTTGGTGAAGACAAGGCAAAGGATGTTATTGGTAAGCTGACAGCATCCTTGCAGGTTAGACCTTTTGAATTTGTCAGAAAAGCAGATGCAAGTCAGATGCTTAACTTTATACAGGATGAGCATCCACAGACTATTGCGTTAATTCTTTCTTATTTATCCTCCGGTCAGGCTTCAGCTATTATCTCGGCACTTGCACCAGATAAGCAGGCCGATGTAGCAAAACGTATAGCGCAGATGGATCGTACATCACCTGATGTTATTAAGGAAGTGGAAAGAGTACTGGAACGTAAGTTATCCTCACTTGTTAATCAGGATTACACCATTGTCGGTGGTGTGGACTCTATCGTATCAATCTTAAATACTGTTGACAGAGGTACAGAGAAACACATTATGGAAACTCTGGAAATTGAAGAACCAGAATTAGCGGATGAAATCAGGAGAAAGATGTTTGTATTTGAAGATATCCTTACCCTGGATGACCGTTCCATTCAGAGAGTTCTTCGTGAGGTTGATAATAATGAATTAGCAGTTGCCTTAAAAGCTTCCAATGAAGAAGTACAGAATGTTGTATTCAATAACCTGTCAAAACGTCTTGCTGCAATGATCAGAGAGGATATGGAATTTATGGGTCCTGTTCGTCTGAAAGATGTTGAAGAAGCGCAGCAGAAGATTGTTAATATTATTAGAAAGTTAGAGGACTCCGCTGAGATTATTATTTCCAGGGGTGGAGGTGATGAGATAGTTGTCTAATCTTATTAAATCCAGATATGTAGCATTAACCGGGGAAAATAAGTTTGTAGTGGATTCCAATGAAAGAAGTGAAGAATTCCGCATTATCAATTTTGCTAACAGACCACAGGTGCAGCTTATTAATAAAGAAGAAACTGCTGCAACTGCTGAAGGCTTCGTACTTGGTATAGATGCTCCTGTAATTGAAGAGGAAGAGCCTAAGTTAAGTGAAGAAGAACTCAGGATCCGTTTAGAGGATATGATAGCCAAGGCAGAAGAAGAAGCAGCTCTGATTCGTAGAACCGCAGAAGAAGAAAGCAGAGCCTATAGTAAGAAACTATATGAGGATGCTGAAAAAAAGGGCTATGAAGAAGGACTACAAAGAGGAATGCAGGAAGCTTTCATAAAGCAGAAGGAATATGAAGAACTAAAGAGAAAACTTCTTGTAGAATATGAAGAAAAGGCAGCGTCCTTGGAACCGGAATTTGCCGGGATTATGGCAAGGTTAATAGAAAAAGTAACCAGTGTATCTGTGGAAGATAAAACAGGTGTAATAACACATTTACTGCACAGAGCAATTTTGCATGGAGATAACAGTAAATTCTATCATATAAAGGTATCAAAAGAGGATTATGAAGAGGTTCTGGCGTTTAAACCAAAATTACTTGAAATTGTTAGTGACAGTATTGAACTGGATATAGCAGTTGACAAGAACCTCCTTCAAAACCAGTGTATTATTGACATGGAAACCGGTATTGTGGATTGCAGCCTTGATACACAGTTAGAAAATCTAAGAAAAGATATCATATTACTTTCAAATGACAATTTATAATATTTATGAAAGCATCCACTGATTACTGGGAAGTATAGATGACTTCATGAACAAAAATGACATGCGGGAAAGAGGTTATATGAGTTTGGCTACCTTAAATAAATATGATATTTTGTTGGATAGAACTTATGAGAAGCAACTGGGTAAAGTTGTTAAGGTTGTAGGTCTTACAATCGAATCCATCGGACCTAAAGCGAATTTAAATGACCTTTGTATCATTGTTTCTTCAGATAAATCTCAGACCATTATGGCAGAGGTGGTAGGATTTCGTGAAAATCGTATTCTGCTTATGCCTTATGATAGTATTGAAGGTGTAGGTGTCGGCAGCACTGTTGAATCTACGGGCAGACCATTAAATGTTTCGGTGGGTGATGAGCTGCTTGGTAAGACACTGGATGGTTTGGGAAGAACTATTGATAAGTCGGAACTGAAAGCTACAGCGGAGTATTCTGTAGAAGCTCAGCCTCCGGACCCGTTAATGCGAAAGATTATTGATGAGGTATTGCCCTTAGGCGTAAAGGCCGTGGATGGTATGATAACCGTCGGAAAGGGACAAAGAATAGGAATCTTTGCCGGTAGTGGTGTTGGTAAGAGTACACTCATGGGAATGTTTGCCAGAAATACAAAAGCTGATATTAATGTTATTGCTCTTATCGGCGAGCGTGGCAGGGAAGTAAGAGAGTTTTTGGAAAGGGATCTGGGTGAAGAAGGCATGCGGCGCTCAGTAGTTGTGGTAGCAACATCCGATAAACCGGCTCTTATCAGAAATAAAGCAGCTAAAACAGCAACAGCTATTGCAGAGTATTTCAGGGACCAGGGTAAAGATGTTCTCTTTATGATGGATAACCTTACAAGGTTTTCCATGGCTCAGCGTGAAATTGGCCTTGCCTCCGGAGAACCGCCTGTATCAAGAGGGTATCCGCCAAGTGTTTACTCAGAAATGCCCAAATTATTAGAACGGGCTGGGAACTCAGATAAAGGTTCTATTACAGGCTTATATGCAGTTTTAGTAGATGGAGACGATTTCAACGAACCAATCACCGATACTGCCAGAGGTATTCTTGACGGTCATATTATGTTGACCAGAAAGATGGCCAACAAGAACCATTATCCGGCCATTGATGTTCTGCAGAGTATTTCCCGTGTTATGTCGGCAGTAGCAACTTCAGAGCATAAAGAAGCGGCAGGTAAGCTAAAGAATGTACTGGCAACCTATACAGAAGCAGAAGATTTAATAAATATAGGTGCCTATAAAAACGGCTCAAATAAAAATATAGATTATGCAATAACAAAGATAGAAGCAGTTAACAACTTTTTAAGACAGGGTGTTCATGAGAAATTTGATTTTGGCACGATAACGGAGGAGCTTCTAAATTTATTTGAAGATTAGTGTACTTGGAGTCCTGCCGGGAAAGGTCGTTTAATGGCAAAGTTTATCTATAAGATGGAGAATATCCTGGGCATTAAATATAAAATGGAAGATCAGGCGAAAACGGAATATGGGCATGCCAGAAGAAAGCTGATGACAGAGGAAGAAAAGCTACTTTATTTGAGGAATTTATTAGAGGAATATATAAATAGAAATAAAGAATCAAGAATGAAGAAGCTTGATATAAAGAAGCTAAGAGAATATACAGAGGCTGCAGAATCCGTAAAGAAAGACATAAAGCTGCAGGAACTGGCGGTAAAAAAAGCAGAACAGCAGGTTGAACTTGCAAGACAGAAACTAAATCTTGCAATGCTGGAAAGAAAAACCCATGAAAAGCTGAAGGAAAATGCAAAAGAAGTATTTTTCATGGAACTTGCTTCCGGGGAAAGAAAAGAAGTAGATGAGCTGGTAAGCTTTAAATATAATAATCCTACCAATTAGGAGGAATGGAAATGGCAAAGAAAAACAGAGGGGCAGAAGGCTCTGAGAAAGAAAGAAGTATCGGTAGCAGAATAATAGTTGCCTTAATTGTATTTTCTGTAATATTAATATGGCTGGTTGTATTTGCTCTTTTGGTTAAATTAGATGTTAATGGACTTGGTTCCTCTGTTCTTAGACCGTTAATTAAAGATATACCTGTAGTTAACAAGATTCTTCCTGATGTTACGGAAGAGCAGATGGCATATGAAAATGATTATCCATATACCTCTTTAGAAGAGGCGATAGACCGCATTAAAGAACTAGAGGGTGAAGTAGAAGATTTGACTGGCAGCAAAGAAGCATCTGATAAGACTATAACCGACCAACAGGCTGAAATCGAAAAACTCAAAGTCTATGAAGCAGACCAAGAGGCCTTTGAAGCCAGAGTGAAGGAATTTGATGAAAAAGTAGTATTTGCCGACCAGGCACCCAGTATTGAAGAGTATAAAGCTTATTACGAAAGTATAGATCCCGCTAATGCGGAAGAAATCTACAGACAGGTTGTAGAGCAGCTGCAGTATTCTGAAGCTATTAAAGAAAAGGCTGAGATATACAGAAAAATGAAACCAGATGCAGCGGCAAAGATATTAGAAACTATGACGGCAGATATTGAGACGGTGGCACAGATGTTATTAAGTATGAGAGCATCAGAAAGTTCTTCCATACTAGCTGCTATGGACACAACAGCTGCAGCAAAAATTACAAAGAAAATGATAGATATGGATGCTCAGCTGGCAGGTGATAACTAGGCTTAAGGTTTGTGCGGTCCCATTAAGATCAGGACTGCACCTGCTTAAGTATAAATTATAATAAAAGAAAGGAGGAACTAAGTATGATGCAAAATGTTAAGGCAAATTTTACACAGCTATTTGCAGGTACAAGCAGCGGAAGCTCGGTTAAAAATACTTCAAAAACCAGTCAGAAATCCTTTGATGATGTAATTGCCGGAAGTTTGAAAAGCAATAAGGATAAACTGGAGAGTAATGGACCGGATGAAAGAACTGCTGCTGTAAAAGAATCTTCAGATTCTTCGCCAGATAATAAACAACCGCAGAAAAAAGTGCTAAATCAGGAGAATAAAGTATCGGCTAATGAAGCAGCTAATACTGTTACCCCAAATACGGAAGTTGCAGCAAATAATATTAATCAGTTTGAAGAAGCAGCTGAAGCGTCTAGCTTAAATACGGATGCAGCACAGTTATTAGATCTACAAGATTTAGGATTGTCAAGTATTGAAGATATTCTTAATGCATTAAAAAGCAGCATTCAGAAAAAGTTGGGTATTTCAGAAGAAGATATGGATAAAGCATTGGAAGCCCTGGGATTTACTCCTTTAAATCTGCTGGATGTAAATAATCTGAAGCAATTTCTCTTACAGGTAAGCAACAATGATGATAGTATGGCTTTTTTAACCAATGAAGAGTTGGGTAATAACTTAAAAGAGCTGTTAAAGGTTTGCGATACCATCAAAGAACAATTTTCTATCTCGAAAGAGCAGCTTCCCCTCTTAACACAACAAGCAGCGGAGATGAATACTGTTAATAGTACTACGAAAACAAATACTGCCGCAGAAAATTCTACAGGTCAGGAAGCGTTTGATATTACTGTCGTTAAGTCAATTAATTCAGAAACAGCTGTGAGTTCTGAGAACAGTAAAAAATCCGGTGATGGTAAAGCGGAGCATAATTTATCAGCTTCAGAGCTTATGATTCAAAATCTTGCTGTTAATACAACTACACAAGATGTTGCTTTCAACGATCAGCTGGCCAGAACACAGCAAATCAGAGAAATAACCAGTCAGATCTTAGAAGCTATCCGGATTAATATTAAACCCGAACAGACTTCTATGGAGCTTCAGTTAAATCCTGAAAATCTAGGAAGAATCAATCTTACAGTAGTGGCAAAAGACGGAATTCTTACTGCTAAGTTTGTAACCGGAACTGAAACAGCAAAAGAAGCTATTGAGAGCCAGTTGCAGGTATTCAAAGAAAATTTAAACAACCAGGGCTTAAAAGTTGAAAATGTCGAAGTTACGGTATCTTATTCTGCGTTTGACCGCAAGAGTCAGGAATTTAGTGAGGGAAGCGGTAAAGAAGACCAGAACAAGCAAAAGAACAAGTTATTTAAAGACATCAGCCAGCTTAATGATACGTTTTCTGATAAGGATGAAACAGAAACCGCGGGAATAAACGACCTGGATGAAAATACAAGCAGCATTAATTATACCGTATAAGAAAAAGAAGGAGGAAGCATGAGCGTTCTCGGAGTATCAAATGGTAAAGTTGTTGATACAAGTTCATCGACAACAACTAACACAACAGGAACTTCATCACTTGACAAAAATGCATTTTTACAGCTTTTAGTTACCCAGATGAAGTATCAGGATCCTTTGAATCCAAGTACGGATACGCAGTTTGTTCAGCAGCTGGCAACTTTCTCCCAGTTGGAGCAGATGCAAAATCTAAACCTTACGACTACCAACAATCAGGCTTTTGGTCTGGTGGGTATGGAGGTTGAAGTCAGTACAAAAGATTCCGCCGGAAAAGTTACCACAAAAACCGGTACAGTGGATTATGTAGTCATGAGTAATGGTACTGCAAAACTCGCTATTGAAGGGAATTTATATACGCTTGATCAGGTTACGACAGTTCTTGACAGTACTTACGTATTTGAAAAAGGACTCCCATATGTTACAAAAAAAGTTGATACAACTTTTGATAAAGAAAATCCTGAAGATATCAGCTTTACAGTAAATTTAGGATCCGGTAAAACAGTTGCAACAGATGTTGCGGTGATCATTAATAATACAGTTGTTGATTCTAAATATGTGAAGTTAGATGGAACGAAAGTAACAATCGCCCNNTAGGAACGAAAGTAACAATCAGCAAAGAGGCATTGGAAAAGCTGGAAAATGGTACTTACAAACCTACAATTATGTTTAATGATGCGAACTATACAGTAGTGTCAAATCAGATTTCCATAACGGTAAAAGGAACTGTAGAAGAGCCTGATGAAACCGGAGATGGTTCAGGAGATGAAGGGGACGGCTCTGATGATACAGGAAAGACCGGTACAGAAGATTAAAATGGATGAAGGAATGGATTCCGGAGCCAATATAACATAAGACTCAATAACTATTTACAGAATGCCCACATGGAGGTAGGCATAGAAAGAGGCTTATATGAATCAAATATCACAAACGAAATACTCTTCCATCGAGCAGATGACAGGACAACTGCTTAAGGGCAGACCGGTTAAGCAATCAAATCAGCAGGATACGAAGGTTTCTTTTCAAAAGATTCTGGAAAGCCAGTATGTTGAACAAAATGCCGGTTTAAAATTTTCAAAGCATGCAAATGAAAGACTGCAGAGCAGAAATATCGATTTGTCTGAGGAGCAGCTTGAAAAACTGACAGCAGGTACAAAGAAAGCACAAGAAAAGGGAATCTCAGAATCCCTGGTTGTAGTTGATAATATTGCTTTCATTGTTAATGTAAAAAACAGTACTGTTATAACCGCACTTGATGAAGGAGAGGACAAGATATTTACTAACATAGACGGTGCCGTAATTATGTAAATGCCGGACCTTAGGGAGGCATTAAGGTCCTTGACTGACAGAGAGGACAGGCACATTAATAAGGAGGTCATTTCATTATGATGAGATCATTGTATTCCGGTATTTCCGGATTGAGTGTTCACCAGACAAAGATGGATGTAATCGGTAATAATATTGCAAACGTTAATACCGTTGGTTTTAAGGCCAGCAGAGTTTCTTTCTCTGATGTATTCTATCAGACAGTTCAGAGTGCTACAGGCCCTAATGAATCAACAGGTGCTGCCGGACAGAACGCCATGCAGATCGGTTTAGGCAGTACAGTTTCTTCTATTGTTTCATCCCCTACTAAAACAGGTGGTGCACAAAGAACGGACAATCCCTTTGATATTATGATAAACGGAGATTCTTTCTTTGTTGTAAATCAAGGTGGAACGAATTATTTTACAAAAGCTGGTGACTTTAAGGTTGATGCCAATGGTACATTAGCCACTTCCAGTGGAGCTACAGTAATGGGATGGCAGGTAGACCCGAATGATCCTACAAAAACAGTGGCAGATGTAGTTTCACCTTTGAAAATTATGTCCCCAGAGAACTTGTATTCAACACCGGTTGCCACTACTGCAGCTACCGTATCCGGAAATATTGACAGCAAAGATACGCAGCTTGCCATAGGTGGAAGTGGAAAGACAATCAGTATAGCATTCTATGATAACCTGGGACAAGCGTATAACGCGACAGTTAAGCTAATGCATAATACTACAGGTACCGCGCCTAATCTGACAGATGTTGATAATCAATATACAGTGCAGCTTGTAGATGTATTGGATGCAAATGGAAAGAGTATATACAAAACAGGATCCGGTACTACTGCTGATCCGTATAAGGAGACCTCTGTAAAACCGATAAGCTTCGGAGGTATTGACTATACTCTTGATACTGCGACAGGAAAGCTTAAGACAACTGGTGCATTACCGGTAGTTACATTTAATGCAACTACTGGTGAATTTGTCAGTGCCATAGGTGGAGGAGCAGATAATGGTACCGGTACTGACAGTAATAAGAGCTTGAATTTTTCAATTACGGATACTTCTACTGCCGGAAGCCCATTCCGTAACATAACGGTAGATTTCTCAACGATTACCATGTTTGCAGGAAGCGGAAAAACTAATCTGGATGTCACACCGGGAGATCTTGATAATAAAAATGCCGGACGTAAAGCAGGTAACATGACCGGTATCAGTGTGGATTCAGCTGGTAAGATTTATGGAACCTATNNCTGAGACACAGAACTCAGGTAAGTTTGATGGTATTGGAAAGGATGTATCAAGTGACGGCGGCAGCTTTACCACCGGTGTACTGGAAATGTCCAATGTAGACTTGGCATCTGAATTTACAGAAATGATTACTACTCAGAGAGGTTTCCAGGCCAACTCAAGGATTATTACAACCTCAGATACTTTATTAGAGGAACTGATTAATCTCAAACGTTAAAATTTATAAACAAATGGCAGTGGTTTTATGGCTGCTGCCATTTGTACTTAAGGCATCGATGGCATACAAACTCATTGAAAATTAATATATTTATCCCGATAATATATGCTTTACCGGAATGAAGGAGAAAAAATAGTATGATTAATGTAACCAAATTAAGCGGTGTCGAAATTTCTCTGAACTGCGACTTAATCGAGACAATTGAAGAAGTGCCGGAAACGGTTATTACACTTAACAATGGGAAAAAAATCCTGGTAAAAGAGAGTAGACAAGATGTAACTAATCTTATAAAATGTTACAAGAAAGAACTTTTTTCCCAATATATTTCCTTTAATGACGCGAAAAAAGACTAATAAGGTAGGTGAAAGATTTGAATTTATCCTCCATTATAGGTTTGATGACTGGAATATTTTTAGTAGTTTTCGGTATTGCTTTTAATCAAACTACAATGAGTGTGCAATTTGGAACATTAGGTAATTTCTTTGATATTCCATCGATTATTATAACAATTGGTGGTACTTTTACAACATTGCTGACAATGGAAAAAAGCCTACAAAATTATTGGGGTAAACTAAAATCCATTGGTTTAATATTTAAAAATCCTTCAAATAATGTGAATGAATCAATAGCTCGTATAATTGAATTATCTAACTCGGCTAGAAAAGAAGGGTTATTGTCTTTGGAAGAATCAGCTTCAAACTTAGGTGATGATTTCTTAAAAAGAGGAGTCATGTTAATTGTAGATGGAACCGATCCTGAACTTGTTCGTAAAATACTAGACACTGAACTAAGTTATATAGAGTCAAGGCACAACGAGACAATTACTTTTTGGAAAAGAGTTGCTTCTATGGGGCCAGCCTGGGGTATGATTGGTACATTAATTGGACTTGTTAATATGTTAAAGAACATGTCCGATGCATCGAGTATTGGTGGTGATATGGCAGTAGCATTAATTACAACCTTCTACGGTTCAGTAATCGCTAATTTATTAGGTATCCCTATTGCCAATAAATTAAAATTACTTCATGATGCTGAAATTCAGGAAAAAGAGTTAATGGTAGAAGGAATACTGAGCATTCAAGCAGGTGAAAATCCTTCTATTATAGAAGAAAAACTGAAATCCTTTATTAGACCCTCTTTGCGTAAGGCAGGAGAAAATGATGTGAGGGGTGAAGTGGTTGAGTAGAAAGAGAATGGATGATAACGAAGAAAATGATGCGCCATGGTTGAATACATTTGCTGACTTAATGAATCTTTTACTTTGCTTTTTTGTATTACTTTTTGCTGCTTCCAATGTTGACTCTGATAAGTATCAAGCTATCTCAGATTCAATGTCAAAGGGAATAGGATTTTTTTCTGGTATTAATACGCCTATAATAAATGATGAAAATGGTAATAAAATATCTCATGGAGATAATGACGGAGGATATAACGATTCCCTGATACCTAAGACAGAAAGTTCATCCGAAGCTGGTTCAGAAACAAAATCAAACGATCAACAGCTAACGGATGTAGAAGAACAATTACAGCAAAGAAATAAAGAACAAACTATGGAAATGTATGAGAATATAAGCAATTTAGCTGAGCAATATGATATTGACAATGACATTGTGATTATTACGGACGCTAATTTTCGTTATGTGCAGATTTCAATAAGTGGTTCGATCTTATTCGACTCGGGAAAAGCAGATATAAAAAAGGAAGCAATTCCATTGTTTAATAAATTAGGTGATGTTTTACAGAGTTACAAAAATTATCACATAGAATTAGAAGGACATACCGATAATAGACCTATGAGAAGTAATGCATATCCGGATAATAATTGGTTGTCTTCTGCCAGAGCTTTAAACGCTGCAACTTATCTTATAAAAGAAAAAGGCATGAGCCCTGATACACTAAGCTGGTCAGGAAGAGGAGAATATAATCCGGTTGCCAGTAATTCTACAGAAGAAGGAAGGGCAAAAAACAGGCGTGTTGAAATAAAAATTTATAATAAATACAATTAATACGTAAGGTAAATGCCCTTAGGGCAGATGGGAGACATTATGAAAAAGAACTTCTTAACGGTCATTATCCTAAGTTTGGGAATACTTAACATGATTCTTACTGCAGTCATTGTGTTTGCTGTAGTGCCAACAACAATGAGGACCAATGAGCTGATATCAAAGGTAGCAACTACGATTGATTTGGAGATCAATGGATCACCCGATAACAAATCGATTAGTATTGAAGATATCGAGAACTATAAATTAAGCAAAGATCTTACCATTAATCTAAAAAAGGGAACAGATAATGTATCGCATTATGCGCTGGTCACTGCGTCATTATCACTGAATAAAACCTCAGAAGATTATGAAAGATTACAGCCGTTGGTCTCAACAAATGAAACAAAGATAAATGAGTTTTTTCAAAATGAATTTACAAAGTATACAATGGATCAAGTCGGGGAGAAAAAAGAAGAAATCAAAAATAGTGTCTTGGCCGAATTACAGCAATACTTCGAGTCAGAAGATTTTATAATCGGAGTCTCGATTGAATATGTTACGCAGTAAACAATTTGATGATTTTAGTAGAAGTTTGTGATATTATGGTATTAAGTAATCACCCCGGGAGGTAGTGGCAATGGGCGACGTCTTGTCTCAAAATGAGATTGACAACCTGCTTAAAGCATTAAGCAGTGGGGAATTGGATGCAGAAGAGTTTAAAGGCAGTGGCGAAAAAGTGGTTAAAAACTATGATTTTGCCAGACCCTCCAAGTTTTCAAAGGAACATCTTAGGACATTGGAAATTATATTTGAACATTATGGGAGATTGCTTTCTACAAATTTACCGGCCTATTTTCGTAAAAATGTCCAGATCGAAGTTGTAAGCTCAGAGGCAGTTGCCTATTCTGAGTTTAGCAACGCCCTTTCAAACCCTGTATTATTGGGGATAGTGGATTTTTCACCATTAGAGGGAAATATTATTATAGAAATTGCGGACAATCTAGGTTATGCAATGGTAGATCGTATGTTGGGCGGCACAGGGGTACCACTGGAGAAAGCACGAGATTTTACAGAGATTGAATTGATTATTATGGAAAGAATATTTAATCTGTGCACCAATCTTCTGAGTGAACCATGGGATACAGTTGTGCATCTGGAACCAAGACTGACAAGAATAGAAACAAATTCACAGTTTGCTCAGATAATCGCACCCAGTGAAATGACTTCCATCATTACTATGAACATTAAGATAGGTAATGTAGAAGGAATGATGAATGTATGTCTGCCTTATGCATGTCTGGAAAGTGTTATAGATAAATTGAATACAAAATATTGGTTCTCAACGATGCAGGTTAAAGATGATGAGTCCTATAAAGATCTTATTGAGCTGGCAATTGCCAAAGCAAAAATTCCAATTAAAGCGATACTTGGAAAAAGTACAATTTCAGTAAATGATTTTCTTGGCCTGCAGGTAGGAGATATTATTAAGTTAAACACCAAAGTAGAAGATGAATTAGAAATCTATGTTGGTAATTTGGATAAATTCAAAGCATTGCCAGGTGCGTCTTCGGATGCTTATGCAGTGAGAATTTCATCAATAATCAGGGAGGAGTAATAATATGGATGGTATGTTATCTCAAGAAGAGATAAATGCACTTCTCAGTGGCATGAGTACAGACACTGGAAGCGCTGGTTCTGATGATAGTTCAAATGTGCTGTCAGACGCAGAAAAAGATGCAATTGGTGAAATTTCCAATATAAGTATGGGAACAGCAGCAACCACACTTTCATCATTAGTTAATCAAAAGGTTGTAATAACTACTCCGGTTGTTTCTTATGCAACCTGGAATGATTTAACGGAATCCTATGACAGACCATGCGTCTTTATTCAGATTTATTATAAAGATGGGCTGGATGGAAACAATATCCTTATTTTAAAAGAATCTGATGTCAAAATAATTACAGATTTGATGATGGGCGGTGACGGCACCAATATTAATGGAGAATTATCTGAATTGCATCTTAGTGCTATTAGTGAGGCAATGAATCAGATGATGGGCTCCGCGTCTACATCAATCTCAGCAATGCTGGAGAAAAGAGTAGATATAACTCCTCCGATTTCTACGTTAGTTGATCTGAATGGGTCAATAGACGGATCTGATATAGCACCTTTTCTAAAAGACACCTTTGTGAAAGTATCTTTTAAAATGGAGATAGGGGACTTAGTTGACAGCGAGCTTATGCAGCTATATCCTTTTCATCTGGCAAGAGAACTTTACAGTAATTTTACGAAAGGGGAGCAGAAACCGGAGCCTGAACCGCAGCCTGTAAAACAAGCGCAACCCGAACCTATGCCGGTTAACAATCAGGCCGTACCGACACAGCAGGCACAGATACCTTATCCGCAGATGCCGATGTACCAGGTGCCATATCCTGCACCGGATGTTAATGTAGCACCGGCTCAATTCCAGACCTTTACGGTACCTCAACAGGTTACAAATCAGCCTGAGAATATAAATTTAATCATGGATGTTCCACTGGAAGTAACAGTTGAGCTTGGAAGAACAAACAAATCAATTAAGGAAATCTTAGACTTTACACCCGGGACTATCATCGAACTAAACAGGCTGGCAGGTGAACCGATTGATGTTCTTGTAAATGGTAAATTCGTAGCAAAGGGTGAGGTTGTAGTAATAGAAGAATCCTTCGGTATTAGAGTGACAGAGATAATAAAATAATAAAAACAATTTGAAAAGCTGTTTATATCCTGTTAATATTGTATTTATTGTATGAGGGATTTTGTTATCGGGTTATTAGTGATATTATCTATTATTTAAAACACACATGATAGGAGAATAAAAATGGGTAAGAGTATTTTAATATGTGACGATGCTGCTTTTATGAGAATGATGATTAAGGATATTTTAAGCAAGAATGGTTATACAATCGTTGGAGAAGCAGAAAATGGAGCAAAAGCGGTTGAAAAATATAATGAAACAAAACCGGATTTAGTGATGATGGATATAACCATGCCGGAGATGGATGGAATCCAGGCACTCAAAAAAATCAAAGCGCAGGATCCGTCTGCCAATATTATTATGTGCTCTGCAATGGGACAGCAGGCAATGGTTATTGAATCAATTCAGTCCGGGGCAAAGGATTTCATCGTAAAACCCTTTCAGGCTGACAGAGTACTGGAAGCCGTTAAGAAGGCCGTGGGCTAATGAGTATATTTCTGGCTAAGATGTCGGATTCTAATAATATCTTTCAGCTTATCGGTGTTATGTTTCTTTTCCTTTTTGTCCTGGTGATTACTTATGTAACCACCAAACTTATAGGTGGAATCAAAGCGGGTACTTTAACAGAGAGCAATTTTAAAGTGTTAGATACTTTTAAAGTTACACAAAATAAATATATGCAGATTATAAAGATAGGATCTAAGTACTTTGTAATTGCTGTCTGTAAAGATACTATACAATTGATAACTGAACTGAAGGAAGAGGATATTGTACTAAAAGACAGAAGAAGTAAAGCCAATACCAGCTTTCAGGATATCCTGAAAGCAATTAAGAAGCAAAACGAGAAAGTAGAAAATACAGGTGATAAGGCAACAGACTTGTCAACGTCCCAGGATGCTCTGGAGACATCAGATGAGAATCATCACCAATAAGGTTGGTATGCATGGAGACAAGGAATAGAAGGATATTGAAAAGACTGGTATGTATTATCTTTATTTTATTCATTACCGGTATATTAACCACTAAAACAGCTGTTCCTGTGCTTGCAGCACAGACTGATGGAACGACGGATACAAATACAACTAATAATACAGGTACCAGCACGGGAACTGATAATAATTTGAACGGCCAGATAGGGCCGTTTCAATTTAATCTGGATACTGGTTCGGATAATGGAGGTTTGACCTCCACGCTTCAGATTATGCTGGTAATTACGCTGATTTCTCTGGCGCCGTCGATTTTAATCATGGTTACGTCATTTACCAGGATTATTATCGTATTGCACTTTGTAAGATCTGCACTGGGAACACAGACCACTCCACCGAATCAGGTGCTTATAGGACTTGCGTTATTCCTGACCTTTTTTATAATGTCGCCGGTTTTTACAACTATTAATGACAATGCGGTAAAGCCGTTAACGGCAGGGGATATAACCCAGGAAGAAGCTTTTGAGGCAGGAATAAAACCCCTTAGAGATTTTATGATGGAAGAAACCAGACCACAGGATTTAAGATTATTTATGGATATTGCAGAAATTGGTACAGTTAATAATTTAGATGAGATTCCTATAACAGTTGTTATACCTTCTTTTATTTTAAGTGAACTAAGAGCTGCCTTTATTATTGGATTCTTAATCTATATACCATTTATTATCATTGATATGGTAGTGGCCTCAACACTGATGTCTATGGGTATGATGATGCTTCCTCCCACAACGATATCAATGCCCTTTAAGATATTACTATTTATCTTAGCGGATGGATGGAATCTGGTTATTGGTACACTTGTAAAGACCTTTTATTAGTAGAAAGCTGGTGGTTTAATGAATGAAAATATAGTAATTGATATTATCAGAGACGCGCTTTGGACCATTATTAAAGTATCGGCCCCCATGCTTTTGGTATCCCTGATTGTAGGTCGTGTAGTAAGTATTTTACAGACTATTACCTCTATACAGGAACAAACCCTCACATTTGTTCCTAAGTTTGTAGCAATTTTCCTGGTAATCATGCTTTTTGGAAGTTGGATTATGACAGAAACAAGGGATTTCTTTATAGATTTAATGAATAATATGCAGTATTTTATCAGAAGTGTATGACATTTTCGATTAATGGATTTGATGCATTTTTGTTAATTCTTGTGAGGATATCGGCATTTATTATTGTTGCCCCTTTTTTCAGTGTTTCTAATGTCCCTAGAAGAGTAAAAGCAGGATTTTCCTTTATTTTAGCTATTATCGTTTTCCAGATAATTGACGTTAATATTGAATACAGCACGGTATATGGCTTTGCGGCTTTAATAGTAAAGGAAGCTCTTACTGGTTTGATTATCGGATTTTTTGCAAATTTAAGTTATTATATTATTAATTTTGCCGGGCAGTTAATGGATATGGAAATTGGATTTTCCATGGTAAATATATTTGATCCAATTGCAAATGTACAGACCACAATAACCAGTAACCTGTATTCCTATTCGATCATGCTGATGCTTTTTGTTACGGATATGCATTTATATATTATCAAAGCTTTTACGGATACTTACAGTATTATTGGTGTTGGACAATCTGATATAAATCCTAATCTCTATCTTTTGATGGTAGATTTTATGAAGAATTATTTTATAATAGGTTTTCGTATTGTTCTTCCTATTTTTGCTGCAATGCTGATAGTAAACACTATCCTTGCAATTTTAGCAAAAGTTGCTCCCCAGATGAATATGTTTGTTATTGGTTTCCAGTTAAAAATAATGACAGGTTTATTAATACTTTTTCTGCTGACAAAGTTTTTACCAACAGTTTCAGGATTTATTTTTAATGAAATGATTGATATGATGAAAGCAGCAATTTATGCATTAAAATAATGATTTTTTGTGGGTTAAGGGAGGCATTGCATTGAATAGATTATTGGCCTATAATCTGCAGTTTTTTGCAGAAGGATCAGGTGAGAAAACCGAGGATCCTACCCCCAAAAAATTAGGTGATGCCAGAGAAGAAGGTCAGGTAGCCAAAAGTACGGATCTTATAACAGCTTCTGCTTTGATTGCCTTATTTTTGACATTAAGAATTTTTGTCGGAAGAATAGGAAACCAGTTTATTGAAGCCTTTTATGAATTCTATGGTAATATTGTAAAGGTGACGGATGATGATTTTCATATAGTTACAGCAAATGCTCTTATAAGGGAAAGTATTTATCGGATATTACTCATTTTGTTACCTATATTTTTAATTGCAGTTATGGTAGTTATTGTTGTAAATGTTTTTCAGGTTAAATGGAAAGTAAGTACAAAACCATTAAAACCAAAACCTGATAAGTTTAACCCAATAAAGGGGTTTAAGAAAATATTTTCCAAAGATAAATTGGTAGATACCTTAAAAGAAGTATTAAAAATATTAGCTATAATGTATATAGCATATAACACATTGATAGACTACAGCGGTGATTTACAAAAGCTATATGACATGGAACTAATCCAGGCTGTTGAGTTTATCGGAGATATTGTAATAAAATTAGGTTTGAATATAAGTATAGTCTTCCTGATAATAGGAATGGCTGATTATATATATCAAAAGTTTAAGTTTAAAAAAGAAATGAGAATGTCCAAGCAAGAAGTGAAGGATGAATATAAGCAATCAGAAGGTGATCCTCAGATTAAAGGAAAGATTAAAAATAAGATGAGAGAGATATCACAGAGGAGAATGATGCAGATGCTTCCGGAAGCGGATGTTGTAATAACTAATCCAACACATTTTGCGACAGCTATAAAATATGATAAGGATACCGGCGAAGCACCGGTTCTTGTTGCAAAAGGAGCTGATTTTCTCGCTCAGAAAATAAAAGAAGTTGCGAGAGAAAATCATATTGAAATCGTTGAAAATAAACCATTAGCAAGAATGCTGTATTATAATGTAGAAATTGGTAATGAGATTCCACCGGAACTATATCAGATGACAGCGGAAGTACTTGCTTATGTTTATAATCTTAAAAATAATACTTAGTTAGTTTGATAGAAACCGGGAGCATGTTTCTATCATCGGAGGTACGGCAGTAAAAACACTGCCATTTATCAGAAATCTGAAATCAATTTCTGATAAGCCATACTATATAAATTCAGGGGGCAATATCCATGAGAAAGACAGACATGGCTGTAGGTATTTATTTGCTGGCAGCAATTATATTCTTGATTATACCTATTCCTCATTTATTACTGGATATATTACTGGCACTTAATATATCGGTATCAATGATTGTTCTTTTTAATGCCTTATTTTCAAGAGAGGTATTAAATATGTCTGCTTTTCCGACAATTCTGTTATTCACAACTATTTTCAGGGTTTCCTTAAATGTATCGGCTATGAGATTAATACTAAAAGATGGCGAGGCTGGTGGAGTTATACAGACTTTTGGTAACTTCGTAGGCGGCGGTGACGCTATTATTGGTATTATAGTATTTGTTATTCTGATTCTGGTTCAGTTTATCGTTATTAATAAAGGATCTGAGCGTGTTGCCGAAGTAACAGCAAGATTTACTCTGGATGCTATGCCCGGTAAGCAGATGGCTATTGATGCAGATTTGAATACTGGTGCAATAAATGATATTCAGGCGAAAGAAAGACGTGAAAAGATACAGCAGGAATCAAGTTTTTTTGGAGCAATGGATGGTGCTACCAAGTATGTTAAAGGTGATGCCATTGTCGGTCTTATCATTGTATTGATAAATTTTGTAGGCGGTTTAGCTATCGGCTCCTTCAGAGGCGGGATGGACATGACAGAGGCCTTTAACAAATATACAATTCTTACGATTGGTGAAGGACTTGTAAGCCAGATACCCTCTCTTCTAATTTCACTTTCAACCGGTATTATTGTTACAAAAGCAACAAAAGATGCAGATATCGGAGATATACTGGTTAAGCAGTTATTTTCCATTCCTAAGGTTCTTTATTTTGTAGGTGGTGCGTTAATATTCCTAGGTATTGTGACACCTTTAAATGATCTGGTTTTCTGTGCTTATGGTGTGGTGTTCATTATTTGCGGAAGGACCATGGCTGGCAGAATGGAAGTGGAAGATATTGAAAGTGCCGCGGCTATGGAAGAAGAAAGCGGAGATGAGATAAGAAGGCCTGAAAATGTGGTCAACCTGTTACAGGTAGATCCAATTGAACTGGAATTTGGTTATGGTATTATTCCTTTGGCAGATGTTAACCAGGGCGGTGACCTTCTTGACAGAGTAGTTTTAATTCGTAGACAGATTGCCTTAGAGTTGGGGTGTGTTGTACCCATAATACGTTTAAGAGACAATATTCAGTTAAATCCCAATCAATATCTGGTAAAAATAAAAGGTATCCCCATTAGTGAAGGTGAAATACTTTTTGACCATTATATGGCAATGAATCCGGGTTATGTTGAAGAAGAAATCACAGGAATTCCTACCTTTGAGCCATCCTTCCATTTACCTGCCATCTGGATAACTGAAAATCAGAGAGAGCGGGCAGAATCTTTAGGTTATACAGTAGTTGATCCTCCGTCAATTATAGCTACTCACCTTACGGAAGTTATAAGAAGCCATATATTTGAATTGCTGACCAGACAGGATGTACAAAATCTTATCAACAATATTCAGGAAGCAAATGGTACCCTCGTTCAAGAACTTGTACCCAAGCTTCTTAGTGTAGGTGAGATACAAAAAGTTCTGCAGAATCTATTAAAAGAAGGTATATCTATCAGAGATCTTATAACGATTTTTGAAACCCTGGCGGATTATGCACCAACTACTAGAGATACAGATGTTCTTACGGAATATGTTCGCCAGAGCCTTAAAAGAGCAATAAGTAATAAATATTTCCCGTCATCTGAAGTTACCAGCGTAGTTACGTTGGATCCAAAGGTAGAACAGGACATTATGGGAAGTGTAAAACAAACAGAACAGGGAGCTTATCTCACCTTGGATCCCGAAAAAACAAGAGATATCATGAGTTCTGTGGAAGAAGAAATTCAAAAGCTGGAGAACATAGGAAAGAATCCGATTATTATAACTTCTCCTATTGTCAGGATGTATTTTAAAAAGTTAACACAGGATTATTTTAAAGATCTTATAGTAATATCCTATAATGAAATAGAATCAAATGTTGAATTACAATCGGTAGGGATGGTGACTGTATAGTGATTATTAAAAAATATCAGGCAGAAACAGAAACGGAAGCTATACTTTTGGCTAAGAATGAGCTGGGTAAAGATGCCATCGTAATGAATATCAAGACCATTTCTCCCAAAGGGGTGTATAGGCTATTTCGTAAACCTTCCGTAGAGATAACAGCGGCAGTGGATGATACCGGCATATTATCAGGCGGAAAGAAAGAAGCTGAAAATACCCCCCCTAATATAAAGTCGTCTTTTTTTACAAATACTTCTTTGGAAAGCAGCCTTGTTGACAAAAGTCCAAGCAATAAAGGCAGTTCTTTTGCAGAGGATGCATCAGCTATTGAAAAAAAACTTAACAGTCTTCAGGAACTGCTGGAGAAGCAAATGCTGGAACGACAGAACGAGAAGAAAGAACAAGAAGAAGTCAAACAAAAAGATCCGGATGAGCAAAAAAGAGAAGCTTGTATACAGCTTGTTTATGACCAGCTGCTAAGAAATGAAGTAGATGAAAAATTTGTAACCCAGCTGGTAGCAGAAATAGAAAATAAGATTACAAAAGATATTACAATTGATAATATATTATCTCATGTATATCAGAAAATCATATTAAAACTAGGCCAGCCAAAAACTATTGAAGTGCAAGAAGATAAGTGTAAATTCATATTCTTTATTGGACCAACAGGAGTCGGTAAAACAACAACCATTGCAAAGATAGCTTCAGATTTGAAGTTAAACAGAAAGTTAAAAGTTGCAATGTTAACCTCCGATACCTATCGTATTGCAGCTGTTGATCAGTTAAGGACTTATGCAAATATCCTTGGGATTCCCATGAAAGTAATTTATACGGAAGAAGAGATGATAAGTGCCAGAGAAGAGCTGCTTGATTATGATATCGTACTTGTGGATACAGCAGGCCGCTCACATAAGAATAGACAACAAAGAGATGATGTTGAAAGACTCCTTGGTACGGTAACAGAGGATGAAAAAGAAATATATCTCGTATTAAGTGCTACGACTAAATATAAAGATTTAATTCGTATTACAGAGAATTACTCTGAGATTACTAATTATCGCATAATTTTTACGAAATTGGACGAAACAATATCTGTAGGAAATATATTGAATATCAGGATGCTGACAAATGCTGAGCTATCCTATGCCACTTGCGGACAGAATGTACCCGATGACATTGGTAAGATCGATACACAAGAAACTGCGAAGAAACTTTTAGGAGGTTTTGAGTAATGGATCAGGCAGAGCAGCTTCGAAATATTGTTAAAAAACAGAGTTTGCCTGATAAACTAGCCAGGGTTATAACAGTTACAAGCGGAAAAGGCGGTGTAGGTAAATCTAATTTAGCTGTTAATTTAGGTATTCAATTAACCCGATTAGGTAAGCGGGTTGTAATACTGGATGCTGATTTTGGACTTGCAAATGTCGAAGTTATGCTTGGTATAAGGCCAAAACACAATCTGGCAGATCTAATTTACGGAAATAAGACACTTCAGGAAATCATAACAAAAGGACCCGAAGATCTGATGTTCATATCAGGAGGGTCTGGAATACAGGAAATGTCTGATATTACAAAAGGACAACTGGACTTCCTTAACCGTAAACTATATGAATTAGATGAAATTGCCGATATAATTATAATAGACACAGGTGCAGGTATAACCGGCAGTGTATTGGAATTTGTTATTGCCAGTGAGGAAGTTCTGCTAGTAATAACTCCTGAGCCTACATCAATAACAGATGCATATGCCTTACTAAAGGTATTGAATAAGAAACCGGAATTTAATTCTGAACAGACATCGATAAAGATGATTTCAAACCGAATCAATACACAGGAAGAAGGCCGCAACTTATATAATAAGATGAATCTGGTGGTCGAAAAGTTTTTAACAGTTAAGCTGGAGTATTTGGGAGGAATACCACAGGATGCCAATGTTTCGAAAGCAGTCATGCAGCAGAAGCCTTATTCCATCTTGTATCCTAATTCACCCTCTGCCAAAGCAGTATCGGCATTGGCTGCCTCACTCTGTAATGGAGTTCCGGTTAATAAGCAGGAACGTAGAGGCTTTGCCAATTTATTTACAAGTCTGATTCATCGCAGGACAAACAAATAGTGGAGGTTAAAGCTATGGTACATGATGTTGTATCCATTGGAGATAAGGTTGAACTAAAAATATTAGACAGGGATGAAGAAAACGAGAAAGCCAGTTTTAAAAGTAAGGTATTGGATTTTCCCGATTACAAATCTGCTATTATCACTATGCCAATTGTTAAGGGTAGAATAGTACCTCTATCTATAGGCGATAAATACAGTTTACGTTTTTATGCAAAAAGTGGTTTATATGAATGTAAAGGGATAGTAACGGACCGATCAAATGATGATAATGTGTACATACTAACCATAGAGTTTACATCTGCACTGGAAAAACACCAAAGAAGAAAATACTTTCGCCTGTCTTGTGTATTAGATACAGAGTATTATATCGTAACAGAAACGGAGCTGGCACTCAGGCATAAATTAAAACAGGATGAGTTTAAAAGCCCGGAAGAGAAAGAAGCTTGTATTGAAGCATTGGACCAATGTAAAAGAGAATGGCAGAACGGCATTATTGTAGACCTAAGTGGTGGTGGTGTTAGATTAACCTCAGAGAATCAACTTGATCTTGGCAGCTTTCTAAGAATGAAGATACAATTTGGGGTACCGGTAAGACTTAAGGCTGATTATGTCTCTGGAGTTATTATTTCATCTGATAAAATGACTAACCGAGTTGGGTTTTATGAGTACCGCCTGCAATTTAAAGATGTTACGAAAGAAGATAGAGAAGCCATTATAAAATATATCTTTGAAGAAGAAATTCGGCAAAGAGCGAAAGATAAGAATGCAAGCAGTAGAAAGAAATTTTAAAACATGATATATTAAATATATAAGCTGAAAGTTAAATATCAACAAAGCTGATTTACATTATCTTTATTTATAAGTGCTCTAAAGTGCACAGATGGGAGTTAGGTAAAAAATAACGACTATTCTTTCAACTACAGATTCAGGAATATCTAATCTAAGATTTGATGTTCACGAAAGGGGTTAATATGCAAAAAAAAGTTTTAATAGTTGATGACTCTGCACTCATGAGAAGGGTACTCTCTGATATAATAAATTCAGATCCTAGGTTTCACGTTTCAAAAGTTGCTGTTAACGGATTGGAGGCGTTCATGTTATTAACACAGCACAAGGAAGTTTATGATGCTGTGATATTAGATATTAACATGCCTCAGATGAGCGGAATTGAACTATTAGAACAGCTTGAGCAGAAGAATATCAAAGCCACTATAATTATTGTCAGCACTTTGGCAAAAGAAGGTGCAAAGGAGACAATCAGAGCTTTAGAATTAGGTGCATTTGATTTTGTTACTAAACCGGAAAGTTTCTTTGAGGTAAAAAGTGATAAATTTAAAAATAAAATTGTAGCATGCCTTGAAGTTGCAACAAAACTGAATGGAGCAACTGTACGAGAGATACAAAGAGAAGACAGTTCTCTGAAATCCAACGGTTTTTACAAAACAGCTGCAAGTAGCAATATTTCTGTAAAGAATGAATCAATTAGTTCTTCTTCCTCGGCAATTCTTCCAAAGGTTTCCTCATTAAACAGAACAGGCAGAAAATTAATAGCAATTGCTTGTTCTACCGGTGGTCCAAAAGCATTACAGCAGGTTATTCCTAAACTCAGTGCCACATTAGGCTGCAGTGTACTTATCGTACAGCATATGCCGGAAGGATTTACAGCTTCTCTGGCGAACAGACTAAATGAGATCAGTAATATAAGAGTGAAAGAAGCAGAACATTTGGAATCCCTATCAGAAAATACAGCCTATATCGCAAAAGGTGGATATCAGATGCGGCTGACACGAGCTGAACTTAACAAAGAGGTGTTAACCGTTACACAGGAACCTGCAAAAAATGGCTTAAAGCCATGTGCGGATTATATGTATGAATCCATTGCAGATTCTGTATATACTGATATCATATGTGTGGTATTAACCGGAATGGGCAGCGACGGAACCTATGGTATAAAAAAACTAAAAGAAAAAAAGAACGTTTATGTAATTGCACAGGATGAAGCTACCAGTACAGTATATGGCATGCCAAAGGTCGTCCGAGATAATGGGCTTGTCAATGAGGTAGTTCCATTGGAAAAAATAGCAGATGCAATACAAAAAAGTCTGGGGGTACAATAATATGGATGTGAGTCAATATCTTGAGATATTTATTGATGAAACAAAAGAACATTTACAGAGTTTAAACCAACAGTTATTAATATTAGAAACAGAACCGGAAAATAGTGAGACCATAAATGAAATATTCAGGGCAGCTCACTCTCTTAAAGGGATGGCTGGAACCATGGGCTTTAAGAGAATGCAAAGATTGACTCATGATATGGAAAATGTTTTTTCAGAGATCAGAAACGGCAAGATGGGTGTGACTGCTGAGCTGGTTGATGTATTGTTTAAGGGCCTAGACGCGCTGGAAGGGTATTTAAGTAATATACAGGCTAGTGCTGATGAAGGAACGGAAGATTATGAAGATATTATACAACAGCTTAACAGCATCTTGAATGCAGGATTAGGCAAAGCTGCGGAAGGTGTTAAGGAACAGGTTCAGGCAACACAGACAGTCAGTGCAGCAGCAGTAGACACTGTTTCAGCTTCTACCGGAAAGTACAAGGAATTACCCCTTGCCGAATATGAAAAAAATGCTATTGCAAAAGCGGACAAAGTTGGAGTGCGCGCATACGGTATTACAGTTTTTGTACAGGAATATTGTATATTAAAAGCTGCAAGGGCTTTTCTTGTATTCAAAGCTTTAGAAGGCTTGGGCGATGTTATCAAATCAAAGCCCGAAGTACAGGACATCGAAGACGAAAAATTTGACCTTGATTTCAGCGTTGTACTTTTAACAAAAGAAGATATTGAAAAAGTCAGAAAAACAATTTTAAGTGTATCTGAAATCAAAGAAGTTTTTATAGAGCCGATTTATGTAACATCATCGGAAGCAGCTGAGGAAAAAGAAGCTGCACAGCCGGAAGAAAAAGAATTAAGAAATAATAATCAAAGTAAAACAGCAGCTCAAAGTGCAGTGAAGCAGCAAAGTTCCAAACCTGTTGTTAATCGTTCGGTCCGTGTGGACATTGAAAAACTGGATGTACTTATGAATTTGGTCAGTGAGCTTATTATAGCAAAGAATGGTCTGGTTTCCATGAATACCGGAGAGAGAAGCACAAAGACAGATTCCGGCTTCAATGAACAGATTGAATACCTTGAAAGAGTTACTACTAATCTTCATGAATCTGTAATGAAGGTTCGAATGGTTCCTATTGAAAGTGTATTAAACCGGTTCCCTCGAATGATAAGAGATTTATCCAAATCCTTAAATAAGAAGATGGAACTTTATATGACAGGTGAGGAGACAGAATTAGACCGTACTGTTATAGATGAAATTGGTGATCCGCTGATGCACTTACTGCGTAATGCAGCAGACCATGGACTTGAAAGCAATGAAGAACGTGCGGCGAAAGGCAAACCTGCTGCAGGATCTATCTATCTGGATGCTTATCAGGATGGAAATAACGTTGTAATTGAAGTCAGAGATGATGGTGCAGGCATCAATGTTGAAAAAGTAAAGAGAAAAGCGGTTGAAAAAGGGACTATTACCAATGAACAGGCAGAAGTAATGTCGGATAAAGAAATTATTGATTTGTTATTCAAACCTAGTTTCTCAACGGCTGAAGTTATTACAGATGTATCAGGCAGAGGAGTTGGTCTAGATGTTGTAAAGACAAAAATCGAAGCACTGGGCGGAGATATCGAAGCGAAAACAAAACTTGGAGCAGGAAGTAACTTCATAATCAGATTACCTCTTACTCTAGCTATAATACAGGCATTGATGGTGGAACTTGGTTCTGAGAAGTATGCAATACCCCTTGGAAGTATTCAGACCATTGAAGACGTGGCTGCTTCTGATATAAAGTATGTACACTCCAAGGAAGTTATTAACCTGAGAGGAAATGTTATCCCTTTACTTCGTTTAAATCAGATACTGGATGTACCGGGTGATAAGGAAAACCAGGAGAACATGATTGTCGTTATTATATCAAAAGGGGACAGGCTGGCAGGTCTTGTTGTGGATAATTTAATCGGTCAGCAGGAAATTGTTATTAAGTCAATTGGTAAGTTTATTAATAATAATAAGATCATAGGCGGAGCTACCATACTTGGTGACGGTGAGGTTGCCCTGATTCTCGATGTTAATACACTGGTCTAGAAGGAGGGGATTCATATGGAAAATACAGTTAATGAAGGAAAGCAATATATAGTAGTAAAAATTGGAATAGAGCAATATGGTATTGATATTAAATATATTGATAATATAGTTCGTATGCAAAGCATTACGAGAGTACCAAAAGCCCAGCATTATTTCAAAGGCGTTATCAATTTAAGGGGTGAGATCATTCCTGTAATGAGCCTACGTTTAAAATTTGGATTGGAAGAGGATAANNCATAATTAAATTCGATTCTCAATCAGCTGTAGGCATAATTGTTGATGAAGTAAAAGAAGTGGTTACGTTAGATGACAGTATGGTGGAGAAAGTTACCAATAGTGCAGTTGAAGATAAAAATGGATACCTCTCAGGTATAGGTAAACATAATGACAGTCTGATTTCTTTACTCAATATTAATGGGGTTATAGTGGAGAAAGAAACAGTATAAGGAGAGATAGGATTGCCAAATATTAATTTAGATAACATAGACAACATGCAATTTGACGTTTTAAAAGAAATCGGAAATATTGGTGCAGGTAATGCTACAACTGCTTTATCCACTATGATAAACAGTAAGGTTGATATGCATGTACCAAAGGTGGATCTGCTGAATATAAAGGAACTTCCGGATATGCTTGGAGGTGCGGAGGAAATCGTTGTAGGAATCCTCATTAAACTGGAAGGTGAAATTAATGGTATGATGATGTTCATGATGGAACAGATGTCAGCCTGCCGTATTGTAGATATTCTTATGGGGAAATCCTCAAAGCTTGAGGACTTTACAGAAATGGAGTATTCAGCCCTTAGAGAAATAGGTAACATCATTGCCGGAGCATACCTGTCCTCACTGTCAACCCTTACTGGTATCAAAATAAATGCCAGTATACCCTATATGTCCATTGACATGGCCGGTGCTATCTTAAGTGTACCAGCTATAGAATTTGGTAAGGTTGGTGATAAAGCACTTATTATTGAAACACAGTTTGTGAAAGATGATTCGGATGTCAATGGTTACTTTATCTTAATACCTACTTTGGAATCATACGATGTTATATTAAAATCCTTAGGATTATAGGTGATTATATGGGCGTAATGGTTAAAGTAGGAATGGCAGATATGAATGTATGCAGCTCACCAGATGCACTGACAACCTTAGGACTAGGTTCATGTGTTGGAATTACCCTTTATGACTCTGTGAAAAAGACAGCAGGAATGGTTCATGTTATGCTGCCTGATAGTACAAAGATTAAGAATAATGAAAACACTGCTAAATTCGCAGATACTGGAATAGATGTACTGATTGAGAAAATGGTTTCCTTGGGAGCAAATAAGAACCGGCTGACAGCGAAAATTGCGGGCGGAGCCCAAATGTTTGCTTTTAACTCTAATAACGATATGTTACGTATCGGAGAACGAAATATTGAGGCAAGTAAGCAAAAACTGGCATCTCTTGGAATTAAAATTATAGCGGAAGATACCGGTTTGAATTATGGTAGAACGATTGAATTTTATCCGGAGACTGGTGAGTTGTACATTAAGTCTGTAGGTAAACCGGTGAAGATTATCTGATTCTTTGGTACTCACAGAAGGAAGCTGTTTATTATGTACGTGTGCTAAAGCACGCAGATGGGAGTTTATATGAAAGACAGATATATAGCACCTGCAGTGATGCTTTTGGCAGGTGCAGTGATGAGTATCGTAAATATCATTAATCATGAAACACTTTTAGTAAGTCTCTGGAGAGTGTTTCTTGTGCTGATCGGATTCTTTATTCTAGGGAAGATAGCTGCGGCAATCATCCGTAAAGCAACCGTTGAAAAACAGGTTGCAGATAAAAATATAGAGAATGCAGAAGAAAATGCGGCAGCAGATAATTTAACAGAAGAAGTGCTCAAAGAAGAAGTTGAACAAGTATAATTGGTGACTTTTTTATTATACTAGATAAATGAGGCGAAGTATTCAGTTGTCTTTAAAAATACGCAGAATTTCGAGTTAATCAGCTTAAAATATATATATATTTTAGCTTGCTGAGGTATTCAGAATTTGGGGGATAATAGATGAACGCAGAGTACAAAATCAAGCTTTGGGAGGAATACAGTAAGAACAAGTCTTCTGAAGTGCGTGAAAGACTCATAACTGAATATGCTGGATTAGTAAAAGTTGTAGCCGGAAGGCTAAGTATGTATTTGGGTTACAATGTGGAATACGAAGATTTAGTTGGTTATGGAATATTTGGACTCATAGATGCGGTGGATAAATTTGATTACACAAAAGGTGTTAAATTTGAAACCTATGCCAGTTTCAGAATTAGGGGAGCAATACTGGATGAGATAAGGAAGATGGACTGGATACCAAGAACCTTGAGACAAAAGCAGCGTAAGATGGATACAGCATATCAGAAGCTGGAGAGTGTTCTTGGAAGAGCCGCTACCGATGAAGAAATGGCAAATGAATTAGAACTATCTATGAAGGATTATGAGTTGTGGCAGAACCAGACGAATATATCCAATTTATTTTCACTGGATGAGTTTCTGGAGCAGGGCAGCGAGAGTAATGTAGAGTCTAACTTAAGCTCTAATTATGAAACTCCGGAACAGATAACAGAAAGAAATGAATTAAAAACAATTCTAACTGATGCACTGGAAGTGTTAACAGAAAAAGAAAAAAAAGTAATTATTTTATACTATTACGAAGAGTTGACATTAAAAGAAATCAGTAATGTGCTTGAAGTATCTGAATCCAGAATATCGCAGCTGCATACCAAAGCACTGCAAAAGATGAGGCGAAAGCTTGGTTGTAATATTGAGTTATTGTTTATGACATAGCATAGGGAGAAGAGTATGGTTAATAGGAACGGTTACTTTCAACTTGTTGTTAAGGCGGATGGAACATACATCAGGTTAATACCGGGAAGTTCTGACGGTAAAGCACTGGAATTCAATGATATTGTAAATTATTTTAGCAAAATCCAATTGTATGATTACGATGTTAATGCTCTTGTGAGAGCAATCAATGCGTCAAAAGATAAAATGGTTGAAATAAAGCTGACTCCAGCCATCTTCTCACAAGTTAATGAACTTTTGGATATCAGTATTTCACCTGACAGGATGTATGTGGAAGGGTATTTTTATCCACCGGTAGTAGGTGGGAAAATGCTTACGAAGAATGATATACTGGATATTCTTAAACGTGCAGGTGTTAAATATGGTGTTATTGAAGATATTATAGATGCATATCTTATTAATCCAATATACAATGAGATGATAACACTGGCCAGAGGGTTAAAGCCAATTGAAGGTAAAGATGCAGAAATAATCTATTACTTTAACACTGATAAGACACTAAAACCAAAGGAAAAAGAAGACGGTACAGTAGATTTCCACCAGCTGGATATGATCAGCTCCATTAATAAAGGAGATTTGCTCGCAGTTTTAGAGCCTGAAGTTTATGGAAAGCCAGGTATTGATGTTACGGGTAATGCAATTCCACCAAAAAAAGTAATAAAAAAAGTTCTAAAACACAGCAGAGATATCCATTTGTCAGAAGACGGTCTTAAAATGTATTCTGATGTAAGCGGACATGTGGATTTGGTCAATGGAAAAGTATTTGTATCAAATACTTATGAGGTTTTGGCTGATGTGGATTCCTCTACAGGAGATATTGATTACGAAGGTAATGTTACGGTGAAAGGTAATGTTCGGGCAGGATATTCTATCAAAGCCAAAGGCGATATTATCGTAGATGGTGTTGTAGAAGGTGCAAGACTCTATGCTACCGGACAGATTGTCTTAAAACGGGGAATGCAGGGCATGAACAAAGGAATTATGGAGGCGGAAGGAAATATACTTTCTAAGTTTTTTGAGAATGCCGTCGTTAAATCCGGTGGGTATGTATCAACCGAAGCAATTTTACACAGTAAGGTATCAGCAAGAGGAGATATTATAGTTGGTGGTAAGAAAGGCTTTATCACTGGTGGCGAAATAATTTCGGGAACCTCCATTACGGTAAAAACAGCCGGTTCCACTATGGGAACTTTCACTCAATTAGAAGTTGGCATCGATCCAAAAAAAGTGGAACAATACAGGGAAGTGCAGAAAAGAATAGCTGCAATTGATGCAGATCTGGACAAGCTGCTGCCTATCATTGAAACGTATAAAAGGAAAATAGGACAAGGTGAGAAACTTTCCCCAGAAAAATTAGAATACATCAGATTGGCTACCAATAACTGTATACAGTTACGAACTGAATATAAAGAGTGTCAGAATAAATTTGATATGCTTCGGGTAGAAATCGGCAATAGTGATGGTGGATGGATAAAAGTCGAGAATATTGCTTATCCAGGTGTAAAAATTATTATATCCAATGTTAATTATCACGTAAAGACGGAAACTCATTACTCTAAATTTATCAGAGACAGAGCTGATATTAAGGTTGTTGGATTATAAAGGAGGTTGCCTTATGCCAATCACACCAATTGAAGTAGTTACAATGGCTCCTAAATCCCAGGAGGTATCTGGTTATAAGCATCAGGAGAGTCAAAAGCTTATGAACGATCAGATCGTAATACATAATAAAATTAATAGTGAAATAAAACACAACAGCCAACAACCTGTTAAAGCATCAAAAAGTGAGAATAAAGAATACCGATATGATGCGAAAGAAAAAGGAAGTAACAGTTTTTTTGGTTCCAAGTCAAAAAAGCAGAAAAAAGAAGAGTCAAAGGAAGAAAATAAGAAAACCAAATCCGGCTCTATCGATATCAGAATTTAACGGCTGGCAAAAAACAGATATCATTATAAACCGGAGGACATAAAATGGGAACAGCAATAGTCCTTATAATCGTAGGAATTGCAATAATAATTATTAGTTGTTTTATGGTCGATAAAACAGATAAGAAGAGCAAGGATTTTGTACTTAATACAGGTCTCGAAGAAAAAGTTATGGATTTAAGCGAATTAAAACAGCAAGTAGAAGAGATGTGTCAGGAGACCACAGAAGGCTATCTATACAAAACAGAAAATCAGCTCAGTCAATTATCCAATGAAAAAATAATCGCCGTAAATGATTTTTCAGAACAGATTTTAGAAAAAATCAAGCTTAACCACGAGGAAGTTGTATTTTTGTATAATATGCTTGGTGAAAAAGAAGAAGAACTGAAAACTCTGATGAGAAATGCTGATAAACAGATAAAAGTCATGGAAGAAGCCTCAGTTAATTCTGTAACTGCAAAGGAAACTAATGTATCAAAAAGCAAAAAAAATGTCTCTCAAGTAAAAGTGGAAAAAAAGCAAATATTAATACCGGAAGATTCAGAGGCAAACAGTAATTCCAATCAGAAGATACTGGAGCTTTATTCGCAGGGTTTTTCCATTGTGGATATCTCAAAAGCACTGGAAATTGGACAGGGTGAAGTCAAGTTAGTAGTTGATCTGTATAAAGAAAATGCAAAGCAACAGTAAGAATTTTACAAGATAAGAGGAATGTATGAATCTAAAATATTATGTAAGAGGAATTGGTGTCGGCATACTTTTTTCAGCTGTTGTAATGTCTGTAGCATTTCATGGATCATCCAGGAATGGGCTTTCTGATGAGCAGATAATCGCAAGAGCAAAAGAACTGGGTATGGTTGAGAGCAGTTCGGTAAATTCTCTAGATGATTTACTGACTACTCCTACACCCACTGAAATCCCCCAGGAAAATGGTACAGAGGAATCAGACGAAGCGGAAGAAGTTCCAGTCACCGATGACGAAAAAGATGATGTAAACAAATCACCGGAAAACTCTGACGGGAGTAAAACAGACGATAAAAATGAAACTGACGCTATAACAGAAGATAATAGCACTCAGACAGGGGAAACCGGTACAGAGAATACTACAACAGACGATAAGGGAGCATCAAAGAACAATACTGATACTCTTGAAGAAAATACAGAGGATACTGCAAAAGAGATTGTTATTACAGAAGGTATGTCCTCTGAAAAGGTTACGCGTATATTAAAAGAAAATGGTATAATTGAAGATGCGGGTGCTTTTAATCAATATCTTATAATAAATAATTATTCCAGAAAGATAAGGGTTGGTACTTATCATATCAAACCCTATACAACTTATAAAGATATAACTGATATGATAATCCATTAAGTTACAATTTTTTGCTCATGACGCAATTCCAATGATATGCACATGGGCTTTTTTAAAAAAACCACATTTTTAGTTTCAATGGAGACTATCTCAAACAAAATATGTCTAAGAATGACAAAATTAGCGAAAAAAGCTTGCTTATTAATCAAATTAGTATATAATAAGAGTAGGTAATTATTCCTATTACCGGTCAAATATTAATATCATATTGTAAGATAAAGGCAAACCTGCTAAAAGGCAGAGACGCAAAGCCACGGGCCTAAGGCGAAAGCTATGGCAGCCGAGTTACCATGATAAGACTAGCCATGGCATTTTTAGGCTAGCTTTTCTTTTTATATAACTTGAATTAAGTTTTACTCTCAGAAAATAAAATAAAGTTTTGTTGTTTTTATTTGAAAGCGGTTTAAAACTTATACCAATTATATTGCCTTTACTGTTATTTTAAAATAAATATAAGATAGAGGAACACTATGGTACACATAAAAATTGCAGACATATCAGTCAGCCGAGGACAGGTAGTTTCCAGTCAAATGAAAAATGTAATGCACACAGCAGAAAAAGAATACAGAAGTACAAGTACTGCTCTGTCGGAGAATAAATGTAAGAAACAGGGAAGCAAGCATAACTGGCATAATACCATTCTGCTTTCACTAGACGCAATTCAGGATTTATTCCTAAAAACGGGTTTATCCGGAGCGGACATAGATATGATTGTTCTTTCCAGTCAATTACCGGAATATGTTTCACCTGCGACCTCTGCCAAAATTCATAATGTAATTGGCGGAAAGAAAGAATGTATCTGTTATGATGTAAATTCCAATGGTTGTGGAATGACCTTGGCTTTTGACCAGATTTCCAAATACATGACTATGAGTCCTCATATAGAACGTGCTCTTCTGATAGGTTGTGATTATATGAGCATAGACACTCAAAATCTGGGAGATGCTGCGTGTGCCGTTCTGTTAGAGAAAACTGACGATGAAAGCGGTGTATGTGACACGCTGAGCATAGTTAATCTGGATGATACTGATTCACCGTTATTTCCGCACTGCGGTTTTTCAAATATGTTTCTGATAAAAGATGGAAATGATATGGAGTTTTCTTTTTATAAAAAGAAAATTTTTAATGTTGAAGCTTTGGAAGAGTCTATATCTACAATACTTTCAAGAAATTCTCTTACAATTGAAAAGATAAATATGTTTTGTTTCTCACAAAACAGCAAAGAGGGACTGGATGTCGTAAGAGAACGGATGGTAATAGATAAATCGGTTAGCCCTTATATCGGTGATGTTTACGGAGATACAGGCACAAGCAGTCCATTTATAGCTCTATATGAAGCTATGGAAAAGCAGATAATCAGAAGAGGGGATTATTTTATGATTTGCGCTTTTGGCTGCAGTGCTCAGAATATAACCCTTCTTTGTAGATTTTAGTTTTGATATTTATGAGTAATCTATAGAAACAGGATATAAGATGATCTAGAATGAAAGGCTACACGATACAAAATTCCTGGGTGTGTGACTGCATTCTCTGGTTCGAAGAATTCAAATATGTAGTAACTTGTTTGTAATACTGCTTAATAAAAATTAAATAATACAATATATTCTAAACTATGCACCTTATATTCAGTTGGCTGTAAGCAGACTGCTATATGAAGTGCATTTTTTGTCCGTACAATTTCTTGATTTGATATGTGATTTGTGATACCATAAATTCGCATGATTATGTTAAGAACACAAAGGAGATGGCAGTATGGGATTAAATGAAACACCCTCCGCAGACCGTTTACATATAGGTTTTTTTGGTAAACGAAATGCCGGTAAATCAAGCTTGGTTAATAAAATTACAGGACAAGAGCTGTCAGTGGTTTCAGATGTAAAAGGAACAACTACAGATCCTGTTTATAAAGCAATGGAGTTACTGCCATTAGGTCCGGTGATGATAATAGACACTCCTGGAATTGATGACGAGGGAGCTTTAGGGGAATTAAGAGTAAGAAGAACAAAACAGGTATTGAATAAGACCGATATTGCTATCTTAATAATAGATGCACTGGCAGGGAAGTCGGCTACTGATATTGAACTGATTAAGCTCTTTGAAGAGAAGAGTATTCCCTATTTGTTGGTATACAATAAGGCTGATTTGCTTACAGAAATACCAGCAGAGAAAAATGGTCAGAAGGAAATCTATGTAAGCGCTTTTACCGGCATGAATATTGAAACTCTAAAAAGTATTATTTCTAAAGTAGTACCGACAGAAGATAGTAAGCTTCGAATAGTTGGTGATATTATACATCCTTCCGATTTTGTTATATTAGTAGTACCCATAGACAAAGCGGCTCCGAAAGGGAGGCTCATACTTCCTCAACAACAGACCATAAGGGATATTCTGGAGGCTGATGGGACGGCAATTGTAGTAAAAGAGTATGAACTGAAGGAAACTCTTGAGAATTTAGGGAAAAAGCCCAGCCTTGTAATAACTGACAGCCAGGTGTTTGCAAAGGTATCTGCCGATACACCAAAAGATATACCCCTTACCTCATTTTCCATTTTATTTGCCAGGTATAAAGGCTTATTGCAGGAGGCAGTTAAGGGAGTGGCAGTATTAGAACAGCTTAAGGAGGGAGATAGAATCCTTGTCTGTGAAGGTTGTACTCATCACAGGCAATGTGATGATATCGGAACTGTGAAGCTTCCGCGCTGGATTAAGAACTATACCGGTAAAGAATTACAGTTTGAATTTACTTCAGGAGGTCAGTTTCCGGAAGACTTAAGCCCTTATCAGCTGATTGTCCATTGCGGTGGCTGTATGCTGACGGAAAGAGAAGTGAAATACCGTCAAAAATGCAGTGTTGATCAAGGAATACCCATAACCAATTATGGAATCCTGATTGCATATATGCAGGGAATCTTAAGACGAAGTCTTGAAATATTCCCGTCAATTCTTCAGGAAATACCGGAAGAGTTGTAGTATTTAAACCTGTAAATGCTATGGTTCCTATATGATGATAGGCCTTCAAACAGTGCACAGAAGCTGCATATAATGATGGAATCCAAGAGAAGAGGATTATGAGAGAGAACATTCAAGAGAAGAAAGATAGTATTGCAACTACAAATATACTCTATGGCACAGAAACAAAAAAAGCCGTTGGTAACTTTGCACTGGATCATAAACATACCAATTTCAGGCTTATTCTCGCGCTGGTTAAAGTTAAGAAAGCTGCTGCAATCAGTTATCTGAAATTAGGAATAGGCGGTCCTGGTGTGTATGAGGGGATAATAATAGCCTGCGACAGAATCCTTTCGGGGGAATATAGAGACCAGTTTCCTGTGGAGGCTCTACAGGGTGGTGCCGGAACCTCCACAAATATGAATGTTAATGAAGTACTGGCTAATCTTGCAGAGAAGCTTATACGGGAGAGTAATGAAGTGTATCAAATTACGATACATCCTCTTGACGATGTAAACAGAGGTCAATCTACCAATGATGTTTATCCCACTGCACTCCGTATTGCCTCCATAGACTTGTTACGGGAATTAAGTGATGCTTGTGCCAGTCTGCAGGAAGCGCTGCAAATAAAAGAACGGGAGCTGGAAGGAATCAAAAAGCTTGGAAGAACAGAGCTTATGGATGCAATTCCTATTACCCTGGGAGGAGAATTCGGTGCATATGCTCAGGCAATTGCCAGAGACAGGTGGAGGCTTTACAAAGTAGAAGAGCGCTTAAGACAGATAAACCTGGGTGGTACAGCCGTAGGAACTTCAGGAAATTCTGAACGGAAGTATCGGTTTCTGGTTATAGAAAATCTGCGTGAACTAACTGGTATGGGACTGGCGGCAGCAGAATATCCAATGGATATTACGCAGAATAATGACGTTTTTGTTGAGGTATCAGGACTCTTAAAGGCTTTGGCTGTAAATCTGATGAAAATATCAGGAGATTTAAGGCTTATGAATTCCGGTCCATACGGAGGTATAGGAGAGATAAGGCTAAAAGCCCTTCAGGCCGGCAGCACCATTATGCCCGGAAAAGTTAATCCTGTCATACCGGAAATGGTAACGCAGATTGCTATGAAGGTAATGGCAAATGATTATGCTATCACTATGGCTGCTGCCCATGGAGAATTTGAATTGAATGCATTCCTTCCTTTAATTGCCGACAGTTTACTGGAGAGTCTGGAACTTCTGATAAAAGCAGTAGAAATCTTTCGGTGTAATTGCATAGAAACTCTTCAAGGAAATAAGGACAGATGCGAAGAGTTATTGGATAAGTCCAATGCATTTGCTACAGCCTATACAGGAATACTGGGGTATGATAAAGTCAGTGAAGTGATGAAAGACCACGAGGGAAATTCTGAATTAATAAGAAATACATTAGAACTACTATTAAAAGAAAAAAATACTGAAATACGATAATATAAAAAACCACAGAGAGTTTTAAGGACTCTGTGGGTTTTTGTAATCACAAGGATGGCCTCTTATATATATATATGAACTATCTACCTTGCTGTACAAAACCAAGTTCATTCCCATCAGGATCAGCAATAGTAAATTTTCTGTTGCCATAAGGCATTGTTTCTATTGCTTCAACAACAGTTACTCTGTCTTTTAATTGCTCCCATAGCTCATTGACGTTATCGACATTAAAATTAAATCTTGCACTGGTTGTTCATTTACTGCTTACCGCAATTGCAAAAGTAGCACCTTCACCGCATTCAAAATCTGCATAGGACCAACTACCAGTAATATCTGCTCCTCTACATTCAAATCCAAGTGTTTTTTCATACCATTCTATCGATTTATATAAATCAGAAACATTTGCTCTTACATGCACCAATCTTGTTTTCATTACAATCCCTTCCCAATACATAGATCATCGACCTATTATATTATAGAATCATTTTCTAATTCATAATACCATATATTTAAGCATAAAAAAAGACATAACGTTCCATCAAGGAAAAGCTATGTCTTTGTGCTGCCGGTGGTGGGACTCGAACCCACACGCCCTCACGGACAACGGATTTTGAGTCCGTCTCGTCTGCCAATTCCAACACACCGGCTGATTTTCTGCACTGATATCATAATGGTTGTCTTTCAATCAGCGAAGATTATTCTACCATAATATGAAAATAAAAGCAAGCCATATTTATATAAAAAAACAGTTTCTTTGCATTTTAGTAAGAATAAACACATACACATAAAATTTCTTTCCGGGTTTGTCCTGCGGTTTTTGAAAGTATAGTTGAAACATTATGAAAAAAAGGGTAAAATAAATAATTAAACAATCTATTTGTAATTCAAAAAGAGTGCAACACCCGAAAGGTATGGTAAATAATGAACTGCATTGAAGTCCAAAGGCTTATGATGCCCTTTATTGATAACAAATTAAGTATGGAGCAATTGGAAGAGTTTATGCAGCATATCAGGTCCTGCCCGGATTGTATGGAGGAACTTGAGGTTCATTATATTCTGCTGACTGGTATGAGAAGACTGGATGCGGATAAGGAACTGTCAGATAACTTCCATGAAGACTTCATTGAGTTATTGGGTGAATATGAAGAGAAAATCGTACACTATAAATTTGCCCACATAAGAAAGCGAATCATTCTGATATTGGTAATAGCCGCTGCAGCAATAGCGTCCAGTTTTCATCTTGGTGAAGTGGTGGAGGAGGTTTTAAAAGACGAACCAAAGACCAGTACCTTTTATTCAGAGGAATTGTTTTTTCCGGACTTTGAAGGTAACAGGAGTAACGAGTTGACTTTTGTGCCAAGTGGTGTATTTGATGAGAAGATAATGTATAGACTGGACGATATTTATGCTTACCTTGTAATAGAAGATGAAGAAGGAGCCAAACTATTACAGGAGAAGTTCCCTGAGCATTTTCAGAGCTCCAGCCCTTACAGAAAGCGGTGAAGCCTCATTTAGCGGGAAGCCCTTGTTGGCAAGGCTAAACAGCAGGCATAATAGTATATTAGAAAGGGTATCAGTATGAGATATCCGGAAATGAGGATTTTCCATGAGTAAGAAAATTGTATTGATTGATGGGCACAGTATACTAAACAGAGCCTTTTATGCACTTCCGGTGTTATCCAATTCAGAAGGGCTGTACACTAACGGAGTATTGGGATTTTTAAATATCCTTTTTAAGATTCTGGATGAAGAGAAACCGGATTATCTTACCATCGCATTTGACGTGCATCAGCCAACCTTTCGTCATGAAATGTTTGCGGAGTATAAAGGTACCAGGAAATCCATGCCCGATGAATTAAGAGCGCAGGTCCCTTTGTTAAAAGAGTTGCTTAAAGCTATGATTCTTTCTATTTTGGAAAAAGGCGGATACGAAGCAGATGACATATTAGGAACACTTGCTGTCAATGCAGAAAAGGATGGATATCAGGTATCCCTGGTTTCGGGTGACAGGGATTTATTACAGCTGGCAACGGAAAATATTAAAATTCGTATCCCAAAGACCAAGAAGGGCGGTACAGAAATAGAGAATTATAACACCCAGGATGTAGTAGCTGCCTACGGTGTTACCCCCACAGAATTTATTGATTTAAAAGCACTGATGGGAGATGCATCAGATAATATACCAGGTGTCCCGGGAATTGGGGAAAAAACAGCCTCAAAGATTATCTCTGCTTTTGGTTCCATAGAAAATGCCTATGAGCATATATCAGAAGTAATGCCCAATAAAGCAAGAGAATCCATGATAAATAACAAGGAGCAGGCTTTCTTAAGTAAAACTCTTGCAACCATAAAAACCGATTGCGAACTGGATTACCAGATTGAACAAGCGGATTACTCGGAAATTTACAATCAGGAAGCCTATAGCTATTTTAAAAGGCTGGAGTTAAAGAGTCATCTAAATCGATTTTCCGGTATAACCATGTCAAATACTGCAAGTACAGAAGCAAAAGCTGAGTCTAAGATCGTAGCAGATATAGAAGAATTAGAGAAAATTCTTCAAAAGGCTGGTAAGCTATCCAAGGGAGAGCATATGGGTTTTTATCTCATTACAGAAGCCGGGAAAGTATTGGGACTGGCTCTAAGCCTTGGAGATAATGAGAATTATTTTATTCCGTCAGGTACTGAACTTACAGAAGAGAAGATAGTAGAAGGGTTGAATAAGCTGCTATTAACAAAGAAAGAAGCTGCTACCTTTCATTTAAAAGAACAGCTTTTCTATCTGGATGCCGGTATCAGAACCGGTATAACAGATTTATCAATTGCAGCCTATTTATTAAATCCGCTTCAATCCACTTATGAATATGATGATGTTGCCAGGGATTACTTAAAACTTACCATGGCATCAAGCAGTGAAGTTATAGGAAAAAGCTCACTCAATGATTTTATCATAAATAAAACAGAAGAGAGTACAGCTTATTATTCTAATCTTGCTTATACAGCTGCCAAAGCTGCACCTGCTATCGTGAAGGAATTGCAGAATAAAGGGATGGATAAGCTGTTTGATACGATTGAAATGCCGCTTGTCTATGCGCTGTTTGACATGGAGCAACGAGGAGTAAAGGTTAACCGAGAAGAGTTAAAGGAATACGGTGATAAGTTAACCATAGGGATAGATAGATTGGAAGCGGAAATTTACAGTTTGGCAGGAGAAGAATTTAATATCAATTCACCGAAGCAGTTAGGCGTTATTCTTTTCGAAAAGCTTCATCTGCCTTTCGGAAAGAAGACAAAGACCGGGTATTCCACTTCCGCTGAGGTGCTTGATAAGCTCCGAATCGAACATCCGGTTGTTGAAAAGATTCTTGAATACCGCCAGCTGACGAAATTAAAATCCACTTATGCGGACGGGCTTGCCGGTTATATCAGTGAAGACGGCAGAATACATGGAAAATTTCATCAGACAATAGCTGCAACCGGCCGTCTCAGCAGTACGGAGCCTAATCTTCAGAATATTCCCATTCGAATGGAACTGGGCAGAGAAATCAGAAAGGTATTTATACCGGAAGAAGGCTTTATATTCCTCGACGCAGACTATTCACAGATAGAACTCAGGGTACTGGCTCATATGTCAGGAGATGAGAGACTTATTGATGCATATAAGGAAGATCAGGATATACACCGCATTACAGCCTCTTTGGTATTTCATACTCCTTTTGAGGAGGTAACCTCAGATCAGAGAAGGAATGCAAAAGCTGTTAATTTCGGAATTGTATACGGAATCAGCTCCTTTGGACTGGGGCAGGATTTAAATATATCAAGAAAAGAAGCAGAGGGCTATATTAACCGGTACTTTGATACCTATCCGGGGGTTAAGACTTTCCTGGATAACCTTGTAAGAGATGGAAAAGACAATGGATATGTTACTACTCTTTTCGGTAGAATCAGACCTATACCAGAACTTAGTTCCTCCAACTTCATGACACGTTCTTTTGGAGAAAGGGTAGCGATGAATTCACCTATTCAGGGAACTGCTGCAGATATTATTAAGATAGCTATGTTACGTGTTAATGACAGACTAAAGGAATTAAATTTACGTTCAAGATTAATCCTGCAAATTCACGATGAGCTTCTTATTGAGACCCACAAGGATGAAATAGATGAGGTAAGGGTGCTGTTGAAAGAGGAGATGCAGTCAGCAGCCAGTTTATCCGTGCCTCTTGAGGTAGATGTTAATGAAGGAAGCAACTGGTATGAAGCAAAATAACGACCTTAAGGTAATCGGACTTACCGGCGGTATCGGAAGCGGTAAATCAGAAGCAGCAAAAATCTTAGCCGGGTCCTATGGAGCGCTTCTTTTAAATACCGACCGGATTGCTCATGACTTTATGGAAGTGGGCGGGATATCCTACCAGTTGGTTAAGGACTATTTTGGGGAAGGCATCCTGAATGAGAAGGGACAAATAGACAGAGAAAAGCTTGGCAAAGAAGTTTATCAGAATGCTGAAAAACTTAAAATTCTCAACTCCTTCTCACATCCCTATGTCATGGACTATGTCAGAAATCTGATAAAGACAGAGAAAGAAAGAGCTGAAAAATTATACTCTGTTATATGTGTAGAAACTGCTTTACCAAGAGAAGCCGGACTGAAGGATTTTTCCGATTACATCTGGTATGTTACAGCGGATAAAAACATCAGGCAGGAGCGGTTGATTCATTCCAGGAATTTTACACCGGAAAAATTTGAGAAAATATTAGCCAATCAGTTTTCTGAGGATGAATATATAAAAAACAGTACCCATGTACTTTTTAACAATGGCAGTATAGATGAATTAAAAATCCAGATTGAGAAGCTGATGAAAGAAGAAAACCTGGCATAAAAGTCGGTATAAATATAAACAGAGAAAGCCGTATCATTAAAAAGACTCATAGGATTTATTAATAGTTGTATCATACAGGAAGTAAGTATCTACCTTACGGAGGACACTAAGAATGGTAAACAAAAGATACCCGGAGCATTTGGTGTTTGGATTGGATATCGGAACCAGAAGTATTGTGGGAACGGTGGGTTATAAGGAGGCAGAGAAATTTATCGTTGTAGCTCAGTGTGTCAAAGAGCACGAAACCAGGGCCATGTTAGACGGGCAGATTCATGATATAAATAAAGTTGCAGAAACCATTGAAGAAGTGAAACAGGAACTTGAGGGGCAGATAGGCAGGCGTCTGACGGATGTCTGCATCGCTGCGGCCGGACGAGTGCTAAAGACTGTAACTGTTTCTGCAGAATATGAATTCTCTGCTGAAACCATAGTGAAGGAAGAACACATACATTCTCTGGATCTGATTGGTGTAGAGAAGGCTTATGATACCTTGCGCCAGGAGATGAAGGAGGAAAAAATCCATTTCTACTGTGTCGGTTATTCAGTTATCCAGTATTATTTAAACGGTTATACAATCGGAAAACTGGAGGGGCATAAAGCCAACCGAATTGGTACAAATCTGATAGCGACCTTTCTTCCGGATGAAGTAATTGACAGTTTGTACTCAGCAGTTGAAAAGGCCGGTTTATATGTAGCAAACTTAACCCTAGAGCCTATAGCGGCAATAAATGTTGCCATTCCGGAAAAATTCCGGTTATTAAATATAGCAATGATAGACATTGGAGCGGGAACCTCCGATATTTCCATAACCAGAGATGGAAGTATCATAGCTTATGGCATGATTCCAAGAGCAGGAGATGAGATTACGGAGGCAGTTGTCAAAGGATATCTTGTGGATTTTAAAACTGCTGAAACCATAAAGCTTTCCTGCCTGAAGAAAAAAAAGGTTACATACAAGGATATCATGGGTATTTCACATAAGCTAACCACTGAAGAGGTAATAGAAACCTTAAAGCCGGTTATAGACAGCATGGCTGGCTGCATTGCCGAGAAGATTGTAGAGCTTAATGGAGGAAAGCCGGTCAGTGCAGTCTTTGTGGTAGGCGGAGGCGGAAAGGTTCCCGGATTTACACAAACCCTGGCAGAAAAGCTGGAGCTTAACAAAGACAGAGTGGCACTTCGGGGAGAAGAAGTACTGGGGGATGTAACGTTTCTGCAGGAAAACATTAAGAAAGACCCGCTGCTGGTGACGCCAGTGGGTATATGCCTTAATTTTTATGATCAGAGAAATAATTTTATATTCGTTCAGGTTAACGGCGACAGAGTCAAACTTTACGATAACAGCAAACTGACAGTTGCAGATGCGGCAATACAGATAGGATTGCCAAATGAGAACCTCTTCCCAAGGAGGGGAAAAGCTGTTAGTTATACCTTAAATGGTAATAAGCGTATGGCCAGAGGAGAACTGGGCGAAGCGGCTCAGATTAAGCTTAATGGAGAAATTGCAGGCTTAAGCAATAATATAGAACAGAATGATCTGATAGAAATCACAGAATCTACCGTTGGCGAGGATGCCAAAGTTATCGTTGGTGAATTACCTGAATATAAAAGCAGTATTACTTTTACCTTTAACGGCACCAGGATTATATGCCCTAAATTCGCAGAGGTTAACAAAGAACTCGTTACGGAGTTCTATGAGATAAAAGAAGGGGATGCGGTTGAAATCCTTAATTACTATACCTTGAATCAGGTGCTTAAATTTATGGATATCGAGTATACCGGTACCATCTATATAAATAATATGCCTGCTGCGGAAGAGGAAAAGATCTATGAGAATTTTTCTATACGGTGTGAGATTTATGATTCACTGGAAGCGAAAAGAGCAGCAGACAGATTGGAAGCAGAGTTTTTTAACAAAGATACCGGAAGTACTGATATTGTCGAAGATTTTGAAGACCCGGATGAGAACAGCTTAAAAACAGCCATCGGATTGGAAAACACCACCGGACTGGAAGCAGCTGCCGGATTGGAAACAGCCACCGGCCTGGAAATGGTCACCAGAATGGAAACTGCTGCCGGACTGGAAGCAGCTGCAAGCTTAAAAGCAGCTCCCAGTTTAGAAACGTCTGACAGCAAAGTTAGTACAACCGCAAACAAGGAAGAGAAACGTTTAAAGGTTAGCGAAAACAGCAAGGTTAATAGTTCTGAAGAAGCGATTTATATAATTGTTAATAAAGAGCCACTTAAGCTCTCCGGCAAAAAGCAGTATATATTTGTTGATATTTTAGATTTCTATGCTTTTGATCTATCAAAGGCAGGAGGCTCAGAACTGGTCATTACCTTAAACGGAGAAAAAACAGAATTTACTGCACCTCTTAAAGATAAGGATATTGTAGAACTTTACTGGATGAAATAATTTTATTGACAAACGTGTTAGAATAAGGGATACTTTTCATGAGTTAAAGTTAATAGTTGTGATTGTGATAGACTAATTATGCAGAAAATTTAATTTAAATGAGATATTATACATTATTTAAAGTGGAAACTGTAGAAAAATGCATAAATGGTAAAAACTAAACTTATATAGAAAAAAGTTATTAATGCCACAAAGCTATTCCTTCTATTTCCGAATAAAGCATGTGGGACAGAATGGAGTAAATTATGAAGTTATGCAGTTTATCAAGCGGCAGCAGCGGAAATTGCACCTACGTTGGCAGCGGACATGCCAATATTTTAGTAGATGCAGGTATCAGCGGAAAGAGAATTGAATACGGCTTAAACTGTATAGAAATCAAACCGGCTGACTTAGAGGGGATATTAGTAACCCATGAACATTCGGATCATATTCAAGGCATCGGTGTTATGGCAAGACGATATCACACACCGATTTATGGGACAAAAGAGACGCTGCAGGCAATCTGTCGTATTAAGAGTATGGGAGAGATTCCAGCAGAACTGCTGCGTCCTGTTTTACCGGATGAAGGTTTTTATATAAATGATATTTATGTGGAACCTTTTGCAACTTCTCATGATGCTGTTAATCCGGTGTGCTATACCTTTACGTCAGAGGGACATAAGATCGGTATGGCTACGGACCTTGGGGTATATGATGATTATATTATCTCAAGACTTTCCGGTTCTGAAATACTTCTTATGGAAGCCAATCATGATGAGAATATGCTTTTAGCAGGTGCATATCCCTATCATCTAAAACAGAGAATATTAGGCAACAGAGGGCATCTTTCCAATGAGAATTCCGGAAGGCTTCTGGCTAGAATATTACATGAGAAAATTAAATATATTACCCTTGCCCATTTAAGCAAAGAGAATAATTTTGAAGATTTGGCTTATGAGACTGTTAGAATTGAAATAAATAAAGCTATAGCAGATACAGCATTGACATTAAAGACGGATTCACTTTTAAGCGTAGCAAAAAGGGATATTCCCTCAGAAGTGCTCTGTACCGGTTAGAGGCATAAGTACTGCCTTGCCGGTTTAAATATCTGCCGGTGATGTTAAGGAATATATATCTATGAGAACTACTTTCCATTTTATAAAGCAACATAAACATCCGAAAATATGAGACTGAAATTGTGCATTTGCACACAAGGATATTCAATGTCCTGATTCTATGAAGTGCAATTGGGCACAAATGGGATATTTCAACATTTTGATTTTAAGGTGTGCCAAAGCACACAGATGGGAGCTAATATGAAGAAGACAATTATATCAGTTGTAGGAAAAGACCAAGTTGGAATTATTGCTAAAGTTTGTACTTATCTCGCAGGAAATAAAATCAATATAATGGATATTTCCCAGACGATCGTTCAGGGTTATTTTAATATGATGATGATAGTGGATGCTAATGAAGCAACAAAGAGCTTTGACATAATAGCCACAGAACTAGAGGAATTGGGGCAGGAAATCGGTGTTGTCATCAAAGCGCAGCATGAAGATATCTTTAACATGATGCACAGACTGTAAGTTTGATATAACATATAAAATATGCCGTGCCTTGCTGGTCGAAGTTTTTTATTATAAGGCTGGCAGTACGTACCTTATGGTTGAAAGAAAATAATTGCCAAAGAAAGGATGCCGCAAACCGATTTTTTCAACCTCTTAAACAAGTGGCAATGCTGCAGTCAGCCTGCGGCAGGAAAATAAAATTATGATCGATATAAACGAGGTTATTGAAACCAATAAGATGATAGAACAGGAGAATCTGGATGTCAGAACCATAACCCTTGGTATAAGCCTGTTGGATTGCGCTGATAATAATCTGGAGGTATTAAATCAGAAAATCTATGATAAAATAACAACAGTAGCAAAGGATCTGGTAGCTACCGGTAAAGCTATAGAGAGAGAATTTGGTATTCCTATTGTAAATAAGAGAATATCAGTAACTCCCATTGCTTTGGTAGGCAGCAGCGCCTGCAAGAACCCCGGGGATTATGTAACCATTGCAAAAACCTTGGATCGTGCCGCTACTGCAGTCGGAGTTAATTTTATCGGTGGTTATTCGGCACTGGTCTCGAAGGGAATGTCCACAGGTGATCGCAATCTCATAGAATCCATTCCACAGGCCCTGGCTGAAACGGAGAGGGTTTGCTCCTCGGTCAATGTTGGCTCCACTAAAACCGGAATCGATATGGATGCAGTGAAGCTTCTGGGTGAAATTATCTTAAAAACAGCTGAATATACCAAAGAAAGAGATTCCATTGGTTGTGCTAAGCTGGTTATATTCTGTAATGCGCCGGATGATAACCCTTTTATGGCAGGTGCTTTTCATGGTGTAACGGAAGGTGATGCTATTATAAACGTAGGTGTAAGCGGGCCGGGAGTTGTTAAGAATGCATTAAGCCGTGTTCGAGGCGCAGATTTTGGCACGCTGTGTCNNAGAGTAGGGCAGCTGGTTGCACAGGAAGCCTCCAAAAGATTAAATATTCCTTTCGGCATAATTGATTTGTCCCTGGCGCCTACACCAGCTGTTGGTGACAGTATTGCCGAAATCTTTCAGGAAATGGGGCTTGAACAGGCAGGAGCACCCGGAACTACCGCAGCTCTTGCTTTGTTAAACGACCAGGTTAAAAAAGGCGGTGTAATGGCTTCCTCTTATGTGGGTGGCTTAAGCGGTGCTTTTATTCCGGTAAGTGAAGACAGAGGAATGATCGAGGCAGTAGAATTAGGTGCATTAACTCTTGAGAAACTGGAAGCTATGACTTGCGTCTGCTCCGTTGGACTGGATATGGTAGCAATACCTGGTGATACGAAAGCAACAACAATATCCGGTATTATTGCAGATGAAATGGCAATCGGGATGATCAATCAGAAGACCACTGCAGTCAGACTTATACCGGTTATTGGAAAAGGTGTAGGGGAAATGGTGGAGTTCGGAGGTTTATTAGGATATGCGCCTGTTATGCCGGTTAACAACTTCAGTTGTGCAGATTTTATTAACCGAGGCGGAAGAATACCGGCACCTATTCATAGCTTTAAGAATTAATACTTAAGGAACAGGAATAGATTTTATATATAAATTCAAGGGATCTAAAGCCGCCTCACAAGGCGGAGGAAAGAGAGGCAGAAATGAACGAAACATTACAAAAGCTTGATTATAAAAAAGTATTTCATTACTTTAGTGAGATTTCAGCAGTCCCAAGAGGATCTAAGTACAATACTGCTATCAGTAATTATCTGGTAGAGCATGCGAAAGCGAAAGGTTATACCTATCGCCAGGATGAGTATGAAAATGTAGTACTGATCAAAGAGGCTACTCCCGGCTATGAGAATGCACCTGCACTTATATTACAGGGACATATGGATATGGTATGTGAGAAGACCAATGATTGCACCCATGATTTCTTAAAGGAAGGAATCGAACTTTTTGTAGATGGAGATTTCATTCATGCTGACAGAACCACATTAGGCGGTGATGATGGTATAGCAGTTGCTTATATTCTTGCTCTGTTTGATGATGAGACCTTACAGCATCCAAGACTGGAAGCAATTATAACAACGGATGAAGAAGTAGGTATGGATGGAGCTATCGGCCTTGATGTTTCTGATTTACAAGGAAAATTACTATTAAACATTGATTCAGAGGAAGAAGGTTATCTCCTTACCAGTTCAGCAGGAGGACTAACAGCTACCTGTGAGCTGCCTCTTAAAAGAACCTCTGAAAAAGGACTCAAAGTAATCCTGACCACATCGGAATTAAAAGGCGGTCATTCCGGAGCAGAGATTCATAAGAATCGTGTAAATGCAACAAAATTAATGGCAAGGCTGTTATTTGAACTAAAAGAAGCTATGACCTTCTATCTGTTTGATTTAAACGGCGGCTTGAAAGACAATGCCATTCCGAGAGACGCAAAAGCAGAGATTATCATAGAAGAAGATGAATTTGATAGATTTACAGATATTATTAACGGACTGGCAAGCAAATATAAACATGAGTATGTGACCAATGAACCGGATTTAACAGTAGGTTATATGAGGGGAGAGGAAGATAAATATAAAGTACTTCATCCTACCTCCTTTGAAAAGCTGCTATTCCTGTTGATTAATACCCCCAATGGTGTGCAGACAATGAGCAGTGATATACCGGGTCTTGTAGAAAGCTCACTTAACCTTGGTATTTTCCATCTGGAAGAAGAGAAAGCGATCATTTGCTTCTCTGTCCGCAGTTCAGTAAACAGCTATAAAGAATTTCTGAATAAAAAACTTAATTATATCTGTGAATTCCTGGGCGGTGAATATAATGTCAGAAGCCAGTATCCTGCATGGGAATATAAGAAAGATTCTGCTTTAAGAGAATATCTTGCCAAAGTTTATGAGGAAGAATACAAAACAGCCCCTAAGTTTGAGGCAATTCATGCCGGTCTTGAGTGCAGTTTCTTTGCTGAGAAGATTCCTGGCATAGATATGGTATCCTTAGGGCCAGATATGTGGGATATCCATACACCGAAAGAAAGGTTAAGTTTATCCTCTACTATCAGAGTATACAAATATGTTGAAAAAGTAATCGAGGGAATGAAGAATCTATGAGTAAACGCAGAATGTACGGCCTCCTGGCCTTTATCATCTTTACCTTTAGCCTTCTGGCAGTTGTAATTATCTATGAAGCAGGTGATTTTTCATGGAATAATAAAGGGAAGAATAATTCCATAGTGGGAGACCGGAATTCTGGCAGTGAGGAAAATACAACAGCAGTACCTAAACCCTCTAAACCGGAGAATTCTCAGGTATCAGAGGGTTCTGTTACGGAAGTGCCTAAACCCACAGTCACCGAAGAACCCTGGAAGGACATCACGATGCTGTTTACTGGTGATATCTATCTATCCGATGTTGTAGTTAATGCATACAAAGGAAAGGGGATTGAGGCTATCGTAGAAAAAGGGCTTCTTTCCGAGATGCAAGGCGCAGATCTTACCATGTCAAATCAGGAGTTCGCTTTTAGTACCGGCGGAACGGCAGCAGAGGATAAACAGTATACTTTTCGGGTAAATCCGGATTACATAACTGCTTTTCAGGATATGGGAATTGATATTGTTACCCTTGCCAATAACCATACCATGGATTTTGGACTGACAGCTTTAGAAGACTCCTTTGATACCCTTAATGGTGCAGGAATAGATTACGTCGGAGCAGGAAGTAACCTTTCTGATGCAAGAAAGATTCATTATTCCGAAAACCAGGGTAAAACAATAGCTTTTTTGGCGGCTTCAAGAGTGATACCCGTATATGAATGGAATGCAGCTGAAAACAAAGCCGGTTTATTTACCACTTATGATCCGACACTTTTATTGGAGGATATTAAAACGGCCAGCGAAAACAGTGATTATGTGGTTGTTTACCTTCATTGGGGAATCGAGAGAGCGGAATTACCAAAAGATTATCAGCGTTCCCTGGCAAAACAGTATATAGATGCCGGTGCAGATCTTGTTATTGGCAGCCACCCTCATGTACTTCAGGGAGTGGAATATTATAAAGGAAAACCAATTGTATATAGTCTTGGCAACTATATTTTTTACAGTAATATTCAAAGAACAGCAGTATTAAAAATAACGCTGGATGAAGATATGAATACTAAACTGCAGCTGCTTCCGGCTAAAGCAGAAAATGCCATGACAAAGCTTTTAAGTGATACAGAAGAGATTTCACAATTTTATAAGTACATGGAAAGTATTTCCTTTGGGGTTGGTTTTGATGAGTCTGGTTATGCTTTTGAATTACAATAACTTAACATTATTTACAAAAGATTTTACAATCAAAGCGCCTCATGTTATAATACTCTGTGCCAGTATATGGAAATAAGTAATATAGGAGCCGCATATGCAGAGACCGGGATCAGAAACCGATATACATGAGGAATCAAAAACAGAAGAGAGAACCAAGACATCCGCAGAGGATCACCTTGGAGCTAAGATACTTATCAGAAGCCAGGAAGATGAACTGTTAATGGATATTACTGACAGTCTTAAAGAGCAGGTAAATGCTGAATTAGACCAGAAAGAAGAGTCTCAGGTAAAATGTAAGAAGAGAAAAGTACTTCGTGTTTTTCTCAGTACGGCCTGTCTGCTGATAGCAGCTATCTTAATCCTTGTGCTGACACCTTTTGGGCAAGGGCTTCTATATAAAGCAGTATCGGTATATGCTTATGGTAAGATGAATCATGATGATGGCATTTTGCTGGCAGAAGAAGCAGAGACAGCTACTGCAGAAGTTACTGTTACACCGACAGTAACACTGACCCCAGAGCCTACAAAGCCAGAAGTAAAGCAGATAACATATAATATACTCCTGTTGGGAGAAGAGGCAATAGAATCCGGAACAGCAAAAGGCAGAACGGATATTATGATGATAGCAACTCTGGATACAGAGGATAAGTGCATCAAACTTACCTCCCTGATGAGGGACATGTTGGTTGACATCCCGGGATATAAAGAAAATAAATTGAATACGGCTTATGAATATGGCGGCGTTCCCCTCTTATATGATACTATCTACCAGAATTTTGGAGTTAAACTGGATGGTTATATGCTGGTTGGATTTGATGCATTTGAAGCAATCATCGATAAATTAGGGGGAGTAACTATAACCCTTACGGATAAAGAAGCGGAGTATCTTAATACAACCAATTATATTTCGAAAGAGCAGTATCGTAATGTCTCAGCAGGAAGTCAATTGTTAAATGGTAACCAGGCATTAGGCTATTGCAGGGTACGTTATGTAGCGACAGGTGAGCATGAACTGAATGATTTTGGCAGGACCTCCAGGCAGAGAGTTGTTTTAAACGCTATTTTTGATAAATATAAAACCAAAAGTTTACCGGAACTGGCTTTAATAGCAAATTCCCTGCTATCTTATATTACCACTGATTTTACCCAGGAGGAATTTACATCCTATTTACAGCTCCTGGCAGAGACGAAGAAGGGTGAGCTTCAGACATTAAGAATACCGGCAGATAATACCTTTGAAGAAGGAAAAGTGCGTGGTATGTCTGTACTGATCCCTGATAAATATGAAAATAGAAAATTGCTGCAAAGTTTCATAAAGCAAGAAGTGAAAGAGTAATTTACTGATAAATAATATAAGATGTCAAAATTCTGGGATTGGGATATACTCAGGTTTTGGCATTTTTTATGGAATAGTTTCCTTAGACAGGCATATACTGTTAGGGATGTTTAACGAATCCGGTGATTTTATGAGAGACTATTTTACGAAAAGCAGACTTCATAAGATAAACGTGGAAAATAAGAGACGAATTAGCAAACATTCAAAAAACAGACAATCCTCTGAGAAAGTAACAGCCAATGAAATATCAAAAGTTAGAGCTTTTCCGGCAGTACCCAGCCTAAAGAAATCTAACGGAAATGGTCTTGTTAAGAGGGAGGGTACAATCCTAAGCATTAACAAGATATGGACCCTGACAATACTTATAATTGTAATTATCCTCCTGTCCAGGACAGTAAGCTTTCTTAATTCCTATTCCCTGCAAAAGTCCTATCGAACTATTGTCAGGAATGGATTGGATTACGACTATTTTCGTGATATGCTGCTGCCGGAAGAGATCATAGGCAATATTAACAACGGTTCTTTAAAAAATAATGAACAACAGGTTGAGAGATGCTCCGGTTATGCCGCCATTCTGACCCTGTTAAAACAGAATGGTTTAATCAGAGGAGAAGAGATATCCGTGAAAAAGGTTAGTTTTTTCAGGGATAAACTAAAAGACTATACTGCTTTTGAGGAATTAAAGGATTACTATAAGATTCTCTTTGCAGATCTTCAGGTATTTCCTCTGGATAGAGGAGAGGATAAAGGAATTAAATTTACCTTCGGAGATACCTGGAGTGAATTAAGGAATTATGGCGGTAATAGAAGACATGAAGGTACGGACATATTCCCGGAGGAGAATTTGGTTGGTAAATATAGGGTTATCAGTGCTTCTGATGGTGTAGTCGAGAGGATTGGGTGGCTTGAAAAGGGAGGATACCGTGTAGGTATTAGAACTCCTCACGGAGCCTATCTGTACTATGCTCATTTGGATTCTTATGCTGAGGAGCTGAAATTAGGGGATAGTGTCAAAGCCGGTGATTTTCTTGGGTTTATGGGAGACAGCGGGTATGGAACGGAAGGCACAAAAGGAATGTTTCCAGTGCATTTGCATTTTGGAATGTACATAGATGCGGTACCGGGAGAAATCAGTGTGAATCCTTACAGTACCATTTGCTACCTGGAAACAAAGCAATAGAGCAGATTGACTGGTCTATTTTATTTCCACAAAGAGGTAGTTTATGATATAATAAAGCGTAGAGAGGAATTTGGAGCTTGCTCCGAAATTCTGACCGGAGCACCAAGATCATGAACAGTTTTTTTGTGGGAGCTGCATGATTACCAGATAGCTCCGGTTGGAGCTATAAAAATAATGTGTATGAGCTATATGAAAGCATAAGATTAAAAAAATTGGGGTTTGTTATAACAGGAGGGATAAGAAAGATATCTGAAAGAAGATGATTCCTTATCCGGAAAGAGGTTTTCATGGAAATACAGTTATGGAGAGAAATACTTGATCCTTATGCACTTGCCGTGGAGGAGCTTGTAGTAAAATTCAATCATATAATTGAAGAATACAAGAAGAAGGGGGAATATTCTCCTATCGAGCAGGTCAATGGAAGAGTAAAGACGATTTCCAGTATCTTGGAGAAAGCACAGAAGAAGAGTATTCCGTTACCGGATATCGAAGAAATGATGGAGGATATAGCAGGAATCCGTATTATCTGTCAGTTTGTAGAGGATATCGAAAAAGTAGTTGAAATCATAAAAAAGCGTACGGACCTTGAGATAAAGAGTGAGAAGGATTATATTAACAATACAAAATCCAGTGGTTACAGAAGCTATCATATGATAATTTATTATAAAGTGGAGACATTAAAGGGAACAAAACAGGTGCAGGCGGAGATACAGATCAGAACTCTTGCTATGAATTTCTGGGCAACTATTGAGCATTCCCTACAATATAAGTATAAAGAAAATATGCCGGAACAGATCAGGGCAAGATTAAGCAAAGCAGCTGACGCCATTATATCCCTGGATCAGGAGATGTCATCTGTCCGGGATGAAATTATGGATGCACAGAATTCGTTTAAGATAAAAGCTAACATGGTAGCTGATATCCTGACGAATATACAGAATCTGTATAAAGTTGCCAACAAACGTGAAGTTGTTAAAATTCAGGATGAATTCTTTCATATTTATGAAACGGGAGATTTGGAGCAATTAGAGCGTTTTAACAGAGAGTTGGACAAAATATCAGAGGGTTATCGTGCGCAAAGTTTACGTTAAGTGAAGGAGAATATACAGATTATACTGCAAAGTAGAACGACCAGAAAAGCACTATAATTTTTAAACACGCTCTGACACACTAAGACATAATAATTCGTTTAAAAGCAATAGCTTTACAAGATTGGATATGAAGGAAGAGGTTAACATGAAATTACCACAGACATTTGAAGTACGCATGAGAAGCTTGCTGGGAGATGAATACGGTGAGTATGAGAAAAGCCTGGAGCAAAAGCATTATAGCGGGCTTAGAGTAAATACTCTTAAAATAACACCGGAGGAATTTGAGAAGATTTCTCCTTTTAAGATAACACGAATACCCTGGATCAGGAACGGGTATTATTACGATGCTGAGGAGCAGCCTGCAAGACATCCCTATTACTTTGCAGGTCTTTATTATATACAGGAACCCAGTGCCATGACCCCGGCAAGTCTCTTACCGGTTACCCCGGGAGATAAGGTATTAGACCTTTGTGCTGCCCCAGGAGGGAAAAGTACAGAATTAGGAGCCAGGTTACAGGGAAAGGGTCTGTTGGTATCAAATGATATCTCGAATTCCAGGGCGAAAGCACTGCTAAAGAATATTGAACTTTTTGGAATCCGTAACCCGGTTATCGTCAGTGAAGCACCGGGGAAATTAACTGATTATTTTACCGAATATTTTGATAAGATTCTGGTAGACGCTCCATGTTCAGGAGAAGGCATGTTTCGTAAATCTCCGGCAATTATGAAGAATTGGGAACAATATGGGGTTGAGTATTATAACAAGCTGCAGAAGGAAATTATCCTGCAGGCAGCCAGAATGTTAAGACCCGGTGGCTATATGCTCTATTCCACCTGTACCCTTTCACCGGAAGAAAATGAAGGAACCATCTCTTATCTGTTGGATCAATTTCCGGAATTTCAAGTTGTTGACCCCCTTGTCATGAATACAGGCACGCTTAATGAGAATGAAAACAGCCTTAAGAATTCTTCTGCAGGTCAGGTATCTTATGAGGGATTTTCACATGGAAGACCTGACTGGGCAGATGGAAGAGAAGAACTTAAAAACTGCATCAGACTTTGGCCGCATAAGATAAAAGGAGAAGGACATTTCATTGCTCTTTTGAGAAAAGGAGAGTCCAAACCGGGACAAGGTGCGAATAGAGCGGGTAACTCCGTTAAAATTACCAGTGAGACAGAAGAATTTCTTAAGCATGTCCATATTCCAGTTTCTACAGAGAATCTGATGACAAAAGAGGACAGGCTATACCTGCTGCCGGAAGGTTTACCGGACTTAAAAGGACTTCGCCTGCTGCGCCAGGGACTGCTCCTTGGTGAGATGAAGAAAGGGCGCTTTGAGCCAAGCCAGGCTTTGGCAAGTGCTTTGACACCGGGTGACTTTAAAAAGGTCATAGACCTGCCGGGANNTATAAAATATCTAAAATGTGAAACCATTACTGCTGAAACCCCTTTTGGAGACGGTTATCACCTGGTTACTGCTGATTCCTATTCTCTTGGTTGGGGAAAGTTATCGGGAAATACACTGAAGAATAAATATCTTCCTGGCTGGAGATGGATGTAGGGATAAAATTTACGATATAAATGTTGGCTCAGAGGATAGAGGATAATATAGGAAAAGGATATTAAACATTTTATATTGTCTTTTGAAAAGAATGTTGTAATTTGAAAGGAAACATAAATGGGAGAATACCTTCGATTGGATAAATACCTGGCTGATATGGGGATCGGAACCAGAAGTGAGGTAAAGGGCTATATCAGAAAAGGAAGAGTGAAAGTTAATAAAGAGGTGGCGAAAGCTCCTGACTTAAAAATAACAGGTGAGGATTATGTTACCTTTGATGAACAGGTAATTTCCTATGTAAATACAGAGTATTATATGTTAAATAAACCAGGCGGAGTAGTATCAGCTACCAGGGACAAATTTGCCTCTACGGTTGTAGACCTTATAGAAGAAGGAAAACGAAAGGATCTATTTCCCGTTGGAAGGCTTGATAAGGATACGGAAGGGTTGTTGTTAATTACCAACGATGGTGATTTAGCCCATCGGCTGCTGTCACCGAAGAAACATGTCAGCAAGTGCTATTATGCAAGAGTTACAGGCAGAGTAGATGCTGAGGATATAAAAAGATTTCAAGATGGAATGAAGTTAGACGAGGAGCTTACAACTTTGCCGGCAGAGCTTAAGCTTATAAAAGCGGAAGCCGGAGAATCAGAAGTACTGGTTACCATCTTTGAAGGTAAATTTCATCAGATTAAAAGGATGTTCGAAGCAGTAGGAAAGGAAGTTCTCTATCTGAAAAGGCTCAGTATGGGGGAATTAACCCTGGATGAATCTTTGGAGCCGGGGGAATACCGGGAGCTTACGAAAGCAGAAATTAAGCTTTTATATAACCAGACAATTTAAGGTATTACGTAACAAAGGAAAGTTGCAGAGGAATGAAAATGATAAAAAATAAAGATATATTTCAACATATAAAAGCAGTCTTGTTTGATCTGGACGGGACATTAGTAGATTCCATGTGGCTGTGGGAGGATATAGACAGAGAGTACTTAAGCCGGTTTGATATAACATTGCCTGAGGATCTGCAGGATATGATACAGGGCATGAGTTTTTCTGAAACTGCGGTTTATTTTAAGGAACGTTTCTTGATACCTCATTCTCTGGAGGAAATAAAGGCAGAGTGGAATGAAATGGCATGGAAGAAATACGCTGAAGAAGTACCACTGAAAGAAGGGGTACTATCGTTTCTGAAGGAATTGAGGAACCGAGGAATAGCTATGGGGATAGCAACCAGCAACTCCAAAGAACTTGTGGAACTTGTAGTCGGCAAGTTAGGGGTAGCAGAATATTTCAGCTCCATTCGAACTTCCTGTGAGGTGGCAAAGGGTAAACCTTCTCCGGATATCTACCAGCTTGTGGCAAAAGATCTGGGAGCAGAACCGGCAGAATGTCTGGTATTCGAAGATATTATTGCTGGAATAATGGCAGGAAAGAGTGCCGGTATGAAAGTTTGCAGTGTCTATGATAAGAAGTCTGAGGGAGATACAAAAAAGAAACAGGAGCTCTCTGATTATTATATTCATACCTTTTCGGAGCTGCTGAACATATAAGTTGAAGGAAGGATTGTATACCTGTTAAGGTATTGTATAGAGTACGGAGGTTATATACTGATAGGATACTTTAACTTATTTAGAAAGAGGAAAGAATGAAAACCATAGTAGCAGGAAAGAATGAAGCAGGGCAAAGGCTGGACAAGCTGCTGCAAAAAGCTCTAAACAAAGCGCCAAAGAGTTTTATCTATAAAATGCTCCGAAAAAAGAACATTACCCTAAACGGAAAAAAAGCAGAGGGCTCTGAAATTGTACAGCTTTCTGATGAAATAAAGCTGTTTTTAGCCGATGAGACCATAGATAAATTTACAGAAAGCTATGCTGCTGCCTTTAACAATAGTGAGAAAACAGCCGGCAAAAAGGATACCAGTGAAGGTAAAAGCGTTCAAAGTGTAAGCTTACAGATTGCTTATGAGGATTCCGATATTGTTTTAATAAACAAACCTGCTGGGATGCTTTCTCAGAAGGCTAAGGATACGGATGTTTCGCTGGTGGAATACCTGATACAATACCTGATAAAGAGCAACAGTCTTACACTGACGGAACTTAATACCTTTAAACCAGGTATCTGCAACCGGCTGGACAGAAATACCAGTGGACTGGTGGCAGCAGGCAAGACCCTTCCGGGGCTTCAGATGCTTTCAGAAGTTTTCAGGGAACGGACCCTTGACAAATATTATTTATGTCTTGTGAAGGGAGCGGTTAAGGAACAGAAACGAATAACCGGTTATCTGACAAAGAATGAGAAAACCAATCAAGTTACCATTCTGCTAAAGGAGACGGAGGATTCTGATTATATCGAAACGGAATACACACCAGTAATCAATAGCAATGAATATACTTTATTGAAGGTGAAGCTGATTACCGGTAAGACCCATCAGATTCGTGCTCATTTAAGCAGCATCGGTCATCCTATTATTGGTGATGCAAAGTATGGTAATAAGACCATGAATGACCGGTTCAGGAAGGAATTTAAATTAAACCATCAGCTTCTGCATTCCTATGAAATGAAATTTCCAAAAGATATGGCTGGAGAGTTTACTTATCTGTCCGGACATAAAGTAAATGCAGAGCTGCCTGAATATTTTGAAAATATCTTAAAGGTCTGCCTGGACTATAAAGGGAGGATATAATATGCCCTCATGGAATTCAAGAGGTCTTAGGGGGTCTGCACTGGAGGAACTCATAAATCTTACAAATACCAGATACCGTGAGAAAAACCTTGCATTGATACAAAAAATCCCGACCCCAATAACCCCAATAACCATTGATAAAGAAAACAGACATATAACCCTTGCATACTTTGGTGAGCNNACAGTGGATTATATAGGGACAGTGCAGGGAATTCCCATATGCTTTGATGCGAAAGAGTGTGCAAGTGATACCTTTGCACTGCAGAATATCCATGAGCATCAGGTAGAGTTTATGAAGGATTTTGAGAAGCAGGGAGGTATTGCTTTTCTGCTTTTGTATTATTCAAAGAAAAACCATTATCATTATCTTCCTTTGAAGGATTTACTGTTTTTCTGGAACCGTGCAAAAGAGGGAGGACGAAAGAGCTTTCGCTTTGAAGAACTGGAGGCGGAGAATGCCATAGATTGCATTAACAGTATTTACATACATTATTTGGTGAATGTATCGAAGGATGCAGAAGGCAGAGATAATACATAGTAGAATTAAGATTGTGATGCCTTTTCGCATATAAGAATACAAAGGAG
>DJJW01000094.1 GCA_002434335.1 Lachnoclostridium sp. UBA6558 | reverse complement strand
GTAAAAGAACAGGGGATAATTGACCTTACACCTTCTTCCAATGTAACCCTAAAGAGCGGTGAAGTATTGACGGTAAGCTTTAAGAGTCTGGCAGGAGGAACAGCTTCTTTTAGAGTAATTGCGCAGGATCAGAGTGCAATCAAACCTATGTCCTTTACCATGAGAGAGGTTTCTTCCGGCTACTATACAGGTACCTGGATAGCACCTAACTATACGAAAGCAACAGGATTACTGGTAGAGGTTACCTATACGGATATCTATGGGAAAACCTTAACTGCAACTGCTACAGGTACCATCAATCTGGTACTGCCAAACAGCGGAGGCTTGTTAATGCCGGAAGTACCTGTTATACCTGAGTCTCCTGAGAATCCTATCTATCCGGTTCCTGTTGGACCAGGAGAAGAATATTAGAATTAGATGGATACAATGTAAGAATTAATCTAGCAGGGTGTATTGGGGCAAAGGTTACAATGGACATTTGCTCAATACACCCTGTTATTCTGAATTGCTAAACAGCAGCTTTATAAGAACAGAAGAGTTTGAATTGATTCGTACAGGATTAACTTTTCAATTAATGTATTGTATGATAAAATCTCCTTATGTTAAATACTGTATTCAATGGTAAAATCGGGGAGGAACTATGGCAAAAAGGTTAATCAATTTATCCATAACATTAATCAGCTATATTATCGTTGTTTATTTCTATACCTTAATCCATGAGGGGGCTCACGGGCTGCTGGCTGCAGCTTTTGGAGGTAAGCTGACAGCATTTGATATCAATATATTTAATGGCTATCCGCATGTTAGCTGGGTGGGAGAACTTGAACCACTTCACACTGCAATGATTAGTATAGCAGGTCCTATTGCACCATTTTTAGTTTTTATGATACTTATGGCTTTTATCAGTAAGAACAGTAATTTATTTATTCAAAAAATTATGTTCTTCTATGCTTTAATAGTAACAGGAAGCTTGATTCCGAATATAATTATTCCACTGTTGTATGAAAAGGGTGCAGAAGTAAAAAACGAAGATATCTCTAAATTTATAGTTAGCACAGGTATAAGTGGTTACATAGTCACAGTTTTAACAAGTATTCTTTTTATTTTCGCAGTCTTATTGATTAGAAAAAGAATAAACATTAGAGCTGCCTTTACTTATCAGATTGACATTAAAAACAGTGGCAAAAAGGTAAAAACAACAGCCATTGTTATGGTTATTATATTCAGCAGTCTAACCGGTGTAGCATTCTTTCATATAATTAGCAAGAATCTAATGGTAAATAGCAATACTCCTATGGAATATAATACTGCTATAAACATTGATTTGAGTAATATAAACCAGAAGGAATCTGAAATATACGAATTAAATTTAGAAACTCCGATGTTGTGCAGTTTCTATGTCAGAGGAATGACAAGGGAACAGTCCGAGATAAAACTAAGTATAAAAGAAGCTGGTAAAATACTGGGAATAAGATCAAAGGAAATGGTAGTCAGCTCAGGTAAAGGAGAGATAGATGCTAATTTCACTAACTGGTTTCTGTACGGTGGTAAATATAGTTTAAAACTTGATAAAACCGGTAGTGAAGGTAATCTGACGATCTATATAAACAGTAAAACCCCAGAGAAAGAAATAATACAAGAGGCTGATAAAGAACAAAACATATTAAATGGAATAATACCATTACCTGAAAACGGGTTTAATCTTGTGGCGCAGGCAGATTTGTCCGATATGAAGGATCAAACTATTTATGAATTTACAGTCTCCAAGGATACNNCGAACATTAACTTTAATATTTACCTGACTACAAAAGAGGGTGTAGCTACAGTTAATCTCATTGGTGATGACTATAGTGAGCAACTAATTTCGGAGAATCAGATAATGACAGAGAACTGGGGAAGCTTTGTTAAAAAAGGAAATTATAAGATTGTTGCAAACAGCAGTAACTGTGATGGTGATGTATACGTTTTTATGAAGAAATACTAAATAATTAAGCATTATCTGCTCCTTTAAACTTACTTTTAGATAAAGCACAGCTCAGCTCTTTGGGGTAATGGGAATTCGAATACGAAAGGTTGTACCAGCTACTGGATTTTTTTCTGCTATAATGTGACCATGGTGGGCTTTCACAATGTTTTTAACGATACTAAGACCCAGACCTTTTCTTTTATAGACAGAGCTGTTATTCAGAAAACCTTCCGCACCGTTAAACCTTTCAATGGTCTCAGGAGTTAAACCGGCACCGTTATCAGAAATCTCAATTACAGCATGAGTGTCCTCAGATAAAAGAACTTTTATTTCAATACTTGTACCTTCTGTATTATGATGGATAGAGTTCATCAGCAGATTCTGAATGGCACGCTGTAATAGCTTTGAATCTGCATAGATGGGTAAAGAAGCTACACCTGTATGAAGAGCGAAATGATACCTGGCTCCGGTGGGAGCATTCATAACTTCAGCAACCAGTCCCTGGAGAAAAGGAATCAGATCGAAATTTTCCAATCTTAATGGCAGTTCTGCCTGTTGGCCTTCCAGGTTGTATACAAGGTTTATATCATCTGCTAATTGTTCAAGATATTTCCCCTTGTTATAGATTTCATCTAAGAAATTATCAGTTTCTTCCTTATCCCAGCTATAGCCTTCAGCTTTAAGCAGTGAGGAATATCCGATTATATAAGATAAAGGTGTCTTTAAGTCATGGGAGATACCATTAATCCAGTTCTTTTTGGAGTTCTCCAGTTGTTTCCGCTCTTCTTTCACAGACTCTAATTCTTCTGCCAGATGAGAAAGGTCTTCCAGCACTTCTTTATAGAGAAAATATCTTTTTTTCAATTTACCCCGTTTAAATATAACTTTACATAATATTGCGGTATCATAATTACCCTTTGATAGCTGCCTTACGAAGGATAGGATAAAAAGCAGGGGTTTTACAAAATACCGGCTTAATATAAGACCTCCGCTGACAAAAGCAAATACAAAAGTAAATAGGTAAAGCAAGGATTCCTTCTTCTCGGTAAAAGTCAATAAGAATAATGCCTGACTACCGGTATCCGGTTTCGTAAACAACGGTATTACATGTTCAAATACAAAGGACGTCAAGCCCCCCATGTATAAGAGGAACAGGAACAAGCCTCCGGTAAAAAACAGGATAAAACGTAATCTCAATTTCATTTAATAACCATGCCTCTTTCAATCAAAAATTTCTGTCATGGAAGTAATTGTATATCTAAGGACTCTTATTCACATCTATATATGCAGAAATGCTTGCAAGCTGCTTCAATAAGAAGGTAAAAGCTCCTATTTCATACTAGGAATAAGCATATAGCAGAAACCTTAAAATCTGCTTGGTACATATTTACATTTTTGCAGGTGGAATGAATTTATAACCAATTCCTCTTAAAGTAATTAATAATTGTGGATTTTTTGCATCGTCCCCAAGTTTTTTCCTAAGCTTTGAGATATGCATAGTGACCGTTTTCTCATCACCCAACCCCATACTGTCCCATACAGCTTCATAGATTTGAGAAGCCGTAAACACATGATTTGGATTTTTACAGAAAAAACGAAGTAATTCAAATTCCTTCGCCGTACATTCCACTTCTTTTGAATCTACCACCAGTGTTGCGGTAACAGTATTTAATTTAAAATCTCCATAATCATACAACGTATCATCAGAAAGCTTAAGGTTTGCTATTTCGGTCCCTTTATAATGCTTCTGTCTTCGAAGGATAGCCTTGATACGTGCAATTACTTCTAAAGGATTAAAGGGTTTGGTGATATAATCATCACCGCCAAGGGTTAAGCCCGTAAGCTTATCAAAATCACCGGCGCAGGCTGTTAAGAAGATAATTGGTGTAAAGGTTAGTTTACGTATTTCTGTACAGAGGTCAAAACCCGATAAATCAGGAAGCATGACATCCAGAAGTATCAGATCATAGGTATTGTGTTTAATATATTCCATAGCCTGAGTAGCCGTAGAGGCACAGGTTATATTAGGATAACGTTCTTTTTGCAGTGTTATCTTTAATAGATTTATAAGTCCCGCTTCATCATCTACAATCAGAAGCTTTTCTTCATTATACATATGGTCCTCCGATAATGGTAAGCTTTCCTAAGCTGTTACAATCAATAGTATCATACTAAGGTAGAGCCAACAAGAAAATTGTTGATTTTATATTCTGTTGGTGATGCGTTTACTTCTATTTGGTTTTAAGGAATTATACTTATGAGTATATTATACTTATGAGTATAAACGAATACAAATAGAAAGGATACCACGATTGCAATTAATAGCCCCTTATTAATTGATGGTAAAAGAAAATGAGAACTAAAAATAAAAACAGAATAAAAATTAAACGAATGAAAGGAAAAGTAAATAGAATCATTCTGGCAGCCCTGATACTTGTTAGTATTGGATGTTTGTCAGCTATAATTTATGGAATAAATCAAAGTAAGAAGCCTTCTACGGTCCTGGAATTTATTCAGAATAATCCTGAAAAGGTATCCCTTTCAATTCTTCAGAATGATAGTTCATTGGTACAGTATCAGGCGGACCGTAAAATGCCCTTAGCAAGTGTTGCAAAGGTAATTATTGCAATTGAATATGCCAGACAGGCAGCTGATAAGAAGATTGATCCTGACAGCCGTATTTCTCTTGAGGAGATCAACCGTTATTACATTCCAAAGCTTGACGGAGATGCCCAGCCACAATGGGAAGAATATTTAGAACAGAATAAGAAAACAGAAGCGGGGACAGTAGCTTTAAGAGAAGTGGCAAAAGGAATGATAGACTTTAGCAGCAATGCAAATATGGAATACCTGATAGAACTATTGGGATTGGAACAGATTAATAAGAATCTGGCAGAGCTGCAGTTAACAACCCACGAAGCCATATACCCCTTTTATGCCAGTCTTTTGATACCGGGCAGTTTAATGGAGGAGTACAATGGATTATCCCAGGCAGACAGAGTAGAAAAAGTCAAGGTACGGTTAAGAGACATGCCACAGGAGGAATTTGCAGAACTGGCAGTTTTGGAACATAACAAGCTGAAAGCTGATAAGGATGGAAGCTATCAGAAATCCAGGCATCTTGAAGAATGGTATGATATGGAATTTGACAAAATGAATTCTGACAGGATGGTTGCTGCAACTTCAAGAGAATACAGTGAGCTGTTGGGGAAAATTAATAGTGACAGCTACTTTTCCGATGATATGAACCTCTGCTTAAGGGAAGTAATGGAAGGACCTATGGAAAGTAAAGGGAATCAGGAACTTTTTAAGCATCTGGGATTTAAAGGCGGTTCAACGAACTATATCTTAAATACAGCCATGTACGCCAAGGATAAGGAAGAACAGACGGTGGAAATTGCATTCTTTACAAATAAGCTTACGGGGAAAGAATTCAGTAGGTTATCCCAAAATATGAATGACTTCCTATATCAGATACTTACAGATGAAGCCTTTCGCTTAAAAGTAAGAGAAACTTTGGAGTAACAGACAGGAGCAGCTATGAAAAGCAGAATGAAAGCCTTTGGTTATATAAATTTGATCGTTTTGGCTATCCTTTCCATTATGTGGATAGCAGTATTTTTTGTGAAAGGTTTACCAGGAGCAGTTTCCTGGGGTGTTCTTAAATTGATAGTTCCCTTTGCAGGAATTCCTGTAATGCTCATAAATATAGTACGATTAGTAATAAATCTTATCAGAAAACAAACGGTCGGACGCAGGATTGCAGGTTTGTCAGTCGGTGTAATCGCTACATTTCCTATCCTGCTGACCATGAATCTCCTTCAATTTGCTTATCCTGCGGATATAAATAAAGTAACACCTGTGTTAACCGTCGCCTGGCCCTTTAAGGAAGAGGCAGTAGTAGGCTTTGGCGGTAACCGTGTGGAGGATAATTTACCTCATGCCGTATGGGCTTCGGAGCGCTGGGCATATGATATTGTTATGTACCCCTATAACACTGGCAGTGAAGAACCAGAAAGCTACGGAATATGGAATAAGGAAGTATACTCTCCGGTTTCAGGGGTCGTAGTGGAAGCCTATGATGAGGAAGAGGATATAAGGGCAAATACAGAAGAGTTCACATCCTCAGAAGGCAATCATGTCTATATCCGGATAACAAAAACCGGTACATACCTGCTGCTGAATCATTTGAAAAAAGATAGTGTGGCACGAAAGACAGGGGATAAGGTAGCGGCAGGAGATTACATTGGTCGTGTTGGAAACAGCGGCGCTACCTCAGAACCTCATCTGCATATTCATCATCAACGGCAGGACCCGACAAGGATTCTGTTGCCGGTTTTTGCAGAAGGGCTGCCTTTATACTTTGAAGGAATAAAAGAGCAAATGCCGGTTAAGGGGAGTGTAGTTAAGCCTTAGTAAGAATTAAGCCATATATGATTTAAGCCATATAATTAACCCCATTCAATACTTGTATTCAGCTCATTATAGCGATCGACAAGAAAAGATAATCGAAGAAGGAACAAAGTATTAATATCTGAAAGGTCAATTCCGCAGATTTCAGTGATGCGGTCTAAGCGGTACACCAGGGAGTTTCGATGGATAAACAGGTTTTCAGAGGTCAGCTTGATATTACAGCCTTTCTCAATGTAGACACACAAGGTTTTATAAAGCTGGGAATTATTTGCATGGTCATATTGCCGCAGTGCTGCCAGTGCTGGATGACAGAAGCTCCCCAGCTTATCAGGAGATTTTGTCTCTGTCAGTAAATGAAAAAACTGATAATCCTGATAAAAACAAACCGGTTCCTCGCTTTTTAGCTTCTGCCCAAGCTCAAGAGCAGCGAAAGCCTGATCAAAGTGGCTTACAAAATTCTCGATATTTGTAAAGGGATAGCTTATTCCAATACGTACATATTCTTTCTTTGCAAGGTCTCTTAATAATTCCGGCAGTTTATTGAACAGGTCAGGCTCCTCCGCTAAGGGAATAACAGCAGCTATGCCGTTTTTGTGATAGGTTACATGGGTCTCGGCAATTCTGTGTTTTAGTGCCTTGGAGGTATAATTCTTAAGATACTGCTGTCCTAAGTATCTGGCAGGACGAAGATACAGAGCCACCATTCTGCCAGGAAACTTAAGGCCTGAAAGTCGGGTGGCAATGTCCTTGGCAGGAGCCCCTATCAGCATGCTGTATAGTAATTCATGATAACGGCTGTTTTCTTCAAATAAATCAGGTGTATAGTAAGCTATGGTATAGCTGACAGCATGACTTATGGTACTAAGCATTTCAAAATGAGAGGGAAGAAAGGGAGTGTCTCCTTCTATCATTAACAGAAATCCAATCTGGGTCTTATTGTGAAAAACTTTGCAGCTGATTTTACGGTTGGAGGATTGGCTGCACACGACTTCAAAAGCAGAAGTTGTCATAGAGGCATTTTTAATTGCTGTTAAATCCTTAACAGCATTAATGAATTCGTAACTGCAATAACCCTTGACGGTATTTTCTATCCAAAGGGGGTCATGGACCGGTATGGAGTTGGATTTGGCAATGATCTTAAAGTTCATATCACAGAATACCAGAAAGCTGCCAAGCCTTACAGAGGCTGCGTCAATTACCGCTTCTATACTGCGGGAGCTGTCTGCTAAGGCAGTGAGTTCCTCGAAAATCCCCTTGCTGCGGGTAGTTTCTATCAGATTCTTGACCATATTGAACAGGGAGAAAAGTTCCTCCTCCGCGACCATGGCAGCATTACAGCCAGTGGTAAGGGGAAGCGGATCAAGGCCTGTACAGGCAAAAATACAATTGTGGAGAGAGAGCGGCTTATTAATTTGTTTATCGTAACCAAAATATAAGGTGTTCTTCCGGGTATTGATATCTTTGCCATCAATCAATGCAATATCCTGTAACTCCGTAGCTTCACCTTCACTTAATATATCTATACGGTATTCCTTGGATATATTTTCAATCAGCTTTTTAAAAGTCATAATAATCCCCAATTCTTTCTATAAATAGTATCTCTTGTTTATTTTAGTGCATGGTAACCAAATTGTCAAAGTTTTATCATTCATCATACACGTTGTGAATTTGCCTTTAATCCTGTATCCTTATGTTATCAACAGTGTTATAAATTTAACAAAATCCGTTGGAGGTACAGAATGTATAACAGATTATTTGAAACGGGAAGCATTGGCAAGGTACAACTTAAAAACCGCTTAGTCATGTCACCCATGGGCTGCGGCCTGGCTAACCTGGATGGAACACCCTCAGAGGATATGATAGCATTTTATGAGGCGAGGGCAATTGGCGGAGCGGGATTAATTATTCCTGAGATTACGCGTATAAATGATATCAACGGTGCCGGTCTTATGAGACAGTTATCCGTTACCAAGGACAGACATATCGAACCGCTGTCAAGGCTGGCAGAAGCAGTACATAAGCATGGCAGCAAGATATTTATCCAGCTCCATCATCCGGGACGTGAAACCGTGACCGCCCTTCTTGGGGGACAGCCGGTAGTGGCACCTTCAGCCATTCCCTGTAAACTTCTGAATCAGGAAACCCGTGCATTGGCCACGGAAGAGGTGAAGCAGTTAGTCAAGCAGTTTGTAGCTGGTGCTCTAAGAGTGCAGAAGTCCGGCTGTGACGGTGTGGAATTACATGCTGCCCATGGATACCTGCTGCATCAGTTCCTCTCACCCTACACCAATAAAAGAGAAGATGAATACGGCGGAAGCTTCGAGAACCGTTTGAGGATTATCATTGAAATCATTGAAGGAATTAGGAAAGAGTGCGGTCCTGATTTCCCAGTTGGTGTACGTCTAAGTATTGAAGAGTTCCTTGATAAGACTGGAGTAACCGAAGAGTATATTCATGTGCAGGACGGTGTTAAGATTGCTATGGCACTGGAACAGGCAGGAATTGATTTCCTTGATCCAAGCTGTGGACTCTATGAAACCGGAATGACCTGCATCGAACCAATTTCCTTCCCTCAGGGCTGGAGACGTGATTTTCTTAAGGCTGTAAAAAGTCATGTAAAGATTCCTGTAATCGGTGTTTCTGTTATCAGGGAACCTGCTGCAGCTGAAAAGTTCTTGGAAGACGGTGTAGTTGATTTTGTCTCCATGGGCCGTTCCTGGAATGCAGATGAAGAATGGGGTAAAAAGGTCCAGGAGGGAAGAGAAAAGGAGCTGCGTAAATGTATTTCCTGTCTGCGCTGCTTCGAAAGCTTAAACGAATATAATGCTGCAGGCTTACCGCCCGAATGTGCCTTAAATCCCAGATATGCAAGGGAGAGAAAGTACGGAAATCTGGTGCGTGACACCAAAGGTCACCGGGTTGTAGTAGTCGGTGCAGGCCCTGCCGGTATGACAGCGGCACAGACACTTGCTCTAAGAGGAATGAAAGTAACCTTAATGGATCGTCAGGCTGAGCTTGGCGGAACAGTTAATCTGGCGAAAAAACCTCCGCTAAAGGAGCGTATGCAGTGGATTGCAGACTATTACGGCAATGAATTTGAAAAGCTTGGAGTGGAAGTCTTACTGAATACGGAGGCAGATTCAGAAAGCATTCTGGCCTGTAAACCGGATGCGGTTCTACTGGCTTCCGGTTCCACTTCTATTATACCAGGCAAAATACCAGGTATTAACGGCAAGAACGTGTATACCGTAGAAGACATATTATCCGGTAAGGAAGTTCTTAAAGGCAAAAAAGTTGCAGTAATCGGAGCAGGACTCACCGGCCTTGAAACCGCAGAATACCTATGTGAGACAGAAAATCAGGTGACGATTATTGATATGCTTGATAAGCCTGCACCAAATGCCAACCATACCAACGTTGCTGATGTGTGCGGACGTCTGGCAAAAGCAGGTGCACAGTACCTGTTGGGACATTCCTTAAAAGAAATTAAAGAAGACAGTGTTATACTGGAAAAACTGGATAGCAAAGAAGAAGTAAAAGCTGATACAGAAGCAGTTGTTCTCTCTCTTGGCTTCCGTCCCGACAGAATACTGGTATCTGAACTGGAAGCCAGGGGAACTATCGTGAAGCTTATAGGAAGTGCTATAAAAGACGGCAGTATTGCACCGGCAACCCGAACCGCTTATGATACGGCCTCCAGTCTGTTTACAACAGCCGAGAAGTTACCCAGCTTTAAGGTATCAAAGGAAGAACTTCCAAACTTCGGTAAGGTTTCTCTGATGGACAATCAGGAGGGAATCTATATCAGTTATCTGACCGATCCCGCAGCCATAGAGAGAATTCTGCCTCCACCGTTAAAACCTTTCTCTATGCCGGTGGTTACCTTATCAGTCTGCCATGTAAATAATCCGACCTTTGCAGATGATTACTATGAGGCAATCCTGGGTGTTTATGCAACCTACGGGAAAACCTTGGGGCTGTATACCATGGGTCTTGTACTGGGAGGCCCCGGAGCGGAAATGGCGGTACAGTGCGGCAGGGATAACGGAAGTATTCCAAAGAAGCTGGGAGGAGAATTCGTAATCAGACGAAATGGTGATACCGTAACAGCAGGAGTTACCAGAAGAGGAACACAGCTGGTTGATATAAAGATGAATCTAGGCGAATATAACAGTCCTATGACCGCAGCTTTATACCAATTCCCGGCAGCAGGCAAGCAGACCTTTGGCGGAGGCTTCTATTTCCACTTTGACAGACAGCCCGATGAAAATGGTGTGGCTCACTTTATGAACGGTGCTCTGCTCATGAATCAATGTGAATATAATTATAAATCCTGGGAACCAGGTATCGTATCAATGAATTTAAAATCCAGTATCGACGACCCTTGGGCAGAACTTCCCATCAATACCATAATTGGCGGGGCTTATTCCAAGAACAGCCTGCTGGTGCATAAGCTGAATCTGGTAGAGAAATTAGAGGCAGAGGAAGTTATTCCCTATCTGCTGACCGGACGTTATGACCGTACAGCTTTTATGGAAACCGGACGAATTTAATAGCTGGTGAAGGGATAGCTGAAACGATAGAATCAAAAGTCCATAAGTTAACAGCAAAAAGTTGATAGCTTTAATTAAATATAAAATGAAAGGAATTAAGAACATGGAGAATTTATTTGATTTAACGGGAAAAGTAGCAGTCGTAACAGGAGCAAGTTCCGGACTGGGAGCAGATGCAGCACTTGCTTATGCAAAAGCAGGTGCAGATGTAGCCCTTTTGGCAAGACGTTACGATAAGCTTCAGGAATTAAAAGCAGTAATAGAAAGTACAGGACGTAAAGCCCTTGCAGTAGCTTGCGATGTTACCAAAGAAGAGAGTGTGAAAGAAGCGATGGAAACAGTGTTCAATACCTTTGGGCATGTGGACATTTTGTTAAACAATGCCGGTATTGCAGTACGAGGCGGTGTTGACAGCATGACAGAGGAGGAATGGGATACTGCCTTTGATACCAATGTAAAGAGCATCTTCTTAACCAGTAAATATGTAATACCGAATATGAAAGAAAAAGGCTACGGAAAAATAGTAAATATAGCTTCCGTAAATGCTGTGGTAGCTGATAAAAACGATATGTTTATCAGACATTCCTACAATTCTTCAAAATCTGCTGTGCTTGGAATGACAAAAGGAATGGCAGCTTCCTACGCAAGATATGGCATAACAGTAAATGCTGTTGGACCTGCACTTTTTGAATCCGAGATGACTGCCGGAACACTGTTTAAATCAGAGCAATTTCTGAATGCCTATAATGCAGCAAATCCTGCAGGACGTCCAGGCAGAAAAGGTGAATTAAACGGAACGATATTGTATCTTTCCAGTGATGCTTCCAGCTATGTACAGGGTCAGTTTATTATAGTAGACGGCGGCGGTTCAATTGTTTAGGAGTATCGAGATGGGATTTTTATGTTGAACTAATAAGCCGAAAATCATGGTTCGTATAAATATAGTTTACACAAAATGAATTACAGAGCTCTGTGTTCATTCAGATAATTGAATTAGAATACATAAAACACATTCAATCAATAGTTGCACATTGATTGAATGTGTTTTTTATGCTGTCTTGTAATGATAGTTTCTGCATATTTCTTAAATTTAACTTAAGATATCAATTACCCGCACTAAGGAATAGGTGCTCATTCCATGCTTACACAGATTATTACATATGAAGACAGAAAACTTGCTAAAATCGTATCCGAAGTTTTATCAGGCTTAACCTGAGGAAGAAAGGGTATGAACTCTTTGAAGCAAGCTCGGGTGAAGAAGCTCTTGTTTATTTAAGAGTAATAAAATAGATATTCTTCTACTAGACTTAATGCTTCCTGGAATGGACGGGTACCAGGTGTGCGACAAGATATGAAGCAAAATAAAAACCCCGGACCTTCTAAGAAAGTCCGGGGTTTTTATTGGTATAACGAAATGAAACTTAAGCTATTTCTACGTTAACAGCCTGTAAACCACGAGGTCCGTTAGTAATTTCAAAAGTTACATTCTGATTTTCTTCTAAAGTCTTAAAACCATTAGAAACGATTCCGCTGAAATGTACGAATACATCTTCACCGTTCTCACTGTTTGTGATAAATCCAAAACCTTTTTGTGCGTTAAACCATTTTACTGTACCTTTGTTCATGAAAGATACCTCCTAATAATATTAAATTGTGAATATTTTGGGTGAAAATAAAAAATCACATATTTGTGCAAACCATTAAATGTTTAATGACTTACAAAAATATGTGAATCAAATTTGCATCTAAAATAACATAGATATAATATCATGAATGTAATCAGGTGTCAATACTTTATCATAAAAAAAATATTGTAAATAAATTGAAATAAAAGTTATACTCATTTATCAACATTTAGACGATTAATGTTTTACCCGCTGGTTACTGCCAGCCAGTACCGCCTTGCTATATTTTACTTACTGCATCCTGCAATTACACCTATGTGTGTGCTGGTGTAGCAGGTCTAACATACTCGCTGACACACCCCAAGCCCGTTACGTCAATCCTTCGTCTTTCTAGTGTGCAAATCTCAGGCACTGTGATTAAGCATGAAAATGATGCAAAGCAGTACTGGTAACAATTACAGGGAACCACTTGGAAAGGCCTGTTGTAATCTATAATCCATTAATCTGTTATTCTTTTATTCCAAGTTTCGCTTGTTCGATTTTATTAATATTTAATTTTTTCATTTCTAAGAAAGCTTTGGTAATCCGGTCAGCCTCTTCTTTTGTACTGTTTCTCAATATTTCATTCATGATAGTGGGAACGATCTGCCAGGAAACTCCGTATTTATCCTTTACCCAGCCGCAGGCCTCAGCTTCGGGAACCTGGGATAGTTTCTCCCAATAATAATCAATTTCTTCCTGTGTATCACAATTGATCATAAAGGAAAAGGCTTCATTAAAGTTTTCCACACCGCCGGAACCATGATCCATTAAAATAAATTGAAGACCGGGTAAGTTTAATTCGCCGTAGTTCATTACAGGTCTTGGGTCCTCCATCTCACCGGTACCATAACGGTTTATATAACCAGCAGAAGAACCGGGGAAGATGGTAAGATACTCATTAAGTGCTGTTTCGGCTTTACCACATACCTCCGAAGCGAACAACAGACAGGGACGGAGCCGCTGATGCTCTGTAATATCCTCTACCAGGAACAGCTGCCAGTTGACACCGTATTTATCTGCCAGCCATACATAATGTTTGCTAAAGGGATATTCTCCTAAAGGCATAAGCTCAGAGGCACCCTCCGATAAATGGGAATAGAGCCTGTCCACTTCTTCTGCCGTTTCACAGGCTACCATCAGGGAAATGGAAGAATTAAGTGAAAAGTAAGGACCAGCGCTGATAGCAGAAAAGGTAACATCAGCCAGTTTAAAATCCACAGTTTCCACATTCCCGGAAGGTGTATCCTGAAGTTCTCCGATATGAATAATCTCAGAATTTTCAAACAAACTTACATACCACTTCGCTGCTGTTACAGCATCCTTGTCAAACCATAAATGCGGAACGATTTTTTGCATATAAATGTCTCCTTTCATAAGAATTCTGAGGTTTTGAAAACAAATTAATTTAATTTTCTAAGATGAATGTTAATGTTTATCTTACTAGGGTGTGTCTGAAAACTCATTGCACCATTCTGAACGCCCCACTTTGCGGTTTCTGCGTTGCAATTTTGGGAACGTAGCACCACTACGCACCCAAAATCACGCCTTNNTTTTCAGACACACCCTAATAAAAAGAAGCTGCATACAACCGTTTTTAATATCTGGAAGCAACGTAGGTCTATTTACATATTAACATAACCTTATTTAAAAATATAGACAAATGGATTTCACTTTATACCATTGATTAGCTGATCATATCCAGCTAATAAATCTGTATTGACTTTGACGCGACGTTAAAGATTATACTTTTTCATGTAGACCAATGAAAGCCTTTATTTAGAAGCTTATTGAGTATACGAACATTATAATCATGGGAGGAATACATAGTATGACAGAGAATATTATTACATTTGAACCAATGGGAAGCCAGGATATTGAAGCATTAACAAAAATTGCAAAGCGAGCTTTTGATGAAGACAGCAGGATGCATACAAACAAAGCAGAAGGAGGCCCGGAAGGATATGAGGACGGCAGTTTCTTAAGAAAATGGGGGCTGCACCCTGATTCTACGGCACTTAAAATCTATAAAGACAACGAGCTGATAGGAGGAATCATACTATGGATTAATAAAAATAAGCATAATTACCTTGGTACAATTTTTCTAGAGCCAACAGAAGAAAATAAAGGGATTGGAACAAGGGTATGGAAGCTGGTGGAAGAAAGATATCCGGATACATTGAGCTGGAGTACGGATACCCCTATTTTTAGTAAAAGGAATCATAATTTCTATATTAATAAATGCGGTTTTCATTGTGTAAAAATCGAGAAACCTATGGATTTAGAAGAAGGCTCCTATTGCTTAAAGCGNNAAATGAAGTTGTAATATAAGACGATAGTAATGACAACCAGGTTGCCGCGCAAACCCCCTTTATAAGAGTTGCTGTAAGCATTTATTTAGGGTACAATAGTATCGGTAATGAAAAAACTATTGACAATAAATGAATGATCGTTTATTATAGAACCATGTTGAGGTGATATCATGAGAAAAAAAGACGATGAGAAAGAGAGAAGCATAAAAGAGGCAGTTATCAAACTGATCCTTCAAGAAGGCTTTCATGGTGCTTCCATCTCAAAAATCGCGAAATTGGCGGGGGTTTCGCCGGCAACAGTTTATATATATTTTGATAATAAGGAAAATATGCTGCAGGACATTTATACAGAATACTCGGAAGAAATCTTTGATTATCTGTTAGACAGAGTAGACATCAAAATGACCGGACAGCAGTTGCTGGAAGTACTTATCAGAAGCTACTACAATTATATTTTGGAGAATAGAGAGATTTTCAGCTTTGTGGAGCAGTTCTCCAACTGTCCCTCCCTGGCCAATGGCTGTTCCGGGAGAAAGAAAATCTGTAACATTCATAGCCTTATGAAGGAAATGAAGCAGAAACAGGTTATAAAAAATTATAGCGATGATAATTTACTTGCGATAATTTTCTATCCTGTCAAAGCAATAGCAGCGGATAATCATAAAAGTGAAGCTGAAAGAGCAGATCTGCTAAAGGAGATGATACTAATCATACAGGAAGCAATATTGATTCAATAAATTCCAGCGAGATAATTTTGTCGATTTGACAAAGGAATCTCGCAATTATTTAACAGTATAAATAAATGAATATTCATTTATACCAAGGGAAAGGATGATAGTATGTCAGAGAATTTTAACAATAACCAGGGAGTTGTCTTTCCTGTTTCCAATTCAGTCTTATTACCGGGAGTTGTAACAAAGGTTCAGATAAAAACACCCGATGAGCTGCAATTAAGATATCTGAATAATGAAGATATCACAAAAATAGTCCTGCCGCTAAAGCAGAATTTTGGACAAAAAGGCTTAAAAGAAGAGGATTTTTATCGAACCGGATTAACTTTTCAGGTGAATGAGCTGGAGAAAACAGAAAGAGGGCTTTTGCTCACGGTTAAGATAGAAGACAGGGTGGAAATCAAAGAACTGCATTTTCTAAATGGTCTGATTCATGGGGAGTACGAACTCAGCCCTGAAATTACAGATCTGGATGATAAGAGCAAAGAGGAAATGCTTGATTATCTTAAGAAGGTAATCAGGGAAATCAGCGCTAAGTTCCAGGGTGGTGAACAATACAGCCGAATTGTTGATGAGTTTAAGGACTTAAATACACTAATGGTATATCTTAGCCAATATATGTCTATCTCAAATGATGAGAAGTATGAATTACTGGAAATAGAATCTTTAAAGGCAAGAAGCTTGAGGTATATGGACCACCTGTTAAAACAGAAAGAAGCCATTGAACTTCAGCTGCAGATCTCTGAAAAGTTCTCAGAGAAAGCCAATAAGTATTACAGGGAGTCCGTACTCAGAGAACAGCTTAAAGTTATCCAGGATGAGCTGAATGAAGGGAAAGACAGAGGCAGCCAGAAAGATAAGGATTTTCTTGCAAGGATCAAAGAGGCAGCTATGCCGGCGGACATTGAAAATACAGCCTTAGAAGAATTGGACAAGTTAGAAGCCCAAGGGCCAAACAGTTCAGAATATAATGTAATACGTAACTATCTGGAGCTTCTCATCTCACTCCCCTGGAGAAAGGCGGAAGCAAAACCCATTAACCTTGAGAGAGCCAGAGAGATACTGGACGAGCAGCATTACGGTCTTAATAAGGTAAAAGACAGAATTATTCAGCATCTGGCAGTTATGAAGCTGAAAAATGATAAACGTGGATCCATACTACTCCTTGTAGGACCACCCGGAACCGGTAAGACAAGTCTCGGTAAGAGTATTGCAGAAGCACTTGACAGAAAATATATTCGCTTAAGTCTAGGGGGTATCAGAGATGAAGCTGAAATCAGAGGTCACCGCAGAACTTATGTTGGTGCAATGCCCGGAAGGATTATTCAAAGCATAAGAAAAGAAGGCTCCAACAACCCGGTCATGGTTCTTGATGAAGTAGATAAGCTGGTAGCCGGCGGCTATAGCGGAGATCCTGCCAGCGCCCTGTTAGAGGTTCTTGACCCTGAACAGAACAATACTTTTACCGACCACTATATGGATCTTCCATACGATTTGTCTGATGTATTCTTTATAGCAACCGCCAATTCCCTGGAAAGCATTCCGGGTCCTTTACTGGACAGAATGGAAGTAATTCAAGTATCCAGCTACACCATGGAAGAGAAGTTCCATATTGCGAAGAACTATTTACTGCCTGCTGTATTAGAGGAACATGGTTTGACAGAAGAGCATCTGGTAATGGAAGATGAAGTTCTTCAGAAGATTATCAATGATTATACACTGGAAGCCGGTGTCAGAGGTCTGAAGAAGCAGCTGGCAGCACTTGCAAGGATAACCTCTGAGAAAATCGTATCCAACAAAGTAGAAATCCCGTATCAGATAAAAGCAGCTGCATTGGAAGAGTTACTTGGAAGACAGGTATCAAGGCATGACAGAGCACAGCAGGACAATCCTCCGGGAGTTGTAACCGGACTTGCCTGGACCCCGGTAGGCGGTGAGATTCTCTTTATCGAAGCCACGGATATGCCGGGAGGCGGAGCGGTAATGTTAACCGGAAAGCTTGGTGATGTTATGAAAGAATCCGCAAGAATTTCCTTAAGTTTATTAAAATCCAGGCTGCCACTTAATTCCGTGAACTTTAAAGAAAGGGATCTGCATATTCATGTTCCTTCCGGAGCAGTACCAAAAGACGGACCATCAGCAGGTATTGCCTTGTTTACCGCCTTGGCTTCTCTGGTTACCGGTAAGAAGGTTGATCCAAAGATTGCCATGACCGGAGAGATCACCTTAAGAGGAGCAGTACTTCCCATTGGCGGATTAAAGGAAAAGCTCCTTGGCGCTCAGAGAGCTGGTATCAATAAAGTCCTCATTCCAAAAGATAATGTGATTGATTTAAAGGATGTTCCCGAGGAAGTAAAGAATCAGCTTACTGTAATTCCGGTAGAGACCATTGAGGATGTATTAAGAGAAACCTTGGAAATCTCACTGCCCAGGATTGAACATGTATTCAGTCAGCAGGTTATGGGCGGATTAGCGATAGAAGTTTAATAATCAATAAACTAAGTGCAAAGGCACAAGATAGGAGTTAATATGAAATTACAGGTAACAAAGGATACATTAATCGGTGAAGTTTTAAATGCAGATAACACCACTGCTCCTTATTTTTTCGAAATGGGTATGCATTGTCTGGGCTGTCCCGCTTCTTCAGCTGAAAGTCTGGAAGATGCCTGCGCCGTACATGGTGTTGAGGTAGAGGAACTGGTAAATCAGTTAAATGATCATATTAATAAGCAATAATTCTGTTTTTAACAGACTTACCACAGATTAGATGTAACCATAACAGAGGGTGTCCCCAGAAGTTTTCTGAAACAGTTTATTAGATTCGGTATATTGATTTCAATGATTCCTTATTCCGTATCTGACAACTGATTCTAAGTAAAGATAACTGGTGACATCCTCTTTTTCAATATGAATTAATTTTATATTAGATTTCTCGAATTTTATCATTTACGGAGGCTGGTTAAATAGCTTAAAAAGTATCAGGAAGCCGACAGAAATATGGAATATAATCATAGCTTTGAATAAGTAATAGTTTAGTCTTGCTTACCAATGGTACTTTAGTCTATAATAGAGTACATAATATCAATAGTAACATATATAAAAAGAAAAGCATCTGTATGTCTAAGAAGAGGGTACATGGTTATTAGTGACCTCTTTTTTGACTGTAAAGACATATAATTGGAGGCGTGTATTATCAAACGTAAATATACTTTATTTACTTTAGCTATTTTAAGTATTCTTTGCGGTGTTCTGATAGGGTTTTATCTATTCTCGCTGGATAAAATCAGCAATATCTATATCAGCAAGACCCAGGAAACTGTTTATAATATGAAAAAAGAGATTCTCAAAGATACCGTTAACAACATTATCTCGGAAATTGAAGTCAGAAGGAAGACCAAAGTAAATTATCTGGAAAAGTTCATGACCAGAACAGCGGCGGTCCTCAAGCTGAAGACTGAGCTTTCTGAAGCTGAATTCAATCATTTCATTATCAATTTTTTTAAGGGGAACCCTGACTATGATTTCGTACAGGTAATTCTATGGGATACCAGGGANNTTTAGTGACTCATGGGGAAGAAATTATCTTTCTTGGTATTAGCAAAGACTATTCTGATCAGCTGGTAAAAGCTGAGGTTTCAGATACTATAAGAAGTACCAGATTCGGTGATAATTCTTATATATGGGTTCATAAGATAATTAATTATGCCGGTGGTGATAATTTTGCAATACGGATTGTTCATCCAAATCTTCCGGAGACAGAAGGAGCATATCTTTCTACCAATACAAAAGATATTAATGGAAATTTGCCTTATAAGACAGAGCTGCAGGGTATCAATAAATATGGAGAGCTGTTTTTTACCTATTACTTTAAGGAATTGGAAAGTGACAGAATATCAGAGAAACTGACCTACGCCAAGTTATACAAAGATTATGACTGGGTTATTGCAATGGGAATGTATATGGATGATATTCAGGAAGACATTGATCTGATGAATCAGCAGAGCAAAATGCTGGTATCCCGGCTAATGCTGGTATTGTTGATGGTATTTGTCATTATATTGCTTATTAGTTATTGTATCATAACCTTAATAGAGAAAATACGTTACCATAATACCAGTAAGCTGATGGAATCGGAAATGAATCAGGACATTCTTACAAGGGCAGGCAATCGCAGAAGCGGTACAATTGATATCAATAAAGCCTTTAAAACGTATCAGAAATGTGAGGCAGACCCTGTCATTATGATGTTTGATATAGATCATTTTAAAGGAATCAATGACGAACACGGACATGCAACGGGGGACCTGGTACTGGTAGAAATTGTGAATGCCATCAGCGGTATTATAAGAAGCTCAGACAAAATCATTCGCTGGGGCGGAGATGAGTTTATTATAATATTTAATGGACTGCAAAAGAAAAATGCCCTCGCTTTTGCCCAGAGTATTTTATCTGTCATATCAGCTTTAGAGATATCTGTCGGAGAAACGGTTATTAAACCAACCATATCAATAGGTATCTCCTTCTTCCAAAAGACAGATACAGAATGCATGGACATTCTAAAGAGAGCTGACCGTGCACTGTATTTATCCAAAGAAAAAGGTCGAAATCAAGCTAACCTGCTATAAGCATATATAATGCATTTAAGTTCCTTTGGGTTCTTACCCCATCCTGTTTGGTAACTATAATTCGGAAATCATGCAGATAAGTCAGGTACCCTCAGAAAGTCCATGAGAAAGGCAGACCTTTCAATAATATCTGTGACAGAAAGCTTTGGAGTGAATGGTATAAGAATATGCCGGATTTATTCATAAAGTAAATAAGCTTATAGGCTGAATTTAATTCTGTTTATTACTGGAATGAAACAACTTATTTACTTACGACATGAGATAAATCCGGCATTATAGGATTAATCCTCTATCCTATGGTTCAATACCTGAACTTAAAATACCTGATACATAAGTTGTTACTTTTTCCCAAGGTACATAACTGTCAGCACTTTCAAGAAAAGAGTAGTCATTGGTCTGGGTATAATTAGACCAGTCAGTTTTTGCAACCCGTATCTGTAGCTCAATACTTTGATTAACAGCCAGGCTTCCGGCGGCTGAAGTGAATCCGATTTCCAGATAATTATCAGCTCCTGTCTTAGGGACAGTCAGTGCTATAAAGTTACCGGTTACGTTGCTGCTTCCTACATGAGACCAGTCACACCAGAAAGATTGGGACTGGCTGCCATCCTTTGTATAGTAATAATGCAGCTTGGCATCGGATAGGCGAATTGCTTCGTTACCTGTATTGGTTAATTTTATACGCAGGGAAAGGGTGTTGGCCTGTGCTTTTTTGGTGCCGTTGTAAAAGGTCAGTGAAAGACCGGAAGCTGCTGAAGTACCCGTAATTACAAATTCTGCATCCTTTCCTGCACTAAAATCAAATAGTAATCGTATCGTTCCTTCTGAAAGGGAGGAGAGATATTCCTTCTTTAGGATAACTGCAGCACCTGACAAGGTATAATCCCTTCCGGATATCAAAAGGGCTGCTCCGTTATAGATACCAAGAAGCGAGTTGCCATTAAGAGTCACAGCTATGGGGATATCAGCAGGCGACGCTTTGTCAAATACAGCTCTGTCCGGCGATATAACAGAATTCGGTACGGTATCTGTTACTGACAGGGTAAGGAGCTGTGCTGCACCGGCACTAAAGACGAAGGATAGGGTAGTTGTTCCTGTGGACAGAGTACCAAGATATTCCTTTTTCAGGGTTATGGTATTACCGTTGAGAATATAGTCGGTTCCGGCAGCCAGTACAGCAGTGTTGTTTAAAATGGAGGTAAGGGTATTGCCATTTAACGTCATATTGATGGTGATATCAGCTGGTAAGCGCTTGTCAAAGGCAGCTGTAACAGGTGTTATGACAGAGCTTGGCGAGGTATCGCTTATATTTATTTTCAATACAGGATTGTATTTGGCATTATAATCAAAAGTCAATCGGGTGATACCAAGACTTTGACGGTTTAAGTACTATTTCTTAATGGTTACCTGATTGCCGGAAAGGCTATAATCAGTTCCTGCTGTTAAAAGGCTTGTACCGTTTTTAATACTGTTTAAGGAGCCTGAATCAGAGAGGGTAATCACAATATCTGACTGACTGCCGGCGGTTTTGTTATAATCGGCTCTACCCGGTCTGATATAAGGACTTGCAGTCGTATCACCAACGGCTATGGCAAGAACAGGGTCAACACCACCGTCATAATCCAGAGTCAAACGGTATATACCTACCGGCTGTGCAGACAGATATTCTTTTTTTATGAGCAAAGCTGTTCCTGCCAGCACATAATCAATACCGGCTTGTAAGCTGCTTCCGTTATTTTTTACTGCTGCTATAGTATTGCCTTTGGAATTTAGAGTTATCGTAACATCTGCCTGTTTCCCAGGATTCTTATCGAATACGGCAGCGGCAGGACTTATGGAAGCACTTAAAGCGGATTCTGCTCCGTAAATACCTACTTCATAAATAGAATAAGGCCAACTGTTATTATACCGTTGCATACCATAGATTCTTACATAACGTCCTGTGGCAGTCAGGCTGATATCCTCTGTACGACCTTTTCCGCCATATTGGGTGTAGACGTCAGCCCAGGTGGTGCCATCTGCAGATACCTGTATTTTATACTGGGTTGCATAAGCAGCCTCCCAATAAATAAGAACTCGGTTTATGTCCTTAACGGAGCCCAGATCAAGNNTCCGGAAGCCCATCTGGTATCAAGACTGCCGTCAGTTATATTATTACCGGAATAGAGACTGCTCTCTAATGAAGATACCGTAACGGTTCTGCCCAGAGCCAGATTGCCGGCAGGAAGGGGCTCTGCAGGTAATAGAGCCGGCAGGTTGGAGAGCAGGGATACAGGTCTTTCAGCAATATTTTGGATGCTGTAGGGACTTGTTACTGCAACTTCCAGACCCCAGCCGTGAAGTGTATCATAAGTACCGTCTGTTGACATATCTAAAAAGGTCTGGGGATTATTTCCCGGTCCGAATTCCCAGGGAAGATAGCCGATCTGATACTTGTAGCAATACTCAATAATAGTCTCGTAAGGAATCTTTCCGGCTTCTGTCTCATCCCATATATGGCCGAATTCGCCTACTATGAGAGGAAGGTTTAAGGCTACGGATTCCTCAAGCTCATCGATTACTCGCTGGTCAGTATAGCCCCAGGCTTTCGGCCACCACATATGGACAGAAAACATAAGATTATGATCCGGATCTTCCGTTAACAGGTAGGGGCCGCAGCTTTGCAGAATGTTAATATCCTGTCCGTAGCTGCTTGCATCAATAACCAGAGGAACGTGGATACCAGCGGTACGCATTCTGTTAACAGCTGTTTTATAACCGGCTTTAAAGTCAGCTTCTGATACCTGTTGGCCTACTTCGTTTCCGATATTGACCAGAAGATATTCCTGATATTTCTGAATTACAGCTACGATATCCGGTCTTGTCCAGTAATCCACCAGGGCTGATAGCTTTGACCAGTCACCGGTTGCATCATGGAGTTCCACAATAGGAATCATATTTTCAGCACGGCAATTGCGGATAGCAAGGTCCAGTTCCTCCGCTGTTCCTTCCAGAGACCAGACGATTCGAACACTGTTTGCTCCTGTCTTTGCTATTTCGGAATAGGAGGGAATACCATCCTTATCCGTCCAGACAATCATCTTATTGATACCATACAAGATTACTTTTTCACCCTGGTTGTCATAGAGAAAACGACCCTCTACCCGAAAACCGGGATATTGTGAATTAGCCGCTGAAGCTGCTTGTCCTGAAGACAGGAGCAGAAACATAAAGGCAATAAGTGTACATAAAAATAAAAGACGTTTTTTCATTATTTATACCTTCCCTTCTTTATAATATAAAATTGCAGAAAGATAAGCAAAACGTATGCTCCAGCCAATAACATACAGCCTTCCCCCGCTGTTCAGGTCGCCGGTAAAACCCCGATTACAGGATTTCTGAACAAATCAGTCTGTTTAGAAACCTCCTTTCTTCCTAGGATGAAAACACGCAGGCTGGTAAAGTTGGTGTATTATGAAATGAAATTGAGTCCAATAAATGGTAATAAATGTATCTTTTGTATTCCCTTAAAGAAAATAATTCAAAATTTAGCTAACACAGCAGGATTGGAATAGTTGAGTATTAAGAATCAGTCTTTCGAGTTATATAGTCAGATTTATATGAGTGTCCAGAGTCAGGACTAGCTTGAGATACAATAAAGCAAGCAGATTATACCAAGTAGTAAATAATGAACCTGTTTGCACAAAAAATTTACATGGTTCTTTCATAAAATGGATTAAGTGATAATAAAAGCCTTGAGAACATAGCTTATACATGAAGGATATGTAAAAATATGGATTATAATAAATATTATAACATGATAGTTGAGAGAATACCAGAATAAATTTCACGACAGGAAATCTGCATAATTTCATGACAAGCAATCTGCAGATATTTTTTAATTGCTTCAGTATGAATAAAATAGCACCCTTACCACTGTAATATCAAGGTGTAAGAGTGCTGATAAGTATTTAATATCCAAAGAATAAAACTTAACATTTAGTTATATGGTAATCATGCTTTTGGTACAATTAGTTGACCTTGTGTTTCGAAATCAGGTAGTAAGGTAATGCCACAAGAAGGATACCACCTATCATATTACCAAGGGTTACATAAAGAAGATTATGAGCATAACCGCCAATGGACAGAGCATTGCCGGTATCAGCAAATAAGCCGGCTGTTAATAAAGTCATATTTGCTACACTGTGTTCATACCCGGAGGTGATAAAGGCAAAGAGGCACCAGAAAACCATTATAAGTTTTCCGCTTTCGGACTTGCAGCGGACGCTGCACCAAACTGCCAGACAAACTAAAGTATTACACAGGATACCCCGGGTAAAGAGAATCCAAGGAGAGAGCTCCATCTTAGTTTGGGAAGCCTTAATAATAAATTCCCCAACTGGGCCTTTCGCCAGTCCTGATTGCCAGAATAGAAAAGCTATCAGAATAGCACCAGCCAGATTTCCGATAAAGCATACAAGCCAGAGGAGTAAAGTATCTTTTAATTTGACTTTTTTGTGAAAGAGCCCAAGAGCCATAACCATATTATTTCCGGTAAATAGTTCTGAACCTGCCATAATTACCAGGCTTAAAGCAATACCAAAAGACAAACCCATTACTATCTTAACATAAGGCTGATCTGCCAGCATCCCTCCGATGGAAAAAATCAGCAGGATACCAAAGCCTACATAAACACCGGCAAGCATTGAGGAGACAAAATACCCCAATGGATTTTCTGTTAATAATTTTAATTTCCCCTGTGAAGCATTTCCAAAGGCTTCTACTTCTTCCTTATACATGTTATTGGTCCCAATCCCTTCTTTTAACGTTTTCGTTATGCAATATATTTTGCATGTTTATTCGAAGCTTTTATCTTAATAGACAATACCCTTCCAATAGATATTCTGGCTGACACATGCCTGCTCCGGCAGGTTTACCTCTTTTAAAGCCCATCTTTTAAATTCTTCAAAGCCTGTTCGATCAACAATATAACCAATATGTTCTTTTCGTCCCGGAGCCTCCTTATCGATGTATTCTTCTACAAAAGCATAGGTGTTAAGAATAATCTTGATAATACTTTCTTCATCCACCCATTTGATGAAATCTTCTCCTAACCTGGGATTCTTCTTACCAGTTCTGCCAAGTAAGGTCAGACGGTAATATTTCTCCTGGCTTCTGGTCCAGGCTCTGGTGGGGCATTGGATAACACATTCTCCGCAGCCGATACATTTCTCGTGATTTCTTTCAACTTTATAATTAACGAAGGACAGCGCACCTACAGATTTTTTCTTGCAGGCTTTTACACAGGCTCCGCAGCTGATACAACGGTCTTTATCATACTGAGGTTCGGTCATTCCAAGAATACCGAAATCATGCATACGTACCTTGGCACAATCGTTAGGACAGCCTGTAAGAGCAATTTTAAAGTGCAGATCATGAGGAAATACAGCCTTTTCAATCTTAAGGGCAAATGCTGAGGTATCATAACAGGCATAAGGACAGACTCTGTTTCCCACGCAGGCAACAATATTTCTGGTACCGGAGGCCTCGTAACCTGTTCCTTTTTCTCCCTGGTTTATTAAAAGACCTTCGATTAAGGGCTGTAAAAGAGTATTGACCTCCGGCATATCTTCGTATTTAATGCCCGGTATTTCGAAACCCTGTCTGACCGTAATATGAAGAGTGCCATTTCCGTATTCCTCAGCAATCTTTTGGATAACCGCTAAATATTTTGCATCCATATGTCCTCCGGGGACACGTATTCTGGAGGCGGTAATTCCTCTTTCCTTGGTGACACGGAAAGCATTTTTCTTTAAACTCTTGGTATTGATATCCATTCATTACCTCCTAATCCACCAGAAGACGTCCTTTGGTATAGGGAAATACCGGGCCGTCCAGGCACACATAAACATCATCTATTTTACAGTGGCCGCATTTACCGATTCCGCAGCACATTTTTCTCTCATGGGAAATCCAGATATTTTCTTCCGGATATCCTTCCTTTAACAGACCCTGCACGGTAAAATGCATCATCATGGGAGGGCCAACTACAATGATTGCCGTATCTTTCTTTGAATTAACCTTAATAGCAGGAATATACTGAGTAACCAGTCCAACCTGATAGGTGGGTAAGTCCAGTGTATTCTCACTGACATCAGGATTCGTGTCATCTTCTTTATCGACTGTCAGAATAAGCTTCATCGTATCTTTCCAGTTTTTAAGATCTTCCTTAAACAATACAAAAGAAGGTGATTTAAATCCGGTTATAACAGTCATATCCCTGACCTGAGCGCGGTTCCTGTGAAAATATTCAATTACTCCTCGTACCGGAGATACCCCTGTACCGCCTGCAATAATAATTAGTTCCTTGTCTTTATAATCCTCCACATCAAAGCCGTTACCATAAGGTCCTCTCATAAATAAGGTATTACCTTTATACAATTCAAAGATCTCATTGGTTACCTTACCGACCTTGCACATAGTAAGCTCCACATATCCGTCTCCCATACCGCTGACAGAGATAGGTGCTTCGCCGAACTTTGGAAGGGAAACTTCAAAAAACTGTCCGGGACGTACTTCCCCCTTAAAGGACAGACGAAAAGTATATTCAAGTTCTGTATGTTTCTTAACTTCCAGGATTTCTGATAGAAAAGGAGTATATTCATTTTTACTCATTGCCCGTTACCTCCTTCATGGCATCCTCCAGACGGTTCACGCAATGGGAGAATGAGATGTATTCAGGACAGACATCATCGCATCTGCCGCAGCCAACACACATGTGATACCCGTTTCTTTTTTTGTAATCATAAACCTTATGCATTACCTTAAAGCGCATCCTGTCTCCATTCTTCTTACGGTATGAACCGCCGCCGGCCATATCCGTATAGCCGTCAACCATACAGGAAGCGTGTACTCGCCTGCGTTCGCCTGCTTTCCCGTTATCTGTGTAGAATATATCCTGCATTGTAAAGCAGGTGCAGGTAGGACAGACAAAATTACATCTCCCGCAGTTAATGCAGCGGCTGTCGTATTCCTTCCAAAGACTGGCACCATTTACTGCTATACTTAAATTCTCTGGTATGTTTACGCTTATCTCGTTACTGGTTACAAAGGGTATTACAACTTTCTCTTCTTTTTGTGAGCAGCGGGAGAACAGCGGATTCATTTCCTCCCAATGGCTGTCGATATGATAGAGGCCATCTTTGATTGTCAAACCGGCATCATAGGAAGCAATCTGATTTGTTCCCATACTAACACAGAAGCAATTATCATAAGTAGCACTGCAGCCTATTACAAAAAATCGTACATTGTCTCTAAGTCTCTGATAGTAGTAATCTTCGTATCCATTTCTTAAGTAAATCTCATCCAGGCGCTTCACAGCATGAAGATCACAGCTTCGAAGGAAGATGACAGCTCCCACTTTACGATTTGCCTCTGCTTCTTTTACTGTTCCATCCGTGTAATAAAATAATGTTACTNNAGGAAGAAGTACTTCCTTAAAGGAAAAATCAGATTTCTTTTCCCATTCGATTTCACTGATATCATTAATAGCAGCATAACGTATAACATCTGTTTCTGAATACATACCTTCACCGAGCATTTTCATCGGTGCAAAAATCAGATAATCTTTCTGCCATTCCTGTATCACTTCGTTAAAATTATTTTCGTTAAGCAGATATCCCATGATTCACCTTCCTTTTTATATTGTTAAATATATCACAGGCATAGAAAAAACACCGTGATATGAATCACGGTGTTTTAAAATATTCGCTTAACTTTTTTTGATCCGGTATCAGAAATCCGGCTTTATTTGTTACAACCAATCCCATTTCTACCAGTCTTTTCATTTGCCTGGATACAGTTTCACGTTTGGAGCCTAACATTTCTGCCAGAAAGGTTATTGTTAAATTCATGTCGATTCTTATGCCATCAGCCTCTTTTATACCGCAATCCTTTGAGAGCTTATAGAGTTTGGCAGCAAGGCGCTTTTCTCCAGACAGATCGTTGGTGGTATTTTTTAACTGCCGGTACAGTCTTCTTATTTTAAGGGACATAGAATCAAAGACTGCTTTTAAAAGTGCCGGATCCTTCTCCATAACATGGAAGAACTTCTGAATGGGGATGGACAAAACCTGTGAATTTTCTAGCAGTTCGCAGTTAATAGAAGCCGGCAGATCTTGCAGCATAACCTCATTTAACATACTTCCCGCTCCATAGACAAAGATAACCTTCTTTTCGCCCAGGTTATTCAGCTTATATAATGAAGCCCTTCCCTGGATTAAGATATACAGATTCTTAACCTCTTCCTTATCTCGAAAAAGATGTTTGCCCTTATCTGCTTTTATAATAGAAGAAAAGGCTGCAATGGCTGTTAAACTGGCCTTGGAAGCCGGCTTTAACACATCTGCTGTATTCAGTGCTTCCTGAATGGAAGTCAAATACTCACCTCCTTAGGTTATCGAAAAAATTCCTTAAAGTCCGGGTAAAGGATATCCTGCTTTGTTATATAGCTGTCATGTCCATGACCTTTCATAACCTGTAACGTAGCATTTGGCATGGCATCCTTTAGAAGCTGGAAAGACTCAGCTTTAAAGAGATCCTGTTCACCGGCTAGTAATAAAGTGGGAACAGTTACATTCTTAACTTCCTCAAGTTCAATATTTGGCTGTTCAAACATCATTTTACAGAAGGGATCGTTTGTTGTTTCGTAAGCTTCCTTTAAATGCTGATAGTTTTCTTCCGTAAAATCCTCGGGTTTCAGATTTACGCCCAGAAGCGCCATTTTGTTAATTACTTCACTGTGCTTTATGGCTAATAGCAGACTGATAATGGCACCATCGCTGAAACCGATGATATTTGCTTCCTTAAGAGACAAAGTCTTTATAAAATGATAAATATCCTCAGCCATGGTTTCATAGGTATAATCCTCTGTCTTAGCACTCTGTCCATGATTGCGGCTGTCTATGCCATAGACGGTAAAATGTTCCTTTAATTTACTCGTCAGACTGTCAAACATAAAGTGATCTCCGCCATTTCCATGGAGCAGCAGCAGAGGAGCGCCGGTACCGGTTTTTTCATAGAATATCGTTGTATTATTAATAGCGAGCAGCATATGTTTCTCCTTCTTTTTATCGTATTTCATAGCTAGCTTTGCATAGGAAGTTAATATTTGGAATTGTTAAAAGAACAAACTTACTTGGTAACAATTGAGTCAAGGCTTAAGAAGTATACCAGGTTAATTTACCTTTTGTTTGGTTTATATTTTAATATAACATACCATATTAGAGAAGGCAACATATAGCAGAAGCAGTGGAAAGTAATACGAATAAAAGAAAGTATATAGCCTGTGCTATACGAAGAAACCCATGTCTTTTCTATCCACTGGTACTGAAGGGACCATAGCATGGTATAATTATCCGTGCAAATCGATTTCATATTTTGCATTGTGTAATTGCAGAACACAAAATCAGTAGGGGCATTCAGTCAGTGCAATAGAAAAGTCATGGGTAATCTTCAAGTCATCAGCTTTTATAATTGGATAATATCATATTTTAGCTGGCTGAACCGGCAGCAAACTGACTGTTATACAAGTTTGCATAGAAGGTATCTGCGGCTAATAATTCTTTGTGGGTACCATGTTCTATAATGGTACCGTTTTTCATTACCAGAATCATGTCTGCAGAGCGGATGGTAGATAGCCTGTGAGCTATTACAAAGCTGGTTTTTCCTTTCATGATCTGGTGCATGGCTTTCTGGATTTCCACTTCAGTTCTGGTATCAACGCTTGAGGTGGCTTCATCCAGAATCATAAGGGCAGGATTAGCAAGCATTGCCCTTGCAATGGTTAAGAGCTGCATCTGTCCTTGAGAGATATTACCGTCCTCACTGGAGATGACGGTATCGTAACCGTTCTCTAGAGTACGGATGAACTGGTCGCATCTGGCAGCTTTTGCAGCCTGTATGATTTCCTCTCGGGTGGCATCCATCTTACCATAAGCTATATTATCTGCAATGGTTCCCTGGAATAGCCAGGTATCCTGCAGAACCATACCGACGGTTTTTCTCAGTTCACTTTTTGGAAGGTCTTTGATGTCAATACCGTCTATTAAGATTCTACCGCCATTCAATTCATAGAAACGCATAAGCAAATTAATCAGTGTTGTCTTACCTGCACCGGTAGGGCCAACAATAGCCACCATTTCATTGGGATGTACTGTCAGATTGATATCCTCCATCAGTACAGCATCCGGCCGGTAACCAAAGCGTACATGCTCAAAGCTTACAGCACCTTTGGGTTCTGCTATATGCTTCGGTGCATGGGTATCAGGAATTTCCTCTTCTTCATCAAGAAATTCAAAGACACGTTCTGCCGAGGCCAGGGCTGCCTGCAATGAATTCAGGAAATAAGAGGATTGAGCTATAGGATCAGATATTTGATTTACATACTGAAGGAAGGCCTGTATGGTACCAATGGTAATACTTCCGGCAGCAGCAAAAATACCGCCTACAATGGCTGTTACTACGAAACCAAGCTGTGTCAGAAAACGAATAGCAGGATAAATAGCAAACATAACAAACTGCGCTTTTTTGTTGGCAGTATACTGTCTTTCACTGATTTCCCGAATAGTGTTGATTACCTCTTTCTGTTGATTGAAGCTCTTTATTATCAGGTTTCCGGTATAGAATTCCTCGATGCTTCCGTTTAAGATACCTAAAATATTCTGGTTCTCTGAAGCAACCTCAAAGTTCTTCTTAGATATCCATTTGGTGGCAAATACACTTATGGACATGGCTGCCAGTATGATTACCGTAAGTAAAGGGCTTTGTGTCAGCATTACAACAATACTGATGGAAATATTAAAAATCGCATTGATAAACTGCAGGGAGCCGGTTTTTAATACTTCGGCAACTCTGTCCAGGTCATTGGTTACCCGGCTTAGCAGATTTCCTGTCTGATGGGTATCATAATAATTAAGAGGAAGTCTGGTGATTTTATCACTCATTTTCTTACGCAGGGCTAATACCAGTTTTTCTCCGACGCCTGCCATGGTGTATTCCTGAAAAAAGGCAAAAAGGGAGCTGGTCAGATAGGATACAAGGAATAATAATATGGGCCCCTTGATAATACCGTAAAGCACGTGAAAACTTCCGCCGAAGCCTTTTTCGTTTATTCCCTGAATCAACTGATCAATAGCCTTACCCAGAATCAGCGGTGTTGCGGCGTATAAGCCAATACTCATAATTGTTGAAAAGATAATAATGATAAGAGCAGCTTTTTGCTCTAATAATAATCCAAACAGCCGTTTAATGGCAGCTGTTGTGTCTTTTGGCATATCCTCATTTTCGTAGCCTGCTTTTATGTTTTCTTTTTGCTGTGTTTTATTTTTTTTCATATTATTCCATCTCCTTTTCAGTGAGCTGGGAGTCAGCGATTTCCTTATAAACAGTGCAGGTCGCCAGTAACTCTTCATGTCGGCCCATACCTGCGATTCTGCCGTCATCCAGTACAATAATCTGGTCAGCGTCCATTATAGTGCTGATTCGCTGGGCGATAATAACTACGGCAGCCTCCTTCATTTCCTGCTTTAAGGCAGCCCTGAGAGCTGCATCTGTTCTAAAATCCAATGCAGAAAAGCTGTCGTCAAAGATATAGACAGGTGATTTTTTCACCAGGGCCCTTGCAATACATAAACGCTGTTTCTGTCCGCCGGAAAAATTCGTACCTGCCTGGGCTACCGGACTGTCATAACCTGCTTCAAGAGATTCAATAAAAGTGCTCGCCTGGGCTATCTCTACAGCATATTTAAGCTCTGCAGCAGTAGCCTCTTTATGCCCCATACGCAGGTTATCCGCAATGGTGCCGCTGAACAAAAATGCCTTTTGAGGAACATAGCTTAAATGCTCTCGAAGTTCCTCCTGGGACATTGTACGGATATCTTTTCCTTCCATAAGTATCTGTCCGGACTGGATGTCGTATAAACGCAGCATCAGTCCTGCAATGGTACTTTTACCGGAGCCGGTTCCTCCGATAATTGCAGTTGTCTTTCCACTTTCACAACGGAAGCTTATCCCTTCCAATACCGGTCTTTCAGCTCCTTTGTAAGAAAAGCTGACATTTTTAAATACGATTTTTTCTGCATTTTCTGTCATGGAGCTTGTCAATTTGTCTTTTGGGTCGGTTATCTCAGGGATAATATCCAGGATCTCCTTTATACGATCCATACAAGCCATCATTCGAGGAACCATAACCAGAACCATAGCTGACATCATTAGATATATCAGCATCAGAATAGTATACTCGGTTACTGCTGAGATACTTCCGATGAGTATCTTCTGCTGAAGTACCTGGTATCCTCCAAACCAAACAACGGCTGCCATGGTCAACCCCATAATGGTCCATACTACCGGATTAAAGGCTGCAAAAATTCTGTTAAGTTTTATAACATTGTCTGCATACTCCATAAAAGCATTGTCAGATCTGCCGCGTTCATATCTGGAATTGTCAAATGCCCTTATTACCCTAATACCTACAATGGATTCACGCACAAGCCGGTTAACCGTATCAACTCTCTCCTGGATTGTTTGGGAGACAGGATTTGCCTTCCAGAACAATATACCGATTACGAGAAAGAATAGTAACATAGCAGTTAAGGGGATGAATACCAGTGAAGGACTTATGACAGCGGTCATAATTACTGCTGCAACCGCAATAAGCGGAGTAGGCAGTATCATCTGGGTAATCATAATAATAGTCTGCTGTATGATTGTTACATCGCTGGTGGTTCTTGTNNCTCTTGTAATTAAGGAAGCCGTACTAAAGTGATTAAACTCTTTAACAGAGAGAAGCTGTGTCTTGGAAAACAGTATTTCCCTTAAATGTTTTCCTGTTAAGGATGCAAGATCTGCACACAGATAACTGCCCCACAGAGATACCAGAGCCGTAAGACCTGCCGCCGCAAGCATCTGCAGACCAATGGTAATAATAGCCGGCACATTCTTTTCGACGATACCTTTATCTATAATATTTGCCGCAAAATAAGGAACCATAAGGGTTCCGAATGCCTGCAGCAGAGAAGAGAAGATGATTAAGAAAAGCATCTTTTTATTATCTTTTAGAAACTGCAATAAATATTTCATGAATAACTATCCTCCTTGAAAAATCCCCATTACATTAGAATAATAGCAGTTATCTTATAACAAAACTGCATTATATATTGCATAACCATTCCTTTATCTTTCTGCATAAAGCAGTATATATTAACGATCTGTATTCTTTACAGTCGTTGCAGGAGAAGTCCCTTTAAAAGTCTGCATAATCTTCTTTAATTGTGCAAGAAAGGCCTGTTCACCCCTGACCATTGCCTCTCTGTCTTCGGCAGCCATACTTGTAAAAGCACCTTCCTCCAGCTGAAACATATCTGACATAATATGATCAGCGTATTTTTTTCCGGCTTCCGTAAATAATATGTTTTTGTTGCGTTTGTCCAGTTTTGATACTTCTTTCCGTATATACCCCTTTCTTTCGAATGAATCTAAAATGGTATTAACCGTTTGTTTGGGATAGAGAAGCTTTTCACNNATATAAAATGCTGTGTACATTCCTCCGGATAATCGTATATCATCTGGAGAATAAAAAGGGTAGTAGAAGTAAGTCCGTGCATTTTCGCCAATTCTTCATAAACATAACCGATTTCGAAGTACATCTCATAATAACTTTTTATAGCCTTTTTGATATTATCCTGCATTGGTCGATGCCTCCTAAAAAATATTAGTCCGATTACGGACTAATTAACAATCTAACACATTCGAAAGAATTTGTCACGCAATTATTTCTAAATACTTTATTAATTTTGTTATATAGTAAACATTGACTTATCTGGATTGTAGAATAGATGATTATGGAGAGGAGATGCAGCAATTTAAAGAGACTATAAAGAAGTAGGATAGTGACCTTACATAATCAGTATTATGTTCTCAAAAACCGTACCATCAAAATGAGAGAAATGGATATTGAAGGGAGGGGTAATCTTATCACAATGAGAGGAGTCAGTGTCTTGGCTACAAAGAAGACACTGACTCATTTGGGTAATTATACTTTAAAATTAACAATTTGCAGCGATGATATAAGTTCACTGCCGTCAACCAATCATGCTTTTAGTAAGCATTAAAAACATGAGAAAATGGGTGTCAATTATTTTAAGATTTTTATAAATAATACCCTTTTCTATATTGGCTGGGAGTAACATGATATATTTCTTTAAAAGCTTTGGTAAACATTCCCGGACTTTTATAACCGCATTTTAATGCTATGCTGCTTATATCCAATTCGTCATCAGCCAGTAACAGCAATGCCTTTTTCATTTTTTCCGTATGAATATATTCCTTTACACTAAGGCCGAATTCCGATTTAAAACATCTATGTAATTTGCTTTCGCTTAAGGCAGTCACTTTAGCCAGATCATCTATACCAGGAGGTGACAGTATATTATCATGTATTAACTCCACCGCAGCAAGAATCTTCTTTTTCACATCCCAGGATACGTGGTATGCCCTCTTTTGTGTACTCCGTGAATGCTGTGAAACGTTATGTTCAATTAATGAAAACAACTCTAAGACCTTATAGACATAATACGTTAATTCTATATCAGAATAACGTACCTCCCATTTCAGCTGTTCCAATACCAGAGTAATGTCCGGTGTGTTATAATCCTTATCTTCCCACTTCCTGATTATTTCAAGAGAAAGAGGGCTGCTCCTGAAACCTCTGTTGTATATATCTTTCAGGAAACTTTCGGAGATCAGCAAACAAGTACAGCATATATGCTCCGTCTTATCAAAGAGGAACTTAACCGGCATGGCAGGATTTATGTAAATGTGGTTTCTGGAGGATAAAACTTTTGCTTTTGTGCCGTTTTGCACGATTTTTATACTTCCGCAGTCAAAGCTTAGAAAAAGCATACCGGGTTCTTTATAATCCATTACATAGGTCAAGGAGGAGGATAAGGTAAACCACCAGCTTGAAACAAACAAGCCCTGTACCGGATGTGTTTCATAAATCCAGCCATTTCCTTTTACAATAGGAAAGTAATAAGCCCTACCATTGCCGTATTCTTTTACCTCCAAACCGAACTGTTCTGCCAGGTTCTCCAGTCCCGCGAATTTATTCATTGTATCACCCCTGCTGCACATTATTATAAGAATCAGTTACTTAAATACACCTTTCAGTGTATCGTGATTCATTATTTACTATAACATTTATGATAGTGAGAATCAATACCACAATCGCTCCTTTTAGGATATTGCTCGCTTGTTTATAACAGCTGACTGATATATGGACTTAAATTATATACAGTAATCACAAGGACCTGTGTACTTTTTATTATTCATAGCACCTTTTATAATACCTTTTTCATGAATTGACTGCCAATAAAACAGATGCTATAATTTGAAAAGTTAGTATCTTCTAACTTAATCGGACAAATAGCAAGGAGAAAAATTATGAAAACTGTTATCAAAAAAATTATTATTTCAATAACTGTTATGACCATGATCTTTGGTCTTACTGCCTGCGGTTCCAGAGGATTCACCTCAGGAGATTCCTCAGGAGAATCCGCAGGAACTTCCCCGGCAATCTCCCAGGCAGACAATGAGCAGGCTGCAATTTCTGAGTCCCCGGATAAAGAAAGCGAAGCAACCGGTGATACTGAAGCTGTTCAGACGATAACAACCCTCAAAGGAGATGTCACGATACCTGTTGAACCTAAACGTATTATAGTAGCTTTCTTTCAGGGAGATTTCCTTGCGCTGGGGATAAAACCTGTGGGTACTACTTTTAATGATGATGCTATCTTTCAGGAGGAGTTAGGTGACGTAACGGTTATTGATGCCTGGGGGTTGGATCCGGAACTTGTAATGTCCTTAAAACCGGATTTAATTATCTGGAATAATCCGGACGAATACGAAACCTTAAGTAAGATTGCACCTACCCTTATTATGGATTATTATTCCATGGACTACACCCAAAGACTTACTTTCTTCGGACAAATCACCGGAAAAGAGGAGAAGGCACAAGAACTGATCAATGCATTTACCGATAAAGTCGCAGAAAGTAAGAAAAAGCTTTCAGAGGCTGAAAAACTGGACAAGACCGTTATTCTTTTAGAAAATCAGCAGGCCGGCAGCTTGAGAGCTTTCGGAAATGATTATGGAAGAGGTGGAGAGTTAATTTATAACGAACTTGGATTTCATGCGCCTGAGCGAATTATGACAGAAGTTATAAATACTGAGGAAGTAAGTTTTATTGATATTTCCTATGAGGTATTAGGAGAATATTCCGCTGATTATATATTCTCCGATGAAAATATAAAAGAATTATCAGATAACCAGGTGTTTAATACTCTTTCGGCTGTAAAGGAAGGAAGATTAATTGAAACCAACAGCGGTATGTTCTGGTTTTCAGACATTACTTCAATGAATGCTCAGCTGGAATTTATCGTTGATAATATTTTAAACCATTAAATACTAATCTAAGGTGCATAAAGCATGGGGTATTGACAAGCTCTGATATTTAGACCTCAGAAAGCATTGAGTGAGAATGTGACTAATGTAAAGGTCGACTATATATTATTGTAAAAAATCAAAGAATGGATAGAAGAGGGGCTGTTACAACAGCCCATTTTTGAATTGAGTCAAATGATTACTTATTAGAGGGAGTTACATATCGGAAGCCTCTTGGATTGCCTGTTTGGACCTCTGGTACATCTTTAACCTTCTTTTCTGAGATGCTTGAGGGCAGGCAATTACTGTCTCTGACCGGCTGTAATCCCTGCGGATAGGAAAAAACATTGAATGGGTCGTATTTTAACTTGATTTCTTCCAGTTCCTTAACATGCCCGCCGTAGTATTCCTTTAAAAAGCGGTTGATTCCGTAATAAGGAAAATTAATATAAGAGCCGGTGGTCAGTGCATCGAATTCCGGATATCTGCAGGCAATCCAGTTTCGTCCTGCACTTGCATATTGATTCTCTTCCCAAACGGTTTCCAGCCAGAGAATATAGTGGGCTTCCCTATAAAAGAAAGCCGTCTCCTGAACATTTGTTTCTCTTACTCTGCCGCCCAGCGCATACAAGGATAAACCTCTAAAAACAGAACCCTCAGCAGGCTCACGGATTAAGTCAGTTAATTCTGAAAGTTCACAATGTGAGTATTTACGAAAAGCAAAACCGCTGACTGCCTGGAATTTCTCGAAAGGAGGATAGGCACTGCCAAGGATTGTAACAGCTTCTAAAAAGGACATGGTTTCAATATTATAGACAGCTTTAGGCAGGAGCAGAAAAGGCTCAAGCAGTTCTTTGGCCTTCTCAGGTGTTCCATAATAAATACCTCTTATCAGCATGGACGGTCCATCCGTGGCTGAATAATATATTCTGGCAATCAGAGTCATCCGAATATCTGCGTTAGGAATCCAGTCCTGCCAGACTTTCAGAAAATCTTCCTGAGTCGGGGTATCTACTCTAAGATAATCAATTTCAATTAAGGTAACATTTCCAGTCTTCGGAGGCAATTGGAAGGTCATTGAAGTAATAACTCCGAAATTACCTCCTCCGGCACCACGGCATGCCCAAAAGAGATCGGTATTGCTGGAATCATTTGCTCTTATGACATTTCCCTGATAATCCACTAACTCTATCTCCGTAAGGCTGTCGCACCCTAATCCAAAGTACCTGCAAGACAGTCCCCAGCCTCCCCCTGTTACATAACCGCTTAAACCCACAGTGGGACACGTACCCCCTGGAAATGGATAACCATGTTCGCCAAGATAATTATANNTCTGAACAACATTTTTTTCATCCTCTAGAGAGATACTATTCATCTCACTTACATCAATCACCAATACACAATTCCCATTTGAATAGCCTTCATAATTATGGCCGCCGCTTCGTATACGAGGAGGAATGCAGTGGCAGACAGACCATTTGACAGCATTACGCACATCCTCTACACAACAGCAATAATTTATTATTAGCGGATAGTTCTGTACTCCATGGTTAAAGCCTTGTCGGGCTTCATCGTAATCAGGATCTGTGGGCAGTACAATTCGCCCGGTTAATCCGTCCAGAAAATGTTCTTCCATTTATATTCCTTCTTTCATATTATCTGCTGCAATGGTCTGGAGCAGATACAGTTTTTCTACATCATATGCTATAAATTGCAGAAAGTACGCTGTATATAAGGAAAGAGAATGCAAAGTTGTTAATATGAACTATATATGGTAAAATATATTAAATAAAACGAAAATTGGGTTATAAAAGTCAATGTATAAATTAATAACTCCTGCAATATGAACATTCCTTAGACTTCAAGATTTTATGTCTGAGTGATAAATAAAAATAAATTTGTGAAGGTTCAAAGGAGAAGTCATTAAGTCAGACCAAACAGGGGAGAAATGAACATGGGTTTATTTGATAAATTTAAGAAAAAAGAAAATGGAGCATTAGAATTGAATTTAGAAGCAAATAAAGCTATAGAAACAAATGCAGCCTTTGAAGAAAAGATAACAATGGAAGTAAAGCGGACAGAGCAGGAAACAGATATTTTGGATATTAGTCAGAAAGAATCTGACTTCGAGCTTAATACCAGCGGCTCAGATGCTATAACAAAGGTCTTTGAGAATATCTATCCCGGACAGAAGGAGCCCATGCATTATGGAACTCTGATATCCTGGCAATTGGGAGGAAACGATCCGCTGGATGGAATAAGTATCTACGATGGAGGAGATTATTGGCATTTTGTTACTTACGGACTATCAGAAATATATGAAAAGGAATTTGAAGATAAAGAGTACAGTGGTTACGGAATGGAATTAACCTTAAAGCTTAAGAAGTTAAACAATGAGAAGGAAGCAGCAGAAATTAAGGGAATATGCGGAATTCTGCAATCAATTGCCAGAATAACCTTTACGGAGGGAGAATTATTCTATCCCAATGAATATATCTATACTGGGCAGACAATGGGAATGGATGTGGAACAGCAGTCTAAAATTACAGGATTTATAACTGCAGAAGATGAACAGGCAGGAAGCATTGATACACCAAATGGCAAGGTGACCTTTATTGAATTAATTGGAGCTACTGATAAGGAATTGAAAAGGATTATGGAGAAAGAACTAAAAGTATCAGAGTTATACAGTAAAATTTCTAATTCGTTAACAGACTATAGCAGAGATGACTGTATCTAAATAGAAGTAATTTTTTTGCTTATAGAAGAAGGCATAGTGAAACTTATTAGATAAGGACACACTTTAACACTTTCTATTTAATAGGTAAATTTAAGAAAACAAATAGATCTTAATGTATGGCCGTTTCTGAGTTCCTGCTCTGAGACGGCTTTTGTTTATGAGTTGGTATGTATAAATATGCATTAATTGCAATTTAATATATTTTGACAAAAAATGCACATCGTGCTAGAATATCAAGGTATTTCACAGCATTTGCTAAAGTGATAAATGGGAAGAAATAGATTGTTTTCATCATTTATTATAATTACTTATGAAATTTATAAGTAATTATACATTATACATAACGTTAACTATTACTATAGGATTAGTTCAGGTATAGAAGGCAACATTCCTGGCTGAAAGAACAACGGAGGACAAAGATGCTAACAATTAGTCAATATATAAGAGCTGAGAGTATACAGCAGGCATATGAACTGAATCAGAAGAGAAGCAATACAGTACTGGGAGGAATGCATTGGCTGAAGCTTCAGAAACGTAACGTAGGAACAGCGATCGACTTATCTGATTTGGGTTTGGATAACATTGAGGAAACGGAGGACAGCTTCATTATTGGGGCTATGGTTACCCTTCGGCAGCTGGAATTGCACAGTGGTTTAAATTATTTCAGCAACAATGCACTGGCGGAATCAGTCAGGCAGATTGTTGGTGTTCAGTTTCGTAACATGGCAACAGTAGGCGGAAGCATATTTGGCAGATACGGTTTTTCTGATGTACTTACTGTATTTCTTGCCATGGATGCCCAGGTGGAATTATATAACAGAGGAATCCTCAGTCTTGAAGAATTTTCTGAGCTGCCTTATGACAGAGACTTGCTTATAAGGCTGATCGTAAAGAAAGAGAAGAGAAAGACAGTATATCTATCGCAGCGAAATACGAAAACAGATTTCCCGGTATTAACCTGTGCAGTCAGTGAAAGAGATGGAAAATACCGTTTTGTAATAGGGGCAAGACCCAAACGTGCTGTCTGTTTATACGACAAGCTGGGCATTTTAGAAAACGGAATTACAGAGACAGGTGCATCAGAACTTGGGAACTATATCTGCAGTCAGGTTGAGACTGGTAGTAATATGCGTGGCAGTGAAGAATATCGACGGATATTAGCCGGGGTACTAACAAAAAGAGCTCTGTTACAGATGAAGGAGATGTGAGGTGTGTCATGCAGATAAAATTATGGATAAACAATAAAATGGTTATAAAAGAAGCAGAAGCTGATCTTCTATTAATAGATTTACTGAGAAATAACGGTTGTTATAGTGTGAAGAGAGGCTGTGAAACCGGAAATTGCGGTTTATGTACGGTCTTTGTGGATGAGAAACCGGTGTTATCCTGCAGTACACTGGCAGCCAGAGTTAATGGCAAAAAGGTTACAACTTTGGAGGGCTTACAGCGAGAAGCAGAAGATTTCGGTACTTACATAGCAGAACAGGGCGCAGAACAATGTGGTTTCTGCAATCCGGGTTTTATCATGAATGCCATCGCAATGTTTCGTGAGAATCAGAATCCCTCTGATGAAGAAATCAAGGAATATCTCGCAGGAAATCTATGCAGATGTTCCGGTTATGAGGGGCAGTTAAGAGGGATAAGGGCATATATGGACTATCGGCAGTCCATAGCATCAAAAGAAGCAGAGCTTGCAGCTCAGAATATACCGGAGGTGATTTAATGGCTGATTTTAAGGTAATAAACAAACCCATCCGAAAAAAAGATGCCATGTCACTGGTTACCGGTAAACCGGTATACACCGATGATATTGCGCCATCAGACTGTCTGATAGTAAAAGTACTTAGAAGCCCCCATGCCCATGCTGTCATTGAAGCCATTCATACAGACATTGCGTTAAAAGTACCGGGGATTGAAGCCATCTATACCTATAAAGATGTACCTGCGAAGCGTTTTACCCTGGCAGGACAGACCTATCCAGAACCAAGTCCTTACGATCGTCTGATACTGGATAGCAGGCTGCGTTACGTGGGAGATGCAGTTGCGATCGTAGCCGGTGATAACCAGAAAGCAGTTGACAAAGCTCTGAAACTTATCAAGGTAAAATATACGGTATTAGAGCCGGTNNTACATCCGGAAGAAGACTGGCAGGCATTATGTCCTGTTGGAGCTGACAACAAGCGAAATCTATGTGCTGCGGATAAAAGTGAATACGGAGAAGTTGACAGAGTAATGTCTGAATGTGATGTGATTATCGAGAATACCTATCATACCAAAGCTAATCAGCAGGCAATGATGGAAACCTTCCGTACCTATACCACCATCGATCCTTACGGCAGACTTCATGTAATCAGTTCTACTCAGATAGTCTTTCATTTAAGAAGAATATTAGCAAATGCCCTGGACATTTCGAAATCAAAGATTCGTGTTTCAAAACCTCGTATCGGCGGCGGTTTTGGTGCAAAGCAAACCAGTGTTGCAGAAATTTATCCGGCTTTTGTTACCTTAAAAACCGGTAAGCCGGCGAAGATGATATATACCAGAGAAGAAAGCCAGACGGCTTCCACACCCCGCCATGAAATGGAACTGACTGTCAGAGTAGGTGCCATGAAGGACGGTACTATTCGCGCTCTGGACTTATACACTTTGTCCAATACCGGAGCCTATGGCGAACATGGTCCTACCACAGTTGGACTGTCGGGACATAAATCCATCTCACTATACAATAACAATCTGGAAGCTTACCGTTTTCATTATGACGTAGTGTACACCAATGTACAGTCTGCGGGAGCTTACCGGGGTTACGGAGCAACCCAGGGTATCTTTGCCATGGAGTCTGCAATCAGCGAGCTTGCCTCTAAGCTGAATATGGATGCCGTTGCCATCAGAGAGAAAAACATGGTAAGGGAAGGCCAGGTCATGCCGGCTTATTATAATGAATACAACACTTCCTGTGCTCTTGATAGCTGTATGAAAAAAGCCAGTGAAATGTTTGACTGGGACAATAAGCCTTATGCCCTGGATATGGGCAACGGCAAAATTCGAAGCAAAGGTGTTGCCATGGCTATGCAAAGCTCCGGAATCTCAAATGTTGACGTGGGCTCTGCTACGATTAAATTAAACGATGAAGGCTTTTATGCTCTATCCATTGCAGCAGCGGATATGGGAACCGGCTGCGATACCATTCTGGCACAGATTGCAGCAGAATGCCTGGAATGTGAAGTAGAGGATATTATTATTTTCGGTGCAGATACGGACAGTTCGCCCTATGATTCCGGCTCCTATGCCTCCAGTACCACTTATATAACAGGTAAAGCGGTGGAAAAAGCCTGTATGGAATTAAAAGAGAAGATGTGCAGGATAGCTGCGGTTCTCCTTGGCTGTCAGACGGAAGAACTCATATTTACAGGAAAGAAGGTCAGGAAAGCGGATGGCAGTGCAGAGGTATCTCTTATGGACATTGCCTCCAAATCCATGAGCGGAAATTCAGAAGCTACACAGGTAACCGTAACAAATTCCTCACCGGTATCACCGCCTCCTCATATGGTGGGTATGGTGGAAATCGAAGTGGATAAGGAAACCGGCTCCATAGAGCTCCTGGATTATGTGGCAGTTGTTGATTGCGGTACAGTTATCAACACCAATCTTGCCAGAGTTCAGACAGAAGGCGGGCTGGCACAAGGCATTGGTATGGCTTTGTATGAGGATGTTACCTATAGCAAGAAAGGGCAGATCAGAGAGAATTCTTTTATGCAATATAAGATACCAACCCGAATGGATATGTGCAGTCTTCGGGTGGAGTTTGAAAGCAGTTATGAGCAAAGCGGACCTTTTGGAGCCAAGTCCATCGGAGAGGTGGTTATTAATACACCTCCGCCTGCCATAGCTCATGCAGTCTATAATGCTACAGGAGTCTGGCACAGAGAATTGCCCATTACACCGGAAAAAGTATTAATGGGAATTATGACGGGAAAATCCTAATATAAAATCGGATGCACAAAATACAGGAAGCAGAAACAGGTAAAATATAGATAAAATTTATGTTATACATGTGTAATATTGCTTGTAGATTCCTTTGTATTATGCTATTAATAGTATATATACATAATACAACCAAATAAGGAGAACGTAATGAAATTAAACTACCGAAGAACTTTGTTAATCAGTTTGGCTTTTATGTCAATTTGTGCTTTTTGGCAGTTATATGATACGATTATTCCCCTGATTTTACAGAATACATTTCACCTTGGTGAAACGGTAACTGGAACTGTAATGGCACTGGATAATGTCCTCGCTGTATTTTTGCTTCCTGTCTTTGGTGCATTCTCAGATAAGGTGGATACAAGGATTGGTAAACGGATCCCTTTTATTCTGTTTGGAACCATCGGTGCAGTTATATTAATGATGATACTTCCCATAGCAGATGCGAGCGAAAACCTGTTTTTGTTTGTGACTATACTTTTGATACTGCTCATAACGATGGGGGCATACCGTTCTCCTGCAGTAGCTTTGATGCCTGATGTAACACCAAAACCACTAAGAAGCAAGGCAAATGCACTGATTAATCTCATGGGAGCGGCAGGTGGTGTGTATTCTCTGTTCATCATTAAGAAACTGATAAAACAGGTTGAGAAACCTGATTATACGCAGGTGTTTCTTGCCGTTGCCATACTGATGGTGTTTGCGGTAGCAATTCTAGTGAGTACCATCAGAGAAAAGAAAATTACAATAACCACAGCACCACAGGATGAAGAGGAAATATTAGAAGCAGGAACGAACAAACTGACAAAAGAGGTTCAGCGAAGTCTGATATTTCTGCTGGCTTCGATTTTCTTATGGTTTATGGCTTATAATGCTGTAACCACAGCCTTTTCCAGGTATGCCATTAAGGTATGGGGGTTAAAAGGCGGAGAATTCGCAGATTGTCTGATGGTTGCTACGGTAGCGGCGATCTTAAGTTATATACCCATAGGATTTCTCTCCGGTAAATTCGGCAGAAAGAAAATGATTATGGCAGGTGTTATCCTTCTGGCTGCTTCGTATTTTGCGGGAATGCTTTTTACAGAGTTTTCCCCCTGGATAAATGTGGTATTTGCGATTACCGGTATTGCCTGGGCCGCTATAAATGTAAATTCATATCCCATGGTGGTACAGATGAGCAAGGGTTCCGATGTGGGAAAATATACTGGACTATATTATACCTTTTCCATGTCAGCGCAGGTTATAACTCCAATTGCTTCCGGTTTCTTATTGGAACATGTTTCTTACCAGAGTTTGTTTCCATATGCCGTAATATTTTCCCTGTTTTCCTTATGCACTATGATATTTGTAAAGCATGGGGATGTAAGACCGGATAAGAAAGATAGTTTACTGGAGAATTTTGATTCTTGATAAATTGTAATCTATTGATAATCTGAAGGAATAATTATGAAATTGATAAGTTGATTCTTGGTGTTAATCATCGTAATATACAATTTATCTATACTCTGAAATTGTGTTAATATGTTTAGACATAAGGAAATTAAGGTGTATTAAGACACACTGTGAAACTTCCAGGTGTAGCGTAAGTTCTCATAACAATTTATAAGGTACCGGATATTTGGCGGTGTGTTTTGGCCTGAATATCCGGTATCTGCTGCGTTGGCTTTTTGTTAAGTAATGGATCTGGATTTTGCAACCCGCTCCAATACTATCTTTAGAAACATTTAGTTTGTCTCTATAATTAATCCTTTGGGTATTCAAGTAAAAGAGAAAGTATGAAGGTAAATATGTGATTTTGTCACGGATATAAATTAAAAAAAATATATAATTACTTATTACTAGGAAATGTAAATAAGGGAGAAAACAATGAAAAAAATATCAAACCTTTGGAAAAACTACTCTTTTATCGTATTGTTTGCTTTTGTAATCTTAAGTTTATTTGACTTTAGAATTGCAACTGCAGCAATTGTCTGTATGGTGGCACCTATTCTTGTTTCATTATTTAAAGGTAGATTTTGGTGCGGTAACTTGTGTCCAAGAGGAAGTTTTTACGATCATGTAGTGTCAAAATTCAGTAACCACAAAAAGGTACCAAAGTTTCTTAAGTCCAAGGTATTCAGAGCTTTTATGGTAGTCTTTATGATGTCAATGTTTGCTTTAGGGATATATAAAAACTGGGGTAATCTATATGGTATCGGTATGGTATTCTATAGGATTATTGTTGTAACAACAATAATAGGTATCGTCCTGTCTTTATTTTATAACCAGAGAACCTGGTGTCATTTTTGTCCTATGGGAACAATGGCTTCCGTAATATCAAGATTCAAAAAAAGTAAGAAGGTTTTACAGATATCATCAGCCTGTGTATCATGCAAAATCTGTGAAAAGAAATGTCCTTTAGGAATAGTGCCCTATGAATATAAAGAAAATATATTGAGCCATCCGGATTGTATTCAATGTGGTAGGTGTGTGAACGTATGTCCTAAAAATGCAATTGGATATGGCAAATGAGAGTTTTTATTTGATAGTTGACAAAACGATGTTCTGTTATTATACTGTATACAGAACATCGTTCTGTAAGTGAAAGGAGGACTGTATGTCCCGAATCGTAAAAGCTCCGGAGGTAAGGCGGCAGGAACTTATAGATATCGCTTTGAAACAATTTTTGGAAAATGGCTATGAAGAAACCTCCATCCGTTCTATTTTGAAAGAAGCGGAGGGGGAAATTGGCATGTTTTATCACTATTTCAAATCTAAGAATGAGATATACGAAGCGGCATTAGAGAGTTACAATGAGAATTACATTGTAAATTTCAAAGAAGTTGTCGACTCTGCCGGCCTGAGTTTTAAAGAGAAGCTAAATCAAATATTTACCTGTTTGCCTGGTTCTATTTCTGAATATAACCAGATGTATACCCAAAAGGCAAATCCCCAAATTATGACAGTGTTACTTTCCAGAACATTGCTGAAAATGGCTCCTTTGTTTGAGCGAATTCTTCTAGAAGGCTTAGATAAGGATACTATGAATGCGCCAGTCCCCAATGTGCATTTACTAAGTCAATTTATTCTTTTTGGAATGAGTGCGATTATACACGATGTTGAAGTAAATTCAATGGATGAGAAAATCAACCATATCAAAGCACTTCTTTCAAAAATACTGGATACAGAGATGGACGAATCACTCTATGACGTTTTTTAGAATAAAATCAATAGATAGGAGGTGCTACAATGAAATTTCCAATAGGCTATCATGATTTCCATAAGGATACGGTTATTAATTTCCAGCTGAACAGATTTTATTCATTCGGTTGCCTGAGCTATGACACGGTTGCTGAAATAGGCAAGGAGTCAATAGATTTTGAGAGCTGGTCCAAGTCGTTTCTTGGCAGGGCAGAGTCATTTCACAAGAATGGAGACTTGGTCGCCTCGGCCACATGTTTACGCGCGGCAATGTTTTTTATGTTTGACGAAGAGGCTGAGGCGAACACTCAATTACAGCAGCGCTATGAGCAATGCATGAACGAATACCAGGAAGCTTATAAAGATGCCAGGCTGACATATGTCCGTGTTCCTTTTGAAGCCGGTTATTTCCCCGTCATATACAAGTGCCATGCCGATGGAAGCAAAGGTGATATTGTTATACATGGAGGATATGATTCCTTTCTTCAGGAATTTATACCGTTAATGAAGTACATATATTCCTGCGGATACAATGTATACATGTTTGAGGGATTTGGGCAAGGTGAGGTTTTAAACAGATGCGGAATGAAGATGAAACCGGAATGGGAAGTCTGCACGAAAATAATTTTGGATTATTTTCAATTAAATGAGGTAACTTTAATCGGCATATCTTTAGGAGGATATCTGGCGGCGCGTGCGGCGGCTTATGAGGAGCGTATCAGGCGGGTTGTGTTATATGATTTAATCTATGATTTTTACGGAGCGTTATTAGAGAAAATGCCGGATGATCTTAAGAAATTAATAAACAGTTTAATGAAAGTTCCGGATAGCCCAAAATGGAAGAGTATAGAGGAATTAATGAAAGCAAATCCATTTTCGCTTTGGCTGTTTCAACAAGGCCGCCATGTTTTGGGTAATATAACAACCCTTTATGATTATTACAAATGCATTATGAATTACAACACCATCGCTCTCTCACCATTGATTCGGCAAGATGTGTTAATTCTGGCAGGTGAAGAGGACATCTATACCATTTATTTTGAAAAGCAAATGAAGGCTTTGACAAACGCAAGATCAGTAAGGGGACGAGTATTTAGTAAAGAAGAAAATGCGTCACATCACTGTCAAGTTGGTAATGTACAGTTGGTTCTGGATTATATTCTTGCCTGGGTAGATTCGAAGCTTTGAGCATCTTGATAAGTTGAGGCAGATAGTTTTTTTACATAGAAGCATTAATCGCCAAGTATCAAAAGGGTAAAATTTTTATTGACAAGAAGGTTGGGTATGCATTATACTTGTTCACAAGTAAATAGTTCACAAATGAACTGTTCATAATTAAACAGTTCGTAAAAACCAGTTCATATCTGGTCAGAGAAACAAGGATAATGGAATTTACTGGCATGATAAATTATATAATTATTATAAGGGGTATATTATGTTTAACGCATTGGATATATTGATAAATGGACATCAATTCAAAAAGTTATACGAAAAAGAATATGAAGAGGTTATGAAGAAGTATAATCTTAAAAAAATAGAAATTGAAATCTTATATTTTATATCTCAATGCGGAGAACACAATACAGCCAAAGATATTGCCAAAATTCAATATATCTCAAAAGCTCATATTTCGAATTCCATCGAGGATCTGTCCCTCAAGAAATATATAACAGTACTTGGAGATAATGCGGACCGCAGATGTATACACTTAAGTATTACTGATTCAGCGCAGGCTGTAATTGATGATATTGAAATGGTCAGAGAACGTTTTTTTAGTATACTTTTTCGTAATATTACGGAAACAGAGCGGGAATTAATGCATAAAATCTCTCAAAAAATAGTAGATAATATAAGTGAAGAATTAAAATAAATATCTATAGTAAACACTTATATTTTTATACGCATATAGTTCATTAATGAACAATTTACAAGTGAACTATATAGAAAGGAGACAAATATGAAAAATATCTTTTTCTGTTTTGATAAAGAAGGTATTGGAATACAGAATACTCCTAAACTTACGAAAACTTCCGTAAAAAAATCAGGAGTACCTTTTCTGAAGAGTAATTTGTACGAAGAACAGATTCAGCGAAACGGTCACTGTTAACAAGAGTGAAAGAATCTATCTATGACATCCGTTCTTTTGTTAATTTTTCTTTCGCTCTTATGCCCATGCATATCGCAGTTCCCCTGTGGTATTGCTTCAAAAAGAAGTGTGAAATGCATTTAGTTTTACACTAACCTATGAAAGGTGGGAAAAGTATGAAGAACTGGTACAATTTAAGTAAGCAGGAAGTAATAAGTATACTCGGTGCAGATGAAGTGAAGGGACTATCATCTGAAGAAGCCGCTAAAAAGCAGCAAATCTACGGAAAAAATGAGTTTGACAAACCGAAAAAAGAATCATTAGGTAAGAAAATACTGCATCAATTTAAAGATATCTCAACCATTATACTGTTAGTTGCCATTGTGTTATCCTTTGCCCTGGCAATAAGAGAAGGACATGGGTTTTTAGAACCTATAGTAATTTTAAGTATTGTAATATTAAATGTTATTCTGGCTATAACCCAGGAAAACAGTGCGGAGAAATCCCTGGATGCATTGATTAACATGAATGCACCTTCCTGTATGGTAATCCGGGACGGCATGCAGAAAAAAATCAGCAGTAGCGAACTGGTACCAGGAGATATCGTAGTCTTACGAGCCGGTGATCTGATACCTGCTGATGGACGTTTACTGGAAGCAGTGGATATCCAGGTGGAAGAAGCCTCCTTAACCGGAGAAAGTGAAGCCTCCGAAAAAAATTCTGAGATAATAGAAGACACAAAAGTAGCCTTAGGCGATCAAAAGAATATGGTTTTCTCCGGCTGTCATATAACCGCTGGTAACGGTATCTGTGTCATAACAGAAACCGGAATGAAGACCCAGATGGGTAAAATAGCAGGATATCTCAATAATACCCAGAAAATGATGACGCCTCTTCAGATACGTCTGAACAAGCTAGGAAAGATGATTAGCTTTGCGGCAATCCTTTCAGCAGTTATTCTGGTAGTAGTTGGTCTCTTAAGAGGAGACAGTATCTGGCATCTTGTCTTACTGGCAGTTTCTCTGGCAGTAGCAGCCGTTCCTGAAACCCTTGCCTTAATTGTAACCCTATCCTTATCAAACGGTGTTAAGAAGATGGTTTATAAGAAGGCAATTATAAGAAAGTTATAAGCAGTAGAAACACTGGGAAGTACTTCTGTTATCTGCTCCGATAAAACCGGAACACTGACACAGAACCGTATGACCATTAAGAAACTGTGGGTCAAATCAGAAGAACCCATAGCAGAAACAGAAGAATTTACAGCAAATCAGCAAAGGCTTCTTGAACAACTGGCCCTTGCGAGTAATGCGGTGATAGAAACCGATGAAAACGGAAATAAGCATATCATGGGCGATGCAACGGAATCTGCCATTATGAAATTGCTTGATGATAAAGGTAAAAAGAAAGAAGATATCGTCTCTGAATGGCCAAGAGTAAAAGAAATTCCCTTTTCCTCTTCCCGTAAAAGAATGACAACGATACACGAAGATCCCAAAGGTGGATATCTGGTATTATCAAAAGGTGCTTTTGACTGGATGCCGGTCAGAGAAAGCGCCAATGAAAAAGAAGAAGCAAAGAAAGTTCATGATGCCTTTGCTAAAGACGCTTTGCGTGTAATCGCACTGGCCAGCAAACATATCGAACAGCTTCCTGCGGATGAAGACCTGGAGCAGGTAGAAAAGGATTTGGAGCTCCTGGGACTTATCGGTATTATCGATCCTCCGAGACCGGAGAGTAAAGCAGCCATAGCCGCCGCAAAAAAAGCGGGAATACGTACCATTATGATTACCGGTGACCATGTTGCCACGGCAAGTGCCATAGCAAGAGAAATCGGAATCTTATGTGATGGTGAGAAAGTAATGACAGGACAGCAACTGTCGGAAATGAGCGATGAAGAACTCTGCAGCTCCATCAGAGAGTATTCTGTATATGCCCGTGTTACACCGGAAGATAAAATCCGTATAGTAGAAGCCTGGCAGGAAAATGATGAGGTTGTTATCATGACAGGTGATGGAGTAAATGATGCCCCGGCTTTAAAAGCTGCCGATGTAGGTGTAGCTATGGGGAAGAATGGAACAGAAGTAGCGAAAAGCGCTGCGGATATGGTATTGGCAGATGATAATTTTGCCACCATTGTAGATGCGGTTCATGAAGGCCGTAATGTATTTTCCAACATTCGAAAAACAGTATATTTCTTGATCGTCTGCAACATTTCGGAGATTATTATTATGCTGGGAGCACAGCTGATAGGATGGCAGTTCCCGGTAACGGCAGTGATGCTTCTGCTGATCAATGTTTTAGGCGACGGAATTCCCGGTATCTGCTTAGCCAAGGAAGTATCCGATCCCCGTATTATGGAACGTAAACCCATAGGCCGTCAAGAAAGCTTCTTCAACAGTAATCTGATTTATGTTATTGTAAGGCAAACAATTATCTGCTCTGTTATTGTTTGGATTGGTTATTATCTGGGAACCAACCAATTAGTATCCGAAGGGTTTACACCGTCCCATGCAATTGGTCAGAGTATGTCCTTCTTAATTCTCGGCTGGTCTTCAATCTTACATGTATTTACCGTACGCAGCCGCAAATCAATATTAAAAGTTCCTTTAAGTTCCAATATGCCTATGGTATACAGTGCCGCTGCAATGATAATAGTATTTGCATTGATCGTATTAATACCGGGCTTTGGTAATATTTTTGGGATTACAGCTATAGGAATGAATCACTGGCTTATTGTTATCGGATTATCCGTCATTCCTCTGATTGTTGCGGAGGTCGGAAAATTCGTAGATAATCTGGGAATCAGACAAAGGTATAAAAATAGATTGATACACCATAGAGAATTTGATATGTAATAAGATGAAATTACGTATATACAAAGGTATGGTGTTCAGAGAAGTAATTATATAGCATGGTAGAAAATAGTTTTTTGAATAAGTCAGAAGAAATGGCTGCTGCAGAATTAATTGAAGGTAGGGGAAAATGCTAAAACACCGAATATACTTCCGGTTGGAATTAAGCAAATTCAACTAAAATTAATTAGTCTGCAGTAGCCAAATTTTATAAATTTCTTAAAATATTGATTTAGTCATTCCATAAATTACGTTCATGTGATATAAGTATATAGGAGTCTAATTTACCGGAAATTTTATACATTCTTAAGAGGCTTTCGTCAGCTGGATGTTTTTGGTTAATTGAAAAATGAATTAAAATATCAGTAAAACGCAAACGTTTACAGGTAACTTTACGAGAAGTATTCCTGTAGAGTAATATTAGAATAAGAAAAGATACAATATTTACAGGAGCCGTTATGAACGATTTAAAAAGATATTCAACCCCACTAAAGATAATAATAATTCTGTTGCTTGTGAACATAATAATTGGAGGAGACTTCGTTTTTACTGTTTTTACATATATATTTGTATGTTTCCTAATGATTGTCCGTACTTTGATAGTTCCTTCGGAAAGCAGAGCGAAAGTCTATCTTACCTTTATCTATCTCTTAATCATGGCTTTTCAGATAACCTATATTTCCCTGGTCACCTTTCAATCTGGGCAGACGGAGGTACATCAGTTTATAGGAAGGTTATTTGGTGCAGCAGTAGTCTGGTTTCCTTTTCTGGTGGAACGGTTTGTTACCATTAATAAGTATACCAGTTTTTATCTGCCTACTGCCAGTGATGTGGCAAGTATCAGCTTTACGGATATTAAAGCTGGGCGTGATAAGATTGTATCAACCATGGAAATACTTGAAAAAGCAGGACAAGCCTTTGCAGTTGAAAATCTTTTGGAACTTAAGGATGACTTATACCGTCACAATTCCTTTGAATATATCAATCAGGGAGTTCTGACACAGGAGTATTTTACAGAAGCAGAGAAATGGCTCATGGATGAAAATATTTATATTATTTTATCCAATACCGGAAGTCCGGCCAGTGAGATTATATCTACCTTCACCCAGAAGCAGTATAACCACGCATCTTTATCCTTTGATCCTGAACTGAAAACAATTATAAGCTATAACGGAGGAGAGCGGGTTTATCCGCCGGGTTTGAATTATGAAATGCTGGACTTCTTTAATAAGAAAGAAGATGCTTCCATTATGGTATATAAGCTTGCCTGTACAACAGAGCAGAAATTAAAGATACTGAATAAAGTCAAGGAAATCAATGAGGACGGCAGTGCCTATAATCTTATGGGACTTGTACTAAAGTATTCCCATAAACCCAATATTATGTTCTGTTCCCAGTTTGTACAGAAAATGCTGACCTTTGGTGGTATCGCCTACTTTGATAAAAAGGATGGAGAAGTTAAGCCTACGGATTTAATTGAAATGGATTATTACCGCAAATTGCAGTTTATGTATGAAATGAAGTTAAATGAAAAATAAATGTATTGCCGGATTGTATCCCATGAAAGATAAAATAGTTCATGGAATTGCAACTCCGGCAATTTGTATATGAATAACAAAACTGTGCAGAAAAGGTAGTACTAGTTCCTTTAAGGTGAAATAGGAATTACCTATCTCATTGGGATATCAAAGGGTTATGGTTAATAGAGGAAATATCCAAACCGGATTATAAGATAAGGTGGAGACATATCTATCAAAAAGAAGCCGATAGCTGTAAGGTATCGGCCTTCAGATTGTGTGAAGCTTAATTGTATAGCTGTCCTAATTTACTCACTATTTCCCGCATATGTTCATAAAAGCTTTCGGGCCCGATAATATGAACAGCTGTGGGATTTTTTAGCGCAAGCTCCAAAAGGGAATCTTCGAATTCCGTACAGACATCCACCAGTAACTTTTCACCCTCCTTAAGAATCTGCCGGTTCGCCATGTAATCATTATGCTTTATTACCTCAAAAAAACTTCTGTTAATCTGCAACTGATAGTGCCTTGCTGCATGCTTTGAATTCTCCTTTGATTTCCAATCAGCAGGATAACTGCAGGTACTTTCAAGTAGTTCTATACTTTGAATCCTATCTAACCGAAAGGTTCTTTTATCTTCTCTGAGATGACAGTAACCGGTTATGTACCAGCCGCCTTCATCAAAGGTAAAACGACTGGGCGATATGATTCTGTCAGTGATGGTAACTTTAAGGGGAGTGTAATAACTTATTTTTAATTGTTTATCCTCTTCAAGGCTTTGTATAACGGTTTCCAGGATATTTTCCACATAATCATCCGGATTGATCCGGTTAATACTGACCTTAAATTTATCTAAGAATCTTCTAAGCTTGTGTCTGCTATCCGTTGGAACAGCATTTAACAATTTCATACTTAATAAATCATAATTTTTAAAGAGCTCAGGAACTTTCATTTCCTTTCCAAGTTTAAGTAAGAGGGAAAAATACAGTATCTCCTGTTCAGAAAGCCTGATGGAAGGTATGAAATAGGAGGAGGCGATTTCATAACCACCCTGCTGTCCTTCAAAAGTTATTATAGGTACATTAGTCTGGCTTAGGGCATCCATATCTCTATAAATTGTACGTTCACTTACTTCTAAACGCCTGGCAATATCTTTGGCTGTTAATTTACCGTATTCATGCAGCAGAAATATAATGGCATTCATTCTTTCTAACTTTTTCAAGTGATTGCGACCTCTTTTGTTAAAATGGATGCGAAGAATCTGTAAGCATCCTGTTTATAATGGTTTCCAGATTTTCTCTGGTTAATAGGGTATTATGTCCTGATATACAGGTGTTATAGTCCAAGGTAAGATAGCCTTTAAGTGTATCATAATATATTTCGTTGTCACATTCAAGATTTGGAAAAATATCTTCCATATTGTCGCCTATATTATCTCCGATAATCAATACCTGGTCTTCTTCGTCCAAAATGCTGATAGAATCTGTGGAATGACCGGGCGTATGAAATAATCGGATTCTGTCTTCAGGAAAATATAGTTCCTTCTCAAATACCAGCTCAGGAAGCCTCAGGGTAACTTCACCAAAACCATAAGCCCTGTTTTTCTCAAGCATACTATCCCAATTAGCTATCATCATGTCATAGCATAACTTATGTGATATCAGTAAACTATCCTTTATGGCAGTATTCCCCCAAATGTGGTCCCAGTGATAATGTGTGTTTATTACAATGGTTTTTATGTCACAAGGCTTCAGATAATCCATAATCGCTTTAATGCAACCATTGCCTAATCCGGTATCTATAATGTAATTATAGCGTCTTCCTTTAATGCTGTAAATATTTAAGTCCCAGTCAGTTGTTTTGAAGGTAAATAAGTTTCCTCTGCTGTTTATTGTTCTTATTTGCATATTCAATCTCCTTATAATATAGTAATCGTCAATTAGTGTATGTATACTGCATTGGGAATGCCCAGGTACTTTCTCTAACTGGATACGATGTCGCCAATAAAAATTATAACTCATTATAAAGAAAGAAGACTGACATAAACCTGTCAGTCTTCTCAGCCTGTAGACAAACTATGTTTCATAGTTTTATTAACACATTTGTCGTATAAAATACAAGACACCAGATAACCGTGTGATATCTGGTGTCTAATTGTTTTACTGTTAAATTGGACTGCTCTTTAAAACCTAGACTATCATATAATTTCCTGGTATTATTTGTGCTACTGCAACAATTTTGCCTTCTATATATGCAACAGTAAGTGTTTCTGGCTCATTCTGCAATGCCCATAAAAGCTCTTCACTTGTTTCTATATCTTGAAGCAACATTTCCCTTACCACGGCATAATCATTTTGGTTTATTTTTTTATATAGAAGTTCCATTTCTCTTTTCTTCTCCCATTATTTACCTTAATCTTATATTTAATCCCCACTATAAAGTACTATTTATTTAACTCTTTTGAACATTGGATGATTTTCATTGAACTCTACCAAATCCCATAGGTTGCCATATAAATCTTTAAATACCGCAACCGTTCCGTAATCTTGTTCTTTAGGTTCTCTAACAAATTCTATTCCGGTTTTTATCATTTCATTATAATCACGCCAAAAATCATCAGTTCCTAAGAAGAGAAAAATTCTTCCTCCTGCTTGATTTCCTATAAAAGGCTCTTGTTCAGACTTAGATGCTCTTGCAAGTAATAATGTTGTTCCATTTGAACCTGGTGGAGATACTACTACCCACCTTTTCTCTTGTTCTGGTTGATATGTATCCTCTACCAATGAAAAATGAAGCTTTTTTGTGTAAAAGTCAATTGCTTCATCATAATCTTTTACGACTAAGGCAATATGTACAACTGATTGAATCATTATTTCTTCTCCTTATTCTATTAAAATTAATACAATACACGAATGAACTTACATATTTCAATTTATTTATTGTATCATAGGTACATGTAAAAAACACTTCTTTCTTGGTGAGAGTTTTTTATGAATACATCAAGTCGTTATAGAGGTAAAATAGTATAGATATTGGATTAGTTGGCTTATGATAAAGACTTATCTGGCTTGTTATTGCAGTCAGAATTGCAACGTTTTCCTGGCTGTTGACGCAAAGTGAATTCTCGTATATTATCATGTTCAACAATATTACTGGAATTACCGATGGAAGAGTAGTGAGGATTAATGAAGTACATATTTCACGCCTTGACCTGTGGCAGTGCTACATCTGCAAACAGATACATCATAAAATGGGAACTGGGATGTGGGTAGTAAAAACTAAAATATTTTTTCTTTAATGAAAAATATTCATGTACACAGTTGTATTATAAGTGAAAGGAGTTGAAGCGATGGATAATTCATTTGGTACCGATGAATTTATACAGCATGTTTTAGATAAATATTCAAAAATGCTAATCAAGCTTGCCTTTACCTATGTAAAAAACACAGCAGATGCAGAAGACATAGCACAGGATGTCTTTTTGAGCCTTCTTAAGAAAGGAAGCGGCTTCGACAATGAAGAGCATGAGAAAGCCTGGCTTATAAGAGTTACCATAAATAAAAGTAAGAATTACTTAAAATCCTCCTGGAACAGGCTAAAGGTTCCCTTGGAAGAAGATATCAGTTATATGCAGGAAGAAGAAAGTGATGTACTTGTAACTGTGCTGAATTTGCCCCCTAAATACCGAACCGTTATTCATTTATATTATTACGAAGATTATTCCATAAATGAAATAGCGGAAATCCTTCGTAAAAAACCGGCAACCATTGGAACCTGGCTGGCAAGAGGACGTAACTTATTGAAATCGGAATTAATCGGAGGTTTTGAATATGAATAAAAAAGATTATATAAATGCAATGAATGAACTTAAAATATCAGAAGACTTTAAGGAGAGAACTGCCATGAAAATAAAGAATTCAAATAAAGGAAAGGCTAAAGATACCGTTGTTTTTAAAAGACTTGCAGTATCAGCTGCCGGATTGGTTATACTTGTTGCTGTTGGTGCAACAGCCTTGAATCTGCCGGGCAGCAATAGTGCAGATAAGGAAAATAATCTAAAGGTTGAAAGTACCCTTAATACTGGAACAAAAGAAGCGCAGGGAATTACTGTTCCTACAGTGGAAATTCCTGAGTCAGATAATTCCGGAGTTACTGCAAGAATGCTGCCCCTCTTTGTATACAAAGGTCATATTTATATTCAAAGTGCAACCTCCTTTGAAACCATAGACGGTACTTTAAACAAAGAGGATGTACTGGCTTTAAGAGGGGATTATCTTGGAAAAACCAAAGGCAGCATCGATGAATGGAGTACCCAGGAGGAGTATACAAAAGAATTCGCTTCCACTATTGGAGAAGGGGATGTATATACTGTTAAAGGCTATGACAGCAACCACAGATTAATGGTTTATTATGAATATCAGGATGGTAATTTTGGCTGCGAACTCTATGACAGTTTCGGTGGAATGACCATAAATAGCGGAGCTGATTATTTTACCTTGTTAAACTTACAGGATAATGTTGCAGCTTACCAGTGGCAGAGCTTTACCAGCTGGAACAACGGCCTTAACGAAGTACAGCAGGCAGCAGATGTCGATGCTCTGAACGCTTTCTTGGAAAGCTTGAACACTGCAGCTCCTATGGGGAATGATGTTGACATGCTGTTAGAAAATACGGAGTATGACAGTCAGAAATTTGTTGATATTAAGACTAATGATAAATTGGTAACCTCCTTACGTCTTATAAAAGGCGGATATGTTTATGATTCTCAGATTGGATTCTTTAAGGTAGATGATAAAGCTTTCCAAACCTTCTGGGATACCATGCCGGTAACTGACCCCGCCAAAGACAGTGCTTCCAATGAGGATAACGGAGTAAGCACCTCCGTTGACTTTCCTTTACCGGAAACCTCCCTGCCTGCTGGTGTCAAAGAGCTGAAAGCTGTTATAAAGAATACGGGCAGTGAAGATATCTTTTACGGAGCAGATTTCAGCATTGAGAAATTAAACGGAGGTAATTGGGAAACAGTACCTGGAGTAAGTGAGCTTGCTTTTATTGAGATTGCTTATTCCGCAGCACCAGGAGCAGAAGAAGAATTTACTGTGGATTTAAGTCTGTTAAACCCAGCCCTTGATGCAGGAAACTACCGTCTTGTTAAGAATATAAACGGACAGACTTTCTATGCAGAATTTGAATTAAAATAATTAAGTCAAAACAATTAGTGGGTAAGCAATAAGAATAGAAGAGTTATATAAGCAGACAACTTGGCGGCTTTATAGGTCTCAGAACACTTCAGGTGTGAAGGTGACAATAAAGCCTGCAAGTTGTTTTTCTTTATTTTTTAGCTTTCTAAAATAAATATTCCTTGGTTAATTGTCAGAAACCGATTTTATTGGTATCATAAAAGGTATAGCATTAAGAAGATATAGTATTAAAATTGTATAGATTTTGATTATGCTAGATAAATCATAATTAATAGCATATAAAAATTTTTAGCCTTGCAACAAACAATGGCTTAACGCAAGAGAAGAAAACCATAATGCAATAGCAGATAAAATGACTGAGAATCAGAAAATACCACTGACATTAAATGAAGGATTTGATATAGATGAAAAAACTTGTAATAGGAATACTGGCACACGTAGACGCGGGTAAGACCACCTTATCAGAAGGAATGCTCTATCTAAGCGGTAAAATTGGAAAGCTGGGAAGGGTGGACAATAAAGATGCGTATCTGGACACCAATGAACTTGAAAGAGCCAGAGGAATAACCATTTTCTCAAAACAAGCCTTGCTGGATATTGGTGATATCCAGATAACTCTCCTTGATACGCCGGGACATGTGGATTTTTCTGCTGAAATGGAGAGAACGCTG
>DJJW01000020.1:39198-40476 GCA_002434335.1 Lachnoclostridium sp. UBA6558 | reverse complement strand
GGTCGTTAGTCTGTTGGGCGACGATAGCAGTGGACAGACAATAGCACGCAGTGTGCAGCGACAGGGAATTGACACGGGTGGCCTGCTCTATAATAAAAATTGTCAGACACTAACAAAAACACGATTACGTAGAGATGGACACTGTCTGCTTCGTTATGATATTGGTCAGAAGTATCATTTTAGTGCAGCGCTGGCCAACCAATATCTGACAGCGGTAAAAAAAGCCCTTCAACATGTCGACATTGTTTTTATTGCAGATTATGGAAAAGGTAACATCACGGATGAGCTCATTGTGCTGCTCGCCGAAGAACAGCAGGTTGAGCCCAAAATTATTGCCATAGACAGCAAAGATTACGACAAGTATGCATGCCTNNAATTATGACGAAGCAAGAAAAATCCTGAGCCAGGAAGAAGAGGACGACCGCCTAACACAAGCATCGAAATGGCCCGAAAGCCTAGCTGCCTTGTCTCAGGCGAACTGGGTGGCACTTACCCTTGATAAGGATGGTGTTATCCTCTTTAAAAAAGGTGGTTCAGCAAAGCACTACCGGGTTCCTGCTTTAAAAGAAGGTAATTTCTCCGGCGCTGGCGACACCTTTCTGACCGTGCTTTGCTTGGCTTACTATAATAAACTTGATGCGGATATTGCGATAGCACTGAGTATAAAGGCAGCACAGATCGGTATACAAAAAAATGGTACAGCACATTGTAGCTGCACGGAATTAGCCCAGCGCCTTACGAACAAAGATGATAAATTAATTACCGACCTGAATCATCTTGAAGCACTATGCGATGGACTTCGGAAAGAAAATAAACTCGTATTCACCAACGGTTGTTTCGATATTTTCCATGCCGGCCATGCCCATTACCTCGGTGCAGCTAAGGCACAGGGTGATATTTTGATTGTCGGCATCAATACAGACGAGAGCATCAGACGTTTAAAAGGAGCAACAAGACCTGTCAATTCGCTTGACGATCGAATTGAAGTATTGCGGGCGCTTGGAGCTGTAGATTATATTGTACCGTTTGGTGATGAATTATCGGACAACCCTATCCCGATCATCGAAAAGGTTAAACCGCATATCTTTGTAAAANNCAACTCGTATTTATTCCGCATGTCCATCAGCAGTCGACTACTAAAATCATTCAGCGGGTGCAGGAAAAGGACAATCAACTGTTAAAGAAAATCAGCTAAAATGGGGACTTGGAAAGATTGTAAAAACATGTTGATCATTCGCTTAGACAATATGGGCGATCTGATCATGAGTAATGCAGCGC
>DJJW01000020.1:38874-39092 GCA_002434335.1 Lachnoclostridium sp. UBA6558 | reverse complement strand
ACATTATCCCCTACCTAGGCACTGTCGATGACTATATACAATACGATGCCCCTTGGATGAAATTGAGCTCGCATGACACGGTTGCTTCGACTGAAGCATTGATTGCTGCAATCAAAAAGCGGGAGTTTGATAGCTGTATTATTTTCAATGTATACAGCCAAAATCCAATGGCTTCGATCATGTTGGCATATCTAGCGGAAATCCCCCTGCGAGCGGCT
>DJJW01000020.1:0-38853 GCA_002434335.1 Lachnoclostridium sp. UBA6558 | reverse complement strand
ATGCGCGAGAATCCCTATACGTTGCTTACCCATTGGATACCAGACAAAGAACCCCTGTTTGAGATACAGCACCAAATAGCACGTGATCTCGAACTGGTCAGACTACTTGGCATCAGCCGGTCGATCAATCGATTACCGAGCCTAATTGTACCCCGAGGTCAATTATCGAATTTAATTCCTTTACGTGGNNAAAAAAAAAAAATTTTTTAAATTTTTTTTTTTTCGGAGCAAAAAAGACGAATTCCCCGTGCTGTCGCACAACAATTGACGCGGCAGCTACTTGATTCAGCATTTCAGGTCATACTTGTTGGCAAGGAATACAACGATTACCTGAGATCATGTTTTTCAGAACTCGTAAGGGAAAATCTGATTAACCTTATTGGAAAGACGACAATTGATGATCTCCTACTCCTCGTAGCACATGCAGATGCTGTGCTCACGGTCAACACGGGCGTTGCTCATATTGCCTGCGCGCTGCAAAAACCAACGTTGGTCCTTTACGCTCAGACAAACCCGCAGCATATCCCATGGTCGCAGGATACTGACTTTATCCTTTACCCCGTCGACCATGCTCTGCGCTCCAAAAATACGATTAACAGCTTTGTCGATAAGCAGAATGGATCATCTAGAATGACACCGTTAAGTGTTGAAAATATCATGGATAAATTGAATTCATTACTTAAGCATTCCTCCCAAAAACAGACAGCGCCGGAAGGACCCGTCTGATCTCGCGCACAATATGCTCTATGGCGATAGGTTTGGTCAGATCAAAAGTGGTATGCAGTGCTGTGTTGAGTGGCCCCCAACGCTCGGGCTCACCATCTAGACTCATGACCACACTTTTTGCTTCTAAGGCAGCGGCAATATGGGATATTCCTGTGCAGTTGCATACAAGTAAAGTCGATTCCTTCAAAAGACAGCCAAGCGTACCCAAATCAAGTCTGGAACAGAGGTTAAGCACAGGTCCTTCAAGTAAGCGCTGCAGTTCATTGACCAAAGATTCTTCAGCACTTACCCCAGTCAGGATAATCTGATATCCCATTTGCTGCATTAAGGTCGCAAGAAATCCGAAGTTTTCAATAGGCCAGCGTCGTTTGGCGTCCCGACTGCCCACATGGATAATAACGAAAGGATAGTTTATTTCAGCTTTTATTTTCCTATAGGCCTCCCAATCCTCGGGAAATAAGGGGAAATACATTGTACGATTTGGAATTTTTAAACCTAGAAATTCCATAAGAGCTAGGTGCCTGTTCACCTCGTGAAGCTTTCCTGGATAAGTCATCCAGTCGGGGTTGTCAATTGAAGCTATTGGTTGAAATCCTACCAGTCGCTTTGCCGCAAAATTCTGTAAAAAATCATTCACCACAGTTCCATCTCCCTGCATCTGAATCAGAAGGTCAAATTTTTCCGCTTGCATCTGCTTGACGAATCGTTCAAGATTGTCGGGATTATATGCAATTTCGGGAAGCTGCGGATGCCCGGGAAAATCCACATATTCATCGATGCAATCAAAGCGTTCCATCAATGTACGCATATGGGGCAAGCCGATAAAGTAGAGCTTGGCATTGGGATAATGCGACTTCAATGCCCTGACGGCGGGAATGGAACACAGGAGATCGCCCAGCTGAAGAGCCCGAAAAATAGCTATCTTAAACATACCATCGATTTTAAGGATAGACAACCCCCAAAGAAATACGGTTTGATTTATTCCTTTTTATCAATCAAAACGCTTTTCCTACGCTAAATCATATTATTTCAAACCTTCGCAGATTTACATCCGTTCTCTTGAAGTATAGAAAGAACGTAAATAAAATTAGTGATATGGAGAATTTAAAGAATAAGCGGATAGCGATATTGGTCGCGGATGGATTTGAAGAAATTGAAGGCTTAACAGTGGTAGATATGCTGCGACGTGCAGAGATTGAAATAACAACGGTTTCAATTACCGGAAAAGAGACCGTTAATGGTGCTCATAATATTGAAGTGAAGGCTGACGGGCTGTTTGACGAATTCGATTATAAAAATGCAGTTATGCTGGTGCTGCCGGGAGGAATGCCGGGAACCAGGAATCTGGCAGCTCATGAAGGCCTTGTGAACCTGTTAAAGGAATTCAGAGAGGAAGACAAGGCACTGGCTGCTATTTGTGCTGCACCCAGTATTCTGGGAGAGCAGGGACTCTTAAAAGGGAAATCAGTAACCTGTTTTCCTGGCTTTGAAGACAAGCTCCTGGGAGCCAACCCTACAGGTCACAAGGCAGTGACAGACGGAAATATTATAACCGGGAAAGGCCTGGGCACTGCAATTGACTTTTCACTGGAAATAATACAGTTCTTAAAGGATAAGGAAACTGCTGAGAAAATCGGTAAGACTATTCAGTATCTCTAATCTCTTTTCTCAGTATCCATAAGGTCAGTACGTTAGGTAATATCATAAGCGCATTGATCAGATCAGATAACTGCCATACGAATTCCAGGGAAAGAACGGCACCAATAAAAATCATTACGATATAACATAATTTATAGGTGCCGATTCCTTCTTTCCCAAAGAGATATACTACGGCCTTTTCACCGAAGTAAGACCAGCCGATTAGTGTTGCAAGGGCGAAAGCAATGATGGAAAATCCCAGTATGTATTCGCCGTAAGGCAGTTGCATAAAAGCAGCGGTGGTAAGATCAGAAGCCGGTAAGCCTTCAATGGATGCCGGATTTTTTAATATGTTTGCCACTATTACAATTCCGGTGACTCCGCACATAACCACCGTATCCCAGAATGTCGCACTCATTGACACCAGAGACTGGTTATGGGGATTGTCAGTTTTGGCACTGGAAGCTGCAATAGCAGCTGTACCGATACCGGCTTCATTTGAAAATAAACCTCTGGCGATACCGTATCTGGCAGCTGTTTTAATCGTGCTTCCTATGAAGCCTCCAGCTACAGCACTGGGAAGAAAAGCCGAGCGAAATATAAGGGTAATGGCAGGCAGCACGTAATCACGGTTTAAAAAAACCAAAGCCAGACAGGCCAGAATGTAGAAGGCTCCCATGGCCGGAACCAGTTTTTTGCACAAGTTACCAATGGATTCGATGCCCCCAAGAATTACGAGGCCTGTAATAACAGCAACAACAATACCTACAATGTAAGGTGAGAAGTGCCAAAGAGAGCTGGTGACATTGGTAATGGAGTTTGCCTGAGTAGAACAGCCTACTCCATAAGAGGCAGCAAGGGTCAGAAAGGCATATAACACAGCCATTCCTTTTGACTTAAGTCCGTGTTCCAGGACATACATTGGACCACCGGAATAGGTGCCATCCTTAGCAAGCTTACGATAACGAATGCCCAGATAACACTCTGCATAAGTTGTAGCCATTCCAAGTACTCCTGTTAACCAAATCCAGAGAATCGCTCCCGGACCGCCAAAAGTAACAGCAGTGGAGACACCGACAATATTTCCTATGCCAAGGGTTGCTGCCAGTGTGGTAGTAAGAGCTGCAAAGCTGCTGGTTTGCCCCTTTTCATCATCTGATGATTTGGTTGAAAGGCGGATACCTTTAAAGACTTTTTTTTGAACGAACTTAAGGCGAAAAGTCAGAAACAGATGGGTGGCTAATAAAAGGAACAGCATAGGTCCGCTCCATAGCAGATGATTTGCGCTTGAGATAAAAGACAAAAGGTTTTCCATATGAATTTTCACTATACCGTTAAATTAGATTTCTATAGTATATGCTTCTGTTAGGACAGATAGTCCGATAATTGTCCATAAGATAATCTTGTATTATCAATAAAATTTCTTTCCACAACTTACCATAATAATTTTTGAAATATTGATAACAATATTACTACGATGACTGATTCATACAGAGCGGTCATCGAGAAAAAAGGGTAATCCCTTATAAAGAACTATCTAATAATTTCGGAGGTGAAATCAAANNGTGAAATTTTATGGCAAGTAATAACAGCGGATCAAACAGATCAGAAGTTCCTCAGGCTAGAGAAGCACTTGACAGATTTAAAATGGAGGTTGCTTCTGAAATCGGAGTACCTTTAAAACAAGGTTACAACGGAGATTTAACCAGCGCTCAGAACGGTTCTGTAGGTGGAGAAATGGTTAGACGTATGATCAAAAGACAGGAAGAATCCATGTCCGGTCAGGGCTCATCTGGTTCTTTTTAATTTCTGAATAAGCTAACCGTCGGCTTAAACTATAAGACAGATGCCTTATAGCTGTTATAGGCCAGACGAATAAAACATCATCTAATATATATGACCATCGGCTTTAAAGAGCTGTTACAGTCATACATATAAGATGATGTTTTTTTATCAAAAAATATACTTCTCCTTATTCGCGCAGTCAATAAATATAAAATGCACACAGGGACAAAAAAAGGCTCATATTATATAGTAGTCTCAATTACTTGCGCATGCCAATTGGTTATGATACAATCGTTTTTGGACTGCTTAAACCTTGCAGGATATACGATTGATTTTTAGAACAAAACATATATAGGTTGATCGGGTTCATATAATATGTTCCGGTACAATTTTAATTGCATTTAAAACACAACTTATATGGAATTAGAATAGAAAATGAAAGGGTAGCAGGCAGGTATCAAACTTGACCGGAGCTATAGGGTAAAAACATGGGAAAATATTTCGGTACCGATGGTTTCAGAGGGGAAGCAAATATTGATTTAACGGTAGAGCATGCCTATAAGGTAGGCAGATTTTTGGGTTATTATTACGGCAAAGAGCACAAAGCCAGAATTGTAATCGGAAAAGACACCAGACGCTCCAGTTATATGCTTGAGTATTCACTGGTTGCAGGACTGACTGCCAGCGGTGCAGATGCATATCTTTTGCATGTAACCACGACACCCAGCGTATCTTATGTTGTCCGTAGTGAAGATTTTGACTGCGGTATCATGATATCTGCAAGTCATAATCCTTATTATGATAACGGCATCAAGATAATAAACGGGCTGGGTTACAAACTGGAAAGTGAAGTGGAAGAACTTATCGAGAACTACATAGACGGAAAAGGGGAGGAAATACCCTATGCAACCAAAGATAACATCGGCAGAACTACGGACTATGTAAATGGAAGAAACCGATACATCGGATATCTGATTTCCCTGGTGGCCAATTCCTTTAAAAATATGAAGGTGGGACTGGATTGTGCCAATGGTTCTGCTTACTCCATTGCCAAAGGAGTATTTGACGCGTTGGGTGCTAAGACTTATGTAATAAGTAATGAACCAAACGGTCTTAATATCAATAAAGACTGCGGTTCCACACATATGGAGCAGCTGCGCAGATATGTACTTGAGAATAATCTGGATGTGGGTTTTGCCTACGATGGTGATGCTGATCGATGTTTAGCAATCGACGATAAAGGCAATATTATTGACGGAGACCTAATTTTATATGTTTGTGCCGTTGATATGAAGAAAAACAATGAGCTGAACAATAATACCGTAGTAACCACCATTATGAGTAATCTGGGACTTTATAAAGCACTTGAGGAAAAAGGAATCGCTTATGAAAAAACAACGGTAGGTGATAAATATGTGTTTGAGAATATGATGGAAAACGGTCACTCTATTGGCGGTGAACAGTCCGGACATATTATTTTCAGCAAACATGCCACAACAGGTGATGGAATCCTTACGTCCTTAAAGATTATGGAAGTAATCATACAAAACAAAACCAAACTGTCCGACCTAATCAAAGAAGTCCAGATATATCCTCAGATATTGGAGAATGTTCGTGTCAATAATAAAAAGACCGCCAGAGAAGACCTGGAAATCGTAAATGCAGTAGCAAAAGTAACAAAAGAGCTGGGTGATAACGGTAGAATTCTGGTCAGGGAGAGCGGTACGGAACCGGTGCTTCGCGTAATGGTAGAAGCCCCTACAACGAAAGAATGTGAAAAATACGTTAATATGGTTGTAGACAAATTAAAAAGCCAGGGCCATGTAATAGAAAAGTAGATGCTGCTTCCTGAAAAAAATATGGTATTTACAGATTACCTATGATATAATATACTAATGTCAAATCGTCAAAATGGGAAGTTATACAATTTACGTGAGAAGCGTAATATAGTTTCACATATTTTAAGGAGGAAATTTTAAATGAGTTTACAGGTAGAAAAATTAGAGAAAAACATGGTAAAGCTTACCATCGAAACTGCTGCGGAGGAATTCGACACAGCTCTAGAGAAAGCTTATGCCAAAAATAAAGGAAAATTTAATATACAAGGTTTCCGTAAGGGTAAAGCCCCTCGTTCTATTATAGAGAAGATGTACGGTTCCGGTGTTTTCTATGAAGATGCTGCAAATATTATTATTCCTGATGCATATGAGAAAGCTGTTGAAGAAAGTGGTCTTACACTTGTATCCAGACCTGAGATCGATGTTACACAGATCGAAAAAGGAAAGGCTTTTATCTTCACAGCAGAAGCTGCTCTTAAACCTGAAGTAACACTTGGTGATTACAAAGGAATCGCTGTTGAAGTTCCTTCAGCAGAAGTAACAGAAGAAGACATAACAGCAGAGCTTGATAAGGTAAGAGATCAGAATGCAAGAATCGTAACGGTTACTGACAGACCTGTTGCAGATAAAGATGAGACAGTTATCAACTTCGAAGGATTTGTTGATGGAGTTCCTTTTGAAGGCGGAAAGGCTGAGGATTACGCTTTAACTATCGGTTCCCATTCCTTTATCGACACATTTGAAGACCAGTTAATCGGTAAGAATATCGGAGAAGAAGTTGAAGTTAACGTAACCTTCCCCGCTGAATATCATGCAGCGGAACTGGCAGGTAAGCCTGCTTTATTTAAGGTTACTGTAAAAGAGATCAAAGCAAAGGAATTACCTGCAGCAGATGATGATTTTGCACAGGATGTTTCCGAATTTGATACATTAGAGGAATACAAAACTGATATTCAGGCTAAATTAAAGGACAAGAAAGAAAAAGAAGCTAAGAGAGCGAAGGAAGATAAAGCAATCGATAAGATTATCGAGAATGCACAGATGGATATTCCTGATGCTATGATTGATACACAGGTTAGACAGATGGCAGACGATTTCGCTCAGAGAATCCAGTCTCAGGGACTGACTGTTGAACAGTACTTCCAGTTTACAGGTACTAACAGCGAGCAGCTTTTTGAGCAGATGCGTCCTCAGGCTTTAAAGACTATCCAGGTAAGACTGGTATTAGAGGCAATTGTAAAAGCAGAGAATATTGTTATCGCTGATGAAGATTTCGAGAAAGAAATCGCTCAGATGGCAGAGAACTATAAAATGGAAGCTGATAAGTTAAAAGAATTAATCGGCGAGAAAGAGAAAGAACAAATCATTATGGATATGGCTGTACAAAAGGCAGTTGATCTGATTGGAGAGACAGCCGTAGCAGCAGAGTAAAGGAGGATACCTATGAGTTTAGTACCTTATGTCATTGAACAGACAAGCCGCGGTGAAAGATCTTACGATATTTACTCAAGATTATTAAAAGAAAGAATTATTTTTTTAGGTGAGGAAGTAACTGATGTGTCAGCCAGTGTTATTGTGGCACAGTTACTGTTTCTTGAGTCTGAAGACCCTGGAAAAGATATTCATCTGTATATAAACAGCCCGGGTGGTTCTGTTACAGCCGGTATGGCCATTTATGATACTATGAATTATATCAAATGCGACGTATCTACCTATTGTCTTGGTATGGCAGCCAGTATGGGAGCCTTCCTGTTAGCAGGCGGTGCTAAGGGTAAGAGATTTGCCATGCCCAATGCGGAAGTTATGATTCACCAGCCTTCCGGCGGTGCCAAAGGTCAGGCTACAGACATTAAGATTGTTGCTGAGAATATCTTAAAGACCAAGAAGAAACTGAATGAAATTCTGGCAGCGAATACCGGAAAACCTCTGGAAGTTATCGAAGTCGATACAGAAAGAGATTATTATATGACAGCTGAAGAAGCAAAAGCTTACGGGCTTATCGACAATGTTATTNNGTAACAGGTAATTTAAATTGCTGGAAGAAGGGAGTTGGGAAAGAGAGTGGCAAACAGAACCGATGACAGAAAACAACTAAGATGTTCCTTTTGCAATAAAACGCAGGATCAGGTAAGAAAGCTCATTGCTGGACCGGGTAACGTATATATCTGTGACGAGTGTATTGAAATCTGCTCTGAGATAGTGGAAGAGGAATTTGATGATAAAGTACATGATACTGATATAAACTTATTAAAGCCAACTGAGATCAAGACCTTTCTGGATCAGTATGTAATTGGACAGGAGGATGCTAAGAAGGTCCTGGCGGTATCCGTTTATAACCATTATAAGAGAGTGTTGGCCGGAAGAGACTTGGATGTGGAACTGCAAAAGAGTAATATTCTTATGGTAGGGCCTACCGGTTCCGGTAAAACCTTTCTTGCACAAACCCTGGCAAAGCTTATTAACGTACCTTTTGCGATTGCAGATGCTACTGCTTTAACAGAAGCGGGTTATGTTGGCGAGGACGTAGAAAACATACTTCTAAAGCTTATACAGGCAGCAGAATTTGATATTGAAAGAGCTGAACACGGTATTATCTATATCGACGAAATTGATAAGATAACAAGAAAATCTGAGAATACCTCCATAACACGAGATGTATCCGGTGAAGGTGTACAGCNNATTCTGGAAGGAACCGTTGCTTCCGTACCTCCCCAGGGTGGAAGAAAACATCCCCATCAGGAATTTATTCAGATTGATACTACCAACATCTTATTTATCTGCGGTGGTGCCTTTGACGGACTTGAGAAGATAGTAGAGGGCAGAATCGGTCAGAAATCTATAGGATTTAATGCTTCCATCATAGAGAAGAACAAAGGTAATATAGGTGAATTATTCCGTCAGGCAATGCCTCAGGATTTTGTAAAGTACGGCTTGATACCAGAGTTCGTAGGACGTGTACCTGTTAATGTGGCATTGGATGCGCTAGATGAGGAAACGCATGTCCGAATTCTCACAGAACCTAAGAATGCTATTATTAAGCAATATAAGAAACTCTTTGAGCTTGATGGAGTAGAATTAGACTTTGAGGATGAAGCAATTCGTGTTATAGCCAAACGTTCTCTTGAGAGAAAAACCGGTGCCAGAGGTCTGCGTGCTATAATGGAATCCGTTATGATGGATTCCATGTATAGAGTCCCTACAGATACTCAGGTTTTAAAATGCATTATTACAAAAGAAGCTGCTGAAGGCGGTAATCAGCCAACACTGATAAGTACAGAGGATAACCAGCCAAGAAAAGCTATTACGAAAAGAATATCGAAGAAGAACAGCAATGAGATTGCATAAGCGGGATAAGCTATTGCAATAGATTGAGAAGATTCGATTGTTATAGGGACTGCCTTAAAATACCTTATAAGAGGATTTAAGGCAGTTTTTATCTTAATTAAATGAGAAAATCACATCGGAACATCTTGATTCTGTGTGTATAAGGCACATAGATGAGGGTTCGTGTGGATAAAGGACATTTTTACACGCAAATTTAAGCTTGCGGCCCAAAGATTGCAGGCTAAGAGAAAGGCATGGTTATTAGTATGAGTGATTACAGCAGAAAAGTGCCTATTGTTGCACTTCGGGGAATGGCTGTGCTGCCGGGAATGCAAATCCATTTTGACGTAAACCGCCAGATATCCATTGAGGCTATCGAAAATGCCATGGAAAATGACCAATTGGTACTTTTGCTGACTCAAAAAGATGCAGATACGGAAGCACCGGATCAGGAGGATTTATACTCAGTCGGTACAATAGCACTGGTAAAGCAGATAATTAAACTGCCCGGAAGTGTCATCCGTGTACTGGTTACCGGAACAGATAGAGCAGAATTAGATCATATAGTGGAGAAGACTCCATTTTTAGTAGGTGAAGTGAAAATACTGGAAGATGACATGGAAGCTGCCGGTGAATCAGAGAAGAAGGCTATGCTAAGAGGGCTTAAGGATATACTGGAAGTTTACTTTAATGAGAACCCTAAGATTGGAAAAGATATCTATAAGACTATCATGAAGCTGGAGGAGGTAGGTGAGTTAATCGACCAGATTGCCATTAACCTGCCGTTAACCCTGGAGGATAAACAGAGCTTACTGGAATCAGCAGAGGTTCTTGTGCGTTATGAAAAGATTATGGTTATCCTGACGGAAGAAATTGATATCATCCGTATCCGCAAAGACCTTCAGGTCAAAGTGAAGGAAAAAGTGGATAAGAATCAGAAAGAATATATCTTAAGAGAACAGCTTAAGCTTATAAGAGAGGAACTTGGAGAGTCGAACAGTGCTGCTGATGCAGATAACTATTTGATAGCAGCAGAGAAATTAAAGGCAGCGCCGGAAGTCAAAGAGAAGATAATAAAAGAAATTGAACGCTTTAAGAATGTTTCCGGAAGTTCCTCTGAGGGAGCGGTCGTAAGAGGATATATAGAGACTTTATTAAGCCTTCCCTGGGATAAGGTTAGTGAAGACAAACAAGATATCAAAAATGCAGAAGCTATCTTAAACCGTGAACATTACGGCTTGGAAAAGGTTAAGGAGAGAATTCTTGAATTCCTGGCCGTCAGAGTACTGACCCAGAAAGGAGAGAGTCCCATTCTCTGTCTGGTTGGCCCTCCGGGAACTGGTAAGACCTCCATTGCCAATTCTGTAGCAAGAGCTTTAAACAAAGAATATGTACGCATCAGCCTTGGCGGAGTAAGAGATGAAGCAGAAATCAGAGGACACAGAAGGACTTATGTGGGAGCGATGCCTGGAAGAATCATCACAGGCCTTAAGAATGCAGGTGTTAAGAATCCTTTAATGCTTCTGGATGAAATAGATAAGGTGAGCAGTGATTATAAAGGTGATACTTCTGCTGCCCTTTTGGAAGTACTTGATTCTGAGCAGAATAAGAAGTTTGTAGATCATTATGTAGAACTTCCGGTAGACTTATCAGAGGTGCTCTTTATTGCAACAGCTAATTCCCTGCAGGGAATTGCCAAGCCCCTTCTTGACAGAATGGAAGTTATCGAAGTTAGCAGCTATACGGAGAACGAGAAATTCCACATTGTTAAGAAGCACCTGCTATCGAAGCAGATTACCCGAAATGGTCTGAATGGCAAACAGATAACAATATCCGACAAAGCGATTACTAAAATCATTACAGGTTATACCAAAGAAGCTGGTGTGCGTAATCTGGAGAGAAGACTCGGTGCAATCTGTCGAAAAGCTGCCAGGGAAATTGTAAGCAATAACACGGAAAAAGTACGTGTTAATGATAAAAATCTTGAAAAATTCCTTGGAAAGCAAAGATACTTTTTCCAACAGGCTAATGAGAAGGATGAAGTTGGTATCGTAAGAGGACTTGCCTGGACAAGCGTAGGCGGTGATACACTGCAGATAGAAGTCAATGTAATGCCTGGAAAAGGTAAATTCGAACTTACAGGTCAGCTTGGTGACGTCATGAAAGAATCTGCAAGAGCAGGTATCAGCTATATTCGTTCCGTAAGCAATGAGTATGAAATCAGTGCAGATTATTTTGATAAGCATGATATTCATATCCACATTCCGGAAGGTGCTGTACCAAAGGATGGACCATCTGCGGGTATTACAATGGCAACTGCCATGCTCTCGGCTATAACCGACAAACCTGTTAAGGCAGATACTGCAATGACCGGTGAGATTACTCTAAGAGGCAGGGTGCTGCCAATCGGGGGCCTGAAGGAAAAGATATTAGCAGCTAAAACTGCTCATATGAAGCAGGTTTTGGTACCCTTTCAGAATAAGAAAGATATTGAAGAGATATCAGCAGAGATACTGGAAGGTATTGATCTTAAATTTGTAGATAACATGGCGGAAGTAATAAAATATGCCTTTGCATAAATACAACGAATAGACCGTAACACCAGTGTGTCCAAAATTCACGCTTTGCTGTTTCTCGTATAGGTATTACACAGGGTGGAACAACAAGACCGGTACAGGCAGCTTTCAGCCGCCTGGATGAAAACCATATGCTGTTAACTTATAACGGCAGGAAAGGAGAAACATATGCATGTAAAGAACGTAAACCTGGAAACAGTCTGCGGTATTACCAGCACTTTACCGGAAAATGATAAACCGGAAATCGCCTTTGCAGGAAAATCAAATGTAGGAAAGTCCTCACTGATAAATGGACTGATGAATCGAAAGTCTTATGCCAGAACCAGCAGTCAGCCCGGAAAAACCCAGACTATTAACTTCTACAATATTAATGAAGAATTGTATTTTGTAGATCTACCAGGTTATGGTTATGCCAAAGTTTCGGAAGCATTAAAAGCTAAATGGGGAAAAATGATAGAAAATTATCTTAAAACTTCCAAACAGCTTAAGATAGTCTTTTTATTATTAGATATAAGGCATGAACCCTCTGCCAATGACAGGCTGATGTACGATTGGATTGTTCATCAGGGCTATGAGCCTGTAATTATCGCAACAAAACTGGATAAGATTAACCGAAGCCAGAAGGATAAGCAGATTAAGCTGATAAGGCAGGGACTTGGTGCGAAAAGCACAACCAGAATTCTTCCTTTCTCAGCTTTATCAAAACAGGGCAGAGATGAAATATGGGATCTTATAGAAGAAAATATTGTAACAGGCAGTTCAGAAGAATAAGTTAAAAATACCGGTCTTATTGCAGCATCGGAAGGAATATCCGTGCTTTGCAGCAAGGCCGGTTTATTAATTCAGAGTTATTTGCTATTCCCTCAAAAGACTGCTTAAGACATAAGAATATATTTCCTGACTTTGTCCACGCCAGTTTCTGCAGATTTTGGAGGCATCCTCCTCGGTAGGTACAGTTAGATTGATATCTATGATCGGATTCTTTTTTTCCATAACACGCAGGGAAACTGTATATTCATCCTTGCCGGTTTTATGGTATTCGGAAAGAATGGAAGATTCATCTCGTAAGGAATACTTATTTTCCTTTAAATAGCTTACAATCTCCTCTTGTATTGCAGAGGATATCATATTCTGAAAAAAGGAAAGGGTTTCTTCACCAGAAGGGGTTATCTGGTACAGGGAGCTGTGACCGACGGTTTCCACCGTCATGAATTCTTCTTCTGTTAATTCGGATATGCACTGCTGCAGGCTGAAATAATTGGTATATTCCTTGTCCAGGATAAAGTTAGAAATCTGAGCGTTTGTCAAAGGGAAATCTACTTTATCCAAAAGAAAAAGTATAATCAGTTTGTATAGAGTTAACGCATCTGTCTGCATAAAAAGCCTCCTTTCGCAAAAAGAAATTACAACGATTTTCCCTGCCAGGAATCCCTGGCCTTCATCTCTTTATGAATGTGATTTAATACAAGTTTTTTATTACCGCTCCATAATGGGGAGAGTAACAGTTTCTTAGGCCCGTCACCGGTAAGCCGGTGTATTACCATGGTATCCGGCAGTTTCTCAATGCAGGCTATTAAAAGATCAGTATACTCTTCCAGGTCCATAGCTTTATAGGGTATGTGGGCAAGGTCTGTATCTTTAAGTACATGGAGGAGCTGCAGCTTAACACCTTGTATCGGCTGTTTTGCCAGATAGTCCATAGAGGCAAGAACTTTTATGCTGTCTTCGCCGGGAAGCCCCAGTATCATATGGGTAATAATCTCTGCTCCAATGGCATTAAGTTCCTTAACGGCTTTCTCAAAGACTGAAAGAGGATATCCTCTTCGGATAAATACAGCGGTATCCTCGTGGATGGTCTGAAGCCCTAATTCTACCCATAATGGTTTTATAGCAGCACATTCCGCCAGTAGTTCCAGGACTTCCGCTCCCAGACAATCAGGTCTGGTAGCTATGGACAAGAGGGCAATGTCTTTATGATTCAGTGCCTCCATAAAGGTCTTTCGCAGGTAGGATATTTCACCGTAAGTATTCGTATAAGCCTGAAAATAAGCAATAAAGGAAGCCTCATTTTCTTCGGAATTGACGGGAGCAGCTTTCACAGCTGCCGGAAGCTTCTTATATATAAGTGCTTTACCTGCTTCAATCTGTTCTGTAACAGATAATAAAGGAGAAGCACCAAATTCACCGCTGCCTCCCCTGCTGCAGAAGATACAGCCGCCAAGACCAAGGGTTCCGTCTCTGTTAGGACAGGTAAGACCTGCATTTAAAGAGAGCTTATATATTTTCCTGCCAAAGGTTTCTTTCAGGTAATAATCCAGGGAGTAATAGGGTTTGTCGCCCCTTATTCTTTTCTCTGACAACAGGCGGCTCCTTCCTAAGCTTCTTTTAAAAGTTTATAACTTATTTCTTAACGTGGTATTTCACGGCATTGCTGACTACCTCACATACTCTGGGGTCAAAAGGTTGAGGCAGAATATTATCCTCATTCAGCTCATTCTCAGCTACAAGTCCTGCAATTGCAACTGCAGCAGCTAATTTCATCTCTTCCGTAATCTGACTTGCTCTGCTTTCAAGGGCACCCTTAAAGATTCCAGGAAAAGCAATAACATTGTTAACCTGATTTGGAAAATCAGATCTTCCGGTTCCGATTACCTTTGCACCGGCTTCTTTTGCAAGGTCCGGCATAATCTCAGGTACGGGATTTGCCATGGCAAACAATATGGCATCTTTATTCATAGATGCGACCATTTCCTTTGATACAATACCAGGAGCGGATACTCCGATAAAGATATCGGCACCTTTTAGGGCATCGCTTAATGAGCCTTCTTTCTTATCCAGGTTGGTTACAGCGGTGAGCTGTTTCTGCATCCAGTTCAGATCTTCTGTATTTTCTGAGAGTATACCAACTCTGTCACAAAGTGTCAGGTTCTTAAACCCGTAGCTTAAGAGCAGTTTGGCAATAGCAATACCTGCAGAACCGGCGCCGTTAATAACCACCCTGGAAGTTTCCTTCTTTCTTCCGGTTACTAAGAGTGCATTGATCACTCCTGAAAGTACAACAATAGCTGTACCATGCTGATCATCATGAAATACGGGTATATTAAGACGTTCTTTCAAACGTTCCTCAATTTCGAAGCAACGGGGTGCAGAGATATCCTCCAGGTTGATACCGCCAAATGCAGGTGCAATTCGGACTATGGTCTCAATGATCTCTTCTGTATCCTGTGTATCCAGACAGATGGGGAATGCATTAACACCTCCAAATTCCTTAAATAACACTGCTTTACCTTCCATAACCGGCATGGCAGCATAGGGGCCGATATTACCCAGACCCAGTACGGCACTGCCGTCTGAAACAACTGCTACGGTATTGGATTTTAAAGTATATTTATAGGCTGCATCCTTATCTTCTGCTATTACCTTACAGGGTTCTGCAACACCTGGGGTATAAGCAAGTGCCAGGTCCTCTCTGGTTTTAACGGAACATTTTGCCTCTGTTGAAATCTTTCCCTGCCATTGTTCGTGTAATAACAGAGCTTTATCACTGTTTGTCATAGATTAACCGCCTTCCTTATGAATGCCGCTTGGCTAAAGACATCATATCACTGAAAAGTAGGGAAAGCAAGATAAGAAAATTATATAAAGCTGTGTAAAAGACACTTTATTTTTTATATATAATAGGTTATAATATACCACAGTAGTAATTTTTTGGTTTAATTCATGAGAACTTCTAGATCAAATCGAAACCATTCCCAAATACTTAAACAATTTTATACTTGTAAAGGAGCAAGAATTCATGGAAGTACAAATTAGTGAAATGTCCTTAGCAGAGCTTAGAACATTAGCAAAGAGCAGAGGCATTAAAAGTGTATCCACCCTGCGTAAGCAGGAGCTTATTGATATATTAGGTGCGGGTACAGAGGTAGTGGAAGAAAAGAAGAATATTGCTGGGAAAGGGGAGGCGAAAAAAGAAGTTGAGCTGACGAAACCGGCCGAGCAGGAAACTTTAATAAAACAAGAACGTGAAACAAAAGAAGAGGCTGGTAAGGAAGAGACGAGCAAAGATACAAACAATAAAGAAACAAATAAGAAAGAAGTAAACAGTAAAGAACTGATAAATAAGGAACCAATAATCAAAGAACAAACAAATAAAGAAGCGGACAATAAAGAAACAGATAACAAAGAAGAAGAAAAAGCCGCTTCAACACAGATAAGAAGAAATTATAGAAACGATAATAATGCGGATACAAGAAATACCTCCGACACAAGAAATACTTCCGGAAATCAGGAGGCATATACCCGCAGAAATCCCCAGAATCCGCAGTACACTCAGAATGTGCAGGAAGAAGGCAGAAAGAATTCTTATTGGCAGAATGGTAATCCGGAAAATGAAGTCAGGAGAAGCAGTCTGCCCCAGGATACAGAGGCTTTAGACAGTGGTGAGACCAAGGAAGGCATCTTGGAAGTTATGCCGGATGGCTATGGCTTTATCCGCTGCGATAATTATCTGCCCGGTGAGAATGATGTATATGTATCACCTGCTCAGATCAGACGTTTTTGCTTAAAGACCGGAGATATTGTTGTTGGTAATACCAGAATTAAGAGCCAGGGAGAGAAATTCAGCGCTCTTTTATTTGTTAAGAGTGTTAATGGCTTTCATCCTGCTGAAGCACAGAAACGTAAGAAATTTGAGGATTTGACCCCTATATTTCCCAATGAGAGAATTCACCTTGAAACACCAGGATCGAATGTATCCATGCGTATGGTGGACCTGGTATCTCCTATTGGAAAAGGACAAAGAGGTATGATTGTTTCCCAGCCTAAGACCGGTAAAACTACTCTTTTAAAGCAGATTGCCAAAGCAATTACCATAAATCATCCCGGTGTGAAGCTTATCATTCTTCTGATTGATGAGCGTCCGGAAGAAGTAACGGATATTAAGGAATCCATTGAAGGTAAGAATGTAGAAGTTATCTACTCTACGTTTGATGAACTGCCGGAAAATCATAAAAGAGTATCAGAAATGGTAATTGAGCGTGCTAAACGTCTCGTAGAGCATAAACAGGAAGTAGTAATTCTGTTAGACAGTATAACAAGACTTGCAAGAGCATATAACCTTACAGTGCAGGCAAGCGGAAGGACTTTATCCGGTGGTCTTGACCCTGCGGCACTCCATATGCCAAAACGCTTCTTCGGAGCAGCTAGAAATATGAGAGAAGGCGGCAGTCTTACCATTCTTGCGACAGCCCTTGTAGATACCGGAAGCCGTATGGATGACGTAGTGTTTGAAGAATTTAAGGGAACCGGTAACATGGAACTTGTTCTGGATCGTAACCTTTCAGAGAAGAGAATCTTCCCTGCCATTGATTTGCCCAGATCCAGCACCAGAAGAGACGATCTCTTATTAAGCCAGTCAGAGCTGGAAGCTACTTATTTGATGAGAAAAGCTTTCAATAGCCTGAAATCCGATGATGCTGTTGAGCGGATTATCGATATGTTCCTGAAAACGAAGACCAATGCAGAATTTATTGAGACTGTGAAAAAAACGAAATTGATTAATTAGGACTTGCAAACCAAATAATCCTATGTTATAATTAAAAAGCTGTTTTAAATAACGAATTAGTTTGACAATTAGTCAACTTTAAGAAAAATATGTTTGTTTGTAAAGAGGTGAAAAGCATGAAAGAGGGAATCCATCCTAATTACCATCAGGCAAAGGTAGTTTGTAACTGTGGTAATGAATTTGTAACAGGCTCAACAAAGAGCGATATCCACGTAGAAATCTGTTCTAAGTGCCATTCTTTCTATACCGGACAGCAGAAAGCTGCAGCGGCTCGCGGTGCAATTGATAAGTTCAACCGCAGATATGGTCTTAATCAGGAACAATAAATGACAATAATGACTATGTGTTAAAAACAGGTTGAGGTATAATTATCTCAGCCTATTTTTAAATTCGTATTTATATTTGAGTATTATGGCATGTTTTATCAAAGAAAGGATAAGCATATGAAACCATCAGGAATCGGAGGACAGGCAGTTATTGAAGGCGTAATGATGAAGAATAAAGAACGTTATGCCATTGCCGTAAGAAAGCCGGACAACGAAATTATAGTAAAAGAAGACTCTTTTAACAGCATTGCAGATAAACATAAAGTATGGAAACTACCAATCCTAAGAGGCGTACTGGCTTTTGCGGAATCCATGTCAATTGGAATTAAGACTCTTAATTTCTCCGCTAGCTTTTACGAGGAAGAGGAAACGGCCAAGGAATCAAAAGTGGACAAGGCTTTATCAAAGGTTTTTAAAGATAAGGCAGAAGCAATACTGGCAGCTATTACTATGATCATTGCCGTAGTGCTTGCAGTGGGGATATTCATCGTTCTGCCTGCATTTGCTGCTACTCAGTTAGGCAAGGTTATTTCATCGGACAGCCTGGTTGCCCTGGTAGAGGGAATTATTAGAATTGTCATCTTTGTATTATATGTAGTTGCAATCTCACAGCTTAAGGATATTAAGCGGGTATTTATGTACCATGGTGCGGAGCACAAGACCATTAATTGTATTGAGAATGGCTTTGAACTAACAGTTGAAAACGTAAAATGGCAGTCCAGACAGCATAAAAGATGCGGAACCAGCTTTTTATTTATCGTTATGTTTGTAAGCGTAATCTTTTTTATGTTTATCCGTACAGATATTACATGGCTTCGATATGCAAGCAGAATTATACTGATTCCGGTAATTGCTGGTATATCCTATGAGTTTATCCGTTTTGCCGGAAGAAACGATTCTATTGCAGTCAGAGTGTTAAGCAAGCCAGGTATGTGGCTTCAGGGACTTACCACCAGAGAACCTGATAACGATATGATAGAGGTAGCAATTAAATCTGTAGAAGCGGTATTTAACTGGAAAGGCTTTCTAGGAGTTGAGGACAATGAAACCGGTGAGGCATCAGCAGACGAAAGTAAGACATTAAGTAAAGCGAAACAGTCAGCCGTCCGTGAAACAAAAGGAAAATCAAACAGCCAGGCGAAAAATAGCGGAAATAAAAGTACATCTAAAAACACACAGAATAATTCTAAGTCAGCTCAGGCAAAATCTGCCCAGAAGACAGGAAGCAATAACAAAAACACCAATAGCCAGAATAATAAGAACATAGAGAATAAAAATATCAAGTCAGATAATAGTATCAAGTCAGAGAAGAGCAATCAGAAGCAAGTAGATAACCAGAAACAGGAAAGTACCCAGAAACAGGAAAGTACCCAGAAACAGAATTCATCAGCTAGAAATAATAAAAAAAGTACATCCGGTAAAAAAGACAGAGCAAATACTGCAAGAAGCAATAATCAGAAGAAAGCAGAAGATAATAAAGCTGTAAGAGAAACTTCAGCAACCTCTATGAGAATGGAACCTTTACAGGCAAGGGATATCTTTGAAGAAGAGGATGAAATCTTAAGAGCGTTGGATGACTTTGTGGCTGTTACCGATGAGGCTGCCAAGAAGGATTGATCGTAAAATGATAACCATACAAGAGGCTTTTCAAACCGGCAGGAGAGAACTGTCAGACAGTAATATAGAGAATGGTGAAATTGATGCATGGCTGTTATTATCTTCCTTGCTCCGTATAAGTAAGGCAGAGTATCTCATGAATCCTATGAAAGAAATGTCACTTGAGGATTATGAAAGCTACCAGGAAGGTATAAAGAAACGCTGTCGTCACATACCGCTCCAGTATATTACCGGTGAACAGGAATTTATGGGTTTAAATTTCCGGGTTCGGGAAGGGGTATTAATACCAAGACAGGATACAGAGATACTGGTTATGGAAGCTCTGAAACTAAGTGAAGGAAAGCGTGTACTTGATATATGCACAGGTTCCGGATGTATCCTTTTATCCTTAGCCAGGCTTGGCGGTATCAAATACGGAACGGGGATAGATATATCAGAAGCAGCACTTGAGATAGCACGGGAAAATGCGGAGGCATTACAGGTTTCCGTTGATTTCATAAAAAGTGATATCTATTCACAGGTTGAAGGAAAATATGATATAATAATATCAAATCCACCATATATTCAAACAGAAGTTATTCCTACCTTAATGGAAGAGGTAAAGGATTATGAACCTGTTATAGCTCTTGACGGTAAGGAAGACGGACTGTTTTTTTACAAAGAGATCTGCAGGGGTTTAAAGGATTATCTGAATCCCGGCGGACATGTCCTTTTTGAGATTGGATATGATCAGGGAGAGGCAGTGAAGAAATTGTTACAGGAAGCAGAAATGAAAAACATTACTATTATAAAAGATTTGGCAGGACTTGACAGAGTAGTTACAGGAACATGGAGTCAGAAAAAAGGGGAACCTTTTACTTAGCGTTTCAAACCTGGAAAGTTTAAAGTGCTAATAATTTGAAACGGGTATTGTTACTATTAAATGCAACGAGTAGTACAAAGCCCAATTCAACCAATGTAAAAATGGAGGAACCCAAATGTTTGATAAATTAGAAGATTTGTTAATCCGTTACCAGGAGTTAACGGATGAATTAAATGACCCAGGTGTAGTAAATGACCAGGCACGTTTTCGTAAGCTTATGAAGGAGCAGAATGACCTTGCTCCCCTTGTTGAGAAATTTACAGAATATAAGGATACAAAGGCCGGAATTGAAGACAGTCTTATGATGTTAGAGGAAGAAAGCGACGAAGAACTTCGTGAGCTTGCCAAAGAGGAACTGAATTCCTGCAAGGAAAAGATCGAATCCATAGAAAAGGAACTCAAAATCCTTCTTCTTCCCAAAGACCCTAATGATGACAAGAACGTTATCGTGGAAATCAGAGGCGGTGCCGGTGGTGATGAAGCAGCTCTCTTTGCAGCCGAGCTCTTCCGTATGTACTCCAAATATGCCGAAAGCCAGAAGTGGAAGATAGACATGATGAACTTAAATGAAAACGGCCTTGGAGGCTTTAAGGAAGTTGTTTTCATGATCAATGGTAAAGGTGTTTATTCCAAAATGAAATATGAAAGCGGTGTACACCGTGTACAGCGTATACCGGTAACCGAGTCCGGGGGACGTATCCATACCTCCACCACAACGGTTGCAATTATGCCGGAAGCAGAAGAAGTTGACGTAGAGCTTGATATGAAAGACTGTAAGTTTGATGTATTCCGCTCCTCCGGTAACGGCGGACAGTGCGTTAATACTACTGACTCTGCTGTTCGTCTGACTCATATTCCCACAGGTATCGTAATTTCCTGTCAGGATGAAAAATCCCAGTTAAAGAACAGGGATAAGGCGTTAAAGGTATTGCGAAGCAAGCTTTATGAGCTGGAGCTTGAAAAAGCGCATAATGCAGAGGCAGAAGCCAGAAGAAGCCAGGTAGGAACCGGAGACCGTTCCGAGAAGATACGTACTTACAATTTCCCGCAGGGACGTGTAACAGACCACCGCATAAAGCTTACCCTTCACCAGTTGGATAATGTTCTTAACGGAGATCTGGAAGAGGTTGTGGACAGTCTTATAGCAGCAGACCAGGCTGCTAAGCTGGCAAGTATGAGTGAGAATAACTAAATATATATTTGATAGGTATTATTTAGAATGAATCCTTAGATAAGAGATTAGATAAGCAGACCCGTTTCAGTTTTACTGAAACGGGTTTTTTACTGGATTATAGTTAGGACTATTTGGAATCAATCGAAGGAACCCCATTGCATACCTATGGCATTTCCGCAAGCTTACTGTATAGAATATGTAAATCCGAAATTTACCTGGCTCATTAGAAGTAAGACTGTTATAATTGTAAAATAAATAATGCAGTTAACTATTTTACATAGAATCAGCTGAGAAAGGAGGAGCATTTATGAAGAAAAAGAAACAAAGAATAACAGGGAGGGTTTCGCCTCTTTAAAAAGGATGGAAAATAAATGAGAATTGTAGATATAACGAAAGAAAACTGGGAAGCAGTAATCCTGCTTACCTCAAACGAAGATGGCCGCCATACCATTGGCGAAAAATATGTGGCTTCTAATGCATACTCCATCGTACAGTCGATATATGAAAAGGGCTGGGTAACCAAAGCAATTGAGGTTGAGGGTAACCTTATAGGTTTTGCCATGTATGGCTTGTGCGAAGAAGAGAATATCTATGAGATATGCAGGCTGATGATTGACAGAAGGTATCAGAGCAAAGGCTATGGCAAGCAGGCTATGGTATTGATTCTTGAAGAAATGCAAAAACAATTCCAATGTAAGGAGATTTATTTATCTGTTGCATTGGATAATATAATGGCAAAGGGTTTATATGAAAAAGCAGGTTTTGTTACTACCGGAGAAGTGGTAGATGAGGAAGAAGTGTATAAATTGAATATTATTTAGTGGATACGTGTTAAATCCCAAGGTTCTATACCCTGTCGAATACATTCTTCGGTAAGATATATCCTTGGGATTTATTTTGTGTTTTACGGTTTAAAATAAGCTTTTAGTTCAAGGTTAAAAAATCATAGTACATAATTCTATAATCGAAAAATAAAAACCAGGACATGGTGCTCTCATTCCAGAAAATGCATTTACAAGCTAATAGAGCAACAGATAAAGTAGATCAGTGATCAGGATATGACTCTTAAATTATTTGAAAGATTATTATAGAAAGTGATAAAGTTAGAAATAAATTCAATAAAATAATTGAGTTGGGCCAGAAAATATATGAATATGACCAGAAAGAATGTTTCGTTTATTTTTCCAGAGTCATTTAGCATCACGTTATTCCAGAAAAAGGTTGTAATATATGAAAATTACAGCTATATTTGAGATAGGATATGACAATATAGTTAAAATGAAAGCCTTAAAATGAAAGCCTTAAAAGAAAAGCTTTTAAAGAAAAGCTTTAAAATATTGTAATCTAAAAAAGAAAATAATCCTAAGCTAATATTAAATCGTATCGTTTACTGAACAACTCAACAAAGGACATGAGGCATGAATTACAATAATAATATAGATTTACTACAACCTAATATTTCAACCAGGAACCGGATATTAATCCTTGAGGATGAAGACAGTGTTAACAGAAGTATTGCCTTTCTGCTGGAAAAGGAAGGATATCAGGTATATTCCTGTTTTTCACTTGGAGAAGCCAGGCGGTTATTTCAGAAAATAGAGCCTCAGCTTATTATTTGTGATATTACCCTGCCAGATGGCAGCGGACTAAGGTTCATCCGTGAAGTTCGAAAAGTGAGCCAGGCACATATCATATGTCTTACAGCAATGGACAGAGAAGCGGACCAGGTCATAGGATATGAAGCCGGTGCCGATGATTATGTAACAAAACCCTTCAGTCTGTCTGTACTAACTATGAAGGTGGCAGCTTATTTTCGAAAACTGAGTCCGGTAAGCACAGATGTAATAGAGTCTGGCAGAATAAAATTCTCTATATCTGATATGCGTGTTCAAATAGATAGCGATTATGTTGATCTTACAAAAAATGAATGGAAGCTGCTTCTATTATTCTTAGAGCACCCAAAGCAGATTTTGTCCAAGAATCAGATATTAGAGAAGCTTTTTGATATGGATGGCAATTTTGCGGATGTGAATACTGTGGCAGTCAATATAAGGAGACTCAGAGAGAAGATAGAACCAGACAGTGCCAGACCTGAGTATATTAAAAATATAAGAGGAATGGGATATTTATGGAATCAGGAATGCAGAAGAAATATATAATAACCGCGGCTCTCCTTTTCTTATTGGTGCTTTTGGCAGCTGGGGGGTTATCCTGGGGAGAATATGAGAATTACAGGGAGAAGATTCAGATAATTACCAGCATCGCCGTAGAGAATCCAGAAAACACAGATTTTTTAAGGTTTGCTACAGAACTGCTAAAAGGACAGAAAATAATAAATGGAAGAATAGGTGAGAATATTCTGAAAGAGTATGGATATTTCAAAGGCATTGATAATGTCTACAGCCAGGAACTTAAATATAAACTGCTGATAGTCGGTATATGTTCTTTGGGCTTTTATTGTATTATTCTTGTTATATTAACCTGGTTATGGAGAAACAATCGAAAACTGGTACGTTGTGAGCTTAACAATCTTGAAGGACTGCTTGCGGATTACAGTAAGGGGGACTATAAAAAAACAGATTATGAAGCGTTAAGCGAAAAGGAAGCTGCTATTAAAAGGATTTGCATCCAGTTGGAATCGCTGGGGAGTTATTTTAAAATGAAGGAAGAACTAATTAACCGGGAAAAGAATGAAACCAAGACCCTGGTGACAGATATCTCCCACCAGCTTAAAACTCCGGTGGCAGCATTGAAAGCCTATTTTGATATATTAAGAAGAGTAGATATCAGCATTGAAGAGAGACAGGAGTTTTTACATCGTTCCGGTGCCATGTTAGCAGGACTTGAAAATCTTCTGGCAGCATTAATCAATATCTCCAGGCTGGAAACCGGTTTGATTGAGATAAAGATTGCGGAAGCAAATATCTTTAATACCCTGCTGGAGGCAGTCAATCGTGTGTACCAGAAGGCGGAAGAAAAGCAGATAGAAATTGCCATGGAGGCAGAGGAAGAACTGCAGAGCCTTATTATACCCCACGATGCAGGGTGGATGTGTGAAGCAGTAGTAAATATTCTGGATAATGGGATAAAATATAGTGAAGCGGGCAGTTGTATAACCATAACGATGGCAAAACGGGTCTCCTTCTTACGGATAGAGATCTCTGATGAAGGAATCGGAATACCAAAAGAAGAATATCACGAGATATTTAAACGCTTTTTCCGTGGAAACTCCCGCGAGGTTAAGAGCCAGGCCGGCTCAGGGGTAGGACTATACCTGACCAGGGAGATAATAACCAGACAAAGGGGAATTGTAACGGTTAGTTCCTGTATAGGAAGCGGAAGAAAAGGAAGCTGCTTTATTATTCAATTACCATATAAGTGAAAGTCTTACAGAATTGTAAGACTTTTTTCGTGTTCTGTAATTGAATGGAAAGGGAAGCCTGTTATAGTTAAGAAAATAGAGATTTAAATGATTTAATTACTCACTTTGTTGTGACTGCTCAGTAATAATATCAGTTATGACAGTAAGATTGCTTAAGAACCCATTATTATTTTGTCTGGTATCCTCACAAATAGAGGATATTGCTGGCATTATACTGTGTAACATAGTACTGATTCAGGTAAACTCACATGGAGTTAGGCTCTAAAGCAAAAATAAGAAAGGGGTTATATATATGAATACGGTCCTGGAAAGTAAAGATTTATGTAAGTATTACGGTAAGGGAGAAAACGTGGTAAAAGCAGTTCACAATGCTTCTATTGCCATAAAGCAAGGAGAGTTTGTTACGATATTAGGAAAGTCAGGTTCAGGAAAGAGTACCCTGTTACATATGCTTGGGGGACTCGACACACCCACAAGCGGGAAAGTTTTAATAAACGGTAAGGATATCTTTCGTTTGAAAGAGGAGGAACTTACTGTTTTCAGAAGAAGAAAGCTTGGATTTGTTTTTCAGGCCTATAATCTTATCTCTTCTATTAACGTTTGGGAAAATGTCATATTACCCATAGGACTCGACAACAAACAGTTTGAGAAAGAGTTTATAAGGGATATTATAGCTACTCTGGGCATTGATGGTAAGATTCACAACCTGCCCTATACCCTGTCCGGAGGACAGCAGCAGAGAGTAGCTATAGCCAGGGCATTGGCAGTAAAACCTGATATCATTTTAGCAGATGAACCTACAGGGAACCTGGACTCCAGAACAGGAGAGGAAGTCATAGGCTTGCTGAAAATGTCTGCTGTAAAATACGGTCAGACTCTGGTTATGATAACCCATGATGAGGAAATCGCTCAGATTGCCGATCGTATACTGGTCATGGAGGACGGAGGTATCAGGGAAAGATGAGCACCTTAACCAATCTGGCAATTAACAACAACAGGAGAAATAAAACCCGAAGTATCCTGATTATAATTTCAGTATTTCTTACGACCCTTCTTCTTACGGTTATCATCACCTGGGGTTATGGTATCATCAAATCCAATCGTGTAAATGCGGTGGACTTATATGGAAGCTATTATGGCGTATTCAGAAGTTTATCCTATGAACAAACAGAGGACATGAGGCTTCGAAATGAGTTTACCGAAATAGGATTGATGTCAAATGCAGGTGTAATTGAAAGCAAGGATAAACTAAGCCTGTTTTTCGCTGATGAAACAGCGAGAAACCTTACCAATATGGACCGGCAGCTAGAAGAGGGTACCTATCCCCTTAAAGAAACGGATATAACTGCCAAGCCGGAATTCTTTCGAAAGCTTGGGATAACAGAACCTAGGGTTGGCGAGGTTGTTCAGGTATTTTTCCGGCCGGATCTGAACAGTAAATATGAAAAGAAGAACTTTCGAATCAGCGGTTTAATGAAAGAAAGCAATACAGACATCAATAACAGCACTATGACTGCTTTTATCTCACAAGATTTCTATGAAGCAGTAACCTCTCAGAGTAACAGGCAGTTTCACGCGTATTTCACATTGAATAAATCCATGAAACTAAATTATGATACTGCAAAAGCTAAAATAGAGGAACTGGGAGCTGAATATGGACTGAAGGAAGAGTATATTATGCGTAATAGCTATTTCCTTGTAGCTGCATTGGACCCGGGAACGGAAACCATAGGGGGAGTGACTTTTCTTGGATTTATTGTTATTCTTTTCTCCATTGTAGTCATCTATAATATTTATCAGGTTGGGTTGGTACAAAAACTCCAGGAATATGGTAAAATAAAAGCTTTGGGAGCTACGAAAAAACAGCTGAAAGAAATTGTTATCCGGGAAGGAATGCTGTTAGGAGCCATTGGAGTTCCATTAGGCTTAGGCTTTGGATATTTGGTTTCTGTTATTTTCTTTAATATCTTGATGAAACAGGGAAATGCCATAAGAGGTGATGTGGAAATGACAAGAGTTTCAATCTTTTCACTTCCGCTTTTGCTGCTGGTAGCAATGCTTGCACTGGCAACAGTCTGGCTTGCTCTAAGAAAACCTATAAGAACTGTTTCCGTTCTTTCGCCCATAGAAGCTATCGTTTATCAGGAAAGGACGGGAAAGGATAAAGGTCTCCGAAAAGGAAGGAACTCTATTCACCTGATGGGTATTACCCTGGCGGGTCTAAAGGGCAGTCTTAAGAATAACATATCAACTATCTGCACAATGGGACTTTCCTGTGTTCTTTTTGTAGGAATTGCAGGTCTTGCGGGAAACATAAACGATGAATACAATGCCAGAAAAGAGGTAGAGTATGGTAGGTTTTATCTCAGCCTGGATTACTCCCTAAAGGACAAAGCATATCCAGAGAATAATCTGGATAGAATCCTTAAGAATAACCCGCTTAATAATGAATTAATAGATAGAATCAAAGCCATACCTGGTGTCACGGAGGTAAAGGCGAGGAAACTACTCGCTGTTCATAAAGAAAAGGAAAACAGCGAAAAAGAAGGTCTGGCAGATGTAATGGTACTAAACCAAGAAGACTTCAAAAAGTTCAGCAAATTCAGTACCGCTACAGGTGATTTCAACTATGACAAAGCTTCTTCAGAAAACCTTATATATTATGGCTGGGCTTATTTCATGGAGGACTATGGTTATTATCTGGGGCAGGATATATCAATGGAAATTGCCGCTGATATCTCTGGCGAAAGGATTGGCAGGCATATCTTTCACCTAGCCGGTTCTTTCTCAAACATGGATACAGACTGGGTTATTACGGAAGATACTTATGAGAAGCTGAAGGTCTCAGGGGAAACTAACGGGTACCTCTGGATTGACTGTGATAAGAAAGCTGAAGAATCTGTGAAAGAGGAGCTCAAAAAACTCCTGGAAAATACAGACAGGGTTACTTTAACTTCCTATGCGGAGGAATTAAAAGCATCAAAGATTGCTACCAGAATGATGAAATTTATAGCGTATACCTTTCTGGGAGCCATGGGGCTTATTGGTTTTCTAAATATGGCGAATACTATCATTACCCGTATTATTACAAGGCGGCAGGAACTGGGTATCTTACAGGCAGTGGGCATGACAAACCGTCAGCTTAACAAGATGCTCCAAATGGAAGGACTGCTATTTACGGCAGGAACAGTATTTATAGCATTATCGGTTGGTACACCGGTCGGTTATCTGTTATTTCGCTATGGAAAAGAAAATTCCTGGTTTGGATTATATGAATATCATTTTCCTGTGACGGAAATGGGATTGATGGTTGCAGCCATAGCAGTTCTGCAGATCACTTTATCCTATCTGTTAAGCAGAAATCTCAAAAAAGCTTCATTGGTGGAACGTATAAGATATCAGGAATAAGGAATTTCTGGACCCTTATTGTGAGATATGAGTAAATTTGAGGCCCTAAAGCATAACTATGGCTCTTGTTCTTGAAAATATTTTTTCGAGAGTGAGAGCTTTTTTATTTTCATCAGGAAAAATACTAGTATGTTCTCTTGCAGTATAGCTGATGTTAAGTTAGAATAAAAAGTGCCATATTAGAAAAAATAAAATAGTATTATCTGGCTTGTATGCATATAACAGGGAGAAGCAGAATAAAGGAATACGGACCAATATACAGCGAATTTGAGGAAACAACTGGTGATTTAGCTATAGAAGTAAAATATTAGTGCATAAATAATTTATAATAAAGGAAGCAATTTAAGAAGCAGAGCAGACAGGAGAAATCATGATAAGCAGTACATCAAATCCACAGATTAAAAATCTTATACAGCTACAGACCAAGCCCAAGGAGCGCCAGGAGCAGAAAGCTTTTGTTGTGGAAGGCATAAAGATGTTTGAGGAAGCAAAAGCAGGAGGACATCTTGTAAAAGCCTATATATCTGAGAAGCTCTACGAAGAGAAGATCAGCCTGCAGCCGGATTATTTTATCAGCTCTTCATATGAGTTAGTGACAGAGCAGGTAATGAAAGCTGCCAGTGATACATTATCACCGCAGGGAATATTAGCGGTTGTAAAAAAACAGGAATATTCCATAGAAGAGCTTATCCGTAAAGATGACATAAATCTGGTGCTTTTGGAGGATATACGCGATCCGGGAAATCTTGGTACTATAATAAGAACAGCAGAAGGAGCAGGAGTTACAGGAATTATTTTAAGCCAGGCTTCAGTTGATCTCTATAATCCGAAGGTAATCCGGTCGACAATGGGTGCCATTTACCGAATGCCGATAGTATATGCAGAGGATTTTCCGGAAACCTTAAGGGTAATAAAAGCTGCGGGTATCTCCGTATATGCTGCACATTTGAAAGCGGCATCAGAATATGATACGATTTCTTATCCAGCGAAGACAGCAATCCTTATCGGAAATGAAGCCAGAGGGCTAAGTGAAGAGGCAGCAGGACTTTCAACCAATAATATCATTATTCCCATGGAGGGAAAAGTGGAGTCCTTAAATGCCGGAGTTGCTGCTTCTATCCTTATGTATGAGATCTACCGTCAGAAAAGGCAGGGAAAGATTAAAAGCTGATTAGATTTCCTTTAGAAAGCTAAAAGATGTCATACAGATATTGTTATTTCTTCATTTATGAAGTAAAATGTTATTATCAAATATACGGAAGGGGGTAATATTCCGTGGACTCAATTTATTGGCTCGTTGCGCTGACAATACTTCTGATTATCGAAATCATAACACTGGGATTAACATCCATATGGTTTGCCGGAGGTGCTTTAGCCGCATTCCTGCTATCCCTGTTCACAGATAATCTGATTTTAGAGGTTGGTGTATTTGTTGCAGTATCTTTAGTCTTACTGTACTTTACAAGACCTATTGCAATGAAATATTTCAATAATAAACGTGAAAAGACCAACTATGAGGCCTTGGAGGGAAGTTCCGGTAAAGTCCTTGAGAAAATCGACAATTTTAACAGCACCGGTGTTGTGCTGCTTAATGGACTGGAATGGACAGCAAGATCCAGTGATGATACAATCATCCAGGTAGGAAAAAAAGTCATAGTAAGAGAAATTTCCGGTGTGAAATTAATTGTAGAGGAAGAAAGAGAGGGTGTTTAAAGTGCCATATGCATTAATTATTCTTGTAGTTTTATTATTATTAGTAGTAGCGTCCTGTGTTCGTATTGTTCCCCAGGCTCATTCCTATGTAGTAGAGCGTCTGGGCGGATATCAGGCAACCTGGAATGTAGGTATCCATTTTATGGTGCCGTTCATTGACAAGGTAGCAAAAAAGGTTGTTTTAAAGGAACAGGTAGTTGATTTTGCTCCTCAGCCCGTTATCACCAAGGACAACGTAACCATGAAGATTGATACGGTAGTTTTCTTCCAGATTACAGATCCTAAACTATTTGCGTACGGAGTGGAACGTCCTATTCTTGCAATTGAGAACCTGACAGCTACAACTCTTCGTAATATAATTGGTGATCTGGAGCTGGATCAGACGCTTACTTCCAGAGAAATCATCAATACAAAAATGAGAGTTTCCTTAGACGTAGCGACGGACCCTTGGGGAATTAAGGTAAACCGTGTAGAATTAAAAAACATCATTCCTCCAGCAGCTATTCAGGATGCCATGGAGAAACAGATGAAGGCAGAGCGTGAGCGAAGAGAAGCTATCCTTCGTGCAGAAGGTGAGAAGACTTCACAGATTCTTGTAGCGGAAGGTAAGAAACAGTCAACCATACTGGAAGCAGAAGCAGATAAGGCATCAGCGATTCTTCATGCAGAAGCGCAGAAGGAAGCTACTATAAGAGAAGCAGAGGGTCAAGCAGAAGCTATTCTTACCGTTCAGAAAGCGAATGCTGACGGTATCCGTTTCTTAAACGAAGCGAATCCCAGCATGGCAGTCCTTCAGATTAAGAGTCTTGAAGCTTTTCAAAAGGCAGCTGACGGAAAGGCTACTAAGATTATTATTCCTTCTGAGATTCAGGGTATTGCAGGTCTTGCAAAATCCATTACAGAAGTAGTATCCGATAAACAGTAATATGGACTAACTGCCCTGCCTCTGTCCGGTTGATGGAAGTGGGGCAGTATTGCGTCATGGGATATATTCTTTAATCTTAAATTTATAATATTACGGAAAACCGATTGACAAGAAAAATAACTAGATATATAAAATTAGTAAACAAAATTAGTAATCATAGTAATAATAGCTGTAAGGATTAGGTGTGAGAGAAAATAAAAATGAAAGGCTGCCACAGCAAATTCTCACACACATTATTACCAGTGGCAGAATCACAGGCTTGCCTGGGGTATACAATGGGTGTAAATATGAGTGATAAAATACGTGTAACAATATGGAATGAATACCGCCATGAGAAAGCGGAAGGAAAGATCAAGGAGATCTATCCGGAAGGAATTCATAAGGTTTTAGCAGACTGCTTTAAAGGGGAGAACTTTGAAGTGCGTACGGCAACTCTGGATGAAGAATTCCATGGGCTGACAGACGAAGTTCTTGAAAGTACGGATGTTCTGTTTTGGTGGGGACATATGGCACACCAGGAAGTTAGCGATGAAATCGTTGAAAAGGTACAGAGCAGAGTCTTAAATGGTATGGGACTTGTGGTATTGCATTCAGGTCATCATTCCAAAATCTTCAGACGTTTAATGGGGACCTCCTGTAATTTAAAATGGAGAGTTGCTGATGAGAAGGAACGACTATGGGTAGTGGAACCAGGGCATCCTATTACAGAAGGGATTGGAGCGTATATCGAGCTTCCCAAAGAAGAAATGTATGGGGAATAGTTTGAGATACCAAATCCGGATGAACTGATTTTTATCAGCTGGTTTGAAGGCGGGGAAGTATGCAGAAGCGGCTGCTGCTTTAACAGAGGAAGAGGTAAGATCTTCTATTTCCGTCCGGGTCACGAAGAATATCCTACCTACTATAATAAGGATATTCAAAGGGTATTAGTAAATGCAGCCGGTTATCTGGCACCTGTTAAAAGAGGGGATGCAAGACCGGAGCATGCGGAAAATATACCGGTGCCTTTAGAGAGCATTAAAAATAAGGAGTAAAATTTTTGAAATCGTTAAGATAAACTTAAGAATTCACTCCTTGATAAAAATTTGGCAATGAGCTATTATAAATTAGAGTTAAATGAGTTAAATTATTCGTAAAGTTGTTGTTAAGGAGAGGATGTAAGTGGAAAAAATTAAGGAGATTATCAAATCTCCCTATATGATTTTATTATTTTTTGCAAGCAAATTGGTAGTGTATTACCAGCTTATTAACGTGGATATATCTGATATTACCTTTATACTGGTCAGTGTAATGGCGTTAGGATTGATTTTCCTAAGTTTTATACGAAGCAGGCTGAAGAGGAAGAATATAATATTCCTGATTGTATACAGCTTGTTAAGTCTCTTAATGTTTGCTGACACGATGTATTATAACTATTATAATCAGACAGTATCCATTAAGCAATTGTGGCAGGCAGCCAATGTAGCAGCGGTTCCGGAAAGTTTTGTAGCGACACTGATACCTGCAAGCTTCCTTTTATTTGCTGATATACCATTTATTTATTACTATTTTAAGAAGCTCTTGAAGCAGGACGGCAATCGTACCGGCTGGAGCTATAAGAGAGAACTTAAATATCTTGCCATCAGTTTTGCAGGTCTGTTTTTACTGTTAGTAGTAAATCCATTTGACAGTAAGACCATTGATAAGGTAAACAGTGTAGAATTCTTTTCTAACCATGTTAACGATATCTATAATGCAATTGCAGATAATATTGTTACAGAGGAAGTACCTGAGGAACAGGTACTGGATACTGTGAAGGAAGTTACGCCTCAGGTTAGCGGACTCAAATATAAGAATATTGGAGAAGGCAAGAACCTGATTGTATTACAAGTAGAAGCTTTACAGAACTTTGTAATCGGTGCACAGTACAACGGACAGGTAATAACACCGAATTTGAATGCATTTCTGCAGCAGGATACTTTATATTATGACCGTTATTACACGAACATAGGTAAAGGTAATACAGCGGATGCAGAATTCTCTACCTTAAACAGCCTTTACCCCGTAATAGACAGAGAGTGCTATACGCTGTATCAGAACAATACCTTTAACGGACTTCCTTGGTTACTGAGAGATAAGGGGTATGATACACTTGCTATTCATGGTTATAAGGGTGAGTTCTGGAATCGTGAAGCAGCATATCCAGGACAGGGTTTTGAGAATTTTTACAGCATGGAGGATCTGGATCAGAGTGATATTATCGGTCTTGGTATATCCGATAAATCCATGTTCCGACAGGCCGCAGATATATTGTCTAAGGAAGAAAAACCCTTTTTCAGTTTTATAATATCTTTAACAAGTCATCATCCTTTTGTAATTGAAGATAAAGATGTAACCTTACAGTTAAAAGAAGAAGATAAAGATACTAAATTCGGTTCTTATTTAAAGACCGTACGTTATTTTGATGAGGCCTTCGGAGAGTTCTTACAGGAATTAAAAGATGCAGGACTATATGATAACACTGTAATTGCACTGTATGGCGATCACCATGGTCTTAACCTGAACATGGATAATAACAAAGAAATGATGGAAAACTATCTGGGAAGAGCTTATGATTATGATGAGATGCTAAGAATCCCTCTTATGATTCACGTACCGGGAAGCGGTGTAAAAGAGACGATTTCAACGACTGGCGGACAGATTGATTTCCTTCCTACAATTGCAAATATTATGGGGCTGGAATTCAATCAGCCATATATCCTGGGGCAGGATTTAAGTAATGCCAAAGATGGATTTGTTGCTTTTACAGCATATCTTTTTGAGGGTTCCTTTATTCATAACGATACCATGTTTGAGATATCCAGAGAAGGCGTATTCGATGGAAGCCGAGCTTGGAAGATCGGAACAGATGAGCCGGTAGATGCATCTGTTTATGAGGCGGATTATAATAAGGCAATTACCATCAAAAAGACCTCAGAAGAGATTCTAAATCAGGATTTAATCAGTAACTATATTCATAGAGATCCGGTTGCTGAAAGCAATTCAGAAAATAATAAATAAAAGGCATAAATACTAAAACACATAAATACTAAAACACATAAACACATAAATACTAAAACACTAAAACACATAATTAATAAACACATAAATACTAAAACACTAAAACACATAATTAATAAAGACATAAATACTAAAACATGTAATTAATAAAGACATAATTAGTAAAGCAATAATAGTTAAAATAATCAGCTCATCAACATGCTGTAATAACAAATCTGTATTAGGATTATGAACCAGGCAGACCCATGGCATTCAAATAACCTGAATGGGAGCAAGTATGGCGAAAGAATTTGATTTAAACAAGGAATACGGAATTGTTCTTGAAGGCGGCGGAGCAAAAGGAGCCTACCAGATTGGTGTCTGGAAGGCTCTTTTAGAATGCGGAGTTAAGATAAAAGGTGTATCTGGCGTATCTGTGGGAGCCTTAAACGGGGCCCTGATGTGTATGGGGGATTATGAAGCTGCTGAAGAGTTATGGAAGAATATAACCTACTCGGATATCATGAATGTAAATGACAAGCAGATGCAGTGTCTGATGAAAAAGGACATAAAAAATCTGGATTTAAAATCTCTTACGAAAGATACCACCAGAGTAATTGCAGACCGGGGTATTGATGTGGCTCCGTTAAAAGAATTAATCAATAAAATCATAAATGTGGACAAGATAAAACAGTCGGGGATGGAATTCGTCTTTGGAACCTTTCTTGTGGATAAGCTGAAGGAACTTGAGATAACAGCGCAGGAAATCGAAGAAGAGAATCTGAAAGATTACCTCCTTGCCAGTGCATTGTTGCCGGCTTTTAAAAGAGAGAAACTGAATGGACAACGCTACCTGGATGGTGGTATGTTCAATAATGTTCCTGTAGATATGCTTATTAACAGGAATTATAAGGATATTATAGTCATTAGAATCTTTGGAATGGGCCTTCTAAAAAACGTAAAAATTCCGGAGGATGTTACAATTACACAGATATCACCCAGAATTAATCTGGGCGGCATGCTGGAATTTAATTCTGAAAAGAGCAGAAGAAATATAGATCTTGGCTATTTTGACGGTTTGCGCAGTATAAGAGGCTTCAGCGGTAAAATCTATTACCTCAAAGCTGGTTTGAAGGAAGAAGAGGCAGTTATGCGGCTCATTCATATAAATGAGGCAGTGAAGATGGCCTTTTTGGAATATTACAAGCTGGATATTGGAGATGCAGCGGTTTATACCAGACGCTTTTTAGAAGGTGTATGCCAGAACCTTGCAAATAGCTTAAGGCTGCAAAAGAACTGGACCTATCATGAATTATACCTAAGTCTTTTGGAACTGGCTGCGAAAACAGTCCATATATCCAAATTTGCAATCTATACGGAAGAAGAACTAATAAAACGTATAAAAGTAAATTATGAAAAGAGTCAGAAAAGAGGTTATGAAATAGAGTTATTTCTTACCCTTGTCATTAAACTAATAATACTGCCGCCCTCTTAGCATTTATGTGTTTTAGTATAACTGCTAATAAATTTAATAAATAAAAATAATAAATGAAATAATAAATAATTATAAGTGAATAGTTCAAAAATCATTGCTCATAAAAACAGAACGATTGGCGGGGTAAATTTAAGGTTTGCTTTACAGTTGAATGCAGATGAATGGAAGAAGGATAAGCTTTTTCTATGGCTGCAAACTGTGAAGCAGGCCTTATTCCGATATTTCCAAGGGCGGAGAGTACGCTTAATTGGGATAAGGATAGTGATAAGGAGCTAAAAATAAATCTATTTTAATTATGTTTTACGATAAATTTGCATTTCACAGCAGAATTTATAAAATAAAATAAAATCCAAGAAAAGAAAGGAAACTTGACATATGAATAAAAATAAAGTAATATGAATAAATAAACATATAGCTAAACCTGAAAATCAGAAAAAGGAGGTATGCATTGTCCGGCTGTGAAGGTGAGTAAGGCAGGACAGATATTTAATCTTTCATACTATACGGAAGGATTAAAGTGGCAGAGATGATAATGAATTTAAAAGGACGCAGTTTTTTAACCTTAAAAGATTATACACCTGAAGAAATCGAGTATCTCATAGACCTTGCCAAAGACTTAAAGACAAAGAAAAAGCAAGGAATTACAGGAAACAGTCTCAGGGGGAAGAATATCGCATTAATATTTGAGAAGCCTTCCACCAGAACCAGATGTGCATTTACTGTAGGTTGTATTGATGAAGGGGGACATCCTGAATATCTTGGAAAAGATGATATCCAGCTGGGTCACAAGGAAAGTGTTGAAGATACAGCAAGAGTACTTGGACGTATGTTTGACGGTATTGAATTTAGAGGCTTTAAGCAGGAAACGGTAGAGAAGCTGGCCAAATACAGCGGTGTTCCTGTCTGGAACGGTTTAACCGACTTGGATCATCCTACTCAGATCCTGGCAGATTTCCTGACCTTAAAGGAGCAGTTTGGTTCGTTAAAAGGACTTCATCTGGTGTATGTAGGTGATGGACGTAACAATATGGCGAACAGTCTGATGATTGGAAGTGCCAAATTAGGTCTTAACTTTACCGTGCTGTCCCCTGAATCCTTATGGACGGATGAAGCACTTGTAGCAGAATGCCAGGAATATAATAAGACCTCCGGCGGAACGATAACTATAACTGATAATATTGCTGAGGTTAAGGAGGCTGATGCGGTATATACGGATGTATGGTGTTCCATGGGTGAAGAGGCACTGGCAGGAGAGCGTATCGCTCTGTTAAAACCTTTTCAGGTTAATACCAGTCTTATGAATGCTGTAGGTACTGAGAAAACAGTCTTTCTTCACTGTCTTCCGGCGGTAAAGGGTTATGAAGTAACAGAAGAAGTATTTGAAGCTCATGCAGATGTGATATTTGATGAGGCAGAAAACAGAATGCATACCATTAAGGCAGTAATGGTAGCCACCCTTGGTAATTAAAGGTAATTCTCTAAGAAATGAATGTTACCTTTCATAAAGTAACAACTTCTCATAGTCAGGGTTTGTGAACAGGTTTTACTTGTCGTTCACAAATTCTGGCTTTTTCTTATGAAGACAGTATTGATACTTGACGCAGGAACCATGATTCTATATGATTAAAGGCAAGGACTGTTTAATGATACCTTAAGCAGCACCATATCCGCAGGGGAGGAAGAAAAGCATTATCGCTTCTCCTGATTATATACGCGTACTAAGTACGCAGATGGGAATTAAGTATGAACAAACTGATAACGATAATTAAGGAACAGAAATTAGCACTGGATATTATTAATGTTGCAATAGGATGCTTAATAATCATATTAGCAATATTCTATTTTATGGACCAGGACAACATCCTGCTTATGGCAGTTGTTCTTTTGTTGGCAGGTACCATAAATATATTAAACGGGGTGAAGCGATTAAAAGGAAGCAATAAGAAAAACAGTATCGGTTTTTTTGCGGTAGGAGTCATCATATATTTTGTGGCAGCTTCTTTTTTTGCCATGATATAAAGAAACCGTTCATTTGTTTAGGCATACAGAGGTGGAATAAAAGCACTATTGCCATAAGTGAGATATCAACAAAGCACACAAAGTACTAACAGGAATACCTGATAACACCGAAGCAGGGAATGAATATTTTTTAGTGAGACAGAAAAGGAAACCAATGAAATATAGGAATGAAACCGGCAAATTGAATAGCGAGGAAATAAAAGGTGTACTGTCAGGAAAGTCATTTGGCAGTAAGATATATTACCATGACCAAATAGACTCAACCAATACGGAAGCCAAGAGAGTATTGGCAGAGCATCGGGGAGAAGGCGAAAATTTTCATGGGATACTCATTTTAGCAGAGGAGCAGACCAACGGAAGAGGAAGGCTTGGAAGAGACTGGAGCTCACCTCATGAAGGAGGTATATGGATGTCTCTTGTTCTGCAGCCGGAGCTGCCGGCACAAACCTGCCCCATGCTTACAATTATTGCAGCTCTTGCTGTCAATAGTGCCATAAGGCAGCAGACAGGACTTTCCTCCTTCATTAAATGGCCTAATGATATTATTATAGGTGGTAAGAAAGTCTGCGGTATCCTGACGGAAATGGCAGGCTTATCCCAGGGAACACCGGATATTGTAATCGGAATAGGCATAAATTCCAACCGAAATGAATTCCCGGAGGAATTAAGGGATAGTGCAACTTCGCTTGCTCTGGAAAAAGGCCAGAAGATTAATAGAAANNATAGAAATCTGTTAATAGGTGAGATATTAAACCGTCTGGAGGAATATTATCAGCAGTTCCTTCATACCAGGGATTTATCGGAGCTGAAAGTAGAATATGAAGAATATCTGGTTAACAGAGGGAAGCAGGTAAGGGTGCTGGAAAGGGAAGGGGAATATACTGGAACGGCACTGGGAATTAATGAACAAGGTGCTCTTTTGGTAGAGAGCAAAGAAGAAATCAGAGAGATCATATCCGGTGAAGTATCGGTTAGAGGACTTCATGGTTATGTATAAGGTTGAAAACCAAGAAGTATAGTGTCTGGGAGTACAGTTAAATGAGAATCAAAATCAACTATTTCAGCAGCACTCTGCATAAATATTCGAATATTCTTTCGTGAAAAAAAGTATTGACTGTTCAATCAAATAATGATATAGTAACTATCAAATTACTGCTGACTTTAAGCGAGACAAAATGAATAGTAATAAATCAGGTATACAATAGTGTAGATAAATCCTTCTGGATGTATCTGCACTTTTTTTTATGTAATATGAAATGAAGCCCTGTTATATAAAAAGCCCTGGCAGGCGGTAGGCAGATGACGCACTTAGGATGAGTCACTATTGTGAACAGTGTGTCAGCGCCAGAGTCTGACAAGCCAGACTCTTTGTTCAGTAACTGGCTTAATGTTAATCTGGTATCCATGAAAGGTATTAGTGTGATTATTGATAAGCATATTTCGCACCCTGATTTATGGCAGTGC
>DJJW01000037.1 GCA_002434335.1 Lachnoclostridium sp. UBA6558 | reverse complement strand
TTTAGATTTCTGCTTTTCATATTATGCCAGTTGTGCAGCATGGATTTTTCTGCAAATTCCAGGGCTTCTTCATAGCGGGCTTTTCTGGCAGACAGGCAGGAGAGCCAGTAGAAACCTGCGCTCATGGTTTCAGCACTCCAGGTGGATTTATAAAAGGCATCGTATGCCAGTTCTTCTTTACCTGCTGCTGCGAAGGCAAGACCCAGGTTGAAATAGCACTCACCGGAATAAGGATTAGGATTCTTCCAGGTCTGTTTCCTGATGGCTGCTNNAAGACCATATCCGTTATTTAATCTGATATCCGTAGCATCACGTCTTAAACCTTCCAGATAGTAATCGGCAGGGTCATAAGTGGCATGACGGTACTGCTCCAGATGAGAAGCAGCCAGATATAACTCTTCAAGTGATTTCATGTCGGCAGGAGTTTTCATGGGTTCAGCTGCTTCCGGAATAGGTTGTAGTTCTTTTTCATACATCGAATAGCTTACAAGGGTCTTATTATTGCAGCTGACAGTTATACTGCAATCCGTAAGCTTTTCAGGTGCTTTAAATACTACTGTAAGACATTCTTCGGGGGTAAGACTGGCCGTGGTTTCTGACAATACCTGGTCACCGGCAGTCACCTTAACAGAGGACTGATTGTAAACACCGGTGGCATATACTTTTAAGATTGCCATACCCTCCTGGTCTTTTTCAAGGCTTACTGCTGCATCTTTTGTTGCATTACCAACCCTTCCGACGCCTTTATAGGGCATAAAATACTGGACAAAGGTTTTTTCTTCGTGAGGTTTAAGCCAGGTGAAATCAGGCTGGTTGTCTGTAAACACACCAGTCATCAATTCGATATAAGGTCCGTCACTATCGGTGAGATTATTATCCCAGGTTCTTCCGAAATCACCATTTCCCCAGGTCCATTGCTTCTTACCGGGCGAAAAATGATGATCAGCTACATGAAGCAGGCCGGCTTCTCTTTTCTCATCATAATTACCGATAAAGTCATAGTCAGAATGGGCAGCCATATAGGAAGTAGGTACTTTGACATTTTTATAACGTGAAATATCCACGCCGGCAGAATAGTCACATTTGTAATATTCACCTGTTGCTATAGGGAAGGTTGATACTGCACGTTTTCCATGATCCATTACCGCATTAACATCGGGAGGGAATACGGAATAGGTATCGTCATTAACAGGTACGGCAGGATTAGCCCACCAAAGAAAGGTCTGCGGCAGATCGGTAGGATTATAGAGCTGTCCTTTTATTTTGATGTATGCTTTCTCTGGATAAAGTGTAATAGCTGCCATACCCTTGGTTCCATACATTTTATCAATTTCGCTGATAAAAACTGAAGAAGAACCGTCCTGGTTCTCACAAAGGGAATAGTCAACCGGTGAATAAGTAGAAGGTCTGTGGTGCTGCGGCCAGTTAAATTCGATACCGCCGGAGATCCAGGGTCCGGTAAGACCAACCAGTGCCGGCTTGATTACGTGATTGTAATAGACAAAATCATATCCATTGGTTTTGTCATAAGCACGCTGAATTCTGCCTCCGAGTTCTGGCAGAATCATAATTTTCAAATACTCATTTTCAAGAAATACAGCTTTATAGCTTACTTCTTCTTTCACATCTGAAATTTTCTCTGTAACGGGCAGAGGATACACTTTACCGGTACTTCCCTGGTAAGCCCTTCGCTCTAAGAAAAGAGGACTTTTTTCTGGGGGATGTACTTTATAAGTAGGTATAATAATAACCTCTTCCCATATCTTAACTTTATTTTCTGAATTCATATGAATACTCCTTCCTGTTATCATAAGGGTTTGTAATTAATCCTGTTTTGATTCTACCTCAAATAGGATACTCTTTAAATGACATATCGTAACAAAAGATGGACAATATTCCACCAATATGATAAGGTTACGGTATGAGCATATTTGACGATAAAAAGAAAGACGGCTTCAAAGGAGAGCGAATGATCGTGATTCCGACAGAAGCCTTTAAGGATTATACGGAGCATCCTCAAATTAGAAGGCTATACTTAACGGATGTAGGTTATTTCCCGCAGGCAGAACATCATTACCGGGAAAGGAAGGATGGAATAGAAGAGTACATTTTTATGTACTGTATGGAAGGCAGCGGAATAATAGAAATAGAAGGGAAAGAATATAGTCTTAAAGATAATGAGGCATTTTGTATTCCAAGGCTCAAGGGGCATAAATATTATGCTTGTCCGGACAAGCCCTGGAGTATTCTTTGGGTGCATTTTAAGGGGGAGGATATCACCTATTACCCGCTGGAAGAATGTCTTACAATAAAGTTTGGCTCCAATCATGCCGGTAATCGTATGCTGTTTCTGTTTGAATTATTGTTCCGTGTATTGGAGGGAAATTATACACTTGGTAACTTTATATATATTTCACAGGTGTTATCCTTAATACTGGCTGAGGCATATAACCGGGAAAAACAGCATACGGCCCTGGACCAGAACAGACATGTAACCGACGTTATTAAATATATGTACCAGCATATGAATGAAGAATTATCCCTGGAGCAGATAGTGGAAGCGTTTAATCTCTCAAAAAGTTATCTGAATGCTATATTTAAGAAGCATACCAGCCATTCACCAATGGACTTTTATATACAGCTTAAGATGAAAGAGGCTTGTAAACTCCTTCGTGCCACAGATTCGTACATCTATGAAGTAGCGCTTAAATTNNATTATTTCTCAAGAATCTTTAAAAAGGTTGTAGGAATTTCACCAAAAGAATATAAGAATAGTGAATATTTTCATTTTGAGAAGGATGGCAGGCTGAACGGTAATAGAAGATAGAACAAAAAAGTACAGGCAAATGATAGATTTCAATAAAAATATAATTTAATTCTTTTTTAGGAAAGGCACTTAATAACAGTAAGAGGCATAGATTAATTATAAACCCCTATTATTGAGGTGCTTTTGCAGTGAAATCTTTTCCAAAGCCACTAAGCGCCAAGGAAGAAACGGAAATCCTTTGCCGTTGTATGGAAGGCAGTAAGGAAGCGAGGGATATCCTGATTGAACGTAATCTCCGCCTGGTAGCACATATTGTAAAAAAATACAATTCGGCGGATAGAGAAATAGATGATTTAATATCCATTGGCACAATTGGTTTAATAAAAGCAATCGATACCTTTGACCCGGATAAAGGAATACGGCTTGCCACCTATGCTTCAAGGTGTATAGATAATGAGTTGCTGATGATGTTAAGAAGCGGTAAACGACAGGCGAAAGAGGTTTATCTGTATGAACCTATAGGTTCCGATAAAGAAGGGCATGAAATCAATCTGCTGGATATTATTGAGAGCTCAGAATCAGACATTATTGAAGATATAGAATTGCAGGGTAATGTTAAGCGTCTGTATGAATTGGTAAATAAGGTACTGAATAAAAGAGAGCGGCAGATTATTGAGATGCGGTACGGATTGAATTCACAGGAAGAGATTACGCAAAGGGAGATAGCCAGTAAAATAGGTATTTCCAGGTCTTATGTCTCAAGAATAGAGAAAAAGGCATTAAAGAAATTAAGAGAATATTTTGATAAAGAATACCGGGATCCATATTAATGAATTAAGTAAAAAAGAAAAGTGCTGTTTCCAAACTAATAATAATAGTATGGAAACAGCACTTTTATCTTTTTACAGCTTACGAAAGTTGTTCCAGGTCAAGTGATAAAAATACGATGTTGCAATCACGATAGACTTATGGATTTACTCTGCGAATCTCCTTAAAGACAAAGGGTTTTACTTCTTTATTGTTTAAAAGAGTTACTTCAGGAGCAGTTGCAGGCTGATTAGGAAGCTCTGCCTCCGCTTCATTCAGATAGGCACCGGACCCCTCCACGAATTGATTCATGATTTCGTTCATGCTATTGGATAGCTTGTCAAGGTTAAAGTTGTATTCGGTCATTTTACTGTATATATCTTCGTTATCCGATAGATTTGCATGGAATTCAGTTGCATTCTTAAAGAATTCACGGACCATTTTGCTGTACTCATTCTGACGCTGTTCCATAAGTTCATTCATTTTTACACTGTTTTCATTTACCAGCTTGTAAAATTCTCTCATCTGAGTGTGCATATAATCCATAACTTCTTTTCGCATTCTCGTCATATCCTTATAAGCCTGTAAGGTAATTGCTGTAGAATGCTTCAGATTGTTCTCACTGGATTCTAAGATATCTGCAGCAGCTTGCTCCTCCTGGGAGGCAGTTGATACTACAAGTTCCTCCTTCAGCTGATCGATTTCTATCCTGACTTTATCCAGTTCTTCAGATGCAGCAATTAATTCATAGGATTTATCGGCAAGAGCTCTTTCCAGTAAAGCTTTGTTTTCTTTCTCTGTATCTAACTGTGACTGTAAACTTTCCATAAAGGAATAATCCACTTTACTGTTTGCTTCCGCTGCATTTTGCAGCTGTAGTTCAGATAATTGTGCATTTAAGGTATCATTCTGTTGTTGTAAGAGAGTGATTTGTTCTTTTAATTCGGAATTTATCTGAGAATAATTCGTTACTTCCTGTGAAAGTGAAGCTGCCTGTGATAAAAGCTCGTCCTTTTCTTCACCCAGCTGTTTGAGCTTTTCCTCAAGCTTCTTTATATCAGCTTCCAGAAGATTTGCTTTCGCTCCATTGGTCTCATTATTCTTGACCTGAGTTTTTAGTGTTGTGATAGTTCCATTTAAGCTTTCGTTTTCTTCACGAAGAGTATTTAACATAACATCAACCTCAGATATGCTATAACCAAATAAGCCTTTTTTCATATCAATTATCCCTCCACTAAATTAGATTGGTAAATTGGGTTACAATTATAACATCGATCAGTTATATTGATATATTTAAAAATTGAATTATTATTTCGTTTCATCGATTACTTGTATAATCTTATCGTAAGTTATAATATTTGTCAACCAAAGACAAAAAATTCCATAAACTACATTGGAAGGAAGCTGTAAATAAATGTTATATATTTGTGGTAATGTTAATTTTCGGATAAAAATAACAAACAGGTCTGAAAAATCCAGAAAATTATATTCGATAAGGAACATAACTCTGGTTAATACGACATAATATGATAAGTAAAGACTTTTAACTTATAAAATCATTAAAAATTGTATTTGTAAATAGTCAATTAGGCTTGAAATCAGGGAATATTTATATTATAGTTAGGTTCAGGATGAAATTGAAGTATTCTTTTACAGGAGTGAAATTTTAATATGAGCAGCATCCTAATTGTAGGAAGTTACGGTTCATTTACCAACGAACTGATAAATAAGTTTTATAAAGAAAATTGGCGTATTTATACATTAATCTGTAATAAAAAGCTTATTAAGCCTGCTCATGTGTTCGAACAATATGTGTTTAAATACGATAGTGACAGCGTAAGAACGCTTATTCACAGCAGCCGCCCGGATGTTATCCTTTTTACAGGAGCCTATGATCCTTATTATAAATGGGAAGACGAGAGTGCTGTGGAAGACTCCTTGAACTATGTGACAGGGCTCAGCAACCTGTTGATGAGCGCGGCAATGCTTGGAACAAGACATTTCATATATATATCATCTGAAAAAGTTTTTGAAGATGAATATATTATTGATATCAAGGAGGATTTACAAACCTCACCCAACAGTGTGAAAGGGATGACAATATCACAGGGTGAGAACCTGGCAATGCATTTTAACCAGACCACGCAAATGGAAGTAAGCGTAATCAGATTAGCCGGTATGTATGGTATACCTGCAGACCGTAAAGCCTGCAGAGATATTTATTCAGGGATGTGTCTTAAAGCTCTGGTTTCAGGCCGTTTACTGGTAAATGCCAAGAAAGGGCTGTCAGCTTTGTTTGTAAAGGATGCGGTGGAAGGTTTATACCTTCTTGCAAAGGCACCTGAGAGAAAGCACGTTGTTTATCATATATCCTCCTTGGAAGAAGTGACTGAGGATATGGTAGCCCGGCTAATACAGGAAAAGCTATCGAACCAGATAGATATTGTTGATCAAACAGTTGGCCTTAAGAGCAGGCTTATTCTGTCAAACAGCAGATTTCTTGAAGAGTTTCCGCTGGAAATCAGAAACAGCTATAAGGATATAATTCCACAGATTATTATGTACATGAACAGACATAAGAATTTGTTTTTGCATAGTGATGAGAAATATCAGGGCAAGGGGTTAGGGCATCGTGTACTCAGGGTACTAAAAAAAGCTTTTCCTTTCTTAGAAAGCCTGGTATTTTTTATACCTTTTTTTATATTAAACAACCAATCTGTAGGGAATGATTATTTCGGCGGAATTAATTTTTATTTGCTTTATGTACTTTTATTTGCAGTGATTCATGGCAGGCAGCAGGCTATTTTAGCTTCACTGCTCAGTGTTATAGGTTATTGTTACCGGCAGTTATATTCTACTTCCGGCTTTTCCTTATTAATAGATATAAATACGTATATCTGGATTGCACAAATATTTGTTGTAGGCCTTACGGTGGGACATCTAAAGGATAAGTTTCGGGATATGGAAGCTGATAAAAACGAGCAGATTGATTTTCTGTCTGAGAGGCTGAATGATATAACAGTAATTAATTCCAGTAATATAAAGATCAAGAACTATTATGCAGAAAAAATCATCAGTAGTACGGAAAGTATCGGTCGTATCTATGATATAACCTCAAGACTCGATAAGGCTGCTACAGGTGAGGTGCTGTTTGCCGCTTTGGATACGCTATCAGAAATCATGAATACTCCAAACGTATCAATATACCTGGTTTCAAACACCTCCTATTGCCGTCTTGCTACTGCTTCCAGTGAGAGGCCCCGTTCTCTGGGAAAATCAGTTTCCATGGCAACATACCATGTGATTTTTGATGTTCTGAAAGAAAAACAGGTATATATAAATCGCACGCTAGACAGTAATCTGCCAATGATGGCAAGTGCGCTATTTGATGAAAAAAGTAATATGAGAATAGTTATATTCCTGTGGGAGATTCCCTATGAACAGATGACTTTATATCAGGCAAATCTTCTTACTATCGTCGGAGCACTGGTTTATTCTGTAGTAGTAAGGGATGCTGATTACCTGGACGCCCTGGCTTACCGCCGTTTTATTTCGGATACAGCTATTTTACAGGAATCCGCTTACCACGAAATGCTGGAGGTTTATAGACATGCCGCCAGGAAGGGCTATGCTGATTTGTGTGAATTCTATGTTCATGCAGGAAATAAACCTCTTAAAGAGCTTAGTGATACCATTAAACCTCTGCTTAGAGAGACGGATTATATTGGTGCAATGGCAGACGGAAGTCTGGCAATCCTTCTTACAAATACTAACGAGGCAGAATCGGTTTATGTAAGAAAACGTCTGGAAGAGAAGAATATTAAAACCTATTTGGAAAAGGAGCTATGAGAACAGTATGAATACAGCAGGACTTTGGCCTGTTCTGATAATTTTAACAGGGAACTCCTTCCTGGCGGTTATCGTCTTTATCGCAGCCTTCTTTCAAAAAAAAGGACAGAAAAGCACAGCTTTCATGCTATCCTGGTTTCTGCTGATAGTACCCCTTTTTGGTCTTTTATATATAGTACTTGGTCAATTCTTTCAATACCTAAACAGAAAGAAAAATGTTGATATGAGTGATATAAGCTTCAACCAGAACAGAGAGAAACTTATATTGCCGCCAGACAGCGAAACCGAGATGAATTACGTGCCGATACAGGATGCTATGGCAGTCTCTGATACGGCAAGCCTTCGAAGACTGCTTCTTGATACATTGAGAAACAATGCAAAGAAGACTGTCTCCAGCATTGCAGTTGCTATGAACAGCAGTGATACGGAAACTTCACACTATGCGGCTTCAATAATACTGGATGCTCTGTCGGAATGCCGTTCCACAGCTCAAAATATGATCGATCAAATGCAGAAGCATCCGGAAGATGTTGAAATGAATCTGCTTACGCTTGACTATATACATGAAATTCTTAATATGAAGATTATGAATGATATAGAGCAGAAATCTTACATCTATATTATGGACAATGTTGCTGAGAATCTTTTTACACATAACCTCTGGTATATGACTGCTGCTCATTATTTGTGGATGACTGATTTTTTTATTTCTGTCAAAGATTATAATATGGCTGATAAATGGGTTACCAGAGCAGGTAAGTACAGACCGGGGATGCTGGATACCTATAAGGCTGATTTGCACCTTTATTTTGAACAGCAAAACAGGACAGCCTTCTTAACTTGCCTGAATGAATTAAGAGAGACGAGCATCATAGCAGATGAAGAAATTATGAACCTGTTCCGCTTATATGGCGGAAATAACTGATTAGGTAGAAAGAAAAGGAACAATGGTTTCTAGGCGAAATTATTTTACGATTTTTTTATTAATGTTAATGGTATTCGGAATGTTTATGTTTGCCGGTGTATCTTCTAATATACTGTCAGATACCTCCACCAATCCTCAAGCAGGACAAAAGGTTGCTATAAATGCCGGAGATACTATAACTGCTGCTTCTTTGAACCTGGAGTCTGTTAACACTGAGCTGTCAGGAGAGGGAAGAGCAGTACTTAATCCGGATAAGAAACTGCATGTCTCTATTCTGTCAGGAGGGATAGAGGATACAATATCCCAGGTGCTTATCCAGTGGTGTGTATATAATAAATATCTGTATAAGGTCTTTTATTCCTTACCGGATACCGCAGAAATATCAGAGTATGATGTGGTATTATTCGGCGGCTATGAGATAACAGGCAATGATACCAATACTCTGTATTCTTATGCAGAATTAGGTAAGACCATGATTTTTACAAGACTGCCTGATTACCGTTTGTTAACCTCTAACAGAAGGCTGGCGGCTTTTTATGGTATCAAGGACAGTATTTCTGAAGCTGTTACAGCGGATGGTATTAAGATATTTCCCGATTTTATGATTAATAAGGAAAGGATTTATAGAAAAGGTGATTATTTTGGTGAACTGGATGATACAGAAGTAAATATTCCCTATTATTCTCTGGCAGCAGGCTATGAGGTTTATTCTGTTGGGATTTTAGAGAATCAGGAGGAGCTTGGTATTGAAGATAAGAATTTACCGCCGCTAATATGGCGGACAACTACCAGCAAATCCTTTGTGTGTGCAGTAAATTCTGAAATCTTTGACGGAATGACTATGCTTGGTGTACTGACCGGCTTTATGGCTCATCTGGGTGATTATTATGTATATCCGGTGGTGAATGCCCAGACCATTTCCTTAATTAGTTATCCGTACTTTTCCAATGAGAATCAGGATGTGATGCAGCAGCTCTACAGCAGAAATTCCGAAGGAGTTGCAAGAGATCTGCTGTGGCCGAATGTTGTACAGATATTAAAGAACTATGGCGGTTCCTACAGTTTTTTCGCTGCCACACAATTGGATTACCTGGATGAAGTTGGGCCAAAGAACGACTATATTAATTTTTATCTACGGGAAATCGGTAAACTTCCTGGAAATATGGGGCTTTCCTTAGGGCAGGTATCAGAAGGTGACAGAAAGGATATAATGGCGGAAATTGAGGATTTCTTCAGGAGCAACCTTCCGGATTATGACTTTACCGCACTTTATGCCGCAGACAGTAGCAAAGAGGAGCTAAAGGAAAATCTTAATAGTGATTTTTATAAGGATATAAGTCTTGTGATGTCTGACTATGGGGAGGGTGATAGTATCTTGGAATTCTTAAAGGATAATATACTCTCAGTAAAATTCAATTTAAACGGTTATGAGCATGAAACCATGGATGACCTGCGGATGAGCAGTATAGAAAATATACTTGGCATGTGTAATATGAAAGTGGATATGACACGGGTTTTTTATCCGGAGGGCAGCTCTGATGAATGGAATAATCTTAGTTTAAAATGGTCAAAAGGTAATACTTATTTTAGCGATTACAAAGCTTTTGATATGGTAACAGTAGGTGAGATGGAAAACCGTGTCAGACGTTTTCTGGCTTTGGATTATACACTTGAATACAATATAAATGATATTGCTATACAAATAGATAATTTTGAGGCTGAAGCTTATTTTATCCTTCGAACAAACAACAGGCGTATAGATTATGTTGATAACGCAACGGTTGTGGCAATTTCTGATACAGCGTACCTTATCAAAGCTGAAACGGCTGATGTAACGATTCATATGATTGAAGAAAATATACTGAAAAAACCGGGAAACAATAAAACGATTCCCAGTAATCCGCAGTAGGAAATCATTTGGATGGTCGAATATTGAGAAGAAATTCATTAAGTGTTCAGTACCATAAATTATAATAAATGAAATAAAATAGGTTACTCTTCATAGCTGATAAATACGACATGGATATTTATAAGTGCAGATACATGAAAGTTGCCAAAACAACAGCAACAGAAAAATCAATTAGGAAGGAGGTGCAGGCTTAAGTGAAGGTGTGTTTGATAGCTGAAGGATGTTACCCCTATCTTGTTGGTGGTGTATCCAGTTGGATTCACAGTATAATAAAATTATTTCCCAACATTGAATTCAATCTTATAACAATTATAGCAGACCGAAGTATCAGCGGTAAATTTGCATATCAGCTGCCGGACAATCTAACAGAGGTTCATGAAGTTTATTTGCAGGATGTGGACTGGGTAGGAAAATATAATTACGGTAAGAAACCGGTAAAGCTTAAGAAAAAGGAAGAAGAAGCCCTAAAGAGCCTGATTATTGGAAAAGACATTGACTGGATGACGGTATTTAATATGTTCAACCGGAAGAATATTTCCATCAACCATCTGTTAATGAGTCCGCAGTTCCTGGAAATAACCAAGGAATATTATACGCTTCGGTTTTCTGATATTACTTTTTCTGATTTTTTATGGACTATGAGGTCAATTTATCTTCCATTGTTTTTTGCTCTGAAATGCATGCCTCCCAAGGCGGATATTTATCATTGTGTATCTACTGGATATGCAGGTATTATTGGCAGCAAAGCATTGTCCCTCTATTCGGGTGCCAGGCTGCTTATCAGTGAACATGGGATATATACCAGAGAGCGGGAGGAAGAGATAATAAAGGCTAAATGGGTGCAGGGAATTTATAAAACTATCTGGATAGAACAGTTTCGCAAGATGTCCAAGTGTGCCTATTATTTTGCAGATCTGGTCACTTCACTCTTCGAACAGGCACATTCCCTGCAGATAGAGCTAGGCTGTCCGGAAGATAAGGCTCTTATAACACCAAATGGAATAGAAGTTAAGAATTTCGAGAATATACCATTAAAAGAACCAGAGGATCCGTATATCAATGTGGGAGCCATCCTTCGTGTAACTCCTATAAAGGATGTCAAGACAATGATCAATGCCTTCTATTATGCCCATGAAAAGCAGCCAAGACTAAAGTTATGGATTATGGGACCAGATGATGAAGATGCAGATTATGCTGCTGACTGTCATGAACTGGTGAGAGCTTTGAATGCAGAAAATATAGTGTTTACCGGTAGTATTAAAACAACAGATTATATCGGTAAAATGGACATGACTATTCTGACCAGTATCAGTGAGGGGCAGCCCTTAACTATTCTGGAAGGTTTTGCAGCGAAAAAGCCCGGTATTGCTACCAATGTAGGTAACTGCCATGGGCTGATTTATGGGGAGAAGGATTCTTTTGGTGATGCGGGAATCGTTGTATCCATTATGAATATTTCAGAGATTACCAGTGCAATCTTAAAGCTTGCCAATAATCCTGAGTTAGCAAAAAAGATGGGACAGAATGGATATAACCGTCTAATGGCTAAATATAGAAGTGTATATATGGAAGAAAACTACAAAAGAATATATAAGACTCTGGCTGAAATGAGTGGTGTCACCTATACGGAGGAGGCCTTTGTTCTTCAATGTTAAAGTAAATTACTATTATAATTAAAGGTGAAAATAAAGGGAGGAATTCAAGTATGGCAGGTATTGGTGTTCAGCTTAATAAAATATTTGATAAACATACACTGACATCATCCCTTTATGGCATCGGTTTTAGTTTTGTATATACGATTGCCCCTATGCTGGTGGTCATTGGATGCCTGTTTGCCATGTACAGGGTTTTAGGATTTGATGAGGTGGGATATCTGGAAAGAGAGACCTTTTCAACCAGTATCCTTTATATCTTTATCTTCTCCCTTTTAACCTCGGCCCCCTTTAATTCTGTACTTTCAAAATATCAGACAGACAGGATTTATGAGCAGCGGTATGAGGATATAAGACCGTGTATTTATGTGGGAACTCTGTCTAATCTGACCCTTTCCTCGCTGCTGGCAATTCCATTTTATATTTATGAAGCAATGGTGGGACAGGTGGAGGTCTATTATGTATTTACCACGTATATGGCATATTTGGGCTTAACCCTGACTTTTTCCACAATGGTATATAATTCAATCTTAAAGCAGTATAAGAAAATTACCCTGTACTTCATCTGCTGTATGGTTCTTACTTTTCTGCTGTCCGTCATTTTCAGGTTTCTGCTTAAATTTTCTGTAACATACAGTATGTTACTGGCGATAGCCATTGGCTTTTTGCTGATTGCTTCTCTGGAACTTTCCAATGTCTTGAGGTATTTTCCGACCAACAGCCGTAATTACAAAGGTGTTCTGCAGTATTACAGAAAGTTCTGGCAGCTTATTGCTTCAAACTTCTTATATACCCTGGGGCTTTTTGTTCACAATTTTGTGTTTTGGACAACACCTTCTAATCTGGTGGTACGCAATACTTATATCTGCAATCAGTCCTATGATATGGCCTCCTGCCTTGCCATGTTCACGAATATATCTGCCAGTGTATTGTTTATATCCAGAGTCGAGATGCACTTTCATGACAGGTATAAGGAATACACAGAGGCGGTTATCGGCGGTAAATTAGACAGTATTGAAAAGGCAAAAAAGAGGATGTTCAGAGGGCTTTCCTCACAGTTATTGTCACTTGCCCATATTCAGTTTATTGTTTCCGTAATAGTTTATTTAATTGCGATTGTCATACTACCGATTATGGGTTTTGCAGGAATGATTATGGAAATATACCCACAGCTGGCAGTTGGTTATTTCATTACTTTTCTTATGTATTCAGAGTTGTTGTTCCTTTATTATTTTGATGATTTGAAAGGTGCTGTTCTCAATGGAGTTATTTTTGCCGGGGTTACTCTGGCTGGTTCTATGATAGCTGCTAATTTCTCTGCTCTATGGTATGGGGTTGGCTTCACCACTGCTGCCTTTCTGGCTTTTACATTTTCTTATTTCAGGCTGCGTTGGATTGAGAAGAATCTGGATAGTCATGTTTTCTGTCGGGGTACGGTCTTAAGGCAGGTATACGATGATATGCCAGATGCAGTAGTATATAATGCTTATAAAAAAGCAAAGTAAATAATATGGTGAAACAGGCTTTGTAACATTCATAAAAAACAGGGCTTATTTACGAGTGTAAATATAACTGTCAAAGATCTTTTGTAATATTTAACCGTTAATTTGTCAAAGGTAATGTATGAAAGCAGGAGTTATAAAGAGGTATTAACATACAAAAGCATAATAAATACAACGGAGGAATCATATGTCAGTTTTATTACGGATTTTTATTTGTTTATCAGGTTTAGCGCTGATTTATATGGCACGAAAAGCCAATATCGTCCGCAAGATGACGGAACGTCAAAGTCTATTCTGGATTATTGGAGGATTAATCATAATTTTGTTTGGATTATTTCCTCAGCTGGTCTATTTTATATCTGACAGTTTTTCAGTAGAATACCCGCCATCTATCATATTTGCCATCGCTATTATTCTTGCGACCTACGGAATCTTCAGCTGTTACAGAACCAATGCTGAATTATCCGCCAGAGTTCAGGAACTTGCCATGCAGGTCTCGCTGCTGAATGAGGAAAACAGTCATCTGAAAGACATACTGATGAAGGAAATACCTGGTAACAATGAAAAACCTACTACGGAGAATCCTTTAGCATGAAGAAAAAACTCTTGTTTGTCATTAATACCATGGGACGGGCCGGAGCTGAGACAGCTTTGCTTGAGCTGTTAAAAAAGCTGGACTCCTTAAAAAGGTATGAGTTGTCCCTCTATGCAATTATACCCTGCGGTGAACTGTTTGCAAAAGTACCTGAGAATGTAAGAATCATTAATAAAGAGATTAATACCGGCTCTTTGAATTCTGTTACCGGTCGTATTATAATTGTAAGAGAAATACTATTTTCTTTTTTTTATAAATTCACCGGAGTTAAGTTAATGGGATATATGATAAAAAATATAAGAGAACAGAAGGCTTCCGGGAGAAAGCTTCAGTATGACAAGCTGTT
>DJJW01000021.1:161040-190120 GCA_002434335.1 Lachnoclostridium sp. UBA6558 | reverse complement strand
TCTGGATTTGGACACCGGAAGAGAATTAGAGCCCGTGAATATACAGGAGCTTCTTGGCGGTCTTACGGAATCCGGCTATGTGAATACCATCAGCATAGAACAGCAAAAAATCAGAACCGGAGCAGAACTGGCAGGTGAGGTCAGAAATTATATCACAAACCTTTCTCTTACTAAGAATAACGAAGTGGATGTCAACAAAGCCCTCGTATTCTTACAGAATAAAAAGCGGGAACTGGAGGGGAAGAGACCCCTGCAGGAACTAAAAGACGTAAAAATAAAGATTGAAAAGGCCAAAGCAATGGAACAGAAGGCGGATAGCCTGATGAACCAGTTGAATACAATAACAGGAGCCCTGTCACAGACAGAAGCCAGTTGCTTAAGCTTTGAAAGGAAGGAAACGGCTGGTGAGAGCACCTCGAATTATGAAAGTCTCCTGCTTAAAATACCTCTGATAAGAGATAAGATTGCGGACTACGAAAGCAATAAGCTGCAGATGAAAGAACTAGAAGAGACTCTGAAAGCATTAAATCATGAGCTTACCATGGGACCCCAGACTGGCAGTGCGGAATTAAAAGAAGGACTGGATATTCTAAAGGTTTACCAGAAAGAAAAGGAAAGTCTGGAATATAAGAAGAGCAGCCTTCTAAAGGACACCTCCGGCGAAAAAGGAAGGAAAGGTACGAAAGGTGTGCTGGCAGCAGGATTAGGAGTCGCTGGTTTATGTTTATTTTTCTTAGGAGCAGTAAACTTAAGCCAACAGCCTATATTAAACAATCTGCTTTACGCATTTGGAACAGCGTTACTTCTTTCAGGAGCAGCAATAGGTATATTATATAGATATGGTCTGAGAAAACAAAAGCAGTATACCGGTAAGCTACTTGTACAAATAGATAACGAATTAATAAGAAACAGGAAACAAAGAGAAGAACTTCTGAAAAGATATGGAATACAGGAGGAAAATGATTTAACAGGACTATATGAAAAGTCACTAAAGAGGGAAATAGAAGGAAACTTTAAGGAAGAGCAGAAAAAGGAGTACATAAGACAGAGAAACCGTCTTGAAGAAAAGCAGGCTATAAGAAAAGAAGAGATACTCCAATTATTGAATCAGTTCTCCTTTTTCTGGAAAGACGTTCTGATACAGGAGTATATCCCTGACAGCAAGGAGCTGGATAGAGTCAGTATTTATTTAGAGGAGAAGCAAAAGGAAGTACAAAGCGCGAAAGAAGAGCTTTACGGTGAGAGGGACCGGTTGAAGCTGCAATGTGAGCAGATTAAATGGGAGCTTAATGCATTCGCCGGTAAGGAGGAAGAACTGTTTCTTTACCAGGAAAGGGAGAAGAGCTTAAAAGAGAAGGATGAAGAAATTCAAACGGAGATTAAGGCAATAGCTGCTGCTTTCAGTACTATCAGGAGCTTATCACAGCAAATTCATGATTCTTTTGGGAGTACCTTAAATCGTAAGATATCCGATTTACTGGCAGGACTTACAGAAGAGAAATACAACCGGATAGTTATTGATGAAAATCTTGAAATGAAAGCAGAAATAAAGGAGGAATACAGGCCCTGGGACAAATTAAGTGCCGGAACCATGGAGCAGTTTTTGTTTGCTTTAAGATTAAGTGTCTCTGATATCATGTATCAGAAGGGACTTCCCCTTCTGTTAGATGACTGTTTTGCTTATTATGACGATAAGAGAACACGTAAGGCCCTCGAGCATCTTGCAAAGAGCGGCAGGCAGATAATTCTATTTACCTGCCATAACAGGGAACGAGAGATCCTGGAAAGTATAGGGACAACGTTTCATTATATTGACCTTGGAGGTTACAACTATGAGAAATCATTGTGACATTCCGGCTTATGCAGTGTGATTAATAAATATTCAAAACCTGGCTATTAGAGGCGCTGCTGCAGCAGGCAATGCAGTGTGAATAATTTAATCAGCACCCCAAATTGAACCTGCAGCTTAAAGCATTGCAGGTCCCTAGAAAGGTATGGTTATTGTATGGCAACAAATAAAAAGCAGAAGAAAAAAAAGAATAAACGCTTAAGACAGAAGATCAGGCTGATACTGCTCTCAGTATTTTTGGTGTTTTCTCTACTTTTCCTTGCGGGATGCCTGTATTTTGACTACCGCTACGGAGATGATTTTGTGGAATATCAAAAACAGGCCAATGAGCTGGTAAGCAATTCCACTCCGGATACCTTCAGACAAATGGAGACCAGCCTTGTCTATGACACCAATAAGAAACTTTTATCTGTATTAAAGGGTGAGAAGGATGTTTATTACCTGGAATATAAGGAAATACCCCAGGTTGTAGTTCAAGCCATGATTTCCATTGAAGATAAGAAATTCTTAGAGCATGGCGGCGTTGATTTAAATGCCAATATCCGGGCAGCTCTGGCGCTGATCAAACATAGGGGGAAGATAACCCAGGGAGCCAGTACCATCACCCAGCAGTTGGCAAGAGGCATCTTTTTAAGTAATGAAGTAAGTTATGAGAGAAAATTAAAAGAGATATTTATTGCTGTAGACCTTGAAAAGAAATACAGTAAGAAACAGATCATGGAGTTTTATCTGAATAATATTTATTTTGCTAACGGTTATTATGGCATTCAGGCGGCCAGTAAAGGTTATTTTAATAAGAATGTAGATAAGCTGAGTTTGTCGCAGATTGCATTTCTTTGTGCCATACCTAATAACCCCACTATCTATGACCCGCTGGATTATCCCGAAAACACCACAAAGAGAAGGGATAGAATCCTTCTTCAGATGTATAAGGATGGTCAGATCAGCAAGGCGGAATATGATGAAGCAGTAGCAGAGAAAATCAAGTTAAAAACCAAGAAGGTCGATAAGAATAATTACGTTGAAACTTATGTCTTCTATACTGCTACACGAGCATTAATGGAAGCAGAAGGCTTTGTGTTCCGTACGGAATTTGACAGCGATGCGGACAAAGAAGAGTATGATAAGCAATACAACGAGACCTATACCAAGTATCAGAAATCCCTTTATTATGGAGGCTACCGGATTTATACCTCCATTGATATGGAAAAACAGGAAGCACTTCAGCAAGCGGTTGATAATACCCTGGCAGATTTTACAGAGAAAAACAAGGATGGTACTTACGAATTCCAAGGCGCAGCGGTATCAATTGATAATGAAACCGGTAAGGTAGTCGCTATAGTAGGCGGCAGATATCAGGAGTCTCAGGGGTATACCCTTAACAGGGCTTATCAGAGCTTCCGTCAGCCCGGTAGTTCCATCAAGCCCCTTATTGTATACACACCTTCCTTTGAGAATGGTTATTATCCTGACAATGTGGTGAATGACCATAAATTTAAAGGAGGACCCTCCAATGCAGACGGTAAGTATCTTGGAAAGATATCTGTTCGAACAGCCGTAGAAAAATCTAAGAATACCATTGCCTGGCAGCTCTTTGAAGAACTTACGCCAAAGGTGGGCTTATCTTATCTCCTGAATATGAACTTTGCTAAGATTGCTAAGAATGACTATTATCCAGCAGCTTCACTGGGAGGCTTTACAAACGGTGTCAGTCCTCTTGAAATAACCTCTGCTTATGCTGCTTTGGAAAATGACGGCGTATACAGAGCACCTACCTGTATCCTTACCATCAAGGATTCAGAGGGAAATGTAATAGTAGAGAATAAAACTGCGAAAAAGCAGGTATACAGTGAAAATGCCGCGAGAATGATGACGGATGTAATGACGGGAGTTATTAAGAACGGAACCGGAAGAGGTCTTGGACTTGATAACATGATAAGTGCCGGTAAGACCGGTACCACAAATGATAAGAAGGATGGCTGGTTTGTAGGATATACACCCTATTACACTACTGGAGTCTGGGTGGGTTATGATATTCCCAAATCCACCAGCGGTTTGTCAGGTGCAAGCTATCCCGGTACTATCTGGAAGACATACATGAATGTGATCCATAAAGGCTTGGAGAATATATCTTTCCCTGTTTATACGGATAATAGAACCGATGCAGAGAAGGCAGAAGATCAGGGAATTACCCCTACGCCAACAGATACACCAACTCCTACGCCAACAGATACACCAACCCCTATACCAACAGATACACCGACTCCCACGCCAGAAGATCCGGATGATTGGGAAGACGGCTGGGAAGAGCCGGGGGTGACAGAGGAGCCTACTAATCCAGATACTACCGAAGGTGGTGAAGAGGACGGAAGCGGCAGTGATGACGGTCAGAATAATGGTGGCGTGAATGGAGATGAGGGAAGCGGCAATGGGGACGGAGAACCAGATTTTTCTGCACCATAAATAAAATTAAATAATATTTAAATATTTTATATATTGATATTGACTCTATTGTAACAGCAGGGTTTATACTAATTTCATTGGGGCCCCAATCAAAAATCTGAGTATTATAATCAACTTATAAATACCCAGAAAGGATAACGAATGTTCAAAATCGGAGAATTCGCAAAATTAAACAGAGTAACCATAGCAACCTTAAGGCATTATGATGTTCTTAATCTGTTAAAGCCAGTAAAGACGGACGAACTGACCGGTTATCGCTATTACTCGGCAGAACAGATGACTATCCTTAACCGTATACTGAATCTAAAGGACATGGGATTTTCCCTTGAGGAGATTCTGCTCATTGTAAAGGAAAGCAAAGGGAAAGAGACCTTAAAGGAGCTTCTTGCTTTAAAGCAGTCCCAAATACAGGACAATATTGACAGGGAACAAGAACGTCTTAATCTGCTTAAAGGCTATATGGAATACCTGGATCAGGAGGGTACTACAATGGAATATGATGTAATTTATAAAAAAACAGAAGAAATCAAGGTGGCAGGCTTAAGAGATATAATACCTGATTATCCTGAGCAAGGACACTTGTGGGAGGAGCTGGTAAGTTATATTGAGAGCAACAAGGGTAAGATTATACCTCCCTGCCTGGTAATATATTATGATAACAAAGGGCTTGAGAATGCAGTTGATGCAGAAGTGCTGGAAGCCATTACAGGAGACTTAAAAGGCAGTGACCGGGTTAACGTAAGAAACCTTGAATCGGTCCCGGCAGCCTGTGTTATACACAAAGGTTCCTATAAAACCATAGGGCAGGCCTATAAAGCGGCTTCAAGCTGGATTGAGGAAAACGGTTATACTATAAACGGACCTCAACGAGAACTTTATTTAAAGGGTGAATGGAATTCGGAAAGTGAAGAAGATTATATAACGGAATTACAGATACCGGTTGAAAAGAAAATCAGTAATTAATAGTGGGACGGGGCTTCTTGCAGCAACTTTGTTGAAATGCGGCAGCCTCGTCTTTACGTCTTTAGACAATTCTGTTAGACCCTTATAAAATATAAAATAATACAAAGCAGGTATAAGTAACTGCATGTACGAAAATTTTCCTATCGGTTATTATTCCAATATCATCTGCTAAGTTGTGAAGATATTCAACGTTTTAGTTGCAGCAATAACAAATGGGGTTTGGAGCAAAGAAAGAGGTATTGATGAATAATGAATTGGAAGAGTTGCTAAAAGAGGTTTTTCCGGAAACGGTTTGCGAAATTAGGTCAGAATTTCAGGAAGACGGATTAACGAATCAGAACTATATAATTACAGTAGACAATAACCGGTATGCTGTTCGGCTTGGGCGTAAAAACGCTTATGAACTGGGGATAAACAGAGAGGGAGAATACACCGCACTGAAAGCAGTTGCTGAGGCAGGGATTGGTGCAGAAGTGGTCTATTTTTCCGTAGAAACCGGTAATATGGTAACAAAGTATATTGATGGTGTTAAATGGAAGGAGGAGAATACGAAAGTGGCAGAAAATATGGAGCGTATTGCTTCTGTTATGAGAAGAATCCATGAACTGCCCGAGATACCTTTTTACTTCTCCCCTTATAAGGACATCAACTGCAGAGTTGAGTATGCCCGTAAAAATAATCTTTATCTGCCTGCAGACATCGAAATCTTAATTGCGGGTATGAAGGAGGTCCAAAGGGAAAGAAAGAAATATGAAGCTCTTTCTACCGGGCTGTGCCATAATGACCCGTTTCCCAATAATTATCTGGATGATGGTACCTTAAGGCTGATTGACTGGGAATACAGCGGCATGGGAGATATATTCTTTGATCTGGCTATCATCTGCATGCCATATAGGAAAGAACAAAAGGAAGAATTCCTGACGAGATACTTTGGAGACTGTCATGAGGAAAAACTTTCAGCTCTTAAGCAGATGGAGTATATAGTAACCTTATGGAATGCCATGTGGGCGGTCATGCAATTGAGACTGTCACAAGGTGAAGGCTCCGCGAACTACAAAGATATAAGTGATTATCTGTTCTCTGAAGCGAGAAGTATAATGAAAATTATCTTATAATCATATTATACAGTGTGATTCATTTCCAAGAATAATGAAAATTTATAATAATGAAGAAATAAAAAAGGGGCAGCCTAAGGCAGCCCCCTTAATGTTATTTCTTAACCTTTGCCAGAATATTCTGAATGCGCTCTGTGGGATTTAACAGCTTGCTGATAGAGGAATCATGGTTTAAGGTATCGATTAACAGAGCGATATATTTGCTCATGTCTACATTGATATAGTAAGGTCTGGACAGCAGCTCTTCTGTCTGATATACCAGGTTGGTGGTAAGTACACGATAGATTAAGCCCTGCTCATAAGCTTCATCAAATTTGGAAAGTCCGTTTGTGAATAAACCGAAAGTGGAAGCTACAAAAATTCTGCCGGCTTTGCGTCTCTTTAATTCCTTGGCAACATCAATCATACTTTCTCCGGAGGAAATCATATCATCAATGATAAGCATATCCTTTCCTTCGATATCGGAGCCTAAGAATTCATGGGCAACAATTGGATTACGGCCGTTGACAACAGTGGTGTAATCTCTGCGCTTATAGAACATACCAAGGTCTACTCCTAACACATTTGCGAAGTAAATGGCACGGTTCATACCGCCTTCATCGGGGCTGATTACCATCATGTTATCGGAGCTGATGTTAAGGTCAGGTACATGGTTTACAAGTGCTTTGATAAACTGATAAGTAGGCTGTACTGTTTCGAAGCTCTTTAAAGGAATAGCATTCTGTACACGGGGATCATGAGCATCAAAGGTTATAATACTCTCTACTCCCATATTAGTCAGTTCCTGTAAAGCAAGAGCGCAGTCCAGTGATTCTCTGGAGCTTCTTCTATGTTGTCTGCTTTCATAGAGAAAAGGCATGATAACTGTAATTCTTCTTGCCTTGCCTCCTACCGCTGCAATAATTCTTTTAAGATCCTGATAGTGGTCATCGGGTGACATATGGTTGGTATGTCCGCATACCGAATAAGTTAAACTGTAGTTGCAAACGTCCAGAAGCAGGTAAAGGTCGGAACCGCGAACGGATTCTTTGATTACACCTTTTGCCTCACCGGTACCAAACCTGGGGCAGTGAGCATCGATTAAATAGGAATCACGCTGATAACCTGCAAAGGCAATAGTGGATGTGTGCTCGCTTTCCCTTGCTCTGCGCCAGTCTACAATGTAGTCGTTAACTTTCTGTCCAAGGGACTTGCTGCTTTCCAGAGCAATCATGCCCAATGTGCCGACGGGAATCGTTTCTAGTATTTTTTCTTGCTGCGGCATTTCGTTTGACCTCCAATTGATTTTAGGGAGTTAAAGTATCTTAAACCCCATTGTTTAGGATAGATTGATTATGTGAATTATTCAGTACATTTTATTCTTAAAATTCGTTTCGACTGAACCGTCACGAAAAATGTCCATTAACGTTATACCATTATCGTTAAAGTTAGTCAAGGCTAAAACAGTTTTTTTAGTCGAATATCCTCACCTATAATCTTTAAGAGAGTGAAATTACTGGCAATTCTTGAGAATACTCTTTCGCTGTAGAGCGTGTTTATATTGTCAAGGGACAGGTTAGTGGAGATGACAGTGGACTTGTTTCGAAGCAGCCGTTCATTAATGCACAGGTAGAGCTGGACATTGACAAAAGCATTGGTAAGTTCTGTGCCAAGATCGTCTATAATCAGCATATCGCAGTCCAATATATATTCGAACTGGCTGCCGGCTTCGAAGTTTTCTTCCCCTTTGCCGAATTTGTTCTTCTCAAGGATATCAAAAAGCTGAAAAGCGGTTAGATAGATTACAGTAAAAGCTTTATCTAATAACTCCTTGGCAATACAATTGGCTAGGAATGTCTTTCCAACGCCGGTATTTCCGTAAAGCAGCAGGTTGCCCTTTACTGTATCGAAGGAGTCGATAAAGTTTCTGCATTCCTTTACCACTCTTGCAATATTATCCCTGGGGGAGGTTTGGGTAGAGGGGTCAATGTAATCCTCCGCATAATAGGAAAAAGAGAAGGAGCTGAAATTTTCTCTGCTGATAGCTTCCTTCATGTTGGACTGGGAATAGACAATATCCACAATGGCCTGCTTAAAACAGTGGCATTTTTCGTTCCCGATATAACCGGTATCCTTACAGTCCGGGCACTGATAACGAAGCTTTAGAAAATCAGCCCGGTAACCGTGGGCTTTTAACAGGGCTTCCCTGCGTTTATCCGCACCTTTTGCTACCAGCTTCAGATGCTCCAGAGCTTCTTCCTTCCCTGTCAGCATTTGCCTGGCACTTTCAATAGCGCAGGTTACTATTTCATCGTCAATTTCCTTTAAGGCAGGAATCTTCCCATAGGCCTCCTCCATTCGGATATCCAGAGCATGCTTGGCTTCCAGCTGCCTGTTGTCATAGTCCCGCAGGATTTTATTGTATTGATAGTTCTTAAGAGCCATAGGGTTATTTCTCCTTCTAAAAACATATAGTACAGCCTTGCTCCGGGCAATAGCAGACGGTGCAATGAAACATATTAATTCATCTTCTTCTGAAGCAGCTTTTGCTCCATTGACGAATAGTCAGCTTCCGTATAGGAGCGCTGGGGAAAAGCATTGAACCGGTTTTGGGCAGCTGTTTGAGGCTTGGCAGGTTTTCCGGAATTAGCGGCAGCCATAGCGGCAGCTTTTGCTGCATTGGCGGCCTTGTCCTTGGAATGCTCTTCATCCAGTTTACTTATCTGTGATAATTCTTTTACACCTTTTTTATTCCAGTTCTCCAGAATTTTATCCGCATATTTAAAATCCGGCTTCTGGGTAAGCAATATGGTTCGGTTGCAGGCTTCCACGATGATCTCGATGGAGAAGCCGAATTTGTTTATCCATTTTTCTATAAACTGTTTCTCAATCTGTCCGGGTGACCTGTTTAACCCGAAGGCTTTGTTGATTGCAGTGTAATTGCTGTTATAGAGAGCGGTTTTGGCTTCGGCTTTTTCTACGGTATCCACTCCTTCTTCTGCCCAGGAAAGAGCAACAGCTTCTATGTAGGACGGATTCTTTTTGTTCTTGGATATACAGTATTCGTATAAATACATGATAAGCTCTGCAGAGAAGCCAAGGCTTTCATAAAGGTATAGGATCAGCTGCATATCCATGGGCTTAATCAGGCGGTCCAGGTAGATTTCGATTATGTTCAGCAGCCATTTGACCTCATCATTTTCTGTCAGCTGCTTTATCTGAGCTTCGGAATAGGTAGGCTTTTCAAACATATGTGCCTTCCTGTCCTCAGGTATTCTGACATTTGACATATCGGCATATGCGGTTTCATCCGTTGTGCTGTCATCATAAGGTGTATTGTCATAACTGCTATTAGTATAAGCACCGGCTTCCGAAATATTCTCTTTCAAGCCGTTCTTTGTATAATCCCCATCTGGAGCAGCCTCAGCAGAGGAAGCCGGATAAGCAGGGGGTGTGTATGCGGTCATTGGCGCACCATTACGGTAGCTTTGGCTATATGTATTTTCATTACTGATTTCGGATTCTTTGGATTCCGGATCATTTATAGTCATGGAAATAATCTCTTTTTTGCTGTCTCTTTCCAAACGAATCAGGTTAACCTTTTCCCAGTAGCAAAGAGCGCGAATAATATCTTTTTCTGTTTCGTCCAGGTGGTCGGCGATGGATGAGATGGTAATAGATACATCACCGAANNCGAAACTATGTACACAGCGAAGCAGATAAAGATACACCTTCACATAAGAGCCGCTGGCAACAGGCATATATTCATCAATAAAAGAGTTGGGTACCAGGGTCACACCCCGTTCGCGGCTGGTATTTAACAGTATTGCACTCATATTTATTAACCTCTCATTTCCTTTGTAAGTCATATTGTAACATAGAGAATAGGGATTGAAAATAGGCTAATTTCCGGGAAACTTTCGGGGGATAAAATTGTGGATAATGTGGATAATGTGGAAATGAAGCAGAATTTTAATGTAAAATAATGTAAAATTAACCGGAAAGCTGTAATAATGGCTAGCTGGTAAATTACTTTAACCAGCTTAAGGTAATTTGTGAATGGAATAAAAAATCCACAGCCTTATCACAGTGAAATTGTTGATAAGGTTGTGGATAATGTGGATAACTATAGTCCTAAAAGGGCATTTCCAATGGTTACAACGTCTCCGGCACCCATAGTTATCAACAAATCACCGTTAGTACAATTTTCTAATAAATAATTTTGTACTTCGTCAAAAGTTGAAATATGGATAACATCCTTGCCTTTTTCCTTTAATAAAGCTTCCAAATCCTTGGAGGAAATGTCACCCGGATCCAATTCCCTGGCGGCATAGATGTCAGTCAATACGATTTTATCCGCAAGAGACAGGCTTTCCGCAAATTCCTTTAAAAAGGAGCGGGTTCTGGTATAGGTATGGGGCTGAAATACACACCAAACACGGCTGTGGGGATAGTTTTTTGCTGCGGTAAGAGTAGCGGTAACCTCTGTTGGATGGTGAGCGTAATCATCAATAATGGTAACGCCTGCTATGGTGCCTTTGTATTCAAAGCGGCGCTTTGTTCCGGTAAAACGGGAAAGGGATTCCTGAATTGTTGTCAGAGGAATATCTAAGTCTCTGGCAACAGCCACCGCCGGCAGTGAATTGGAGATATTATGATCTCCCACCACGTGCAGATGAATCTCCCCAAGAAGCACTCCGTCTTCATATAGACTATATTGCCCGAAACCATTTTCATCATAATGAATGTTTCCGGCAAAGTAATGGTGTTTTGCCCCGGTTGAAGGAGAGCCTTCCTTTTTGGTGCTGTAAGTAATATAAGGACAGTTCAGTTCATCGGTAAAAAGAGATATATTTTCTATATCTGCATTTAGAACAAGGAGCCCGTCTTCGGGCAGTAGGCTGGTAAAAGTTTTAAAGGAGTTACGGATATCTGAAAGATCCTTAAAGAAATCCAGATGTTCTTCCTCAATATTTAATATTATCCCTGTCGTAGGGCTGAATTTTAAGAAACTATTGGTGTATTCGCAAGCCTCCGTTACAAAGTGCTCTGACTTACCAATTCTTATATTTCCACCGATACCGTCTAATATTCCACCTACGGAAACGGTTGGATCGAGACCGGCATCCAATAACAGCAGGGATATCATGGAAGTGGTGGTAGTCTTTCCGTGGGTGCCGGATACTGCGATGGCATCGGGATAACATTTCATTATCTGGCCTAAGAGCTCTGCCCTGTCTATTACCGGTATACNNAAGCCATAAGTTCAGGATTATTTTCTTTTACAGCAGTGGTATAAACCACCAGCTTTACATCGTTAGTTATATTTGAAGGACGTTGACCATAAAATACAGTAATGCCAAGCTCCTCCAAATGGTCAGTTGTGGTACTTGCTTTCGCATCGGATCCGGTAATTTCAAATCTTAAGGTATGTAAAAGCTCTGCCAGACCGCTCATGCTGATACCGCCAATGCCTATAAAATGTACTTTAATGGGGATGTTAAAATCAATCTTAAACATAAGACACTTCCTATTCTTTGTGATTGCTTTCCTTTATGGAATTGCAGGGTTAATTTATAAACTGAAATATTATGAACTGAAATATTATAACCTAAATAATATAACCTTATAAACCTTTGATTGTATAGCTGTAATGAAATCCAGAGATATCATCACATTTACACACTTAAAAGATAAAGCAACAGTTCAGTTTATTAGTATGAAACCTATTTGTAATTATAATCAATTCCACTAAAAAAACAATTGATTTTTTCGCATACAATCATAATATGATAGTTTGTTATTTTGGGAAACTTGGTTAATTAGAAAGAAATCAATGAATAGATATGTATAACAGGAAAAAAGGCGGATAAAGTGCTTAAGTCCCGTAAAGTGGAACAACAAGCCTAAGACAGACCCTTTTCAGACATACCGGGGTAAAAACAAAGCGTACCTGATATTGAAATTTATTGTACGGTAGTTTCGATTGTCTGGGACAGACAAGTCGAAATTTAGGGTAAAACCACAGAAAAACATTTGAACAGGGGAAAATACATACAAAATTAACCAAAAGGGGGTAATTGAATTTGTTGATTATATATAATGCTATAAAAATTATATATTTTAATAAAATATTTGTAAAATTTATTCACAAACCTGTAAATGAATGGTATAATAATGTCAAATTAAACAACGAGAGGTGATTGCATGATAAAGAAAGAAATGATAGCAATGCTTCTGGCAGGAGGACAAGGTTCAAGACTTGGAGTATTGACCTCTAACATTGCTAAACCCGCAGTAACTTTCGGTGGAAAGTACAGAATCATCGATTTCCCCTTAAGCAATTGTATTAACTCAGGTGTTGATACTGTCGGGGTATTGACTCAATACCAACCCCTTCGTTTAAATACGCACATAGGAATCGGAATCCCATGGGATTTGGATAAGAATATAGGCGGAGTCTCTATCCTGCCGCCATATGAGAAAAGTACCTACAGTGAATGGTATACCGGTACGGCAAATGCCATATATCAGAACCTGGAATACATGGAATACTACAATCCGGATTATGTCCTGATACTGGGCGGAGATCATATCTATAAGATGGATTATGAAGCAATGCTGGATTTTCATAAACAAAAGAATGCGGATATCACCCTGGCTACTATACCGGTTCCCTGGGAAGAGGCCAGTCGTTTCGGAGTTGCAATCACAGATAATGACCGAAGAATCACAGACTTTGAAGAGAAACCGAAGGAACCCAGAAGTAATCTTGCATCTATGGGAATATACATATTCAGCTGGGCAGTGTTAAAAGAAGCACTGATTACACTCTCGGAGAAAAAAGGCTGCGATTTTGGAAAGCATGTAATACCTTACTGTCATGAAAGAAAAGACAGAATATTTGCCTATGAGTATAATGGTTACTGGAAAGATGTAGGAACACTTGGGTCTTACTGGGAAGCTAATATGGAGCTCATAGATTTGGTCCCGGTGTTTAATTTATATGAAGAGTTTTGGAAGATATATACCAAGAGCGATATCATACTTCCTCAGTTTTTAGGTGAAGAGGCTGTTATTGATAAAGCCATAATCGGAGAAGGTGCTGAAGTCTACGGTGAAGTGCATAACTCCGTTATTGGTTCCGGTGTTTATATCGGAAAAGGTGCGGTTGTCAGAGACTCCATTATCATGAAATCCACTGTGGTGGAGGACGGAGTTCAGATATACCGAGGCATAATAGCGGAAAATTCCGTAATTGGACAGAATTCAGAGCTTGGTGTGGGTGAAGATGTTCCCAATAGGACTGAGCCGTCAATCTACTCTTTCGGTCTGGTAACTATTGGAGAAGGTTCCGTTATACCCCCAGGTGTGAAGATTGGTAAGAACACTGCTATTAAGGGTATCACTGTCCTGTCCGATTATGAGGAAGGAAATCTTGCCAGCGGAGAGAATCTAATAAAGGCAGGTGAGAGGCTATGAGAGCACTAGGTATCGTTTTAGCCGGAGGAAATAACAATAAGATGCGGGAGCTTTGCCATAAAAGGGCCATAGCGGCCATGCCCATAGCTGGAAGCTACAGAAGCATTGATTTTGTTTTAAGTAATATGAGCAATTCCCATATACAGAAGGTGGCAGTATTTACCCAGTATAATGCAAAGTCTCTTAATGAGCACTTAAATTCCTCAAAATGGTGGGATTTTGGCCGAAAGCAGGGAGGGCTATTTGTATTTACCCCAACCATCACAGCAGATAACAGTTTTTGGTACAGGGGAACAGCAGACACCATGTATCAGAACCTTAACTTTTTAAAGAGCAGTCATGAGCCTTATGTAATCATTGCTTCCGGAGATGGTATCTATAAGCTGGATTATAATAAGGTATTAGAATATCACATTGAGAAAAGGGCAGATATCACAGTAGTGTGCAAGGAATTAGAGGACGAAGAGGATACCAGCCGTTTCGGAGTTGTAAAAACCGATGAGGAAGACAGAATCGTGGATTTTGAGGAGAAGCCTTTAAGAGCCCATGATAAGAAGGTGTCGATCGGTGTCTATGTAATCAGAAGAAGGCTTTTAATAGAACTTCTAGAGAAATCAGCCGAAGAAGACCGATATGATTTTGTGAAGGATATACTTATCCGTTATAAGAATGTGAAGAAAATATACTCTTATCCCATACATACATATTGGAGCAATATCGCTTCTGTAGAAGCTTATTATAATACAAATATGGATTTTCTAAATAAAGAGGTAAGAGATTATTTCTTTAAGCAGTATCCGGATATCTATTCCAAGATTGATGATATGCCGCCGGCAAAATACAATCAGGGTTCTGCGGTAAGTAACAGTATTATCTCCAGCGGCTGTATAGTAAACGGCCGAATAGAAAATTCCGTTATCTTTAAGAAAGTGTATATTGGTAATAACTGTACCATAAAGAACTCCATTATCTTAAACAATGTCCATATCGGAGATAACACCTATATAGAGAATTGTATCGTGGAGAGCAGAGATACCATCCGTTCGAATTCAACCTATGTGGGAGAGCCGGATAATGTAAAAATCGTCATTGAACGAAATGAAAGATACTTAATGTAAAAAGCAAGAGGATTATATCCTTTTCGCATATAAAAAACAGACAACACTTAAAGGGGGCTATACAAAATGCAGATTACAGATGTTCGTGTACGCAAAGTTAGCAAGGAAGGAAAGATGAAAGCAGTTGTTTCCATTACGATGGATAACGAATTTGTCGTACACGATATTAAAGTTATTGAAGGGGAAAAAGGCTTGTTTATTGCAATGCCCAGCAGAAAAGCAGGGGACGGGGAGTACCGTGATATTGCGCATCCTATCAATTCGGAAACCAGGGATAAGATTCAGAAGATTATCCTGGAAAGCTATGAAGTAGCGGCCGAAGAGTATGATGAAAAAATAGAAGCTTAAACAGCTTAAGAGCTTTCATTGCTCCAGGAAGGGGCTGCCGCATAAGACTGCGACAGTCCCTTTTTGGAAGATGGAAATCCGTTGCACGTAACCTGCTTTATAGAGTATAATAAGAATAAGGAGCATGATGACGAAGAAAGGAGCCGTAACATGAAAAAAATAACCAGGTTAGTGCTAGGAATAGGTATTCTTTTTGTTATAATGTTCGGGGTTAATTTTCGGTATCATATCAGCAGTAACGTAACGAATAATGTATTAAGTGAGAAAGAGAGCAACGGGGACTTTATCCTTGAGGTCAGAGAAGCCATATTGCAAGGTGATGAAAAGAAGGTGCTCCAGTATACCGGAAATGTAGAGGATATGGAATGGTTTACAGAAGAGGTAATCGATCAGGTATATGCTATAGATGATAAGAGCACTTCCGGCGATTATGACTATTTAAAATATAAGGTTAACAGCATATATGCCCATATAGTAGGACTTGGTAATAAACTAACAGTTACCTATGAATTTAAATACAATGAAGTTTACGAAGAAACAATGTTAGTAGATGAGACCATTAAGCAATTATTTGAAGAGTGGAAGCTGGCTGAATTAAGTGATTTTGAGAAAATAAAAAAGATACACGATTTTATTATAGAGAATGCTTCTTATGATACAACGGTAACAGATTATTCAGCTTATGATAACCTCATTGGCAAAAGTTCCACTTGTCAGGGGTATATGAGTATTGCTTATAAAATGTTTACAGAAGCAGGAATCCCAGCCAGGATTATCACAGGCATAGGTAATAATGACAGCCATGGCTGGAATATCGTACAGCTTAATGGTTTGTGGTACAACATTGACTGCACCTGGGATGATCCTCTTACTAAGAGCGGAAAGAACCTGCTGCTATACGAATATTTCCTTAAAGCTGACAAGGATTTTAGCGGTCATATCAGAGATGATGAATTTAATACGGAAGATTTTTATGCAGAATATCCTATGGCAGAAGAATCTTATCAATGGAAATAAAATTCTTAATAAGTGTTAAGTAATTTCCAAAAATGACGAAATATTCCATATATCATAATGAAGGCGGAATAGTCATGAAAATTGGAACATTACAAGAGAGCAGATATATGAAAGTTTCTGGCATAGAACTGCAGGAACAGTCAAAGCATAAAAGGGATGAAAAGAATAACCAGAAGATAACTTCTATCTATGCAGGAAATCTTAACGTTGTCCGGGATCCTGCTGAGAGCAGAAAGGCAAATGGTCAAAAGCAGGCAATCAGAGCAATATTGGAGACTTTCTCGAAAGAATTGAAGATAGAAACTAATATAGACGAAATGAGAACGAAACAGGAAGATTTGCGGACCGAAATGTCTGTGTATCATGATAAATTAGCTTCCGTTCAGAAGATGAAGGAGGAACTTCGTAAGGGTTATGAGGTATCGGAATACTCTGAGGAGGAACAGGATGTAAAGCTCATAATAAAGGGTGTGAATAACCCGGAAGCTCTTACGAATGAAGAAAAGCAGCGGTTAGAATCCATAGGTTCACTGACTGATTATCAGAAGGAAATGCTTGAATGCAATAAGATAGAAACCTACTGGAACAATAATCTGAACAATGCCAACAATTCTATTGTTAATATCAGTATGGCCGTAAATTCCATACAACTGGATAGACTAAAGCACAATCCTGTATTAGAGGCGAAAGAAGCAGCACAGGACATTATAGATATGACCTCTAAAGAAGTCATTGGTATGTTGTTGGAAGAATCGAAGGAAACCATAGATGATAAATTCAACAATAGTGACAATGCAGAAAAAGCTGACGAAGCAGATCCAAAGAACGGTAATGATAAAACAGAAGAAGTTGCGGCAGAAACAGAGGATTTACTATCTAATTATAAAGCGAAGCAGGAAGAGATGCTGAAGAAGCTGCAAAAGCAGGCACAAATCAGTAATATGCTCATGGATGAACTTAAGGGCATATTTTTGGATATTCGCTATTAAAATATTAACTAAGAGCCTGAAGTAATGATAAGATTAATCAGGCTCTTTTCGATATAAAAATTATAAGAGAATATATACTAATGTTCTATATCTGCTAGATTCCCATTAATCAACTTCGCCAGAAATTCTCCTACATCTGCCTCTGCCTCTTCCATATCCAAATTGTTCTTAACAGCAACTGCCTCCGTTAAGGCTTCCGGAGTGGTAACCCCTCTCATCATTCGATCCCAGAGGAAGATACCTGTCTCGTTTATGGAAGGCAAGCCGTTTACTGCTCCATTATTAGAATCTCCGTCTTTTACAATGCAGAATTCGCCTCCCAGTTCCTTTACGGAAAAACCTTTCTTAAGAGTAATTGTTTTAATCTTCATAAAGTACCAGCCTTTCTGTTGGATTTGAATTAAGCTTAGCACATATAAAAGACTGAATCTATGCATAAAACGGTACAAGAATAAAGAGAAAATACTGTTTTTATAGCTCTTTTTATTCCTTGCCATAATTTTTGAATTCGTATATAATTAAAATAGCTATAACTTAAAAAAGCATTGCATAGTTATAAATCGAAATTACAATAATAGTGACTGTAATGTCAGCTGGAATAGTCGCTGATACTGCAAGGATTCAGACCGCAGTATCATTATAGGGCGGATCGAAAGATGCGTTCTATTCTCGTATGCAAAAAAGTGGAAGCGTTTCTTGGTTTAAAGTTCCGTTTGTTAAAAAGAACTAAAAATATGTAATATAAAAGGACAGGTAGAAATAATGTACATTATAGTCGGACTTGGAAATCCCTCCAGAGAATATCAGGCCACCAGGCATAATATCGGTTTCGATGCCATTACAAGGCTGTCGGATGATTTTCGTATTCCTCTGGATTTTAAGAAACATAAGGCAATCTGCGGAAAAGGCATGATTACAGGAGAAAAGGTTATTCTGGCGCAGCCTCAGACTTATATGAATCTAAGCGGAGAAAGTGTCAGGGAATTGCAGGATTTTTATAAGGTAGGCCCTGAAAATATCATTATTATTTATGATGATATCAGTCTGGAACCGGGTAAACTGAGAATCCGCACCAAGGGCAGCGCCGGGGGGCATAACGGCATAAAGAGTATTATCTCCCATCTTGGAACGGAGGAATTTCCAAGAATTCGAGTAGGTGTGGGAGATAAACCGGCTGGCTGGGATCTGGCAGATTATGTACTGTCACGTTTTTCTTCAGAAGAACAGCCGGTTATCAGAGAGGCACTAGGCAAGACATCGGAGGCTGTAAAGTCCATATTAACAGATGGTATGGAATCAGCCATGAATCAATATAACAGAAAATAAGGAGGCACTTCCTTGAAGACCTTTATTAATCCTCTTAAGGAATTAAAAGAATTTAATGAAATAAAGGACAGTTTGACCCTGAAAAATACACCCGTTCAGATAACCGGATGTATTGATTCCCAGAAATGCCACCTTATATATGGGTTTGGGGAAGAATATTCCCAGAAATTAATTATTACCTATAACGATTTAAAAGCGAAAGAAATCTGCGAAGATTATAAGCTCTATGATAAAAATGTCTTCTTCTATCCTGCAAAGGATATTATTTTCTATAGTGCGGATATACATGGAAATGCAATTGTCAGGGAACGCCTTAAGATATTAAAGCGGCTTCTGAACAAAGAGCCGGTTACCATTGTAACCACCATTGACGGTGGAATGGACAGGATACTGCCGCTTAATTTCCTTATGAAGAACGTTATCACCTTAAAAGAAGGGGAAGCCTGTGATTTATCAAAGCTTCAGGCCGCCTTATCCCATATGGGCTATGAAAGGCAGGGGCAGGTGGAAGGTCCCGGCGAGTTTGCTGTAAGAGGAGGAATTCTTGATATTTTCCCTCCGGCTGAGGAGTGCCCGTACCGAGTAGAATTTTGGGGGGATGATATCGACTCTATCCGTTCCTTTGATGTAAGCAGCCAGCGTTCCATAGACCGCCATGAAGAGCTGATGATCTTTCCGGCAGCAGAAATTGTCTTAAGTCCGGAAAGGCTCCTGGCAGGTCTTAAGAAGCTGGAGGAAGAGAAGACAGCCCATGTAAAGCGGCTAAGAGAGCAGATGAAGACGGAAGAGGCTTTCCGTATACAAGGTATTATTGATGATTTTAAGGACAATATTGAAAGTTTTCAGGGGTCTGTTGGAATTGACAGCTACATCCGCTATTTCTACGAAGAGACCGTCTCTCTTTTTGATTATTTTGACAGGGAAGATTCCCTTGTATTCCTGGACGAACCGGTCAGAGTACAGGAAAGAGGAGAAGCAGTAGAAACCGAGTTCAGAGAAGGTATGATCGGAAGAATTGAAAAGGGATATATACTTCCCGGACAAAGCGATGCGGTCTATAGCTATAAGGAACTTTTGGCCGGACTGAACCAGAAGAACCTTATGCTACTTAGTACCATGGATTTAAGGCTCTCAGGTTTTACGATAAAGAATAAATGGGATATGACAGTCCGTTCCGTTAATCCCTATAATAACAATTTCGACATTCTGGTACAGGATCTCCTTAAGTGGAAAAAGAGCGGTTACAGAGTATTATTGCTCTCTCCTTCAAAGACCCGCGCCAAGCGTCTGTCCGATGATCTGAGAGAGCATGGACTTAATGCTTTTTACAGTGAAGATATGGACAGAGTCATTTTAAAGAGTGAGATAATGGTAGCAGGGGGGAACCTTCATAAAGGTTTTGAATACCCCCTTATTAATCTTGTGGTCATATCTGAAAGTGATATCTTCGGGGCGGAAAAGAAGAAAAAGAAAAAGATCAGAGAGTACGATGGGAAGAAGATTCAGAGCTTTGCTGACTTAAATATCGGTGACTATGTAGTTCATGAAAACCATGGACTTGGTATATACAGAGGTATTGAAAAAATAGAAGTCGATAAGGTTACGAAAGATTATATCAAGATTGAATACGGCGGTGGAGGAGTGCTTTATATCCTGGCCACAGGACTTGATGTCATTCAGAAATATGCCGGAAGCGATTCCGGTAAGCATAAGCTGAACAAATTAAATTCTGTAGAGTGGAAGAATACCAAGACAAAGGTAAAAAGTGCGGTTAAGGAGATTGCCAGGGAGCTGGTGAAACTATATGCTACCAGGCAGCAGAAGGAAGGTTATGCCTACAGTACGGATACAGTATGGCAGAATGAATTTGAAGAGATGTTTCCCTATGAGGAAACGGATGATCAGTTAAGAGCCATAGAAGAAACGAAAAAAGACATGGAAAGCACCAGAGTCATGGATAGGCTTGTCTGCGGCGATGTAGGTTACGGTAAGACGGAAATTGCCATCAGAGCAGCCTTTAAGGCAGTAGCAGACGGGAAGCAGGTGGTGGTTCTGGTTCCCACAACCATTCTGGCACAGCAGCATTATAATACCTTTGTCCAAAGAATGATGGATTTTCCCGTAAGCATTGATATGCTTTCGAGGTTTAAGACTCCGGCCCAGCAGAAATCCGTAATGGAGAGGGTAAAAAGAGGCAGCCTTGATATTCTGATTGGTACCCACAGGGTCCTTTCCAAGGATATTCAGTTTAAGAATCTAGGACTTCTTATTGTAGATGAGGAGCAGCGGTTTGGTGTTACCCATAAAGAGAAGATAAAACAGTTAAAGGGAGATGTGGACGTACTTACACTTACGGCAACACCAATTCCCAGAACCCTCCACATGAGCCTTATCGGAATCAGAGACATGAGCGTCTTAACGGAGCCGCCGGTAGACAGGATGCCTATTCAGACCTTTGTATTAGAGCATAATGAAGAAATCATACGAGAAGCCATTCATCGTGAACTGGCGAGGGATGGGCAGGTTTATTATGTCTATAACCGGGTAAACGGAATTGATGAGGTAGCGGGAAAGATTGCAAACCTGGTACCGGAGGCAAATGTATCCTTTGCTCACGGGCAAATGAGTGAGAGAGAGCTGGAGAGGATTATGTTCAGCTTCATAAACGGAGAAATTGATGTACTGGTGTCCACTACCATTATAGAAACCGGACTGGATATATCAAATGTTAATACCATGATAATAGATGATGCCGACAGGCTTGGACTATCCCAGCTTTACCAGTTAAGAGGAAGGGTAGGCAGAAGCAACCGAACGGCTTATGCATTTTTAATGTATAAAAGAGATAAGATGCTGAAAGAAATTGCTGAGAAAAGACTTCAGGCCATAAAGGAATTTACGGAGCTTGGCTCCGGTTTTAAGATTGCTATGAGAGACCTGGAAATCAGAGGTGCCGGTAATCTCTTGGGAGCCCAGCAGAGCGGACACATGGAAGCCGTGGGGTACGACCTGTATTGCAAAATGTTAAATGACGCCATTAAGGCCATGAAAGGGGAGGTTTCTGAGGAAGAGACCTTTGAAACCACCGTTGATATGGACGTGGATGCCTTTATTCCTGCAACCTACATTAAGAATGAGTTTCAGAAGCTGGATGTATATAAGAGGATTGCAGATATTATGACGGAAGAGGAATTCCTTGATATGCAGGAGGAATTGGTCGACCGATTCGGGGATATGCCGGCCAGTGTCAATAATCTGTTGAATATAGCCTATATCAAATCCCTTTGTCACAGTGTTTATGTTACTTCACTGGTATACCGGGGTGAGGAAATAAAGCTTGTGTTATATCCAAAAGCCAAGCTGTCAGTAGAACGGATACCGGAGCTGATAAAGAAATACGAGCCTAATATAAAGCTGATGCCGGAAGCAAGCCCGTATTTCCTGTATTCGGTAAAAAAAGTTCAGGGAAAAGGAAAGATGGATGTCTTATCCTTATTCGAACTGATAAAAAATATACTCTCAGATGTAAAGTTATTGCTTGAAGGTAATTAATCCCTTATAATAAATAAAGTGAAAGAAATAAGCTGATAACAGCAATTATAAAACGGATAGCTTTAAGAGACAGAAAGCAATTATGGAATTGTAATTGGGATTACAGCCTGCCATAGAAAGGATTAAAAACTTCATGAAAAAATATTTAAAAAAAGCAGTATATACATTAATAGCAGCTGTCCTGCTCGTAAGCTTAACCGGCTGTAAGGAGAAAACGGAGGATAAGCAGAAGGGGAATGTTAATAATACACCTTCTGTATCTGAAACCGTAACTCCTACAGAAGCAGAAGAAACGAAGGAAAACAGGGGAGAACTGGTTGTTACTGTTGGAAGCAATAAAGTATATTACAATGAATCCATGTTGTACTTTATGTTTATGAAAGCCCAGTATGAAGCTTATTTCGGAGATGCAGTCTGGAGCTATGAAGTAAGTGATGGAACTACTTTTGAAGATCAGGCGAAGGAAGAAGTTCTGAATCTTATTACCCAGACGAAGATCATTGTTGACAAGTCCGAGGGTTATAATGTTGCGCTGACGGAAGAGGAAGAAGCCACGGTAATTGAGAATGCCGCAAACTATTTTTCAGGTATAACAGAAGCGGATAAAGAAAAATACGGGTTTACCGAAGATTTAATCCGAAAGTTCTACAGGGAGAATATGATATATCAGAAGGTCTATGATGCAGTTACCATGAACGCGGATACCGAGGTTTCCGATGATGAGGCGAAGCAGATAACCGTAGATCATATACTCATTAAGACCACAGTAAGCAAAGACGGAAAAGATGAACCTATGAACGAAGCAGAGAAGAAAACTGTTCGTAAGAGAGCTGTCCAGCTGTTAAAGGATGCCAAAGCAACAGAAGATTTTAAAAAACTGGCAGAAGCCAATACAGAAGATTCCCAGGTGGAATATACCTTTGGCAAAGGTGAGATGGTAGCGCCTTTTGAAGAAGCTGCCTTTGCTCTAAAAACAGGAGAATTAAGCCCTATTGTGGAAACAGAATATGGTTATCACATTATTTACTGCGTCAGTGATTTTGACAAAGATGCTACTTTAGAGAAAAAAGAAGAAATCATAGAAGACAGACAGAACGAATTGTTCAAGAAGCTCTATGAAGAATGGTCACAGAATTACAAGGTTGAGGTAAAGGAAAAGGTTTGGACGGTTATGACCTTAAGAAACGAAAGCACAGAGGAGCCAGAGGGTGCTGAAGTTACAGGAGACGTAACGGCAACCCCTGCACCTTAGGCCTTCAGATCTTTGGTGAGCCACAAAGTTATCAGGGCAAGTGCTGTTCCTAAAACAATACCTCCAAGAACATCCGTTGGGTAATGGACAAACAGGTAAAGCCTTGAAAAGCCTATAAGGGACGCAAGAATTAGAAAAATGCTGCCACTTTTTCTCTCTCTGGCAAATAGGATCACGGCGGCTGTAAAAGATGACATGGTATGACCGGAAGGAAAAGAATAAGAAAGGGGGGCCCTTATCAGTTCAGGATATCCTGTTAATCTGATAAAGGGCCTTTCTCGTGCTACGAGAGGTTTTAATATTCCGTCACATAACAAAAGCTCAAAGATCAGCGCAAGGGTTAGTATAATACCCCATTTGCGGTTCTTCTGTGATAATACCAGTATAAGGGCGGTGGAAAGCCAGACAAGAGAAGAGTTACCGAGACTGGTGATAAATATCATAAGATTATCTACAAAAGGAGTATGTAAATGCTCCGCAATAAAATATAAAAGAGTATCATCAAATTGCTGAATAATAGGGAACATAGGTACCTCATAAACCAGGATATATTTATACAATATGATAGCAGAATCCATATTATGCTGCAACTAAATATAAGCCAAACTCATCTGGTTATTTTATATAATCTCATCTGTGGATGAGGCAGGGATCATATCCCTTCATGGGTTTGCCGTGGAGGAAAGGCAGGATATAAAGTCATGGGAAACAGAAACATAAAGCTGATAATTGCATATGACGGCAGCAGGTATGCCGGCTGGCAGCGCTTAAAGGAAGAGAGCGGTAAACGGTCTGTCCAGGCAGTCATAGAGGAAGTCATATCTCTAGCCTTAAAGGAAGATATAAAAATAGTCGGGTCCGGCAGGACAGATAAAGGAGTCCATGCCCTTGGACAAGTGGCTAATTTCTTCTGTAAATGCCAGGCAGAAGTAAATGATATTAAGAACAATCTGCAGAAGCTTCTGCCGGAGGATATCGCTATCCTTTCGTTAGAAGAGGCATCAGAGGGCTTTCACAGCAGAAAAAATGCAATCTCCAAAACCTATGAATACCGGTTTGAAACCAGTGAAATCCCATCGGTATTTCTTCGTAAACAGGTATTTGCTCTGCAAAAAGAGCTGGATATCAAAGAGATGGAAAGAGCCGCTTTCTGGCTTTTAGGCACACATGATTTTCGCGGGTTTTCCTCTGAGAAAAGAGAGGAATTTAATACCATAAGAAGAATTGACAGCATTTCTGTCATTGAGACCGTAACGAAATATCATCACCGGGAAATAAAAGAAATAAGGCTCCTGATCACCGGCAGCGGATTCCTTTATAACATGGTAAGAATTATTGCAGGAACACTTCTGGAGGTCGGAGAGCGTAAGAGAGCAGCAGAGGATATCAAAGATATTCTTGCAAGCCGAAAAAGAGATACAGCTGGAATAACATTACCCCCGGAAGGCCTTTATCTAAAAGAAGTAGTGTACAATAACGGCACATGATACCAATATACACATAGAAGCGCTTCATTAAATGACGAAAAAAGCCACTCTGTCGAAAATAAAATTCATGATAAAATAATCCAACAGTGTATAATTTATTCCTTTTGACAAACAATAATAACCATAAGTACCACATTATGAATAGGATGCAAAATGGAGGAATAAAATATGAAAGCAACAGGAATCGTTAGAAGAATAGATGACTTGGGACGTGTGGTAGTGCCGAAGGAAATCCGCCGTACATTAAGAATCAGAGAAGGAGATCCTTTAGAAATCTTCACAGACAGAGAAGGCGAAATCATTCTGAAAAAATATTCTCCCATTGGAGAATTGGGACAGTTCGCCAAGCAGTATGCTGATTCCCTTGCCCAGACAACAGGACATGTCATTGCCATATCTGACAAAGATCAGTTTGTGGCAGCCTCCGGCAGTATGAAGAGAGAACTAATCTCTAAGCCCATAACACCTGAACTGGAACGTGTAATTGAAGACAGAGAGAATTTGCTGGCTTCCAAGGAAGATAAAAATTTCGTTCACATTGTGGCTGACGATGATACAGAGTACAACTATCAGGTAATCTGGCCAATAATCAGTGAAGGGGATGCAATTGGTTCGGTGATACTGCTTACAAAAGACCCTAAGGTTAAATTCGGGGATGTGGAGAATAAATTAGCAAGCACCGCAGCTTACTTTTTAGGAAGACAGATGGAACAGTAAAATTTAAATGGCCTGTAAGTATAGAGAGTATGCGTTAATTCTTCTGTACTAACAGGCCTTATTTTTTGAGTGCAGAAATCAGTTTTGGAATTATCCTGCCCTGACAGATTCGACGGATACTTCATATAATAGATAATGGATTCGCAGGCCCAAACGGAAGACAGAAAGGCGTAATCAATCTCTCTCTTCATGCCGGGGTTAAGACAAAAGTATAATTTACGCATTTCTATTAAGCACCACCACTGTCGAAAAGTGCCGGTATAAAACTTTTGATATTAGAAGATGAGAAAAAAGTACATAGATTTGTGTAAAGCTTTAATTGTGAAGAAAGCACTTAGCACTTCAGGTTTTATAAGAAGGATTATTCATTAGACTACTAACAATTTTCTGGAATTTATATTGTCCTTCGTTATGTGTTCTGTGAACTGCAAAGAATTATCGTGACAAACTATAAACGGATGTGGTAAATTTAGGTCAAGAATTGAGGAACTCTATGGGTGGCAGTTGACTGCAGAATAGTTTAGCCTTACAAGTGAGAATGAGAAAAGGAGTGAACCATGGATAAAAAGTATACCTTTGAAGAATTTATGGATATTATCAGATACCTAAGAAGCGATAAAGGCTGTCCCTGGGACAGAAAGCAGACCCATGAAAGTCTGGAACAATACATGTTAGAGGAAGCTTATGAAAGTGTTGAAGCCATCAGAAACGGCGACTTGGACAACCTCTGCGAAGAACTGGGAGATGTACTTCTTCAAATAGCGCTTCATGCCTCGATAGCAGAAGAAAAAGGGGAATTTGGCATTGAGGATATTATCACCGCAGAAAGTGAAAAGATGATAAGACGTCATCCTCATGTATTTGCCAATCAGGAGGATATTGATGCCGGACAGGTGGTTAAGAACTGGGATGAGATTAAAAAAGAGGAAAAAAATCAAAAAAGTACAGCAGATACGCTCCTAAATATTCCCAAGGCATTACCTGCTCTTATAAGGGCGGAAAAGGCCATAAAGAAGGCTGGAAAAACGGAAGAGGAGAATTTACCTTCCGAAGTCTTAAAAAGCCTTACAGAGAGCCTGATTCAGCTGAAAAAAGAGGTTGAAAATGGCGAGAGGGAACATTTGGAAGATAATTTTGAAAATTTACTGTTTCATATAGTAAATTTGTCGGTGATTTTGCATTTAAATGCAGAAAATTCCTTGACAAATGCCACTAATAAGTTTATAAATAGATTTGTAGATATCGAAGGACTTACTCAGAAAAAGCCACAAGTTTAAACGATATAGCCAATGCCAGTGGCATTGAAGAAATGAAAATAATCCTAACGGTTATTTTAACAAATATTAATTACTTTAGAGGAGGAGTTAAATCCATGAACAAAGCCGAATTAGTTGCAGCAGTTGCAGAGAAAACCGAATTATCCAAGAAGGATTCAGAGAAAGCATTAAAGGCTTTCATTGATGTTGTTACAGAAGAGCTTACAAAAGGTGAGAAAGTACAGTTAGTAGGTTTCGGAACTTTTGAAGTATCTGAAAGACCTGAAAGAACAGGAAGAAATCCTCAGACAAAAGAGGCTATAACAATCGCTGCATCTAAAGCTCCCAAGTTCAAAGCAGGAAAAGCTTTAAAGGATGTTATTAACGCATAGGACGAGTTAATCAAAGGAAGCTGATCAGGAATCGTGTTCACCGTATGGATAAGTGTGCTGCTTAAAAATGGAGGGACAGATTTTGGGACAGCTTCTTTTTTTGACTTAAAAATTATGAATCGAGAGGTATTTATGAGACTGGATAAATTTTTGAAGGTATCAAGGCTGATTAAGCGAAGAACCATAGCAAATGAAGCGTGTGATGCCGGACGTGTAATGTTAAACGGAAAACCTGCCAAAGCATCGGCAAGTGTGAAAGAGGGAGACATTATTGAGATCGGATTTGGCGGTAAGGCAGTTAAGGTTAAAGTGCTTAATGTGCAGGAAACAGTGAGAAAAGACGATGCCAAAGACCTGTATGAATATATTGTCTAACACAAAATCAACAAATATAGAACTTGTACGTGGTAACAGCTACGATATAGGAATGAAATGAAAGGTCTTCTAATATACTGAAATAAAGTATATTAGGAGGCCTTTTTATGGAAGAGAAGCAGGGGTTACAGAAATTACATAAAGTCAGTTTAAATGCCAGAAGTCAGGCTATGATAACCGGGGTTAAAGATGTATTGAGTTTTGATGCCGGAGAAGTACTCTTAGAGACAGAGCAGGGGATCTTAATGATCAGGGGGAATGAACTTCATGTGAACCGTTTGACCCTGGAAAAGGGAGAGGTGGACGTAGACGGGAAGATAGACAGTCTGACCTATTCAGATGCCGGCGGATACGGAAAGTCCGGAGAGTCCCTGATCAGCAGATTGTTCAAATAAGCAGAACGCTTTAACTAGCATAAGAAATTGTATGGGAGCGAAGTAGATGAATAGAGAGATATTGACTGAGCTTGAGTTTTTTGGTACCTGTTTGCTCTGGGGAGTTTACCTGTTAGTATTTTATGATGTATTCCGAATAATCCGGAGAGTATTTCCCAGAGGAGCTATTTTGGTTGGGATAGAGGACTTGCTGTATTGGACAGTCTCAAGCATTCTTATATTTCGCATGATGTATCAGCAGAATAACGGTATTATCAGGGGATTTGCCATTCTTGGTATTTTTCTTGGTATGCTTTTGTACCGCAATTTTTTAAGTGATCCCTTAGTTGATCTGATAGCAGGTTTCTTAAACAAAATTAAGGATACAATCTTTAAGGTTATTGGTCTGCTCTTGAAACCTTTTATCCTGTTGGGAGGCCTGATTGCCAAAGGATTCCGTAAAGTATTCAAACTATTTAAATTTATTTTTACTAATTTACAAAAATTCTTGAAAAAGAATAAAGAATCGAGTAAAATAAGCCTATCTGATAAGGAAAAAGGTGGTTAAATTTGAAGGGGCGGAATCATAAAAGGAAGAAAAGGCGGACAGGCCTGGTTCTGACAACAGTTATGGTATTGTCTATTTGTGCTATCGTAACTTATAAGCAGCAGTCCTTAGACCTGGCTGAAGCGAAAGCAGATGAGAAAATCGAACAGTTGAACAAACAGATCGAGGACGAGAAACAAAGGGCAGAGGACATAGAAGAAAAGAAAGCTTATGTCAAGACCAAGAAGTTTATAGAGGAAATGGCAAGGGAAAAGTTCAATCTGGTTTACAAGGATGAGATTATTTTCAAATCTGAAGAGTAAGCCTTGACAAAGTACCGGGCAGCGGTTATAATTGTCTTCGTTGCTTTTGGCGAAGTAGCTCAGTTGGCTAGAGCATGCGGTTCATACCCGCAGTGTCGGCGGTTCAAATCCGTCCTTCGCTATTATGTTTTAAGGGATATATCGTATACGATATAT
>DJJW01000021.1:143183-160981 GCA_002434335.1 Lachnoclostridium sp. UBA6558 | reverse complement strand
TTTGCCTGAAATCTATGGGAAGAAGGCCAGGATGTATGCATTAGATTATTTTTGGTAAAATACTTGTATTCAAAGGTTATAGTCTAAATTTTTGTATGCGTTTACTTCTGGATAGAAAGCTTTTTGAATTGTATGATTAATAGGAAATTGGTATTATGAAAGATATGGAAAACTAAATGTATTAAACCTGGGTTATGCTAGGAGATAGTTTAATGGATTTTGCACTAAAGCAAATTATTAATAATACCTTTAAAGCACTTTTTTGAGCGATAATTATTAAAATATGTTTTTTAAAGTAAAAACTGATTAGCCCATCAAAAGCCTGCTTCGCCTGATTTCAGGTGAATTGTACAAAACAGAAAGAACGAATGCNNTCTCTGAATATTTTGTGCTATCCTGTAAAACAGATTGTTTGAGCGAAGCGAGTTATCTGTTTTACAGGATGTCCAGCAGAAAATATTCAGAGAATTAGGACTTCTTATACCTTGAAATCGAAGCATGAGTTCTTTCTGTTTTGTGCAATTTACCGTCCCCTTGAGAAGAACCCCCCTTCTGACGTACTAGCTGATAAACAGTCTTATAATTGCATTATGAAGTAATATTGTTGTAATTAATTACAGCTATTAGCCCTGTAGCCGCCGTTATGTTCAAATACATTCGGAGGTATATGGGGTATTTTTATGAATCTGATTTATCTGACCTTAATCTGAATGTCTTAAACGTATTGAACTCTCTCTATTCGATTCTATCAGGCATCTGGCGGTTATCCTGTCAAAAAGTTTTTGTATAGGAAGACTCATTTTTGACAAAGATTTTAGTTGGACATCCCTATAATACAGGACTAAACGGACTGATTGTACAGAATAAATGCGGTTGAACAGAAGTTAGTACGGCTGGATGACTAAAGTACAGTTGTATGAAATAAGTATAGCCAAACGATATACGTACAGTTGTAATGAAATACGGCTGAACATGTACAGCTAATATACGGCAAAGAGATAAGCCGTCAGCAAACAGTCCTTAATTAGAGGGAGGATTTAAATTAGATGAAAGAATTAAATGTTAGGAGAGTTCTTGTAAGCTCTCTTGGAATTATTATGGCGCGTTCCGTGTTCATGGGAATAAATCCATTTGCTATGGGGTATCTGGCAGCACTGTATCTGGAGCCTAAGAGCCGGATATTAACCGCGGTGATGGTGGCCTTGGGTATTATAACGGCAATGGACAGGGCGGAGATGATTAAATACCTTATAGCCATCATGGTATTCTCTATCCTGATTTCCATGGCAGAGTATCGGAATAAGAAACTTTCCGTCTGGGTTATGGGAGGAGTCGCAGGGGGAGCCATTACTTTGCTAACCTGTTTTTATAGCACCTTAAGCAATGACTTCCTGCATTTTGCTGTACTGGGACTGGCAGAAGGTATCATTGTTTTTGTTTCCTGTCTGATCTTTCGTAAGGGCCTTGGGCCGGTACTGAATCCTCCGTTAAAAGGTGAGGCCTTATCCAATGAAGAAATTGTAGGGTTGGCTGTTATGGGCGGTGTAATTATATATGGGATACCGGATATGAATTCTCTGGGGTTTTCATTACCCTTAACCTGTGCTTTGTTTTGTATCCTTCTGACCGGGTTTCGGTACGGGGCCGGGTTTGGCGCGGTAATAGGTGCAGCCTGCGGTATTATAATGACACTGAGAACCGGAGAACTTAATCAGCTGGGAGTTATGTGTATGCTTGGCATCATCAGCGGAAGTTTTCGTGAAATGGGTAGGATACCGGATTTTCTGGCCTTTACCGGCGGGTTTCTGGTGCTGGGAGAATTGTATAAAGACAGTAAATTTAATTTGGAAGGGTTTGGGGTATTGATTTCCTGTGCAGTATTATTTTTTTTATTGCCTAAAAGTCTGATATATGGAAAAAATAAAGATGAAAAAGGAAAAGAAGAGGAGGTTTTTGTTCATCAGAACCTGCAAAGTGTTGCCAGAGGAAAGCTGAGAGATTTCTCAGAATCCTTTCATAACCTTTCCGCAACCTTTCATTCCATCTCAGAACAGAAGGAGGAGCTTAATAAAGTAGACAAAAGAGAGCTCTTTGACAGACTATCTGAAAAACTCTGCAAGGATTGTGAAAATTGCAGCCTGTGCTGGGAAGGACATTTTTATGAAACCTATGAAGGGGCTTTTCATATTATGGAGCAGGTAAATGAAAACGGAACCGTATCCTTAAATGAAATACCGGTAGAATTCGCCTCCAGATGTATTTGTCTCGAGAACTTTCTGGAAGAAGCGAAAAAGAGTATCGAAATTGCAAGAATAAATATGGTCTGGAGCAATAAACTTGCACAAAGCAGAGCTGCCATAGCAGAACAGCTGGGTGAGGTGGCTAATATTATTGATGACTTTTCGCTGGACTTATATAAGCCTTACGAGGGTGCGGATAGTAAGGAAAGAATCGCCCAGGCTTTGCGGCACAGCCATATTCAGGTGAAAAAGGTTGCTATCTTTGAAAAAAGAGACGGTAAACAGGAGATTTACCTGACGGCCAAAACGGAAAAAGGCCGATGTATAACAGCGAAAGAAGCAGCAGGGATTATAGGCAGAGCCTGCGGGAAAGCTATAAGACCCTATGATGGCTGCAAAAAAGTAATTTCCAGGGAGATGGAGACCTTCACCTTTGTGGAGGATACGGACTATACTGTATATACGGGCTTTGCCAGGATGAATAAAGATGGAAGTCCGGTATCAGGAGATAATTTCTCTTTCCTGAATCCTGACACCGGAACCTTTATGATGAGCCTGGCCGATGGAATGGGTTCCGGACCGGATGCCTGTGAAGAAAGCGAATCGGTAATTGAACTTCTGGAGCAATTTATGGAGGCTGGTTTTCGTAAGGAATCCGCTATCAAGCTGATTAATTCCATTTTGGTGCTCAGGGATAAGGCGGAGAGCTTTTCCACCATTGATCTGTCCATTATTAATCTCTATACCGGTTTTTGTGATTTTATCAAAATGGGAGCTGCTTCAACATTCCTTAAGAAGTCCGGGGAAGTGGAGGTTATACATTCCAATGCGCTGCCGGCAGGAGTGGTGCATAGAGCTGATTATGAAATTGTCACCAGGAAGCTTTATGACGGTGAATTTGTTATCATGGCTACGGATGGCGTAGTGGACTGCATTACCGGAGAGGAGAAGGAGGAGACGATTATCCAATTTATTCAGGAGCTTAAGACGAACAATCCCAAGGAGATGGCAAATGCAATACTTAATATGGCCCTTGAACATAACGGCTGGGTGCCCGCAGATGATATGACAGTGCTGGTTGCAGGCTTTTGGAGCAAGACTTGATATTTCTTATTGTTTAAGTTACAATAAAAAAAATTAGTATATTTTAGAGTGCTGTAAGTATTCAGACGCACCTTAACAAATGAATAATCAGTCATAAAAGAAAAACCTGAGTTGGAGTTATTCATGATTAATAAGATAAAACAGTATATCAGTAAATATAACATGCTTGAAAAGGGAGACCAGATTATTGTCGGAGTTTCCGGCGGAGCGGATTCGGTCTGCCTTTTTCATGTGCTTACAGAGTTGTCTGAAAGCTACGGACTGACCCTTTTTGTGATTCATGTGAATCACGGGATAAGGGGGGAAGAAGCTGACAGGGACGAAGACTTTGTCAGAAGCCTGTGTAAAGAGAGGGGAGTGTCCTTTACAGCAGTCTGTAAAGACATCCCTCTAATGGCGAAAACTCAGGGCTTATCTCTTGAAGAGGCAGGCAGAATCTCGCGATATGAGGTTTTTAATCAGTATCTTAATGCATATAAGTGTAATAAAATTGCAATTGCACATAATAAAAATGATAATGCAGAAACAATACTCTTTAATCTGTTCAGGGGCAGCGCCTTAACCGGACTTACAGGAATCAATCCGGTTAGAGGTAATATTATAAGACCCCTCTTATGCCTTGAAAGACAGGAAATTGAGGCTTATCTAAGCAATCGCAGTGCTGATTATCTGAATGATTCCACGAACTTTACCCTGGACTATACCAGAAATAAGATACGTCATGGTATTCTTAAAAATGCCGCAGAGGTCAATAAACAGGCTGTAGGCCATATCAGCGGGGCAGGAGACAGTCTGATGGAAATCGAAGCCTTTGTTGAGAAAATGACGCTTAAGGCCATGGATAGAGTTCTGGTAAGTGGGAATAATGCGAAAAGGAATGTTTTCCCAGAAGAAGATATGAACTCTCACGATAATAATACTGAGCTGAAAGAAGCGTCACCTCAAGGACAGGTACAGCNNTTAGGAGCTTCTGAAAGAGGACATTGTTATTCAGAAAGAACTGGTGCGAAAAGCCCTTTCTTTTCTTAGCGGCAGCTTAAAGGATCTGGAAGCCGTTCATGTTGCGGCAGTGTTAGATCTTGTCAGCAAGCAGACGGGAAAGCGGGTGAACCTTCCCTATGGAATAACGGCAGCAAAGGAGTATAATCATATATCCTTTGTAAGAGATAAGCGTATCAGTAGCAGTATCGATACATCTCCGCCTGAAAATGAACTTGAACAGGCGCTAAACATACCGGGCAGAACTTCTTTGCCGGACAGGGAAATATGTCTTATAACAGAAGTATTAAATTATAAAAAAAATATGATAATTCCACAAAATCTCTATACGAAATGGTTTGACTATGATAAAATTAAGGATACTGTGTTAATCCGAAAGAGAAAACAGGGGGATTACCTTTGCATTGATGCAAAAGGAGGCACAAAAAAATTAAAAGCCTATTTTATTGATGAAAAAGTACCAAGGCAGATAAGAGATGTCCAGCCTTTGTTAGCAGACGGTTCCCATATCATATGGGTAATCGGCGGCAGAATCAGCGAAGCCTATAAGGTGGATGAGAATACAAAGCGGATACTTCAGATAAAATTAACGGAGGAAAAAGAAAATGAATGAAAATATCAAAGTATTAATATCACAAGAAGAGGTAGATAAGAAGATTCGCAGTCTGGGAGAGCAGATCAGCAAGGACTATGCGGGAAAAGAACTGCATCTTATTTGTGTTTTAAAGGGAGGAGTATTCATTACCTGCGAATTGGCTAAGAATATAGATGTTCCACTCTCTCTGGACTTTATGTCTGTATCCAGTTACGGAGATGGCTTTGTAAGCTCTGGAAGAGTTAAAATCATAAAAGATCTGGACGATTCCATTGAAGATAAGGAAGTTCTTATTGTTGAGGATATTATTGATTCCGGTAATACGCTGAAATATCTGGTAGATCTTTTATACAGCAGAAAGCCTAAGAGTATAAAAATATGTACCTTACTGGATAAACCGGACAGAAGAACTGCAGAAGTGAAAGTAGATTATGTAGGATTTCAGATACCCGATGAATTTGTGGTAGGATATGGGCTTGATTATACCCAAAAATACAGAAACCTGCCCTATATCGGAGTTATTGAGCAATAGAAAGGAGGTCTGTCTGTGAAGAGACAACTGAAAGGATATGGAGCTTATCTCATTATCCTTGGAATTATTTTGGTCTTATCCCTTGTTCACCAGAATATAAGGAACAATCAAAGCGATCAGTACGAGTACAACAACTTTTTGGAGGATGTATCAAAAGGTAATATAACCGATGTTAAGATCTATCAGAATCAGGAACCACCGACGGGAAGGGTTATCGTTACGTTAAAGGATAAGAACGTAAAGAAATTCTATGTACCGGATGTCAAAGAGGTAAGGGATCTTGCGGTTGCAAATTCCGATAAATTTACACATCAATTTTATGATGTGGCAAAGCCTAACTTGTTTCTGACACTGCTGCCCTATCTGTTAGGGTTCGTAGTTATTATATTATTGTTTTCCTATATGTCCAATCAGGCTGCCGGCGGAGGCGGAGGCGGCAGTAAGGTTATGAACTTTGGCAAGAGCCGGGCGAAAATGACCACTGACGAAAATAAGAAGACTACGTTTAAGAATGTAGCAGGTCTTGAGGAAGAGAAAGAAGAACTTCAGGAAATTGTGGATTTCTTAAAATCACCCAAGAAATATACCCAGGTGGGAGCAAGAATACCAAAAGGCGTACTTTTGGAAGGACCTCCCGGAACTGGTAAGACTCTTCTTGCAAAAGCAGTAGCAGGAGAAGCAGGGGTACCTTTCTTTAGTATCTCAGGTTCTGATTTTGTTGAGATGTTTGTAGGTGTAGGTGCCTCCAGAGTAAGAGATTTGTTTGAGGATGCCAAAAAGCATTCCCCTTGTATTATCTTTATTGATGAAATTGATGCCGTTGCCAGAAGAAGAGGAACCGGAATGGGCGGGGGACATGATGAAAGAGAGCAGACTTTAAATCAGTTGTTAGTAGAGATGGATGGCTTTGGTGTCAACGAAGGTATTATTGTCATGGCAGCCACCAACCGTGTGGATATTCTGGACCCTGCCATATTAAGGCCGGGACGTTTTGACCGTAAGGTGTTAGTAGGAAGACCGGATGTAAAAGGCAGAGAAGAAATTCTTCAGGTTCACGCCAAAGGTAAACCCTTAGGTGAGGATGTAGACTTAAAGAGGATTGCCCAGACCACTGCCGGTTTTACCGGCGCTGATCTTGAAAATCTCTTAAACGAAGCTGCGATCAGTGCAGCCAAAGAAAACCGCTCTTACATTGTTCATGAGGATATTAATAAATCCTTTATCAAAGTAGGCATCGGTACGGAGAAAAAGAGTAAGGTTATTTCTGACAAAGAAAAGAGGATTACAGCTTACCACGAAGCAGGGCATGCCATTCTCTTTCATCTTCTCCCTGATGTGGGGCCGGTATATACCGTGTCTATCATTCCAACCGGAAACGGTGCAGCAGGATATACCATGCCTTTACCGGAAAAGGATGAGATGTTCCACACAAAGGGCGGTATGAAGCAGGATATTATTGTAGGACTTGGAGGCCGTGCCGCAGAAGAGCTGATATTTGATGATATTACCACAGGGGCTTCTTCGGATATAAAGATGGCAACTAAGACTGCCAGAGCCATGATAACTAAATACGGTTTCTCCTCCACCGTAGGTATGGTTAATTATGACAGTGATGATGACGAAGTGTTTATCGGAAGAGATCTTGCGCATACCAGAAGCTACAGTGAGAATGTTGCCAGAATCATTGATGATGAAGTGAAAGGGATTATTGACAACTGCTACAGTGAAGCCAAGAGATTCCTTACAGAATATATGGATGTACTTCACAGCTGCGCGAAACTCTTAATTGAGAAAGAGCGAATTAACCGTGAAGAATTCGAAGCCCTGTTCCTTCACAGGGGAGACAGTTCCAATCTTACCCAAAGTGATGGCGGTAATACACCAATTTTAGAGGTTTAAAGGCGGGTTACAAAAAAAGGCTGTAAAATATAAGGTTTTTATATAATATTTTCGGGGCTGTAAAAGCTAAAATTGAGGTTAGTGAAAAAACAGACAAAAAATATTTTTAAAATATTTTAAGTTTGTGCACACTTTTTGAATATATGGTGATATACTAATACACGTAAACCCCAATACATTATATAGTTTTTGCTACACCCCATAAGTAACAAAATACCTTCTCCAAGAAAAGGACAGCATCGATGGCTGTCCTTTTCTTTGTCCAAAAATAGTTGAATTATTGGTTGCTATTTTTGGGTATATGCTTTAATATACATTATCAGAGACAAATATTTCGGAAAGTTTCGTAAAATAAAAAGCAGGATTCAGGGCACTGGCAAAATGTCCTGATAAAAGGAAAGGTTTGTTTGATATATATGATAAATAAAAATGCGCTGTACAGTGACGGAACAATTGATTACATAAACCCCATGGAACCGAATGAATTCGAAGAGGTAATTATACGATTACGAACTCAAAAGGGTGAATTAAGCGTCTTCTTGCATTTCTCCGGAAATACACAGGAATTTTCATCAGCTAAGATGGAGAAAACCCACAGTGATATATATTTCGACTATTATGAAAGCGCTATAGTATTAGAGAACTATGCGGTTAACTATTACTTTGAAATAACAGACGGAGAGCAGGACTGCTATTACAACCGGGCAGGAGCAACCGATAAGCTGCAGGAGAAGTTTCATTTTACCTTAACTCCCGGGTTTCATACGCCTGATTGGGCGAAAGGTGCGGTTATGTATCAGATCTATGTGGACCGTTTTTATAACGGAGATGCAAGCAATGATGTTTCCGACCGAGAATATTATTATGTGGGGGACTGTGTGACAAAGACAGAGGACTGGTATCAATATCCGGCGTCTGTAGGCATCAGAGAGTTCTATGGAGGTGACCTGTTAGGCGTTATTAAGAAAATGGATTATCTGAAAGACCTTGGTGTGGAAGTAATCTATTTGAATCCGGTGTTTGTTTCTCCCTCCAATCACAAATATGATACGCAGGATTATGACTATGTAGACCCGCATCTGGGAGTTATTGTAGAAGATAGTGAAGAAACTCTGCCGGAAGGCGTATACGACAACCGTATGGCAGGCCGTTACAAAAAGAGGGTTACAAGCAGGATTAATCTTGAGAAAAGCAACGAGCTGCTTATAAAACTAGTGGAGAATGCACATAAAAAAGGTATGAAGGTAATGTTAGACGGTGTCTTCAATCACTGCGGCTCATTTCATAAATGGCTTGACAGAGAAGGTATTTATGAAGGGGAAGAGGACTTTAAGCCAGGTGCTTATTGGGAAAAGACCAGCCCTTACAGGGATTATTTTAATTTCCGTGAGGATAAATGGCCTGGTAATGGCAGTTATGACGGTTGGTGGGGATATGAGACCTTGCCTAAGTTAAACTATGAGGGTTCCGATAAACTCTATGAGGAAATCCTTAAAATAGGAGCTAAATGGGTAGCACCACCTTTTAACTGCGACGGCTGGAGGCTGGATGTGGCTGCAGATTTAGGCCTGACCAGAGAATTTAACCATCAATTCTGGAAGGACTTTAGAAAGGCAGTAAAGACAGCTAATCCGGAGGCAGTTATTCTGGCGGAGCATTACGGTGATTCAAAGGAATGGCTTTCAGGTGAAGAATGGGATACCGTTATGAATTACGATGCTTTTATGGAGCCGCTTACCTGGTTTCTTACAGGTATGGAAAAGCATAGTGATTCCTATGAGGAAGCTCTGTACAATTCCGGAACAGCTTTCGAAGGTCTGATGAAAAATGCTATGGTTGGTATGCAGACCACCTCATTGTTAACCGCAATGAATGAACTCTCCAACCATGACCATTCCAGATTCTTAACAAGAACCAACAAAAGAGTGGGAAGAACGACAACAGCAGGACCCCAGGCTGCGGATACCGGCATAGACCAGGGAGTGTTCCGGGAAGCGGTAACGGTACAGATGACCTGGCCCGGTGCACCTACTATTTACTATGGTGATGAAGCCGGCTTATGCGGCTGGACAGATCCGGATAACCGGAGAAGTTATCCCTGGGGCAGAGAAGATCAGGGGCTGATTCAATTCCATAAGGATATTATAAATATTCATAAAACCTATGATACTTTAAAAACCGGATCCCATCTGATGCTGCATGTGGATTATGGGTATCTGTGCTATGGAAGATTTGACAGAAAAGACAAATTTATTATTGCCTTAAATAATACAGAAGCACCAATGGATGTGGAGATTGAAGCCTGGCGTATAGGGATTGAGGATAAGGAAACACTAGCAAGACTGTTATTAACAACCAGAGATGGCTATTGTCTGGATTCGGAAATGTATTACACGGATGGAGGAGTATTAAAATTAGCCCTTCCTTCGGTATCCTCGGTTATAATAAAGAATTTTTTCCAGGCATAAGTGTATTTTTATTATTTTTGGAATTTCATAAAAAACTTGTACAAAAGCACTTGAAATCTATTTGTGACTGTGTTATAATCTAACCTTGTCAGAAAGATTTTAGATGCCGGCGTGGCGGAACTGGCAGACGCACAGGACTTAAANNTTCGATTCCCATCACCCGCTTTTTTCATACCCATTTTTCCAAATGACACCCTGGCAGTCTTTGCTAAGGGAAGTGATGGAATGTAGCAATTCTATAAGTTTATGTAAAAAATCCGAGCATACTAATTTTCAACCCAATGAAACGCGCTGACAGCTAAACCGCTGATGCGCTATTAATCAGAAAGGATGAGAAAGGTATGCTTAAAATAAATAACACGTTAAAATACATTCTGTTTTTCTTTGTGGGAGGTTTCATTTATTGCGGTATCGAGACCTTGTTCAGAGGCTATTCCCACATTTCCATGTTGATTGCAGGCGGCATCTGTTTTCTTATAATCGATTTTATTAATCAGAAATACGGCCATGAGATCCCTCTCCCGGGGAAAATGTTTCTTGCTTCTCTGGCAATAACAGCAGTGGAACTGGTTGCGGGAATTATCGTTAATCTGTGGATGAATCTCAATGTATGGGATTATTCAGAGCTTCCCTTAAATGCCTGGGGGCAGATATGTCCTTTGTTCAGCCTGGTGTGGTTTGTGCTGGCGGCGCCGGCAATCTGGCTGGACAATCAGCTTAGAGGATTTTTGGCAGGAAATAATGTGAGGGTGTAAGGACTTTGCAGTACGGGAGGTTTTGGGGGCGGACGATAATTCGAGGTTCTGTTTATACGTCTTGTTGTTCGAGAATCCCTATTCCACTAAAGCGGCAGGAACTGTTCCTGGCAGGTAAAATTAAACCAAACTCGCTGGTAGTGTGTTTCAGTGTAAGCTGTTGTGCTCAAACAGTGGTTTAATTTTACCTAGTCACAGTTCCCTCCGCTTAAGTGGAATAAGGATTCTCTCAATACAAAACTACTAAACAGAACCTCTAATTATCTGTGTACTTGATTTAAGCCTTTTTGTTACTGGTATTTATGTATGAAACTATGATTTTGGATTTTGCTTCCTCTACATGTTGAGGTATTTTAAAAGGTGTACGGTTCTGAGGTGATCGATATCCAGACTCAAACCCGCTCTTTGATTCTTTAATAAAGTTCTCCATTTTTCTACGGTTTCAATAGAATCGTATGATGTCCCAAGGTTTCAAATTCATATTTGTTAAAACAAAGTTGTACATGTATACAAGCTGTCCTACTGGTTTTTGATCATTAAATTAATTCGTTTGGTTTGCCCCCATAATTGTTTTGTAAATATTGTGTAAAATATTTACAAAACAATTATGAAGCAATGCGAAAGAAAAAGGAACCCCTATTTCCCCTCAATAAATGAGGGGACAGGGGAACTGATGTGTTGATGATACATTTTATTACCTTTTTTATGAAGATGAGATGACGGGGATATATAAGTAAATTACTCAATGGTTAATAGGCAGTAAAAACATAACGGTACTAAATTTGATATAATAATAGAAGTCTATAAAGTTATTTCATCAAGTAAACGTAAGTATAAGGTTAAATTGCTGGTATTATTATCTATATCGTCTTGACTAATTCCTTGATATAGAATTAAATGTTGCATTAAATCGTTAGAATTACTATAAAGATAACCTGTATTTAATTCAATCATTAAAAATATAGGAAGAATTGATGAAATTGAGCCATTGTAATCATAAGTTGAATAATAATCTGCGCTTAATGAATCTTTTACAATTTCAAATGTTTTAATACTCATATTTTCATAATTAACTTTATTTTTATAAGATTCCGCATTCATACAGTTTAATTTTGCAATCTCAATCTGATGCTGGTATTTATTGGAGTCATTTTCCATCTCATTTAGATTAAATTTCTCATTTATGTAATTTATAATATCTATTGTGCTTTTTTTGTTTGCATATATCTTGTCTTTGTGTTTGTTTTTTAATAAATCTAAATATTGATTTATCTTAATCACCTGGCTTTCTATTATAAGAACAGAGCATATAATTATTTTAAAATTTTATGTGAGGAATTACAGGAGTAGTCGCATAAAATGGTGTACCACCTATCCAACCATAGTCATTAAAATACATAAAGCAATTAGTATATTCTACACGTACAGTGGGTGTGACTGGCAGTATCTCACAAGCACCAGCTGTTCCAACATAAAACAATGTTGATGGAAATGAATAGGAAATAAATTGATTAAAATAAATGTCTGGTAACAGCAGATTACCATTCCTTAATTTCAGATCACCGAACGTCCCATTTACTAAGCCAGTGGAAACAACTTTGAACATGATATAATAGTAATAATCGTCTGAAGGTGTAATTATAGGTTCCAAATAAAAGTCAATAATTGCTTCAGGTGTTGCGGCAGCTGTTGAATTTTGAGGATCCTCTGCGTAGAAATATATTTGGTCATGTGAAAAATTACCATTTTCATCTCTTTCAAATTCTAATGTAAATACAGCATCGGTCTCTGTATCAATATATGGTGCTACTGGGATGCTTGTAGAAGTTATAATATTTGAAGTAGACGGTGTTGTTGATTCAGAGGCGTAGGCAAAGCTAGAAGAATTAACCATGATAATAACTAGAAATAATAAAGTTGCTAGATTTTTTATTTTTTCATTTAATTTCCTTCCTTTTTAATATTTTAGGTTCACTCTGTTATTTTACAAATTATAACAAATATGTAATTCTGAGTAAATAGTTAACATAAAAATGATTTGTGTCAAGTAAATGTTAGCCTTATATTCATCGAAGCATAACCTAATAAACGATATATTTAAAGCAACTTGTCGCGCTTAACAAAAACATAATCAATTAATTTAATAGTTCTAGGCTCACCTTCTTTTGTTGTAATTTTACCTTCTTTAATTAAGTATTTGCCATAACCTCTGCCTATTTGGGCTCAGGCATCAAAAGCATATCCTTGAAAACAACCAGATGAGTTTGGCTTATATTCCTTCATCTCCATTGAAGGGTTCCTAAGGACACTTAAATGACAGCAGTTGTGACTAGGTGAAAGGATGCCACTGTCTGAGCGCCTTTCAGCGAGTTTGGTATCCTTTCACCTGCCAGGAACAACTTCTGTCATTTTAGTGGAATTTGGAACCCTGAACAGGAGATGGAGGAATATAAGCCAAACTCATCGTCCGTTTCCCAAAACCCCTCCTTTTCACCTTTACCGTCCTTTACCAGTAAAGACAGGTTTCCTTTTCTTGTATGTTGTGTTAAAATAAGCTTAAGCCTATGATTTTAAAGGTTTATGCTTATTTTGTTTTCACCTTATAAATTATTTATCATAAGGATATGTATGGCATGAATAAGCAGGTTTCGTAAGGTATAGACAGTTGCGGACACTATACCGAAAATTACTAGATAAGCAGAGGTGCTGCGGTTGAGCTCTGAAAGAAGCTGTTTCTGATTTGAGCCCGCCAAAGCACAATGGTGGTTAGATTGAAAGTTTTATTGGTAGGCATTAACGCAAAATATATTCATTCCAATCCGGCAATAAGAAGCCTTAGAAATTATGCATTGCCTTATAAGGATTGTATTACGATTTCTGAATATACCATTAATCAATATAAAGATGATATTCTTATGGATATCTATAAACAGAAGCCGGATTTTATAGGAGTATCCTGCTATATATGGAATTTTGGTATGGTTCAGAAGGTGTGCAGGGAATTAAGAAAAGTACTGCCAGAGGTCAGGCTGTGGCTGGGTGGCCCGGAGGTGTCTTATAATCCTGAGGCACTTATGGAGGAACTTCCCTTTGTTGACGGTATTATGGCCGGTGAAGGGGAAGCGGCTTTTCTGGAACTTATGAAGTTTTATGTGGATGGTCAGGGAGAGCTCTTAAAGATAAAGGGTATTTGCTTTCGGGATGGCAGTAAAGAAAATTTGGTGGTTCAGACGGCTTTTAGAAGGGAAATGGATATGGATAAGCTTCCGTTTCCTTATGAGGATTTATCTGAGCTTGAGAACAGGATTATTTATTACGAGTCCAGCAGGGGTTGCCCTTATTCCTGCAGCTATTGCCTTTCTTCGGAAAATAAAAGGGTTCGTTTTCGCAATGTAAAAAAGGTGGAGGAGGAACTGCTGTTTTTCCTTGAGAATAAGGTGCCTCAGGTTAAATTTGTAGACAGGACCTTTAACTGTAATCACAACCATGCCATGGCAGTATGGCGATTTATTAAGGAGCATGATAATGGGATCACGAATTTTCATTTTGAGATTGCAGGAGAAATTCTGAAAGCTGATGAAATAGAACTTCTTAATTCCATGCGTGAAGGGCTGGTTCAGCTGGAAATCGGTGTACAGTCTGCAAATGAGAATACCCTGGATGCCATACACAGGAAGATGAGCCTTGAGAGAATCAAAGAGGTGGTTCGTCAAATTCATAAGGGTGAGAATATTCATATTCATCTGGATTTGATTGCCGGCCTTCCCCTGGAGGATTTTCCTTCCTTTAGGGCTTCTTTTAACGAAGTATATGCCATGAAGCCGGATCAGCTTCAGCTGGGTTTCTTAAAGGTATTAAAGGGCTCCACCCTGAATCAGGAGCTTTCCGGCAACCAATGGGATATTGTGTATCAGGAGGAACCGCCCTATGAAGTCCTTTATACCAAGTGGATCAGTTACGATGAAATCCTGTTGCTTAAAAAAGTAGAAAGTATGACAGAAATTTATTATAACAGCGGACAGTTTGAGTATTCCTTAAAGTATCTGATGCACTTTTTTAATACTCCTTTTGACTTCTTCCTTGAGCTGGGGAATTATTATGAGGAGCTAGGGCTTCACCTTATGAGTTCCTCCAGAATGGGAAGATATGAAACCCTGCTATCCTTCTTTGAACAAAGAACTGCAGCGGAGGGTAAGGAGGAAGTAACGATACTTAAGAGTCTTATGGTTCACGACCTCTTTTGCCGGGAGAAGCTTAAGAGCAGACCCTCCTTTGCAGAGGATTATGAAGCTTATAAGAAGAAATATCAGCTGTTCTATCAGGACAAGGACAGAATAGCAGGAAGTCTGTTAAGAGAGATTGGAACGGAGGATATAAAAGGCGTGATTCATATAGAGCATTATCCTTTTAATGTGTACGAGACAGCTGACTCTGGCATAAGAACAGGGGAGGAGCAGTTTATTCTGTATGATTATAAGAACAGAAATCCGCTTAATAAACAGGCAGGGCAGGCAGTGGTGGTTTTATAGTTGCCTGCAAAATACATTTCAATCTTCTTTCATCAGATTTAAGCTGCTGTCAGCGGCGGAATGGGAGAAATTATGGCAGTAAAAAGAATTACAAAAAAAGAGCGGGAGAGAGTGGAACAGATTCTTGCTCTCCTGGACGAATATTATACAAGGGAATATAAGTGCTATCTGAATCATGATACTCCGTGGCAGCTGCTGATTGCAACAATCTTAAGTGCTCAGTGTACCGATGAAAGGGTTAATATCGTTACAAAGGACCTTTTTGAAAAATATAAGAGCCTTGAAGATTTTGCAGCAGCGGATTTAAGAGAGCTTGAGAGGGATATTCACAGTACCGGCTTTTATCATAATAAAGCGAAGAATATCATTGAGTGTACAAAAGCATTGATTAAGGATCACGGAGGTGTGGTTCCAAATGACATTGATGCATTGACAAAGCTTGCGGGAGTAGGAAGAAAGACTGCAAATGTTATCAGAGGAAATATATATCATGAGCCTAGCATTGTTGTTGATACCCATGTAAAACGTATATCCGGAAAGCTGGGATTTACCAAAGAGGAAGATCCGGTTAAGATTGAGTTCGATCTTATGAAGGTTCTGCCAAAGGATCATTGGATTTTATATAACCTTCAGATTATTGCCCATGGCAGAAGTATTTGCACTGCCAGGAGTCCAAAATGCAATGAATGTTTTTTGTTTGAGCAGTGTAAGTGGGAAAGTAAGTGGGATAATCTGAAATAACGAAGAGATTTATAGCACGATTTATATAAACAAAAGATTAGCGGACATCGAATTTAACCAGATGTCCAGAAAAGAGGTTACAATGACAAAGAAAAACGGAATGATAACCTCCTTTGTATGCTTTGATATAGAAACCACAGGACTTTCACCGGAAGAAGATCATATTATCGAAATTGGTGCTGTCCGCGTAAAAGAGGGTAAAATAACAGAGTATTTTAACGAATTGATCAAACCGCCTTTACCCTTACCGGAAAATATCATCAAGCTTACGGGAATAACAGAAGAAATGCTTGCGAATGCAAGAACGGCTGCTGAGGTGGTGCCGGATTTTCTTACATTTACCGGAGAAGATATATTAATGGGGCATAATATAATGTTTGACTACAGCTTCATAAAGGTAAATGCCGGACGACTTGGGCACAGCTTTGAAAGAGAAGGGATTGATACACTTAAGATCAGCAGGGGAACTATCCCTGAAAAGGAGAGTAAAAGCCTTGGGAGCTTATGCAATCGCTATAACGTGGTAAATCCAAGTGCCCACCGGGCATTTCACGATGCGAAGGCAACGGCTATGGTTTATGCATATATGTGCAATGAATTTTTTGACAGCCACAGTGATGTTTTTAAGCAGCAGGTCTTATCCTATAAGGTAAAAAAGTCCCAGCCTATCACTGCAAGTCAAAAAAATTACTTGAATGATTTATTAAAATATCATAAGATAGAGTATATGAATTCCATAGACAATCTCACAAGAAGCGAGGCTTCCAAACTGATTGATAGTATTATCCTTCACAAGGGAAGGTTAAACTATAAGCCTGCGACATAAGTATAAAACTAAGAATAATCAGAGTAGTTTATACAATACTATAGTGTGTTAAGTACTTAGGATAAAGTAAGTGATAATTGGATTTTATGAAGTAACAGGAATAGCAATACATGGAGCAAAAAAATGGAGAAACAATTAATCGGTTCCGGCAATACGGCAGAGGTCTTTGAATGGGGAGATAATAAAGTCCTAAAGCTTTTTTACGAGGGTTACCCAGAGACTGCTGTAGATAATGAATACACAAAAGCATTGGCTGTAAAAGATTTAGATTTTCCTAAGCCTATTCCATATGACAGGATTAAATATAAAGGCCGCTCTGGTATAGTATATGAAAAAGTGCTGGGAGAGTCACTGGAGGATTGGTTCTTTAAGACCGGCGATTTGGATAAATGTGCTTTTTATATGTCCTCACTGCATAAAAGAATGCTAAAATTTGAATTGAAGGATCTACCTGATTATAAAGAGTTCCTAGCCTACCATATTCACAATACTAAGAGCTGTAAAATAGCAAAAAAGGAAGAAGCCCTTCAAATACTTCAAAGATTACCTGAGGGTAATACCTTGTGTCATGGTGATTATCATCCAGGAAACATACTTGTATCCGGAACAGAGACCTATGTAATAGATTTTATGAATCTGTGCAGGGGGAGTTATTTGTATGACATAGCCCGTACAGTATATCTAGTAGAATATACACCTGTTTCTGAAAGTGTTACAGACAAAGAAGGTCTATTAAATATAAAAAGAACACTTGTGAAGAAATATTTATCCTATATGGGTATAAGAAAAGATATGATTAAGGATTATTTGCTTGTGATAGGTGTTGCCAGAGCTGGTGAGTGTCCCAATGAATATATATGATTTGCAGTTTGTTAATAAGTTTTTTAAAAATTTAAATATAAGACAGGAATATATTTGCTGTTAAGGAAATAAGAAAGAGGTGTCTCAATTGAATTTTAATAATCACAAAGTAAAAAGAGCTATATCTTTAGTGATAGTAGTAGTCCTGGTGCTGGCCATGGTAGCACCTATGCTTATCAATATTATATTTTAATAAAATATTGATATACATATGAATTATTGTTTATAATATACTTATCAGAAATTGCT
>DJJW01000021.1:0-143062 GCA_002434335.1 Lachnoclostridium sp. UBA6558 | reverse complement strand
AGGCAGCGCTTTATGCTGCCGCTAAAAATCAGCCAGCAGAGGAGGGAAAGCAATGAAGAACAGTAAAAGTGTAATACGGATAGTGTTTGTTTTTGCATTATTTCTATTATCTACCTGTAACTGGACCAAGGCTTTTGCCGCAGCCGAAGAGGAAGTAATAACCAAAGGGGTATATATTGATTCGGTGGATATTGGTGGAATGACCAAGGAACAAGCCGAACAGGCAGTAAAGGATTACGTAGATTCATTGAAGGAGAAAACGGTAACCGTTGATATAGATGGTGAGAAAGAGACAATAACCCTTGGAGATTTAGGATTCACCAGTAAAGATAACCAATATATTGCAGAAGCACTGGAGATTGGAAAAAACGGTAACCTGATCAGGCAATATAAAGAATTAAAGGATACACAGGAAAATAATCTTACCTATAAGCTGGAATTCAGCATGTCAGATGATGATCTCAAGACTTTTATTAAGAAACAGCTGTCTAGTCATAATATTAAAGCGAAAAATGCTACAGTAGCCAGAAAGAATGGAAAATTTGTCTATACCGATGAAGTGGTGGGTATGAAGGTAAATACCTCCGCAACAGCCGATTCCATTAAAGAAGCTGTATTAAAGGATTGGACAGGCGAGGATGTCAACGTATCAGCTGAAATAAAAAAGGATGAGCCTAAGTATACCAGGGAAATGGTAGAAAAATGCAACACTATTCTTGGTTCTTATTCCACTACCTATACATCATCTTCTAATGACCGTGCAGCTAACCTTGCAAATGGTGCAAGACTTATTAATAATACAGTGTTGTATCCCGGGGATGTATTCTCTGCTTACGAGAAGCTAACACCCTTTACTAAGGCAAACGGATATTACGAAGCCGGTGCTTATGCAAATGGTAAAGTAATTGATTCCATCGGTGGTGGTGCCTGCCAGGTAACAACTACTCTATACAATGCAGTACTTTTTTCAGAGCTGGAAGTGGTAGAGAGATTCCCCCACTCCATGACCATTAGTTATGTATCTCTCTCAAGAGATGCTGCTATTGCAGGAACCTGGAAAGATTTAAAATTTAAGAATGACACAGATACACCAATCGTAATTGAAGCTTCTACGCAGGGAAGAACCATAACCTTTAATATCTGGGGAAATGAAACCAGAGACACTGAGGGAAGAAAGATTAAGTTTGAGACTGTTGTTTTAAATGAAAAAGCCCCCGGTGCTGATGTAGTAACCAAAGATCCGAATCAGCTGGAAGGCTATGAATATACAACACAGTCCGCTCATACAGGTTATTCTGCAGAACTCTATAAAATTGTATATGAAAATGGTGTTGAAGTAAGTCGTACAAAAATTAATAAGAGTGTATATAACCCTTCGCCCAGATATGTTACAATCGGAACGAAGAAACCTGAACCGGAAGAGAATGCGGAAGAACCAGATGACTCAACTGATACTTCCTCTGAAGGTGCAACTGATGTGCCCGCCTCTGGTACAAACGGAAATAAGGGACAGACAGAGGGTAATAAAGGACAGACTAATGGTAATAAAGGACAGACAAACGATACCGGTGAAACAGAAAGTGGCGATGATGGCAGCCAGGGTGTTGTAGAACCCCAGGATGATGATATTTAAGAAGTAGATGCAGACTAATAGAAATGGTCTGTGTGGGTTGCTGCATAACAGTTTTCGTTATGCAACAACCCCTTTTCACAATCTAACCCACGGTGAAAGGCATGACACAGGCCTGCTTATGGTATTTCTAAAGTGCTTAAAATTTTTACATTTCAAACTATACAAAGGCATACCCGAAGCTTGCTTGGGGTACTGCTTAAATAAAAAGTTTGAAAATTTATTTATTTCAAACTATCAGCTATTTTATGAAATATATCCTAATTTATAAATGTGCCTGAGGCACAGATGGGAGTTACCATGCAGATGGGAAAAGTATCGGAACCAATTCTAAAGCGTTCCGTCCTAAGACAGATAAAGCAGAGAAGGGATGAAGTACTTCAGAGACCTGGAGTTGGTGTGGACTGCACAGCTTTGGGTATTGGAGAAGAGGAAGGAATGCTATTGACCTCCAATCCCATAACGGTTTCAAAAGACCTGCTTCCCTCTGCTGCTATACATAGTGCTGTTGCAGATATCAGGGCAGCCGGCGGTGAGATTATCGGTGTTATGCTTACGATACTGCTTCCCGAGGATTCACAGGAATCCCAGCTTCAGAATATTATGAAGGAAGCGGAAAATACAGCCAAAGCATATCACCTTGAGATTATAGGTGGTCATACGGAGATAACCTCCTATGTCAACAGGCCGGTTATAACTGTGACTGGTGTCGGTAAGATACGCCGCAGNNGTAACCGCATCCGCGGGCGTCCTGCCCGGAGATGAGATTGTTATGACAAAATGGGCAGGGCTTCTAGGGACTGCTATCCTTGCTAAGGAGCATACGGAGGAGCTTTTAACCAGATATAACCGAGATTTTATACAGAATGCAGAGGCTTTTACCACATTACTGTCTATAGCCGCAGAAGCGGATATAGGAGAGGAAGCGGGAGTTAAACTTATGCATAATCCGTCAAGAGGCGGCATTTTTGCAGCCTTATGGGAAATCGGAGTTCGTACGGGATTGGGTCTGACAGCAGATTTAAAGAAAATTCCCATGAAACAGGAAACCATTGAAATCTGTGAGTTTTTTGACCTAAACCCTTATCAGCTTTACTCGGCAGGCTCTCTTTTACTGATTACCGGGAAAGGAAATGAACTTGCAGAAAAGTTAAATGACAGCGGTATTCCGGCAGTTGTAATCGGAAGATTTACTGAAGGTAACGCTAGAACCATACGAAATCAGGAGGAAGAGAGATTCCTGGAANNAAACCCCCGAAAACTGATGAACTTTATCAGGTTAACGCTGTGAAATAACGGAAGTATATAAAACCATGTACATAACTCAGGTTATCAAATGCATGGTCATAATAAAGAAGTCTTTTAAGATTTATTTGAATTGCCGTAACGCGGCATTATACTGGGATAAGTGAAAGAAAATATAAAATCGAAAGGATGCCACAGGAGCTTCTTTCACTTTTAGGATTGACATTGGAATGCAGGTTTATCCGCATTCTATTGTATGTGGCAGTATTGCAGGCTTTCCTGCGATATGCAAGGGTATGAAAATGTTAAAGGAAAAGATTTTACAGGCCATTGATAAGAATAGTAAGCTTACACCAAAGGATCTGGCTGCTATGCTTAATGCTACGGAAGAAGAAGTGGCAGTTGCCATCAAGGAGTTAGAGGAAGCATCTATTATTTGCGGTTACCCAACTCTGATCAATTGGGACAATGCAGAGAGCGAAAAGGTTACAGCGCTTATTGAAGTAAAGGTAACGCCTCAGAGAGGCCAGGGATTTGATAAGATTGCAGAAAGAATTTATAAATTTGATGAGGTAGAATCGGTTTATCTGATGTCCGGCGGTTTTGACCTAACGGTAATTATTGAAGGTAAGAGCATGAGAGAAGTGGCTAACTTTGTATCAAGTAAATTAGCACCTATGGAAGCGGTACTCAGCACTGCCACCCATTTTGTTCTGAAGAAATACAAAGAGCATGGACTGCCCCTGGTTCATGAAACCAAAGATGAAAGGATGCTGATTACACCGTGAGAGACCCATTATCAAAGACCGTCGTAAGCATTGAGCCTTCCGGCATACGTAAATTTTTTGACATAGTTAGTGAAATGAAGGATGCGATTTCCCTGGGTGTGGGAGAACCAGATTTTGATACCCCCTGGCATATCAGAGAAGAAGGCATCTATTCCCTGGAGAAGGGAAAGACTTTTTATACCTCCAATTCAGGTTTAAAAGAATTGAAGATAGAAATATGCAGTTATTTAAGCCGACGTTTCGGATTAAGCTATAACTATGATCATGAAACCATAGTTACTGTTGGTGGCAGTGAAGCGATAGATATTGCACTAAGAGCTATGCTGGATCCCGGTGATGAAGTACTGGTGCCTCAGCCAAGTTACGTATCCTATGTGCCTTGCGTTGTGTTAGCAGGCGGCAAACCTGTTATTATTGAGTTAAAGGAAAAGGACGAATTCAAGCTTACAAAAGAAAGTCTTCTTAAGTCCATCACCGATAAGACGAAAGTATTGGTGCTTCCTTTCCCCAATAACCCTACAGGTTCCGTAATGACAAAAGAGGATCTGGCAGAAATTATCCCTATCATAATTGAGAAGGATTTGTTTGTTATCTCAGATGAAATCTATTCGGAACTTACTTATGGCGGTCAGCATATATCGATAGCTGCATTTCCTGGTATGAGGGAGAGGACCATTGTTATTAATGGCTTTTCCAAGTCCTATGCCATGACAGGCTGGAGGCTGGGTTATGCTACAGGTCCTGCCGTTATTATTGAGCAGATGACAAAGATTCATCAGTTTGCTATTATGTGTGCACCGACAGCCAGCCAGTATGCTGCTGTTGAGGCTTTAAGAAACGGTGATGCTGATGTTGCTATGATGAGGGAATCTTATGACCAGAGAAGAAATTATCTGGTAAAAGCCTTTAACGATATGGGATTAACCTGTTTTGAGCCTTTTGGAGCATTCTATATCTTCCCCAGCATTCAAAGCATGGGCATGACTTCAGATGAGTTTGCAACGAAACTCTTGATGGAAGAAAAGGTAGCTGCTGTTCCGGGAACTGCTTTTGGTTGCGGCGGAGAAGGGTTCCTTCGTATTTCTTACGCTTCTTCCATGGAGAATTTAAAGATTGCCGTAGAAAGAATTGAGCGGTTTGTTAAGAAACACCGTGGATAAGAAAAGAGGATTTACGTTATGAATATCGTATTACTGGAACCAGAGATACCTGCTAATACCGGGAACATTGGACGTACCTGTGTTGCGGCAGGAGCCAGGCTCCATTTAATAAAACCCCTAGGTTTTTCTCTGGAGGAAAAAGAAATTAAGCGAGCAGGTCTTGATTACTGGAAGGACCTTGATGTTACAATATATGAAAACTATGCCGATTTTCTAGAGAAGAATCCGGGAGCCAAAATTTATATGGCAACCACCAAAGCCTTAAAGGTATATACAGAAGCTGACTATGAGCCGGATGCTTATATTATGTTTGGCAAGGAGAGTGCTGGAATTCCGGAGGAGATATTACTTGATAACAAGGAAAATGCAATCCGTATTCCTATGATGGGAGAAATTCGCTCTTTAAACCTTGCAAATTCTGTTGCTATAGTACTATATGAGGCGTTAAGACATAATGACTTCTCCGGAATGCGAATGGCAGGAAAGCTGCACCGCCATTCCTGGGATGAAGCTTAGGAGCAGTTTTTACAAATCCTTGAGGAAAATACTTAAAGAAAATTCGTTTTACTAGGTAAGTTGCAAAGTAATGTTATATGCTTTGCAACTTACTTTTTTAGGAAATAAAATAAGAGCTGTTAGGGATGAAGACTTTAATGATCGCTAACAGCTCTTTTGTTGTATCATTATAAGAATAAAACACTTAAGAAGTCCGTTGTAAGCTAAGTTAGATAAACCCATCTGTGCGTGGCAGGGTAAACACAAATTCCGTTCCTACACCTTGGGTACTGATAACATTTATATTCTCATTATGAGCACTGATAATCTCCTTTGTTATGGACAGACCAAGACCTGTACCTTTCTTATCCTTACCTCTGGAGGAATCGGTCTTATAGAATCGTTCCCAAACCTTATTGATACTCTCTTTTGGTATACCGATACCGTAATCTTTCACAGAAATGAATACCTTATCACCTTTTTCCTGCGTGGAAATCTTGATGGTGGAACTATGGTGGCTGAACTTTATGGCGTTATCCAGCAGATTATATAATACCTGTTGAATTTTCCCCATATCCGCATCTACCAGGGTTACCTTATTGGAGAAAATCAGGTTTAGGGTGATTTTCTTATCCTTACAGGAACCTTCAAAGCTTTCCGCAGTTTTCTTAATGATATGATTGATATCAAAGGAGGTGATTTCTAACAGGGTACCTCTGTTCTCAAAGCCGTTCAAGGTCAGTAGTCCGCTTGTCAGCTTGGTTAGACGCTCCGTTTCAAAAGAGATGATCCCGAGGTATTTATCTTTCATCTCATAAGGAATGGTACCATCTAAAAGAGCCTCTGCATAACCTTTGATAGAGGTTAGGGGGGAACGGAAATCGTGGGAGATATTTGCCACGAATTTCTTCTGGTAATTATCCAGATTTCGGATTTCGCCTGCCATATAAGCCAAGGAATTGGATAATGTTCCGAACTCATCCGTGGTGTGAATGAGTTTGGGATAGGAATAGTTGCCTTTTGTGTATTCCAGCGCAGCTTTGTTTATTTTGTTCAGTGGGCGAACGGTTGCGTAATAGATATAAGCAAATACTACACCTTGAAAAGCACAGAATATCAGCAGGCAGATATTTAGGGTATCGGTAAAACCCAGACTTGATTTATGTATCTTATCATAAGAATAATGAATTACTACATAACCTCGAACCTGATATTTATATAATACCTTATATACAACACTTACCATAGGTGTTTTTAAGACGCTTTTTAAACTGCCGGTGGCAGGAAAGGGCTGGTATAGGAAATCAGAGTCCAGCTCAAAGATGTTTATAGAGTCGGTTCCGGTATCAGAGGGAGTGGTATCATAAAGTACAGTACCGTTCTTGTTGACGATCCATATCCTTGCATCCAGCATGGTGGACATTGCCTTGACCTTCGAGGATAAATCCGACAGGGAAAGCTTCTGATTATAGAAATCTGACATATAATCGTTAGAGATGGACAGCGCCTGGGTGTAGAGCTGCATCTTCTTTTCTTCCACCAGCTTTTCCGCATAATGGTTTAAACCATAGGTATTTAACAGCAGGAACATAAATACTGCTGAGGCAAAATAAAGCAGGATAAGTTTCATAAAAAGGGTCCGTTTCATTTGTTGCTCCATTCTTTTGCAAAAGGTATTTTGCAGGTAAATACAGACTTACATAGTGCTGTTATCAGATAACGATAACAATAACAAGCATAGAGTATGTAAGGATGTCAGGGTGTGTCTGCGAACTATTTGTACCGTTCTTAACATTACGCTTTGCGATATCCTGGGCTGCGTTGCTGGAATCAGTAACACTACTACTATGCTGAAGGTTCCAAACAGACCCGAAGCAAGCTGCAACGATATACACCCATGGCAACAGGGAGCTCCGGTGATATCATGAAGTCGCTTATTGCTAACAACATATTGAAAGAGACAATTGATATTTTTTCGCAAAGGGGACAATCCGGACTGGCACAAGCAGTTTATAAGCACACCCAAGGTTGTCTATCATTATTTCTTTACATCGAATTTATAGCCAATTCCCCACACAGTGGATAAGCTCCAGGAGGTGTGGTCTTTAATCTTTTCACGTAGCCTTTTAATATGCACATCTACTGTTCTGGTATCACCAATATATTCATAACCCCATATATGGTCTAAGAGCTGTTCTCTTGTAAATACCTGATTGGGATGGGATGCCAGGAAGTAAAATAGCTCCAGCTCCTTGGGAGGCATCTCTATGGTAACTCCAAAGTATAATACGGAATAGTTGCTCTGATTAATAATAAGGTCCGGGTAAGAAACATAATCACCGGTCTGTTCCGGGGCAGCAGGAGCAGCAGGCTGATTTGGAACAGGGTGAAAACGTCTAAGAACTGCTTTTACCCTTGCTACCAGTTCTTTTGAGTCAAAAGGTTTTATGATATAATCATCGGCTCCCAGCTCCAGTCCTAATACTTTATCAAATATTTCACCTTTGGCAGATAGCATGATAATAGGGACGGAAGAGTTCTTTCTGATTTCACGGCATACTTCATAACCGTCAATACCCGGAAGCATTAGGTCCAGCAGTATCAGATTAGGCTGATACTCTGCGAACTTGGTAATAGCTTCTTCTCCGTCGTGTACCATTAAGGTATCGAAGCACTCTTTCGTCAGATAGAGAGAGATTAACTCTGCAATATTTACATCATCATCTACAATGAGAATTTTCTGCTTGGCAGCCATAAATGACTCCTTTCTTTATTGCTTGAATTCTACGATGGTAACACCTTGACCACCTTCTCCGAAAGCACCTTCTCTGTAGGCTTTAACATACTTGGTCTTCTTTAAGAAGGAATGTACGGCATTTCGCAGTGCACCGGTTCCCCGGCCGTGAATAACGGTTACCTGAGGAAGGTGGGACAGATAGGCATCGTCCAGGTATTTGTCCAGCACGGACAAAGCTTCATCTACGGTCTTACCGATTAAGTTAATCTCTGTACTGATGTGGAGGGTCTTTGCCATCTTTATCTTACCGCTGCCGGATTTCGTGATGTTAGGTCCTGTAACATCCGGTTCATCGATTAACTCCAGGTCGCTTATATTAACCTGGGATCTTAAGATTCCCATCTGTACATATAAATCACCTTTTGCATTGGGAAGAGTACTTACGGTACCCTTTAAGCCAAGACTGATTACGTAAACGGCTTCTCCAATCTTGAATTCACTGGGTTTCGCAGTCTTTTGTGATTTGCGTTTGCCTTTTATGGCTAGCTTGCTTTCCGTATCAGACAGAAGATCTCTGACCTTGCCGCGCTCGTTTTCCATATCTTTTCCCAGACCGCCTTCCAGGCCCCATTTGTTAAAGTTCTTAATGGTTCGGTCGGCTACGTCTTTTGCTTCCTGAAGGAGCTTTCTTGCTTCTTCATTGGCTTCTGTAAGGATACGCTCTTTGGCTGCTGCCAGTTTGTCATTTTGCTGCTCTAATTTCGCCTGCAGTTCCTTGGCCTGTTGTTTTAGAGAATTGATTTCTTCTTTCTCCCGTTCAATTTCCATACGGTTCTTCTCAAGGTCGGATATTACATCTTCAAAGCTCTTCTCCTGCATACCAATGAGACCTTTGGCATCCTCTATGATATGATTTGGAAGACCGAGCTTGGAGGAGATGGCAAAGGCGTTGCTCTTGCCGGGAATACCGATAAGCAGCCTGTAAGTAGGGCGCAGGGTTTCTACATCGAATTCACAGCTGGCATTGCTTACACCTTCTGTGGTCAATGCATAGACTTTAAGCTCGCTGTAATGGGTGGTAGCCATTGTGCGTACACCCTTTTTATGAAGATAATTAAGAATAGCCATAGCAAGTGCGGCACCTTCCGTGGGATCCGTTCCGGCACCTAATTCGTCAAAGAGCACCAGGGACTTGTAGTTGGCTTTCTCAAGAATAGTTACATTATTTGTCATGTGGGAGGAGAAGGTGCTAAGACTCTGCTCGATACTCTGTTCATCTCCGATATCTGCATATACTTCTTCAAATACAGCCAGTTCAGAGCCGTCAAAGGCTGGAATATGAAGTCCTGCCTGACCTAAGAGGGTAAAGAGACCTACTGTCTTTAAGGATACGGTCTTACCACCGGTATTAGGACCTGTGATTACTAAAAGGTTAAAGTCTTTTCCGAGGTTGATATCGATAGGCACTACTTTCTTGCCATCAATCAGTGGATGACGGCCTTTCTTGATATTAACGATACCCTTGTCATTAAATACAGGTTCTGTACCCTTCATCTGTTTAGACAGGGTAGCTTTTGCAAAGATAAAGTCCAGTAAAGGCAGTATCTTAATATTGTTGTACAGCTTATCCGCATGCTGGCCAGCCTGCTCGCTTAAGTCTGCTAAAATCCGCTCGATTTCCTGTAGCTCTTTGATCTCCAGTTCTCTCAGGTCGTTGTTCAGTTTCACAACAGCCATAGGTTCTACAAAGAGGGTCGAGCCCGAGGAGGATTGGTCGTGAATCATACCGGGGAACTGGCCTCTGTATTCCTGCTTAATGGGAATGCAGTATCTGCCGTTACGCATGGTAACAATATTCTCCTGAAGGATATTTTTAGAACCGGAGGAATTCACGATGGAATTTAACTGGTCTCTTATTTTATCGTTGGTAATTTTTAAGGATTTGCGGATACTTTTTAAGGCTGGACTGGCATCGTCGGCTATTTCCTCTTCGCTTAAGATGCAGCGCTTAATTTCGTTGTTTAAGAGGGTTATGGGTTCCAGGGAGCGAAACATCTCTTCCAGGGAATCGATTTCCTTCTCACCTGTTTCTGAGTCTCCTGTATCCTTTACGCCATAAGAACGAATTCTTAAGGTGGCATCAAGAACGGAACAGATAGAGAGAAGCTCTGCGGCGCTTAAGGCTGACCCGACCTCCAATCTCTTAAGAGAGCCTCTGATGTCATGAACTCCGTAAAAACCAAGACTGCCCTTTCTTAAGATTCTTGAGAGAGCGTCGGAGGTTTCTTTTTGGGATTTTCTGATTTCGTCTATGTCGTTTACAGGCAGGAGGTTATTGCACATGGTTTTACCCAGACCTGAACCTGCATAGGTTGATAGTTTCTCTATGATTTTATAATATTCCAGTGTTTTTAGTGCTTTTTCGTTCATACTTTACTCCATTCTGCCGCTCATGGCGGCACAAAATCCGAGGAAGGAAGTTTTAAATGAGCACAGCTGCACTCATTCAGAGGTTCTTTTTGGAGTGGAAGTGCATTTCTTACACTCTTTCCCTCAGGTTTGCCTCTTTTTGTTCTCAGATGCCGGATCATCTGAGGAAACTGTAAAGAAAAATCCTTGTGATTTTCCGTATAACCAATGTGCTGATCGAAACATTGGTTTTGGACAGTTTCAATTTAACTCTTAAAAGTTGCAGTATTTGTCAGCTCCCACGTCCCCTATTTTACCTTATTTACGGTAAAAATAAAACTATTAAATTGAAAATTACCTGCTATCTGCCGTTTGTTTACAATTCATTCATACAATGTTCATATGTCCGTGATAAAATAAGCATACGGATTGTCCCATCATGTACAAAATATTAGACTAAAAGCCGGAGAAAATCAAAAATGTCAGAGGATAAATACAATAAGGAATCCAGTGAGTATTTATTTATACAAGAACAGATATCGTCCAAAAGAAGGAGCAGAAAGGTTCGTATGCTGCTGTCGCTTCTGTGGACGATTATTTTAGCTTGTGTATTTGCGTTAGTAGCTGCAGTAGTATTTTATTTGGCGAATCCTTTTATTGTTAGGCTGCTTGGAGACGGTACAGATAAAAAGACAGTGGAATTCCCGACACTTACACCGGATGATGAAGGGAAAGCAACAGCTTCCGGTACGCCTACACCTTCTGTAACACCAACACCTACCCCTTCAGAGTCGGATAAGGAGGATGATAAGAAGGAAACAGTATATGTGACCACCCATGTGCCGGCAGATATTAAGGATTTAACCAGCATATATGCTGAAATAAGAGGAATCGCATCAGGAGTTAACAAATCTATTGTAAACATCATTAATGTCAGCAGCAAGGTGGATGAGCTAAATGAGAACGAGAATTATGATGTAACAAGGGCAACTACAGGATTAATTATAGCCAATAATGAGGTGGATATCCTTATATTGGCAACTTATGATAAATTACAGGATAATCTTAAACTGCAGCTTAGCAATGAGTTGTCGGTTAAAGCTCGTCTGCAGGATTATGATGAAGATCTTAATCTGGCTGTAATTGCAGTAAGCCTTGAAGATATACCGGATACAATGAAAGCGAACCTGGAAGCGGCTAAGCTTGGAGAATCATATTCTCTGACGGTGGGTACGCCAGTGATAGCTCTTGGCAGTCCAAACGGCTATGTGGGTTCCATGGAACTTGGTATTATATCCAGCAAGGACTCCAGTATTTACATAACTGATAATAAGATTGACCTATTCAATACCGATATTAATTACAATGAGAAAAGTGATGGTGTAATAGTAAATATGTCCGGGGAGGTTATTGGTATTATAACCAGTAAGTTAAAGGATGAGCAGAATCAGAATGTAAATACGGTAATCGGAATATCAAAAATCAAGAAGAGCATACAGAGCATGGTAAATCAGACGGAACGCAGTTACTTTGGCATTAAGTGCGGTGATATGAGTGAAAAAGAGCTAAAGAAAGAAAATCTTGCATATGCAATCTGCGTAACAGAGGTAGAGGGTAATTCACCGGCGCTGGAGGGCGGTCTGCAGAGCGGAGATATGATAATCGCTATTAACGACGTGGCAATCAGCAGCGTGGCTGTCTTTAACAATACCATTACATCCTTGAAGCCAAAGGATACCGTTGAAGTAACTATACAGCGAAAAATAAAAGATGAACCCAAGGAAATGAAATTGTCAGTAGTACTTGGAAAAGTGAATAATAAATAACTGAATCCAAACTATTTTTAGCAGGATTCGGGATATGATAAATGCCGGACAGAGTGGTTATGTATCTGTCTGGCATTTTTGCGGTTAAAGATAAGGTTTGTGATATTATTTGCCGGAAGGTATTGTGTGAATTTATATTAATTTCCAACCAAGGCACCCAGTACCTGGGCATTATTATAGTTATAAATTAATTGTAATTTTACTAAGGATAAGATAACTATACCCTTCTAGGCGTTAATTGTGGGAAGGGTGGTATAGGTCTGAATCTGGAGAGAGGGGTTCTTTAGTTTGCGCAGCAGCATATCACCTGCCTGAATACCCATATCATATACATTGATATCAATTACAACCGGCTTGGGGTCAAGAATTTTGGAATAAGGGTATACGTCAAATATAACAAAGGCAATGTCCTCCGGTACTCTTAATTTTAGCTGTTCTATGGCTTTGGCAGTACCAAGGGCAAGGGTGTTATTTTCGCATACAATAGCCCTTGGAGGTTTCGCTGCCTTTAACAGAGCAAGAGCAGACTGATAACTTTCCTCTCTGCCGGAATCTGTATAACAGATTTTATCTGCTCCAACCAGATAGCCGTATTGATGCATAGCGCCAAGAAAACCCTTCAGTCGCTGGGTGGAAATATAATCGGTTTTCTTGCCGCCGATAAATGCGACATCACCATAACCGCAGGAAATCAGATATTCTGCGGCAGTCTGTCCTGCCAGCGCGTGGTTGGTATCAACCCAGCATAGCTGGGAGTCAAACCCAGGATGGCCGATTAAGATATGGGGAAATTGCTGCCTGGTTATCAGGTCTGCTATTTCTTTATTTATAGCTGAGCCATGAATGATCATGCCGTCAGCACCTTTCTTGGACATAACGTTCGCTACGGATTCTCCTTTTTCTGTGTCTGCTGAGGTATCCACCAGAGTCAGGGAGTAATTATTCTCGGAAAGTACTCTGTTAACTCCGCACATGATGTCGAACATATGTGGGTTATGGTAGGCCTCATCTTTATTTAATGAGGTCAGATACACAATGTTTCTGGTGGCCTGACGTGCAAAGCTGACGGCTCTTGAATTAGGGGTATAATCTAATTTACGGATAGCCTCCTGTACCCGTTCAGCAGTAGCCGGAGATATGGTGGTCCAGTTATTCAGTACCTTGGAAACCGTAGAAATAGAAACACCGGCTTCTTTTGCAACATCACCAATGGTTATCGGCATAGTATCCCTCCTTAAATACATACAGTTTTTCTATTATAGTATAGCGGTTTCCTAACAAAGTCAACTAATTTTACTAAAACATAATTGACTATAATAGTTTTATATGGTAAAAATAACACAAACAAACGTGAGATGAGATTGTATTTAGAAAGTGCCAAGGAAAGCAATTTCCTAAATATTAAGGGATATGATTTCTGGCAGGGCTATATTTGCAAACAGATGTGGCATGCTATGGGAGCTAGTGTGAAATAAGAAACATTTCATTCTTCTCGTTTGGGCAATACCGTAAGAAGCTTGCGGTATGCATGGGTGTTAGTGTAAATGATTGAAAAGGCATGATTCGCAAAATGATCTGTGGCAGTGCACATCTGCAGGCAGATGCAGCATGAAAAGGGAGAATGCCGGGAAAGAGGCATCATGTCAGGCTGTGTGAAGAAAATTTCAGCGCCGCTGTAACGGCAGAAGGAGAGGTAATTATGAAAAAAATTATTAAGACCATGCTTTGCGTATTGCTTGTTATAAGCTTGGCGGGGTGTAGTAAGAACAACACGGTAAGTTCTGTAAACGAACCGGAAATAACGGGAAGTGAATCAGGTGAGAATCAGGCCTCCCAGGAAGAGACAGAGACAAAACCTGTGGAGCTTAAGATCTGGCATGACGGTGATGAGACCATTATGGGAATTATCCAGACGAGCCTCAATGAAAGCTTAAAAGACAGAAAGATTACAGTGACCTTTGAGAAAAAAGCCGGACTGACAGATCAGATCAAACTGTATGGAACGGATGCAGCAAACGGACCGGATATGTACCTCTATGCACATGATTCCGTGGGAATGTTTGCAGAAATGGGGATACTTGCTCCCATTACAGATGTTGTTGGGGATGAAAGTCTGTCAGAACTGTTACCTATGACAGTACAGGCAGGTACATACAAAGAGAAGAAGTATCAGCTGCCGGTGTATTTTGAAACCTTATTGTTCCTTTATAACAAAGACTTATGGAAGGGTGAGGTACCAAATACCACAGAAGAGTTATACCAGTACATGAAAGAGAATACCGATACGGCAGCAGGCACTTATGCAGTAGTGAATCAGCATTCCACAGCATATAATGTCTCTCCTTTTATAAACGGCTTCGGAGGATTTATCCTTAACGCAGACGGAGAACCTGGTCTTAATAATGCAGCTACCAAGGAGGCTATCGATTATAATAAGAAATTCGCAGCGCTTCAGGCGGATGGGGATTACAATACAGTAACCACCTTGTTCAATGAAGGAAAGGCAGCAGCAATTATCGGTGGTCCCTGGCTTATCTCCGGTATCAAAGAAGCAGGTATTAATCTTGGCTATAAGTCTCTGGCAGACTTTACATTGCCTAATGGCAAGAATCTTGCTCCTTTCGCAGGAGTACAGGGAGTATGTGTTATGAAATATGCCGCTGAAGCTAAAAAGGATGCCATTGGCGAAGTATTGAAAACACTTGCCGGCAAAGAGCTGGGAGCGGAACTTGCGAAGCAATCTAACTGTGCGCCTGCCAACGTAAAAGCCTATGAGGATACAGAAGTTGCTGCCAATGAAATGGTGGTAACCATGAAAAAAACTGCTGAAACAGCACAGCCTATGCCTAATATACCACAGCTGACAGTAATGTGGGCACCTACGGAATCTCTTCTGGCAGCAGTTAATAAATCCGGCGAGGAGCTGGATAAAGCAGCAGATAAGTATCAGCAGGAAGCCTTGACTGCTATTACTGATATGAAGTAAACAGCAATGGAAGGTTAAGACATCACTGTGCAGGAAGGAAGTTATAGAATGAAAGGAAAAAAGAAGTATCAGCCATGGCTGTATTCATCTCCGGCAATGGTTCTCATTGGGATCATAATTGTATTCCCCATCCTTTATACCGGGTTTATATCACTGACCAATATGAATCTGTTTCACTGGTTGGATTACCGGGTTATTGGACTGGAGAATTTTAAGAGGGCATTGTTTAAGGTGGATTCCGGCTTTTTAAAGGCATTTTTAACTACTCTTCTTTGGACGGCAGTTAATATGGTAATTCAGCTGGTACTGTCTTATTTTATCGCCTTGGGTCTAAATGCACCGGGTCTTAAGTTAAGGCGTCTCTATAAGACGTTACTTATGTTTCCCTGGGCGATGCCTGCTTACGTATCCATTCTTCTGTGGCGGGTTGGTATGTTCAATACGGAATTCGGGTTATTCAATAAATTCCTGTCAGTTCTAGGACTGTCAAAGGTGAATTTTCTATCTGAGAATATACCTGCTTTTCTATCCTGTATGGTCTTAAATCTGTGGATGGCTCTTCCCTTTATGATTATGATGATTGACGGAGCCCTGCAAAGCATCGATAAGTGCTACTATGAGAGTGCAAAACTGGATGGGGCAGGGTTCTGGAAGCAGAATCTGCATATTACGATTCCCTTTATTAAGCCAATTATGGCACCGGCCGTGATAATGACGACCTTTACGACCTTTAAGCAGTTCGATATCTTCTATCTGCTGACCATGCAAAAAGGTGCTTATACAGGAGCCACGATACAGACAATTATTACATATGCACATCAGAATGCATTTGTTTCGAACAATTACGGACTGTCTTCTGCAGTATCCATTATTATCTTTGTGATTATTATTGCACTTTCCCTCTTTACCAACAGGGGAGTGAAGGAGACGGAAGAGAAGGCATTAAGGAAGAAAGGAGGAGGCGTATGACAAAGCATAAAGTACGAAAAGCGGTAGGTTATACTGCGTTGAACCTGGTCTTTATAGGTTTGTGTTTTTTGGGGCTGATTCCAATACTCTATGCGCTCTCTCTTTCCTTAAGTTCAGGAGGCGGAGCCTTATCCTCAGGAATTACTTTTCTTCCGGGGAATCCTACCCTGGATAATTTTAAAGCCATTATAACAGAGGAGCCTTTTCTTATCTGGCTTAAGAACTCAGTAATCTTAAGTGTGGGTACAATGGTCATTGCCATGGGTGTTTCTGTTGAAGCGGCCTATGCTTTTTCCAGATTCCGATTTCCGGGGAGGGGAGGCGTGTTAAAGCTATTATTGCTTCTGAATGCTTTTCCTCAGATTCTATCTATGTTCGCCTTGTTTCGGTTATTTAAGGAAATGGGGCTTTTAAACAGGCATTTAGGTTTGATCCTTATCTATGCGGGTTCCATGTGTATCTTTGGAATATGGAACATGAAAGGGTATTTTGATACGATACCCCTTGAAATTGAAGAAGCCTCAAAAATAGACGGAGCTGGTAATTTAAAGCTGTTAGCAGCTATTATACTTCCACTTGCAAGACCTGCGATCATTGTAACCTCTGTTATGATCCTGATTTTTGTGTGGAATGAGTATCTGTTTTCAACCACCTTTATGTTAAGCGAAGGAAGCTACTCTCTGGCAGGCGGCTTATATCAGTTACAGACCGGGGATTACGGCAGGAGCTGGTCCATGTTTTCAGCAGCAGCCATACTGGTATCCATTCCAATTCTTATCATTTTCTTCTTTATTCAGAAATATATGGTATCCGGTCTGACCTCCGGAGGAGTTAAGGGGTAGGCAAATGTATCATGGATTGGTTGTAGCGGAAGAAAAGTTAGCCTGCTGCTTATATTCCTGTGCAGAGCTTCAGGAGGTAAAGCATTTCATCTGGTTACATATATTTAATTTCTCCATGGGGTTGCCGTGGCCCCCGGATTGAAAGAAAACTAAACATAGAAAGGAAGCCATTGTAATTCTTTCAATTTTATTATGGCTATATCCCAGGTGCGCCTGTGATAGATGGATACTGATATGAACAAAAGTGCAATCTTACATATTCCCCAGTCTCAGTATGCTTTTCCAAACAGCGAGTCTAATATGACCATTCGTTTAAGGACAGCAGCAGAAGACGCAATCACCTGCAGTTTATATATAGGGGACAGGGCATGCAGCAAAAGCCCGGTGGAATTTACCCGTCTGCCTATGAAGGCTGTTGTAAAAGACGAAGTTTTTGCTTATTATGAGGCGGTATTTGACACACCTTTTAACAGGGTATGCTATTATTTCAAACTGGAGGAAGGAGAGGACTGGGTATATTATTATGCGGACAGGTTTACGAAAGATTTACCGGATATTATACTGGAAGGCAGGCTCATTGAAGGCCGCAGTGAATATTATCAGTACCCCGTTATCCTAAGAGATGAAATACCAGAAGTTCCTGGGTGGTTTAAGGAAGCAGTGGTCTATAACATTTTTCCTGACAGCTTTGCCACTGGAAAAGAAACCTTGAATAAAAAGGAGAAACAGCTTCACTTAGAAGATGGAAACCTGTCAAAGGCTTTCCTGGGCGGGACCATACAGGGAATAAAGGAAAATGTTGAATATATTAAAGAGCTGGGGTTTAACTGCATCTATCTGAATCCCATCTTTACAGCAGGGGAATATCATAAATATGACCTGCTGGACTATTACCATATCGACCCATGTCTTGGCAGTGATGTAGAGTTTAAAGAGTTGGTGGAAGTAGTTCATAGTAAGGGCATGCGCATTGTTATTGATGGTGTCTTTAATCATTGCAGCTGGTATTTCTTTGCCTTTGATGACGTGGTAAGGAATGGGGAGAAATCAATATATAAAGACTGGTTTTATGACCTTACCTTTCCGGTTATAAGGCCAGAACAAGGAGAGGTACCAGGATATGCCTGCTTTGCCTATGAAAAGAAAATGCCAAAGCTTAATACCTCTAACCTTAAGGTGCAGGAGTACTTTATCGGAGTGTGCAGACACTGGCTTAAGGAATATAAGGTAGATGGCTGGCGGCTGGATGTAGCCAATGAGGTGGCAAGAGATTTCTGGAGAGCTTTCCGAAAGGCTGCCAGGGAGGAGAATCCGGAGGCAGTACTAATCGGTGAGGTATGGGAAAATGCAGAAAGCTGGCTTAGGGGAGATGCCTTTGACTCCACTATGAATTATGACTTTAGGAAACATTGCAGAGAGTTTTTTGCCTTTGGCAGCAGGGATGCCTTTCAGTTTGCCGGAGATATTGGTACAATGCTGCTCCGGTATCCCACTAATATCGCACTGGGGCAGTTAAATTTACTGGATACCCATGATGTGCCCAGATTTTTATCTCTTTGCAGGCAGGATATCAGAAGGTGGAAGCTTGCCTATATTTTTCTGATGCTGTTTCCCGGAGTACCAAGTCTGTTCTACGGAGATGAGAAGAAAATTACCGGGATAACAGAGGCAGAATATAGAAGGCCTATGGAGTGGCAGAGCAAGGACGAGGACTTTGAAGCTTTTATAAAGGAGGTGCTTTCCTTAAGAAAGAAGTATATTACCGCTGCCTCCGGGTATGAGGCTGTTCAGGCGGCGAAGGGGAGCAGGCTGTATTCTTTTGCCCGAAGGGGGTTAAATGCAAGGGTTCTTGTGTGCTTAAATGCCGGGGATCAGAAGGAAGCAGCAGATATTCCGGAAAATGCCGGGATATTATTAGAACATGAAGTTCTGGGCAGAAACAGAAACCAGGTAATTATTTCGGCTTATGGATTTGGTATCTATCTTGTAGAGTAGATATTCTTTTAAGTAGATATGTTAAAGAGTAGAATTGTTAGTGTGTAAGAAGAGTAGATATTTTTAAGCAGACAGGTTATGGAGTGGATATGTTAGTATAAAGACTATAGCGTAGATAGAATTAAAAATGGATATGTTATAAAGTAGTATGTTATAAAGTGTGTATGACATAAAGTAGATAAGCAGGGCTGTTGCAGGAATACAGTTTTACGGAGATGAGTTTCCTTTTGGTACTCTTTGGCTGACAAACGATAGGATTTGTGTTGAGAGCGGACAATTTATGAACGATTTCAGCAGACAGAACCCATCGCAGGTCAGGCAAATTGTATGGGGGATAAGCCTTATCCGTAAAGCTGTATTTTAGGACTGTCCTTTTTCAATGTTTCTAAAGCGGTTGAAATGACGTAAACCATAGGTTATAATGAGTCATACAGAAAACTCAAAAGGAGTTGTGTTACTCTGACATAAAACGTAATATGATAATAAAGAGCGGAGTAAAATGGTTATTTAGAAAGAGGTTAGGATGAGATACATTAATGATTTAAGAGATGGGGAAATGATTTCTGAAACCTATCTGTGCAAAACAAAGCAATCACTGAAGACGAAGGCTGGTAAGAGCTATTATTCCCTGCTGCTACAGGATAAATCCGGAACATTGGACGGTAAGGTGTGGGAGTTATCCCAAGGTATCGACCATTTTGAAAGCATGGAATATATTCACGTCGAGGGGCAGATCGTGAATTTTCAGGGGGCAATTCAGCTTAACGTAAAGAGAGTCCGCAGAAGTCATGAAGGAGAATATGATCCGGCGGATTTTGTACCTACTTCGGGGAAAAATATCAATGAGATGTACAGCGAGCTGTTAAAATATATCAGTAAAATAAAAGATAACCACCTGAGAAAACTGTTAGAGAGCTTTTTTGCAGAGGATACTGACTTTGCGGACAGGTTTAAGAAACATTCTGCGGCTAAAAGTGTACACCATAGTTTTGTTGGCGGCCTTTTAGAGCATACTTTAGGTGTAGTAAGGCTGTGTGATTATTATGCAGACCATTATCCACTATTAAACAGAGATCTACTGGTTGCCGCGGCTATGTTCCATGATATCGGCAAAATGGAAGAGCTGTCTCGTTTTCCGGAGAATGATTATACCGATGATGGTCAATTATTGGGACATATCTATATCGGAACGGAAGTTATCAGTGCCAGAATCAAGACGATACCGGGCTTTCCATCTGCCCTAGCTTCTCAGTTAAAACACTGTATCCTCGCACACCATGGTGAACTGGAATACGGTTCTCCTAAAAAACCTGCTATTATTGAAGCACTGGCACTTAACTTTGCAGACAATACGGATGCCAAGCTTCAGACTATGACGGAATTCTTAAACGGTGGAGATGAGAAAGCTACCTGGCTTGGTATGAACAGGCTGTTCGAATCCAATATCAGAAGGACTGTCTTTTAAATGTAACGGAAGGAATAAACTGTGAAAGAAGATACTGTCTTAAAGAAAAATGAAGAGTGCACTATAACCATAGAAGATATGGGAAATGATGGAGAGGGTATAGGTAAATATCAGGGTTACACCTTATTTGTTAAGAATGCTTTAGTCGGTGATACCGTTCGTGTCAGAGCAATGAAGTGCAAGAAGAATTACGGTTATGCCAGGCTTATGGAAATAGTAGAACCCTCACCTTATCGGGTGGAACCTAAGTGCAGTATTGCTTATCAGTGCGGCGGCTGTACTTTGCAGCACCTGGATTATAAAGAGCAGCTTCACAGAAAACAAAAGAAAGTAACTGACTGTATCGAAAGGCTGGGAGGAATTACGGAGGGGTATACCCTTTACCCCATTATTGGGATGGCAACCCCCTACTATTACCGCAATAAAGCTCAGTTTCCGGTAAGAAGAAATAAAGACGGAAAGATAGCCATTGGTTTCTATGCTGGTGGTTCCCATTCTATTATAGATACAGAGCATTGCTGTATTCAGGCAAAGGAAAATGAGGATATTATAAGAGTTATCCGAAAATTTCTGGAAGAAGAGAATATCAGCATATACGACGAAGAGACTCATAAAGGATTGGTAAGACATATTCTTACCCGTGTCGGTTTTGTTACCCATGAGATTATGGTCTGTCTTGTGATTAATGGTAAAGATCTGCCTGTTAAGGAGAAGTTGATAGAGAACCTTAAGGAAATACCGGGAATGAAGAGTATTTCCCTGAATATCAACAAGGAGAAGACCAATGTCATACTAGGGGATAAGGTAATAGGACTTTGGGACAAGTCTCTTGAGGCAGAAGGCAAGGAAGAAGATAATTCTGCCATGGTCCCTTATATTACCGATTATATCGGGGAAGTTAAATTTCGAATATCTCCCCTCTCTTTTTATCAGGTTAACCCTGTCCAGACAAAGGTGTTATATGAGAAAGCACTGGAATTCGCTGATTTAAAAGGCAATGAAACGGTTTGGGACCTGTATTGCGGAATCGGAACCATTTCTTTATTCCTGGCAGAGAAAGCAAAGCAGGTATATGGTGTTGAGATAATACCTCAGGCGATTGAAGATGCCAGGGAGAATGCAAAGCTTAATGGGATAGAGAATGCTGAGTTTTTTGTTGGCGCAGCGGAAGAGGTGCTTCCGGAGAAATACCGCAAGGAGCAGATTTATGCAGAAGTCATCGTGGTCGATCCTCCCAGAAAAGGATGCGAAGAAAGCCTTCTGGATACAATTGTTGCTATGGCACCTGAGAAAGTTGTCTATGTTTCCTGTGATCCTGCCACTCTTGGTCGGGATATTAAATATCTTAACGGCAGGGGGTATGAACTTAAGAAGGTTCAGCCTGTGGATCAGTTCTCCCATACAGGGCATGTGGAAACCGTTTGCTTGTTGGTAAGAAAATAATGGAGTATTAACAAAAATACACTATCACTTGATAAAACGGATAGTGTATTTTTTTATGACTTAAATGGGATATTCGACCTTGCATATATCAGAACTCCTGGGAGAAATTATCGCAATATTTGATTAATAAAAAGCAAGAATTGACAAGCATAGAAAGTAAAAACATGGTAAAGTAAAAATATGGAATTTATGTGCGGTCAATAAGTTTAAAGGGAGGAGTTATGACTTGTATTTTATGTCATATAACCGTGTATGGGTGAATATATCAATGATATAGCTATATATGATGAAATGAAAAAGTGGTATTGTAATGATGATTTGTATTGTAACTGCTATTTTATGTCCTTGTTAAATATAACAAGGACTTTTGGAAAAAATGAGAACGAAATCATCCTGAATGCGGATCTGACATATGATTTATTTGAAAAAAACGATAGCGGCTATCCCGGATTCCGGCTGAAAGTAGATACCTTTGATGAAATACAAGAAGTGCTGAAACGTATGGGTATTGGTTACACCAGCGATAAAATAGAAGTCACAGATGTTATCCACAATGTAGAAAAGTACCTTAAACAAGGTAATTTAATATTATTATCGATTGACTTATATTATCAAAAAAATAAAGTATATTATTATCAGACGAAACACGGAGAACATTCTGTCCTGGTATACGGCTATAATGACGAAAAGCAATGTTTGTATATTGTAGACAATATAAATAAAGGGTACCAAAAATACGCCATATCTTACGAAGAGGTAGGCGATTATATGAAGGGCTTATGTGATTACTACGGTTATGATAAGTGCTCTTATTACTATACGCGTTTTTATAAGGAGGGAGAAAAGAAGAAACAGTCTGATACTGTGATAACAGACAAATTCCTTGCAAATATCAACAAGAATAAAGCTGCTTACAAAATGTCCTTACAAAGTATTTTAGAATTTAGGATGAGACTAAGTGAGATATGTACTTACCCTTCCTTCGAAGAGAATCTTCTTACATTGAAATACCGAAAAGCATCAATATGTTTTAGAAACAGACTGGTCTTGGAACTGAGATTTCGTAATAGTGAAAATTATGAAACACTGATTAATAACCAGGACGAGGTATACAGGCTATGGACACAATTCAGAACCTATTACATTTATGCGAAAAGGAAGAATACCCCGGAAGAAACTATTTGTATGGTCTTATCTGATATATTGTTAAAAATTCATCAGAAAGAGACATGCTTTTATGATGATTTTTTGAGACTGGCAGAGGGAGAAAAGAAAGTCCCTATTGATTTCTTAGAAAAGGAATTCATATTATGATCGATAAAGAAGAAGCAGTTTTATTTAATAAGAAGGGGTATTTTCCGCGGCCCCATATTTTACAGCTTGAGATAACCAACCGGTGTTCTCTTTCCTGTCCGCAGTGCTATAAGGACAGGATAAATGAAGGGGATATGGAAGTACCCCTCTTTCGGAAACTATTAGCTGAGGCAGATAATCTGAAGGTTGGTACCCTTATGCTTAATGATGGTGAACCCTTTGAACACCATGATATTCATACATTACTTACTGAATTGGAGAAATATTCTTTTCAGGTACATTGTTATTCCAGCGGTCAAGGCCTGACAGATTCTATCTTGCATTTCTTAACAAAAACAAACATCGACTTCAAACTTTCCATATCACTTAACGGTTCTACCAAAGAAATCCATAGTTTATCCCGGGATGGTTATGATATTTCCATAAATGCTATAAAAAAGCTTGTGAAAGAAGGGATACCCATCGGTATTAACTGGGTGTGCCGGCAGGATAATTTATATGATTTTCCAAGCTTAGTGAAATTTGCAAAAGAAAATGGTGTTAAATGGATAAACATTGCAGCCAATAAATTATCCGGCCTTAACCAGATAAATTCTCCTTTGGACACAAAGGATTATGTGTTTTTGCTTAATTATCTGGAACAACAAGAAGCGGTAGACCCAAGATACATAAGAATTCAATATTGCTATAATTTATTAAATGGACTGCGAAAAACCGGTGTAAATCAGCATCTGAACCGATGTGGTGCCGGAATCTTTCTATGTAATATTGATATCAGAGGAGATTTCAGACCCTGTACCCATCTGTATACTACGGAACAATTTGATTCTATTATGGAATATTGGAATCAGTCAGAGGCATTACAGGAATTGAGGAAAAGCAGAGAAGCAAAGAAAAAGTGTGATTCCTGTTCAAAACCTGCCCCCTGTTATTTTTGCAAAGCAATGTTTGGTAATACAGTACGGAATTTTTATCAGGAACCGGAAGCCTGTCCCGTTAGAGAGCTTTACCAGACTTAAGTTTATGTCTGGATAATAATATATTTAGGAGGAAGGGGTATAAATGAACACAGTTTACAAAGCATCTCGTTATAATCTTTTAAGTGATGACTTTAATGGTGACTTTCTGATAGCAAACTTACTTCAGACCAGTTTTTTAAAGGGGAGCAAAGAACAGGGTGATGAAATCAGACAACTTCTTAACAAAGAGGAGATTACCCAGGAAGAAGCCAGGGAATACTCACAGCTTTTAGAGGCGGGAATATTAGTACCAAAGAACAGAAATGAATATGAGATTGCCAATTTAAGATTTAATGACATCGTTTATTCAAAAGACATGTTGGATATTACCATTATTCCCACGGACGCCTGCAATTTTAATTGCGGGTACTGTTATCAGGAAAAACGGCATAATCAGTTTATTACAAAAGAGAGCGAGAATAAGATTTTAAAGTTTTTGGAGAGGAATGTAAAGAATTATAAAAAGGTGCAAATAGGCTGGTTTGGCGGTGAGCCTTTGCTGCTTAAGGATAGAATGTACAGTTTACTGGAAAAAGCCAAAGAAATCTGTAATAAATACCATGTACCTTTAATCGGTAAAATTACAAGTAACGGCTACCTTTTGGATTTGGAGACTTTTCAGAAATNNTCAATGTGGTTCATTATCAAATTACGATTGATGGGAACAGGGAGACTCACAACCAGCAAAGACCTCATAAAACCAATGAGGATTCTTTTGATCGGATATTACAAAACCTGAAAACAATTGCCCAAAATGAAAAAAGGTATTATCGGATTGCAATTCGTGTAAACATTACGAAAAATATTTTGAGCAATATTAATGAGTATCTTGACGAACTGGCAGTATTTGCCGGGAACGAACATTTCCAGATTCATTGGCAATATGTGAAGGATTATGGAGGTGAGCAGGTTCATTCCATGACAGAAGACAGAATATTTGAATCCAATGATTTTGTTGATTTTATTAATCTGGCAACAAAACGTGGTATAGGCAGCCTGTCTTATATGTTTTTTGGGGTGGGGAATGGACTGTGCGAGGCACCGAGAAAGTACTCTTATTTTATAGATCATGAGGCTAAGCTGCACAAATGTACGATTGCTTTATATCAGGACGATACCAGTGAAGTTAATAACATCGGTTATATCAATGAACAGGGAGTGGCTGTAATTGATGAAGAGAAAGAAGCAGTCTGGCTTATTCGGGACACGGTGGAGGAAGAATGCGAGAATTGTGTGTATTTTCCGCTGTGTATGGCACAGACCTGTCCCTATGGAAGAAAGTTAAGAAATAAAAAGGTATGTATCAATGAAAAAGATGAATTGGTACATTACATGAGGTATCTGGCAAAAACGTCCCTTTTTAAAGAATATAGAAAAGTGGGGGAGGAAAATTATGCTTGTGTATAAGAGAGAAGTTTTATATGAGGTACTGAATAATAATGGTATTTTTTTTGATGAAGACGGACTGGACCAGCCCCTGGAAATGGATTCATTGACCTTTGTGACTTTAATCGTAGATATTGAAAATACATTTGGTATTATTTACCCGCAAGAGTATATGGTTTATGACAAAGCTTTAACGTTGCTTCGGTTAGAGGAGGTTATTACACCTCTTTTAATACAGGGAAGTGTTGTATGACCAAATAGGTTATTAATTTACAGCACAGCCAGGAAATTGCCAGTGATCAGGAACTGTAAAAGGAGGTGGAAGTATGAAGAAATTAAGTAAAAAAAAGGTAGATCAATTCAAAGTTGTTCTTTACGGTGAAAACGGAAACTGCGGTATTTGCTAGTATTGAATGTGGATACTATTTTGCAGTTTGATACATTTGTCTGAAAGTTGCAGTTTTACAAATATATGATTTATAGCTATTGATTCACTTATAAACCCGATCACTGGCGTATTTAGTTAAGAGGTAGGAATGATGATTGATATTGTTTTAATTGACAGCGGGGTCAACCGGGAACATCCTGCATTAAAAAACGAAGAAATATCCGGACTTAATCTTCTGGATACAGAAAATCCAAGGAATATTGAGGATAACGTGGGACACGGGACAGCAATTTATTATCTTTTGCGCAGATATGCTCCCAAGGCACACATCTTTCCCATAAAAATATTTGATGGCAGCTTTTCCACCACCTATGAATATTTAATTGCAGCATTGGAATATGTATATGAGCATTTGGAATGTAAGGTGATACATTTAAGTAATGGAGTAACCTATTGTGAAGATATAGAGTATTTTAGAACGCTATGTATTAAGATAAAAGAAAAAGGTATTATCTTAATCTCTGCTTTTGACAATGGCGGCACAATCTCATATCCGGCCGCATTTCCGGAGGTTATTGGCGTTGACTGGAGTCCCTCCTGTAAACGCTTCAGTGACTATGAATATTTGGAAAACAGTCCTGTTAATATACGGGGAATCGGAACTGAAATCCGGGTTCCCTGGCTGGATAACCAATACATACTGGCGGGTGGTTCCAGCTTTGTGGCTCCCTATATAACAGGTCTGGTTTGCGGACTCATAGAAAAGGAGATTACAGATCTACAAGACATTTGCAGCCAGTTAAAGCAGAAAGCGAAAACACAGTATAAATTTGAAGAAATCCAGGACATGAAACAGAGTTTTCCTATCAACCGTGCAGTTATTTTTCCTTATAACAAAGAGATACACAGTCTTTTACGTTACTGTGATCTGTTAAGTTTTCAAATTCATAAGATTTATGATGTCCGCTACCTTGGAAATACCGGAAAACGAATTGATGAGCTAACAGAGCAATCCATACCCAGTGACTCAGTGGTTCAGGATTTGGATAAGCTTGACTGGGAGCGTGAAGAGTTTGATTGTTTCATATTGGGGCATTCCAAAATACTTGGACAGACCCTGGAAAGAGACTTTATATCAGAAATCATTGACAAATGTCTTACTTACGGGAAAAACCTTTATTGTTTTGACGATTTGAACCCTTACCAAGAGGAATGCTCTAAATTAAAGGAAGCCGGGCTTTGTGTTTATTTTCCGTCAGTGACAGAGGAAAACATCCCGAAAAGCCATTGCGGTAAATTACGGCATATGGGTAAACCGGTAATTGGTATTTTCGGTACCAGCTCAAGGCAAGGGAAATACACACTGCAGCTGGCTTTGCGACGACACCTGCTGAAGGATGGTTACCGGATCGGTCAATTGGGAACGGAGCCTACGGCACCTTTATTTGGTTTTGATGCCTGTTATCCGGTGGGATATGCCTCTACGGTAAAAATCAATGGTCTGCAGGGAATAAGTACGATAAATTATTTGATGGGTCAGATAGAGGATCGTAATCCTGATATAATGATGGTAGGCGGTCAATCTCAAACGATTTCCCTGACTACCGGTAATATAGGTTTATACACCCTTTATAATCAGGAATTGTTGCTGGGCAGTGAACCGGATATTTGCATTTTATGTGTAAATATTTTTGATGAATTATCTTATATTCAGCGAACAGTTCGTTTCCTGGAAAGCTTCATTGAAACGAAAGTGATTGCCCTGGTATTATATCCTGTTGAGCGCAATTTACGCTGGTCAGTCTTTGGTAATTCCAGTAACAGCATTTCAGATGAGAGATTGCAGGAGAAGCGGGAAGAGCTAAAAGAAATGACAGGTTTAATGGTTTATATATTAAATTCTACATCAGATATTGAAGCGTTGTATCATAAATGCATTGAATTTTTTGCAGAAGAGAATTAAGAGGAGAAAATCCGTGAAGCAAAAAAAGGGAGTATTTCGTAAATTAAATAATGTTTTTTATTTGTATCAGCTTGCCTGGCAGTATGATAAGAAATACTTATTTTATCTGTTTATACAATTTTTGCTTTCTGCAATAGAACCTTTTGTTGTCATAATATTTCCAAAATTAATTCTAGATAGGATTTTAGGAAGCGGGTCTTTTTTAGAGGTAGTACTGCTGGTGTCTGGTTTAGCCGGTACAATGCTTGTAACCAGGAACGGTCTTACGGCAGCAAAATTAAAAGGTGAGCTGGAAGGGGAGTTTCTCATGATCCGGCTCCGGCTGTTATGCAATAAAATCAATATGACCACAGCATTTGAAGATATTGAAAATCCCGCATATCTGGATATGCGGGACCATGCCTGCCAGATTATCTGGAATAGTACATATTTTAATACTTTTGCGTTCTCATTTGCAAACCTGCTTTCTGGTCTGTTACAGTTAGCAGGTATTTTGGCGGTTATTACAATGTTCGATTGGAGAATAATTTTAATCTTATTTTTATTGTTTGCTGTAAATATGTTATACCAAATTAAAATGCAGAAAAAAAACCATGATATTGATAAAGACACTGCGCACATCAGAAGAAAGTGGGATTATTTAGACCGGGTAGCTACGGATTTCCAATATGGGAAAATAATACGGTTAGAGGCTTTGTCTGATTGGTTTGCGGATAAATCCAGACAGAACAGGGAGGACTTTTACAAGAAGCAAAAATCCATCATCCGCAACAATACGAAGGTTACAATTCTGGGTTCTGTCTTTTCATGTCTTCAGGAACTTGGAATTTACATATATCTGATTTATAAAGTAATTTATGAAAAATTGACCATAGGAAGTTTTTCCATGTATCTGGCTGCCGTAAACCGGTTTTCTGCCTCCTTAAGTTCCATACTGGATAATACCATTCAATTGAATAAGTATAATTTGTTCATGGAGGATTTTAGAAACTTCCTGTCAGCGTATCAGGTGCATGAATCAGGTCATAAAAAAAATGTGGAATTAGTTACTGCCAATGAGCTTACGATAGAATTTCAACACGTGTCTTTTCGATATCCCAGAACAGATAACTGGATTTTAAAAGATATTAACCTCATTATTCACCCTGGTGAAAAGCTTTCCTTAGTGGGCGACAACGGGGCAGGAAAAACAACTCTGATAAAATTATTGACGGGTCTCTATTCTCCCACGGAAGGAATGATTTTATTGAATGGCATAGATAGTCGTGAATATGATTTCGGAAGTTATCAGAAGATTTTTGGTGCTGTTTTTCAGGACTATAAGATTTTTGCATTTACCATCAGCGAAAATATAGCTATGGGGAAAAAAGTAGAAGTGCAAAAAATGGAGGAAGCTCTGTTACATAGCGGTCTGAAAGAGAAAGTGGAGAGACTTGCAAATAAGACGGATACTTATATGAGCAAAAAATTTGAGGAACAGGGAGTGGAGCTATCCGGTGGTGAACAGCAGAAATTATCTCTTGCAAGAGCACTTTATCTGGATGCACCAGTGCTTATATTAGATGAACCTACCGCCAATCTTTCACCTCTTGCGGAACATGATATTTATAAACAATATTATCAGATGACAGAGAGTAAGACAGCACTTTTTGTGTCCCACAGGCTCTCAAGCTCCCTGTTTTGCGATAGGGTAATATTACTGGAAAACGGAACTATATCAGAGTGTGGCAGCCATGCCAGCCTGATGGAACAGAGGGGGACTTATTTTGAAATGTTTCAGCTGCAGGCTGGATATTATAATGACTGAAAGAAGGAAATAGATTATGAAGAAGAAACAAAAGAGTCTGAAAATTGTTTTTTTTCGTATTTTTTATCTGCTTGGACTTATATGGTCTTTTGATAAGAAATATATTTTACTTATTCCGGTCACCAGCATTAATAAATCACTGTTATCCATTGCGGTCATTCTATTTCCCAAATTAATTATTGATGAAATCACAGGACCAAAACGAATGTCTGCCGCCTTGCTCCTCACCGTAAGCATGGCGGTGGTTCTTATTGTATTAAGATTACTGGGTAACCTGCTTGAAGCCTTCAATAATGGAAGAATTGTGAGAATTAAAAGCAGATTACAGTTAAAGCTGCAGGAAAAGATCACGAATTTACCCTTTTGGATGCTTGAGTCACCGGAAGTTTTAGACAGATACCAAAAAGCAGCTGGAATCGTAAAGGTATGGCAGGCAGATATACAGCGCCTGACCGGAGCAATTAAGGACATGTTAACTGCATTTGTGACTATTTTAGGGGTTTCCTGGATTCTTTTTTCCTTGAACATATTGGTTTTCTTTGTTATATTTTTTGTAGTTGTCATTAATACCGTATTAAATAGTTCGGCTGTTAAAAAGCAGTTGGCCTTTTATAAATCCTGTACACCTCATATACGTAAAATCAATTATTTAATGAATGAACTTCAAGAAAATGAATATGCAAAAGAAATCCGAAACTACCAGTTGCAGGATTGGATTTCTGCCAAAGCTTCCATTCTTCTAAACCGGGTTTATAAAAACACACGGGAAAACATTAATTATCAAACAATAACACAATGTGCAGGTGTGACTGCAGGGGTCTTACAGGACGGGGCTACTTATCTGTACGTTGGCTGGCTCTTGATGAGAGGTAGAATAACCATTGGTGATTTTTCGATGTATATTGGTGCTATAAATACCTTCTCTCTGTCTCTGAAGGATATATTCAACAATTTCCTGATAATTCAGGAAGCCGGGATGTATGTGGAGGAGTTCCGGTTATTTCTGGAACTGGAGGAAACAAGTGAGCGTATGGAGGAAGAAGAGGCTGATGCGCCTTTAGAACAAGACCATGGATATGTGATTGAGGTGGCTGGTCTCTGGTTTAAATATCCTGGCAGTGATAGCTATACCTTAAAAAATATTAATTTAAAAATAGAGTGGAAGGAAATTATCTCTATTGTTGGAGACAATGGTGCAGGTAAAACAACATTTATAAAACTGCTGATGCGCCTGTATAAACCGACAAAAGGAGAAATAAGGTTAAATGGTAAGAATATCTGGGAGTATGGGTTTGCTGATTACGTAAAAAAGCTAGGAGTGGTATTTCAGGACTATAAGATACTCGCATTTAAAATGAATGAAAATATAGCACTTACAGACTTTAAAAACATTTCTCAGGAACGGCTGCATATTGCTCTAAAAAAAGCAGGGTTGCTGGAAAAAGCACGCTCCTTACCATACGGTGATAATACATATATTACCCGTAAATTCGAAGAAGGAGGGGTGGAACTCTCCGGTGGTGAACAGCAAAAGCTGGCAATTAGCCATGCCATATACAAAGATAGTTCCATAATGATTTTAGATGAACCAACAGCTAATCTTTCGCCTATGGCTGAATATGAAGTCTTTCACAATTTTAAGGATATAATGGAAGGTAAGACGGGAATTTATATTTCGCACCGGATGAGCAGCTGCCGGTTAAGTAATCGTATTGTGGTCTTTAAGAATGGAGAAATTATAGAAAACGGCAGTCATGAGATTTTAATGAAAGAAGGCAGGGAATATGCCAAAATGTATAGTCTTCAAGCAGAGTTTTATAAAAATCAAGGATAAATAGCTTAATTCTCATGCAGCGGAACAATCTGGATTTGATTATTTATAATCTTCAATCAGCCAAAGACTTTTTTCAAAGATGCAGAAGATAGATAGGATAGGACACAATTCGTTCTCTTCTTTCAGGGTAATCAGCAGATATCGATCCAGAGGCAAGAACTTTTTTTATAAGACCCTAAACAGTATCAATTTTTGGCATGATTAAGGGTATAATAAATCTATCAAGTGAAGAAGACAAGTAATTTGATAAATAAAAATAAGGTAGCTTACATTAATGCAGCTTATATCTTGGAAGAAAAGGACAGCTTTCGATTTTGCTTAGGCAGCCTAAGACATCTGTTAAGATGGGACGCAGGGATGGTTGGGTATTGGATGAAATGTGGCTACCTGTTACCAGGAAATAAGAAAGGAGAGATAAGTATGTCCTATATCGTTGATTTTAAAAAGGTATCTGCAGTGGGCCTTGAATCTTCACCTGTTGCAGAAGCCCTTGCCGGATTACGTGCCAATGAAGCCAGGTATTATATGACGAAATATAAGCATGAATTTACTGTGGTATCTGCGGAGGAAAGCCAGGAGGTCCTGGAATATGTTAATCATATACTTAAGGAAGAACGCGGTATCGAATTTTCAGCAAAACCTTTGGAAACTTCAAGCTTTCAGGTGGAAAATATCAAGATGACCTATGTGTTTTATGAAGATGGATTAGCTATAAATGTCATGTANNTATACAGTAGACGACCCGAAGAAGCGTGCAGTGGGGCTTAAGCTGTCTGAAGGAATGGAAGTACCAAAGGAATTAGAAGGAAAATTTAAATTTGCCAGACAGAAATCTAAGCTGGCAGGAACAATCAGGGGGTCCTTTTTCGTTATAAAAGGCGAATATTAAACTTCTAAACAACTGATACTGTTAATGGTTACTCCTGTCTATTCAATTAAAGGAGGAGAAGTGGTGAAGAGAATCAAAAAGCTTCCGAATATCCTTATTGGAGCTGCCATTGTAATATTGTTCTTATTAACCGTATATAAGCCCATATCAGCCAAAGATAAGGACAACTTATTAGTCGCAGAGTATTTCATTAAGAAAATAGAGGCGAAGAATTTAACCAAAGAACAGAAGGACGAATTAATCGAACTGGATACCAGCAGTGAAAGCGCAACTACTAAGCAGCCAACCATTAAAGTTGATGTGGACCTGGCAGTTGAAAAAAAGGAACAGATAAGTGTTGATGCCGGACATTCACCTTGGAAACTGGATCCGGCTTTTGTAGCCCAGGTATTTGCCAGCTTACTGCTGTCACCGGAAGGGATTATAGGAGAGTATCCTATACCCTATGAAGAGATAGAAATTACCGCCAATGACGGAACAGATGCAACCGCTGAGATTAAGAGCGCCAATTCTATAGCAAAATATGTGTATCTAAAGCGTCTTGTTCGCCAGGATGATACAGGTATCTGGACAGTGGTTGGTTATGATCCGGTTAATTAGACGATGGACAGGACTATCATACATTAAAAGAAGCATTTGAACTGTGTAAAACAGTAAATGCTTCTTTTGTTGTAGATGAAAAAAGGAAAGAAAGCTTTATATTTATGAAGAGCAGTGTTCCGTTTTCATTTTTTTGATGTTATGAATTAGTAGACTGTCCACCATCTACATGAAGTACTTGACCAGTTACGAACCTGGAATCATCTGATGCTAAATACACATAGGTTGGGGCTAACTCAAATGGCTGCCCTATACGCATCATCATGTTTTCTTCGGGAATTGCTGTTTCATCTGCTGAAAAGCTGGACGGGATTAAAGGTGTCCATATTTTACCCGGGGCTACTGCATTTACCCGGATGCCACTTTTGGCCACATTTCTTGCTAAAGCTCTTGTAAAACCTACAATAGCTCCTTTGGTTGCAGTATAGTCAATAAGCTGATCGGAACCTACATAAGTTACAACAGAAGTAGTACCGATAATTGAACTGCCTGCACACATAAAAGGGAGTGCAGCTTTCGTTATATAGAAATGTGAATAGATATTAACTTTAAAGGTCTCATCAAACTGATCATCACTAATATCAGTTAAACTTAATTGTTGAAATTGAATACCAACATTATTACATAAGATATCCAAATGCCCAAAGGCAGTTATTGTAGCATTTACTATATTGATACATTGCTGTTTTTCTCTTAAATCTCCTGGAAGTAGAAGGCACTTACGTCCAATTTCCTCTATACGATTTTTTGTTCGCATTGCATCCTTATGTTCATCAAGGTAAGAAATAGCTACATCGGCACCTTCTTTAGCAAATGCTATTGCTGCTGCGGCACCGATACCACTGTCACCACCAGTTATGAGAGCAACTTTATCTAAAAGCTTATCAGTTCCTTTATAATGGGGATTCTCAATAATAGGTCTTGGAACCATTAAATCTTCCGTTCCGGGCTGACGTAATTGACGTTGCTCAGGAACACTAATAGGGATATCTTTATACTGCGTTATAGTGCCATAATTGGGGTACATTGGATAAGGATCAAGAATTAGATTTTCTTCAAAAAATCTCTGCATCTCTCGAATAGTCTGTTGTGTATTGTTAGAATCTCTCTGTGCTCTGCTAGCATTTGAATCATTCTGATTATCCATTTGGCTTACCATTTACGAACCTTTCCATTCATTATAGGATTATATAATAGGGTAATTCAAAACATACTTTGGATTCGTATAATATGGAGGTCTTGGACCAATCAGAGGAAGTTTCCAGATATAATATAAGTATTTAATATTTACAGTTTCATCTGAATGGTTTATAAGGAGTAAATCTGCAAGCTGGTTGATTTGAACATTCATATAATCATCCTTGAATTATACTAATTAGTATTAATATATTCCTTAAGCTTATTCTTAAAACACATTGATAAATATTTATTTAACTTTCTGTATAATTTTTATTAAAACACACATATTAACCTTGCGTATACTAACACAAAAAAAGGAGATTAACATGGAAAACAATAGTTCAAACAGCTACAATAACTATTCTGGAAACAACTCATCCAAGAATACAAATAACAGTTCTCAAAATTCCAGCAATGTAAACGGAAGCAACAATGCAAAAGATTATTCTGGAAATAACTCAACAAACTCTAATAGCAAAAATTCAACAAAAGATTCAACAAATAACTCTTCAAAAAACAGTTCTAACAATTCCTACCAGGAATAAATGATGAAAGACTATCTGGTTTCAACCGGATAGTCTTTTTTTTATAAAATAAAGTGTTAAACGGGACGGTTTAAAATATATAATTTCTGACTGCTGGGATTCCCTGTCCAGAGATACACATTCAATGATTGATCCGGGTGAAAGCTTTCACACATACTCTATACAATTATAAATCCTACATTTTATATAAATGGTTAGAGGGAAAATACTCGTACATCAGTTTATAATCAGATATTACACTATATATATCAAATAAATAGCCTGGATAGGAACCCAGGCTATTTATTATAGTACTTTATTTAACTGCTGCAGCTATAATTTTTGACTCAAAACTCTATGTTGTTAAAGGAATAAAACCCTTCCTGAAAATAATTGGCAGGCTTTTTGTTCATTCAATGATTTAATTTAATTAAACTGTAAAGTATAAGAACCGGAAGTGTTTTTAGTCTTTTTGGTTATTTTAATGTAATAAGTTCCTTTTGATAATTTGGTTGAACCTAGTGTATAAACTGAAAATGATTTATCGGAATTTACAGTATTGATATAACCTGTTACTGAACCGCTGAATCCGTTACCATATAATTCAAGTGCTATTTCACCGGAAGAAACGTCACCTAAGAAGGTAATATCAACAGTTTGTGCTTTGGTTACAGTGAATTTGTACCAGTCAACTTTGCCAGCTTTATCAGAAGCAAGAACTAACCCTTTAGAGGCTTTTCCGGCAGGAAGCTTTTTTGCTTTTGCTTTGGTGGTTCCACTGGTGTCTGTTACTGCTTTAAAGGTAGATTTTATACGGTAAAGCTCAGAATTGCTTGCTACTTTAATATAATAAGTACCTTTACCAACCGCATATACTGCTTTTGTATCAGTGGAATAATAGGTTGTTTCTTCTGAAATCGCCTTCTTGCTGCTGTTTAACAAGGTGATTGTGCTGGAATATTCAGATTCTAAATTAATTGTCAGGGAGCCTGATTTTGTAGTAGTTACTTTGTAGTAAATAGGTTTATTGACTTCTGAGCCTGCAATAGACCAGGTCTTGTCTTTAAGGTTTCTGTCGGCACCGCTAAAGAAGTTGGAGGAAAACCCAAAATAATAACCATCTTCCGGTTTCTCGTCACTGTAATCGGATACAGTAAATTTAAAATAATAGGTTCCCTTTTTAGGAATTACGGCATAATAATTATAGGTATTGTAATCAATAGGTTTCGTACAAGCAGCGTCAGAATAGATACCAAAATCACCATAGGAGGTTGATGGATTACTATCTAGAAAAACAAATGCACAATTTAAAATACCCTTCTGGCTTAAGGTCATAGGAAATATTACTTCAACATTACTGCTTTCAGCATCGCTGGCTACATTAATGGAGTAGGTTGCATAGTTCTTTAGATCTTTATCATCTCCGGTTTTTAAAGCAATGGTGGATAGTTCAGTTACATCTTCACCGGTAGTATAATCCTGAGCGGTTCCTTCTGCCATTACTTTTGTGTTTGGTATCAGAAGGAATGCCATTAATAGGATACCAAAAATCAAGCTAATTTTTTTCTTCATATTTTTTCTCCTCTTTCTTTTATACACAAGTAATTATATGTCATATTTTGTATGGAAACAATTACATATTTATAGTAATTTCGTATCATAAACGATTAAAGTGAATATATAACTTAATAATAATAATTATAAGTGATACTATTATCTATATACGGAATCTTATTTGATTCATAAAATCTCTTGGTGATATACCGGTTACTTTCTTAAACACCCGGCTAAAGTAAAAGGCGCTCTCAAATCCAAGGGTGTCGGATATTTCATATATCTTTAGATCACTGTCGGTCATTAACCGCTTTGCTGTTTCTATCTTACTTTGATTGATATAATCGGTAAAACCTGTATCATTATATTTTGAAAAAAGCACGCTCAGATAATTGGGACTAATATTATAGAGCTCAGCGACTTTATTAAGGGTAAGTTTTTCTTCTACATGATCGTTTATGTATTTCTTAACATCCATAACCACATGATTTTTATAATCTTTATTGTGCTTGCCGAAGCTTTCACAGAGCCCATTACGAAAGACTGATAACCATTCTAAGATCTGATCAACATTCGATAATTCGTAAAGTGACCGATAGCCGTTATTTTTTGACTTGAAAATTTCTGAAACGATCTTTTCTCCGTTATTAAGCAGTGAAAGAGACAGGTAGAGGATATTTCCCGCTGCGTCCAGAGCCTGTACATAATGGGTTGAATGATTCTTAAACAGTTCCATAATGGAGGTAAAGATGTCATAAAGAGCTTTCTCGTCAAACTCTGCATAAGCTTTTCTGATATCCTCTTTGAACAAAGACATATTAAAGACATTTTTCAGTGGTTTATCATAGGCGGTATCTTCTACAAATAGTACAGGTCGCTCTGCATTGACCTGAAAAAATATCTGTTTGGCATCCTGAAAGGAAGTGGCAATCTGCATAGGCGTATTAACAGCTGTACCAACGCTTATATATATTGTTACGCTATAGTAATTGTATAGCATTGCAGATACCTGCTCTATAGCATTGCGGATAACTGCCTTGTAATCCCGTAATCCGTCCTTATCCAGAAAGAAAAGGATGGAGAAATGCTTGGTATCCAGTGAAAGGACATGGCAGGGAATATATTTGGCAATGAGCTCACGTGCTATCTGCAGACTGCTGGTGTATAGGTTAAGGCACATTTCAGCGGTCATCTCATTTAATTTATCGCTGTAAATTTCAACATAACAGGCAGTAAAAGCTTCGTAATCAAAGCTGATATTAAGGTTTTGAGCCTGTGTTGTTAAATGATGTTCTGATTCAAACAGATTTAGGATAANNATAAGTCGTGTAAAGAACTGTTCCTTTAGTAAATAAAGGCTGCTTAAGGAGTTATCCGCACTGGAGGCAGTGTTTTTAAGGGCGGACACTTTAGAAATTGCCCGTTTAACGGATTCGCCCAGTACTTCTGCTGTAAGTTCCAACTTAACCAAATAATCTATTGCCTGGTAAGTAATGGCTTCCTTTACATAATGAAAATCTTCATAAGTAGTCAGTATTATAAAGACCGGCAGCTGTAACCCTTCTTCACAGCATTTTTTTGCAAGCTCCAGTCCGCTCATAACCGGCATCTTGATATCAGTAAGAACGATTTCCGGCGAATACTCCTTAATCATTTCATAGGCCACACCACCGTTCATGGCAGTACCTATAATATTAATGTCATAATTCCCCCAGTTAAGCATTGAGATGATGCCTGCCTGCACTAAAGGTTCATCATCCGCTATTAACAAATTAAACATGGTAACCTCCGTCCGTGTGCTAGGGCACACATATAAATAATATCCATTTTAAGAATGGATATTCGTAAATCATAAACGCCCATCAGCTTCTGAAACATTCTTTTGAAAGGGCAGCAGTATGGACACGGTAGTAAATTCACCGGGTCTGCTGGATACAGACAAGCCATATTTATTACCAAACTGATACTGCAGCCTTTTATGGACATTGCTGATACCGATCTCCTTGAAGAATGAGGACTCTGTAGGCATTTCATTTTCTAAGAGCCTGGCTGCCACTTCAGGGTCAATACCTACTCCGTCATCGGTTACATCAATATGGATATCCCTATCTTCATCCCTGTAAATATGTATTTCAATGGTTCCGGCACTTCCCTTTGGTCCTATACCGTGAAAAATTGCATTCTCAACAATGGGCTGAAGTGTAAAGTTTAATATCCGGCAGGAGGTCAGCTCTTCCTCCTCTATGGTGTAATGAAGGGTTATGGTACCGCCGTACCGATACTGCTGTATGGTAAAATAGTCATCTAGCAGAGAGAGCTCATGCTTTAAGTCTACCAGGTTGGTAGTTCCCTTGGAGATATCTTTTAATAAACGGGATAAGGAAGTAGTCATTTCTGCAATACCCGGAGCATTCTGTATTGTTGCCATCCATTTGATTGAATTAAGGGTATTATATATAAAGTGCGGGTTAATCTGGCTTTGCAGCATTTTATATTCATAGTCCTTTTTCTGTCTTTCATCTTCAATTCTCTGATTCATTAAGGACAGGACATTCTCAGATAAGTCATTGATATTTTTACCGATATCTCCAAGCTCATGATTCCATTCTGTGGAGGGATCTCTCTCAAAGTTACCGTTTACAATTTGCTTCATACGTGCTTTCAGTTTCTTAACGGGAACATTAACGGTTTTAGAGAGAAATAAAGAAAGCATGATACCAATAAAGCTGGAGGCAGCAATTACAATAAGGGCAATCAGAAAAAAGGTCTGAAAGATGGTCTTTGATAACAGAGTCTCATCCAGGCATTCTGTTACATACCAGCCCTTTGTACCCAGTGGACGGGTTATGAGAATGGAAGTGCCTGTTCCGTCTGTAGCCCGGACCTTCTGAATGCTGGTGTCCCTGCTTAATGCAAGGGAGGACAGGTCTTCTATAATCTCAAAGGAGTGCTCATATGGAACAAGAGTATTATCTATGTACTGGTAACGGTGGTCACCGATGCGAAAATAGAAATAACTGTCTGTTTCAGACAGATAATTCTTAATGGGAGCAGTAATAACGGAAGGAGACATTTCAGTAAAAATATAACCGATTTCACCTGCTTTGTATGGATGACCGATGGTACTCACAAATGGAATCATAGGTACCTGCTTGGTAGTAAAAAAGGGATCCATAATGATTCCTGTTGATACTTCCCCCTGGTTGTCATGAAGTGTTTCAAAATAGGGCAGGGATAGTATTGCATCTGCGGACACGGTTATAGTGGAATAAGGTGAATCCACTACCTGAATAATATCACTTCTGGACTTGCCGATTACAACAAAACGGATTAACTGAGAAGGAAGAGAGGCGTTTGAGGTATAAGTTTCCATTACGAAGTCGCGGGCTTCCCGCTTCCTGCTGTTATTGTCAGTCTGAGCTTCCAGTGCAAAATTCTTGATTTTACTGCTGATCTGACAGGATCTTATAAAACCCTTAATGCCATTTATATTAGAATCAATGGAGGAACAGAGAAAGGATAATTTGGTTTCAGAGGTCTGAATCAGGTTCTGCTGAAGGTTTGAGGATACTACAAAATAACTGATGGAGGTTATAACAGTACTTATTATAACAATCAGTGAAATCGTACTTAATAATATACGAGCACGAATGGTATGAAAAGATCTGGTTAGTGTATTTTTCATAAAACCCCCCCTCAAATACCGTAACTATGAAAGTATTTTAGCACAAGGAAAGTTTCTTTAAAAGATAAAAAAGTTCAAGAAACCCTGTAAAAGCAAAAGTGAAGAAAATAATATATGACAGTCAAAGAAAGTATATCTTTTGAAGACTCAATTTATATGACTGGAAGGGATTATGAATGAAATATAGAAATTGTCTATGTAAAACCATCACAAATATCTTTATACTAAAAATATGATAATCTCAAAGTACTGAGGGATATATACAGCGAAAATCAACCAGCTGCAGTACTGGGATTATTTGAGCAGTACATAGAAAATTAATAATGTATAGGGAGGATATGATTTATGAAGAAAAAGCTACTATCTGTTCTGCTGGCAACGTCAATGCTTGCAGCACTATTTACCGGCTGCAGCTCCAAAAATGCAGAGACCGAGACAAACAGTCCCGCTGCAACCACCCCTGCAGAAGAGACACCGACTGCTGAGCCGACAACAGAAGGGGAAGCGATAACCTTAAAATGGGCAATCTGGGATAAGGATATCACACCTTATTGGACTGCTTTAAAGGATGCCTATGAAACAGCCAACAGTAATGTAACGATTGAACTAACAGACTTAGGCTCTACAGACTATATGACGGTTCTTGCTACCGAGTTATCCGGAAGCGGTTCTGATTTTGATGTAGTTACCATTAAAGATGTGCCCGGTTATGCAACACTGGTATCTAAGAATACGCTGGAACCTCTTGACAGCTATATCTCCGAGGCAGGTATTGATCTAAGCCAGTACGGCGGTGTTGACAGCCAGGTAAGAGTAAATGACAGCCTTTACGAACTTCCATTCAGAAATGATTTCTGGTTAATATATTTTAACAAAGATATCTTTGATGCAGCAGGAATTTCCTATCCCACCAATGACATGACCTTCGAAGAATATGATGCTCTTGCCAGACAGGTAGCTGATCCTACCTTTGGTTCACAGATCTACGGCACTCATTACCATACCTGGAGAAGTGCAGTTCAGTTATTTGGCGTACTTGACGGAAAACACTCTATCTTAGACGGTAATTACGATTTCTTCAAACCTTATTATGAAATGATCTTAAAAGAAGAGGATGACCAGATAACAAGAAATTATGCTGATCTTAGTGCAGAAGGTCTTCATTATTCCGCAGCTTTTTCCGGTGGTGATGTTGCCATGATGAATATGGGATCCTGGTTCATTTCCACATTAATAGCAAATATCAAGAGCGGTGAGTATGATGCATCTCTCTGCGGCAACTGGGGCCTTGTTAAATACCCTCATGCAGAAGGGGTAGAGCCCGGTTCTACGCTTGGAACTATCACAGGTCTTGCAGTAACCAGCGTATCCGATCAGAAAAAGGCAGCTTTTGACTTTGTAAAATGGGTATCTGGGGAGGAAGGCGCTAAGGTTATGGCTGAGACAGGTAACTTCCCAGCACTTATGAATAGTGAGATTTCAGATATCATTGCTGGCCTTGAAGGCTTCCCGGCAGATGAAGCCAGCAAGGAAGCCCTTAGTGGATCCAACCTGTATCTGGAAGCACCTTATGCGGAAAATGTTTCTCAGATCAATGACATACTTGATACCTATCATAAATCTATTATGAATCGTGAAATCACTGTAGATGAAGGCATTGCAAAAATGAATGAAGAAGTTGGCAAGGTCTTAGGAAAATAATGTTCTCTATAGAAACAGTCGGGGCTGGCATCTACCAGCCCCGAACTATCCATAGGATAAAGCAGTTATGAAAGTTAGAGCGTGTTTGAAAAATAATTGAACCTAAGTTCAGGCTTTGTTTTCTAATGGTATTCAGAGCATGAAATGAAAATGGCACAAGCATTTTTCAAACACACTCTCAGGGAAAGGAGTTAAGCCTTTTTAGGCTTTTAAACAGAACGATGAATGAGAAGAAAGCGGCTCGGGTAAAGAAGCTGGAAACGGAAGCAGCAGAATTGATGCAGAAGCTTCAAGGAGAAACGGATATCAGACAGAAGCAGAAGCTGATTGCCAGAAGAGACAGTGTTCAGAGAAAGGCTACGACAATTAAAAACAATCGATTAATAAGCAGGGAAACCAAGAGACAGCTGATTGCCTACTCCTTTATTGCTCCGAATTTTATCGGGTTTGCAGTCTTTACTCTGATACCTGTTGTAATGGCATTTATATTAGCTTTTACCAACTGGGACGGCAGTAATCCCATCAGCTTTGCAGGTTTAAATAATTTTAAGGTATTGGCTACGGATACCTTTTTTCTGGCAGCCCTTAAAAATACGCTGATTTATGTTATCGGAACCGTTCCTTTAACCATGGTGGCTTCTCTGGCACTTGCCGTGGTATTGAATCAGAAGATCAGGGCAAGAGGTCTGTTCAGGACGGTGGCTTTCTTTCCCTATGTAGCTTCTCTGGTTGCAATCACTGCCGTATGGGGAATGATATTTCACCCCTCAAAAGGGCCGGTTAACTACCTGCTCTTAACTGTTTTTGGAGTGGCACAGCAGGAGCTTCCTAAATGGTTCAGTGGAAGCCTGGTACTGTTTACCCTGATATTATTTAGCGTATGGAAGTACATGGGTTATTATATGGTTATCTATCTGGCAGGACTTCAGGGTATTTCCGCAGAGTTATATGAGGCGGGCGGTCTGGACGGTGCCAACACCTGGCAGAAGTTCCGTTTTATTACCTGGCCCCAGCTTCGGGCTACTACTTTTTTCGTTGTAGTTATGCTTACAATTAACTGCTTTAAGGTATACGACATAGCGGTTATGCTGGCCGGCGGCGGAGATGGTAAGTTAAGTACATCGGCAACGGTTCTTGTCTACTACATTTATCAAAATGCTTTCAACTATTGGAAACTGGGATATTCAAGTGCTGTTGCAATGGTATTATTTGCTTTGGTACTGCTTATTACAGTCATTCAGTTCAGATATGAGAAGAAGTTGAATGCGTAAAGACAGGAGAAGGAGGAGCTGCTATGTATAAGTCAAAAAGAAAACATGCTATATTCAAGAAAACCATGGTTTATATCATTTTATTCATCATCACCGCAATTATGGTTGTACCATTTTTATGGATGTTATCTGCTTCCCTAAAGACCAACCGGGAAGTCTTTGTAATGGATCCCTTTGTATGGATACCCGAAATCCCTAAGTGGGATAATTACATAAGAATCTGGACCAAAATACCACTGCTTAAATTTGTACAGAATACGGTTCTGTTAACCATTGTTGTTACCTTTTTGCAACTGTTTACTTCCAGTTTTGCAGCCTATTCCTTTGCAAAATTGGAGTTTAAGAATAAAAATGTACTTTTCTTTGCGTATATTGCTACCATTGCAATGCCCTGGCAGGTATACATGGTACCTCAGTTTATTATGATGCGTTCCATGGGGTTAAATGACAAGCTGTTAGCAATGATCTGTCTGCAGGCCTTTTCCGCCTTCGGTGTATTTATGATGAAGCAGTTTTATGCAGGAATACCTGATGATCTCTGTGAAGCAGCAAGAATTGACGGGATGAATGAGTACAGGATATACGCCAGGATCATGTTGCCCCTGTCTAAACCTGCCTTATCAACCCTTATTATCTTTACCTTTGTAAATACCTGGAATGATTACTTGGGACCGTTGATTTATCTAAAAACAGAGACGAAGAAAACAATCCAGCTGGGTCTTAGGATGTTCATCGGACAATATTCCGCTGAATACGGTCTTATTATGGCGGGTTCTGTGGTATCCCTGATACCGGTTATTCTCGTATTCTTATGTCTGCAGAAGTATTTTGTGGAAGGTGTTGCCTCTACCGGCTTAAAAGGCTGAAGAAAAAAATATATATTATACAAGAAAAACAGAGGGAAAGTTTATATAATACTATTTCCAAACTGAAAAAATGTGAGTATTATAATATCTAAATTAATAATCCATTGCAGACAAAAACGTCATCGGTAACGATGGCGTTTTTTTTATGGCTGCAAGGGGGAAGACGTCAGATCACATTTTAGAAAGGCTTGGGTGAACGATATGGATTATTCAGTAGAGAGTACTTTTGAAACATTAACCTTTGACGAAAAAATCAGACATTTTTACGATGTGGCGGAAAGAGCCATGGAGCGATGGAATATTCCCTTCGGTACAGCTATGAAACTGTTGAACTTTACCGAGAATGCGACTTTTTGTCTGGAGCCTGCAGGTGCGCCTAAAGTTATACTTCGTGTTCACAGACTGGATTATGCTAAATTAAATAATATTCGAACAGAGCTGCAGTGGTTGATTGATCTAAAGAAGGAGACCAATCTTAATCTGACATCACCAGTAGAATCCAAAAACGGAGTATTGGTGGAAACCATTAAAACACCCGCTATGAAGGAAGAAAGGCATGTGGTTTGCTTTGAGTATGTTGAAGGAAAAGTACCGGTAGATACCAGCGACAGTAATGAAGGTGTTGGAAAGCTGATACAAAAGATTGATAAGATTCCTGACAAAATAACCATACCGCTATTCAAAAAGGCAGCAGTACTCTATGAAATATTCGGAAGAGTACGCAGAAAGTCCCCCTTAAAACCATTGGATAGAATATTGTACCGACAGGTTGGTATCATAGCAGGCACTCTTCATAAGCAGACAAAACATTGGAATTACCCGGAATTTTACGAGAGAATGGAATGGAACCTTGACGGAACCTTTGGAAGGAATTGGAATAATTTCTACGGAGTAAGCTATCGTTCTGCTAAGTGGTTTTCACAAAAGGAAATCTCTATTCTAGATGCCTGTGTTGAATTGATTCGGAAACGGCTGGAAGCCTATGGAAAAGGAACAGAGCGTTATGGAATGATACACAGCGATCTGAGACTGGCTAATTTGCTGAAAAATGGTGACAGGATTACTGCTCTGGATTTTGATGACTGCGGCATGGGTTGGTATATGTATGATATTGCCGGAGCAGTTGGGTTTATTGAGCATCGCCCAGACCTTACAGAGGTGGTGGGGGAGATTATCAAGGGATACGAAACGGTACTGCCGGTCTCACCACAGGATAGGCAGGAGATCTGGACCTTTATTATGATGCGGAGAATCGGTCTGCTTCAAAGTCTTATCTACCGTATTGGATGTGTTATGGGCGGCAGCGAATCAACAGAGCTAACCCCTGAGATTTTAGCCTTTTATGCAAAAGGCACAGTGGTGCTGGCAAAGAATTACTTAAGAAAATACAAAACAAAGCTTCTGCCCGACAATCTGGAAGAGGAAGCAGAGTACAGACCTATGCATACAGCGTGATCACAGAAGGCTTCTCTGAATGCACGGCTTTGCGGTATTCTGTTTTAGTTTTGGAATGTAATACCACTAGGTCTTAAAAATCGAGTCTTGCCTCCCACAAAGTGGAACTGCCAGCCAGGTACAAGTAGCTTTAAGACACACCCTGGATAAACCTAAAATAGTTAGACAGCAAAAATTTATTTTTAAAATTTGGAGGAATTAATATGAGTATGACTGCACATGAAATTTACGAAGATGCATATAATGTCTGGAATCCGAATAAAGTGGACACTTTCAGGCAATTCGGCCTTGAACTTTCTATGGGAGAAAGGGATGGCAGTTATTTTAAGGACCTGGACGGCAATGAATTCATTAATATGCATTCAAACGGGGGTGTATTTAATCTGGGACACAAAAACCCGGAAATTAAAGAAGCATTGCTCAAAGGGATTGAATTGGTGGATGCAGGGAATCATTACTTCCCGTCTCAGTATAAAAATGAACTCTGCAAAGCCTTATTGCAGGTATCACCAGATAATATGAAATATGTGTATATGTTAAATGGTGGTGGAGAATCCATTGATGCTGCCATAAAATTTGCAAGAAGAGCTACAAAAAGAACCCGGGTAGTAAGCTTAAACTGTGCATTTCATGGTTCAACGGGAATTGCAATGGAATCCGGTTATGTGGCTATGGCTGAATTTTTTAACATGAAGCCCGATGAAGAAATTTATACCCATATAGAATATAACAATCTGGAGCAGTTAGAGGAAGTGCTTAAGAAAAATGACACTGCCTGTGTCATAATCGAGAGTATCCCTGCAACCGCAGGATTTCCAATGCCCCTCCAGGACTATCATAAAGGTGTTGAGATCCTGGCACATAAATACGGTGCTATGTATATTGCGGATGAAGTCCAGACGGGTCTGTTAAGAAGCGGTGAAATGTGGTGCTGCTGTAAGTATGGGGCGAAACCGGATATGATCGTAACCGGTAAAGGATTATCCGGCGGTTATTATCCCATGTCTGCCGTAATTATGTCGGAAGAGGCCGGTAACTGGTTAAAGGAAGATGGCTTTGCTCATGTGTCTTCCTTCAATGCTTCTGAGTTAGGCTGTATTGTAGGAATAAAAGTAATGGAAATCCTGTCCCGCCCCGCAACAAGAGAAAATGTGAATAGGCTGGCTTCTCTTTTTGGTGAGGAGCTTGCTAAAATCCGGAATAAGTATGTGGACTTCCTGATTGAAGTGAGACAGTGTGGTGTCATAATGGGCTTAAAAACTTCTCACCCCATGGGGGGAATGGCTTTGATGGCAGCACTTATGAGAAATGGAATATGGAGTGTAATGGCTAACTTTGATAAGTCAGCGCTGCAATTTAAACCGGGACTCTTAATGAAGGAAGACACAGCAAAAGAAGTTCTGAGAAGACTGGATAAAGCAATGGGGGAAGCAATACGATCACTATCCTGATTTTATGGCAGTGACAAATCAGCAGGCAGATTGGTATGCAGTGGGAGCGAATATGAGTGAAAATAATAAACGTGAAATAGTTCGGACGCTAAAGTATCTGGCTTTTGCCTCCTCGGCGGGAGTAATAGAGATGACCATGTTTACTCTGTTAGAACAGCTGACAGATTGGAATTACTGGCCATGTTATCTGCTCGCCCTTGTGATGTCCGTGGTCTGGAATTTTACTTTGAACAGAAGATTTACCTTTCATTCCAACAACAATATTACTGTTGCCATGATAAAGGTATTTATTTATTACGTAGTTTTTACCCCCTTTTCGACTGTGCTCGGAAATCATTTGGTTGAGAGCCTCTTATGGAATGCATATCTGGTGACTGCCATGAGCTTAGCCGTAAACTGTGTTACGGAGTATCTTTATCAAAGATTATTTGTATTTGGAAAGTCTGTTGACAGTCTTAAAAATATAGAAAAAGATGAAGGGGCTGTTGTATTATGACTTATACAGCAACCTCTTATGTACCCAGCACCAATCCGATTCTGGGATAACGATGTATTTGTTCTGCTTCAAAGGCTATAAGGGCATCTTTAACCGGATATTCTTTGCCTATTAGCTCCTCCAGCTGCAAAGCGCTCATGATATCTCTTGTTTCCAGCAGAGTCTTCCTTGAATATAAAAAAGAACTGGTAATATTAAGATTCATGGCAAAAAACTTAAGGGAATTTATAGAGAAATCCTTTCCCTGGTCATAATAAACGGTTATCATAACGGTACCGCCTCTGGCTACCGTGTTGGTAGCTGTCTGAAACCACTCGGTATTGCTGGAGGTAATAACAACAGATTGAAAGCCGATGAAAGCAGATTGCTTCATTAATTCAGTTTCATAGGTATCATCTGCTGGGTTAACAGCATAAGTGGCACCAAGAGAAAGGGCAAGGAACCGGTTGCGCTCTTTTGGCTCCACAACGGTAATTATATCAGCACCTGCCATTTTTGCAAATTGCAGCATAAGAAGGCCGTTAAAATCACCACCAAATATGCAGATATTATCACCAGGCAAGAGCTTCATCTTCTGAAAGGCCATATATACAACCGCAACAGGCTCCAATAAACAGCCAATGCGAAAGGGAGTTTCAGACGTTAATGGAACAAGCTGGTTATAATCCCATACCACATATTCGCAAATGGTACCACTTTTACTATAGATTTGCAGACAATTATTTTCTTCTTCCTTAAGACAGTAGGTACAGCTGCCACAGAATTTTGCAATTGTTCCTGTAACACGCTGACCTGCATAATACCCTTCAGCTTTGGCCTTATCTCCCAATTCAACAATAATACCTGCCATTTCATAACCAGCAATGCCGGGTTTGGCATAGAAATCCCAGGCTCTGTTCATACGGAGGTCCTGGATGCCAATGGTGCTGTACATAACCTTTATTTTTACTTCTTCCGGTCTTTGAATCTCAGGTGCTGCTACTTCCCGGAAGGAAAGAACACCATTTTCATATCGCCATAATGCCTGCATATAAGTTTTCCATCTCCTTTTCGTCTTCTCGTTTCATTCTGAATTCCAAGGGGGTATACCCGGTAGACTTTCGAAAAAAGCTGCCAAAATAACCCGCATCCAAAAACCCGTTATCCTTTCCAATATCTGCAACCTTTTTATCGCTGTTAAGCAGAAAGAATTTAGCATGCAGAAGCCTTAGTATCTGTAAGGCCTCAAGAACTGTCAGACCGAAGCATTCTTTGAATAGCCGGTTTAGATAGATTTTATTCAAACTTAACTCCTCAGCTATTCCCTCCAATGAAATGGTGGTTTCATACCGGCTATAGATTGTAAGAACAGCGGTACCAAGAAGTTCTTGTATTCTGGCAGAGGGGTATGGATAGGGATTTAATAGCCTGCTGTTTAAGAGATACGCCAGTTCATCTTCCACAGAGAAAAAATGAAAAATCAGAGGTTTTTTTGTTAACAGATAATGCAGAAAATATAATTGCAGCCTGATATATTCTCTTGTGGGAAAATCATAGCTGGGTTTAATAACATGCAGATACAGATCCTGTAACAGGTGTTTGCTTCCAGGCAGATCATTCTTTAATATTGCTTCAAGGAGTAGCATGTATTGTTTTTTTAAATCTTTATATACAGCAGGAATACGGTTTTGCTGAAGATCGGAGAGACTACAGAGTTCACCGCTTAAGAAATATGAGAAGCACTGATGGGCTTTTAATTTCATACAGGTATCGTAAAATTTTCTCCAATTTATATTTTTCTCATATAAAAGGCAGGTCTTAAGACCCAAATTCTGAAATATTATCTGAGATATCAGAGGGAAGTTAAAAGATTTCTTAATATCGGAGCGGCTTATGTAGATAAGCAGTTCGCTATCAGTATGAAATATCACATTGGGGGTACAGTAATCTGAGATTATAGCCAGAAAGGCGTTATAAACAGCAGGATTAAATTGACTTTGTGAATGAAAGAGCTTAATGTAAAGCAGATGGTAAGCATCCGGGTGGATGGAGAATGTGTGCTCATCATACCAGTCCAGGGTTATCAGAGTGTTCTCCTTACGAACACTGATTGTGGCTTTCTGAATAGCAAGGAATATTTCATGAAAAAGTTCCGGGCTCAACTTATCTTTTACCAGCCAGAAGGTGTTGTGTGAAGGAGCAAATTCCGGAGTACCTTCATGCAGAAGCAAGACATGATAATTCCACTGGCATTGCTTTAATTGTTCCAATATATTATCATAGGGAAGAAAAACAGAGGTATCTAAAATTACGATGTCTGTATGGTTTTGATAGAAAACTTCATATGCATCCATGCTGAAGGGAACAATGTGAATACGGAGCAAGGCAGTGTCTTCCATCATTTCATAGACTTGTTTCAGCAAAATCCGGTTTTCGGAAATAATCGCAACATGATACATCGTTTTTCCTCCTTAGCATTTATATAGTTTATTTTATCCAGAATAAAATAAGTTCGGTAAAATGTAAAGTGAATTTGTGAAAGAGCTACCAGAGGAATATGGTTTCTTTTTATCCGAAATAGAAGAAATGGGTAGGTGACAGTCCTTATTATTGATAAGATTTAAAAAGACAGTATCATGGGACCTAATTATATAATTAGCAATGAAGTACTGCAGAGAGGGTAGGCAGTATCACTGGCTTGCCAGTGGTATGCAATGGGTATAAAATGAAAGACTTACTAAAAAATTATAGAAAGTTCTGTGAGGAAATTCCTCTGTTTGCGGGAATGAAAGGGGAGGACCTTCTCTCACTATTTGAGTGCCTCAGAGCCTTTATTAAAACATATGAAAAGGATGAGTATATTGTTTTATATAATGATTCCGTAGAATGTGTGGGTGTATTACTGGAAGGTACCGTTCATATGATTAAAGAAGATTTAAGGGGAAACAAATCCATATTGGCTCCGATTGAAGAGAAGGAATTATTCGGAGAGACCTTTGCTTGTGGTGCAGACCTGACCTCAACGGTAGCCTTTGTGGCAACAACCCCTGTTAAAGTACTCTTTGTACACTTTGATAAGGTTATGCATGCCTGCTCCAGATCCTGCATATTCCATCATAGATTAATTGAAAACATGGTTTCTCTGATAGCCAGGAAAAATGCTCTTCTTGTAGAAAAGCTGGATATCACTTCAAAGAGGACTATAAGGGAAAAAATTTCTGCCTATCTGACCATTCAGGCTCAGAAGAATAAGAGTACAAGCTTTACCATAGCGCTTGGAAGGCTTGAGCTGGCAGATTATTTATGCACGGACAGAAGTGCCCTGACCAGAGAACTTAACAATATGAAAAAAGCAGGATTAATTGATTTTGAAAAAAATACCTTTACTATACTGGAACCCTTTTATGAATGACTTCAGGTATCCGAAAGCTGTTGCAAGGAATGCAGCAGTTTTTTTATACAAGTTTATAGAAATGGATTCAGGAATTATTTATTAAAGTGTTGCAATTGCAACATATAAATAAAATGGAAAATGTTATTATATAGGTGAAAAAGCAATGCAAAGACTATAAACCAATGCAAATAGCAAACTGTTGCTATTAATAGAATGAAAGCAGCAGAATGAGAGGTAAAGATGAAAAAAGTAAGAGTAAACTATGAGAAGATGTATTATGGATTTCCGGTAGTGCTTATAAGCTACTATGATAAAGAGGGCATTGCAAATGTAACGACCTTATCTTCCACCTATACCTTAAAAGATATGGTTATGCTGGGCTTTAGCAGCAAAGGATATGCAGTCAGCCAGATGAAAGAAGTGTCGGACTTTGTAATTAATATAGCAGACAGCAAGCTGATGGAGGAAATTGAATTCTGCGGTAAAAATACAGGTGCTGACTGTAAGAAATTTGACAGAGTAAATCTAACCCCTGTACCCTCTGAAATTATCAATGCTCCTTCTATTGCAGAGTGCCCGGTTTCTATTGAATGCACATTAACGGATGTGATTGAGAGCCCTCATTACAAGGGAATAACAAATATTCTTGCCACCATAAAAGGCAGACTTGTTTCAGAAACCCATCTGGATGAAAATGCAAATATAATAATTGAAAAGTTTGACAATATTTCTTATTTTAACGATGGAGTAAACAGGGGATTCAAATAAAGCCCCTTTTATTATATATGATTTCAGTGGAGAGGAGGTATTCGTATGAAAGCTTCAATTGACAGAGAGGGATGTATTTCCTGTGGTTTATGCGTATCAGTCTGTCCGGCTGTATTTCGTATGGGAGAGGATGGCCCTGCGGAAGTATATGTGGAAACAGTACCCACAGAATTAGAAGGCGAGGTTTCGGAGGCAGTGGATGGCTGTCCTGTTTCAGTAATCAGTGCCGAATAACAGATTTAAATTAACATAAGGCTTCTTATTTTTCGGAATAGATGAAAGTAAGCAGTCTTATTTTTTCACCTTTTTCCCTTTGGGTGCCGGGTCTGCCAGTTCAGGAAGAGCACCGCCTGCTATTGACCATAAGTACATACTTGCAACAGTTCCATAGGGAGAATAGCGTTTGGCGTATTTCCTGAATTTAACCGGATCAATTTCTCTGTGCCGGTACAGCATACGCATACCTCTTAGAATTGCCAGGTCTCCAAAGCTTACAATATCAGGGCGCTGCATACAGAATATCATAATCATTTCAGCTGTCCATACACCAATACCTTTTAGGGCGGATAGTTCTTTAATAACCTCTGCATCGGACAGATGATTAAGGGCATCTATATCAAATTCATTTGCTCTGACTTTCTCAGAAAAATCTTTTATATATTCAGCTTTTCGAAAAGACATCCCCAGTTTTTGCAGCTCGTTCAGCTCTAAGGAACAGACTGTTTCTGCATTTACAGTAATCAGTCGGTCATATAATCGCTGCCAGATAGTAGCCTGGGCACTGGTAGATATCTGCTGTCCTATAATGTGATGGATTACGGAAGAGAACAGATCACTGTCAACAGACCGCGTAATGGGGCCAATACGATCAATGGCTGCACCAAGCAGTTTGTCACGGGATTTTAGATACTCTATTTCTTTTTCACCGTATTTAAAATACAAAAAAATCACCTCCAATAAGCTAACTATAGCATAGTCTGCATATTATTTCATCTGAAAAATGAACACGTAATTTGTGAAAGAATGGTTTAAAACAAAATGTAGTTTGACTTTGGAATAAGCTTCTAATACAGTTGTAGCTAAAGCAGTTAATAAAACTGGCAGTCATTAAGAAAGGCATGGATATATATGGTTATTTTTGAGAGCGAAAGATTGATTATAAGACGTTTTTGCAAAGAGGATTGGAAAGACCTTCATGAGTATCTTTCAATGGAAGCTGTTGTGAAGTATGAGCCTTATGGGACATACACAGAAGAAGAATGTAAAAAAGAAGCTGTTAATCGTTCGGAAAACGAAGCTTTTTGGGCTGTATGCCTCAAAGAGGATAATAAATTAATCGGTAACCTGTATTTTAACAGGAGGGAGCCGAAAGCTTTTATGACCTGGGAAATGGGATTTGTCTTTCATCCTTTATATTACGGAAAGGGATACGCTACAGAGGCTTGCAGAGTGATTATGAAATATGGCTTTGAGGAGGAAGGTGCCCACCGGATCATGGCAAGATGCAATCCGGAGAATTCAGCTTCCTGGAAGCTGATGGAGAGGCTTTCCATGCGAAGAGAAGGATACTTTAAAAAGACTGCGTTTTTTAAAACAACACCGGAAGGAAACCCCATCTGGCATGATGCCTATGAGTATTCCATCTTGGAGGAAGAATTCCTGGACTAAAATACGGTATGGATGGCACATCTGCCCGATGCTCCTGAAGCAGTAAGGCACATAGTCAGATATGCTGCTATTGGAGCGGACTGCTCATATCTGCGGTTGTTTGAGTGATATTGCCAAACACAAAGGTGTAATATAGCATGGATTGCTGTTAGAGGATGCTATTAAAAAACAAGCAAGAGAAGCAGTTTAGCATACATAGACATTTAGATAAGTTAAGCTATAAATTTACCTCTCCGGTTAAGAGCGCCATATACAGTTTCCTTATTCCTGAAAGAGAAAAAATATATGTAAGCTTAAATCCTATTATCTGGTTGTTATTGTAAACGCTACTGCTTCTTTTGTTTGTGTTTATCGGTTTGAACTATAAGACTTCAGCACAACAGGAAGGATTATCTAGGTGTTACTTGGCGGAAGGCCTGTCTTTTGCTTTATCTGTTTCTGCGGCATTCTTTCTCGCTTCTTCTTTGTTCCTTCTCATTTCCTCTATGGACTTCTCAGGTACCCGGATTCCCTTATAAGCTTTTGCAGGAATCAGATTATCCTGCGCCTGTCTTATCTTTGCCAGTTTGATTTCTTCTTCATACTGGGGCAGCCAGGTTTCGCCGGCTATCAGCATCTCATCCACCATCTGGTAGATTTCTGCAGGAGTGCAGACTGCTCCTGTAAGAGGATCCATTAACATAGCCTGACGGAGCAGAGTGATATCTCCTGCTACAGCAGCTTCCACTGCAAGACGTTGTACCCAGATGCTCTGTGAGCAAACTGCTGCGCAGCCAAGTGGCAGATCACCTACTTTAGGAATGTTGATACCATTTGCATCAATATATCCTGGAACTTCTACGACACTTTCCTCCGGGAGGTTGGTAATACAGCCTTCATTCATTACATTGAAATGACCACGGTAAACTCTGCCGGTTTCAAGTCCCTCGATAATATAGGAGCCGTGTTCATGACTGCGGTTCTCGGGTATATATTTTTTAGCAGGTTCCTTCATCCAGTTTGGAAAATCATCTTCAAACCAGTTACGGCCTTCACGGCATACTCTGAGATAACCGCCGGTCTCACCATTGATCCACACGCCTAAATCAATCCAATTCTCAAGCTCCTCAGGACGCTTGCGGTACCAGGATACGTATTCGGATAAGTGACCGTTGGATTCGGTGGAATAATACCCAAAATTCTTTAGGACGTCAATTCTTACCTTCTCAGTTTTAGATAATTCCTCATTTTCCAGATAAGCAGGAAGAATTTTAGGGAGCATGTCCTGGCCTTTGTGTTTAACAGAGATATACCAGGTCTGGTGATTAATACCGGCACAAATGATGTCAACTTCTTCTTTTTTAAGACCAAGTGCTTTGGCGATTTGCTCGTGTCCGCCTTGCACACCATGGCACAGGCCCAGGGTTTTCACCTTTCCGTATTTATTTGCTGCCCAGGTAAGCATAGCATTTGGATTGGAATAATTAAGCATAATGGCACCGGGAGCGGCTACTTCCCTGATATCCTTACAGAAGTCCAGTATGGCTGCAATACCGCGCTGTCCGTACATGATTCCTCCTGCACATAAAGTATCCCCTACACATTGATCAATTCCGTATTTTAAAGGTATCTCCACATCTGTCTCAAAGCCCTCCAACATGCCGATTCTTACACAGTTGATAATGTAGCGGGCATCTTTAAAGGCTTCTCTGCGGTCTGTAGTTGCATGAATCTTAATGGAAAGGCCATTTTCCTCCAGATCTCTCTGGCATAAAGCAGTTACCATATCAAGATTGTGCTGGTTGATGTCGGTAAAAGCAACTTCAATGTTGTGGAATTCCGGAACTGTCATGAGATCAGAAAATAAGGTTCTGGTGAAACCTACACTTCCGGCACCTATAAAGGCAATTTTAAATGACATAAATAATAAACCTCCTGATAATTGTTTTTTAGAAATAGTTCATGGTGTATTGATAAGAGTATTATATTCTATAATAAAAAATTAGGAGGAAAGAATTCTGTACTCTGTTACAGAATGTAAGATATTATGATATAATAATGTTTGAGTGGCCAAAGTGGGGGACTGACAAGGGGCGGGTTACTGACAAGGGGACGGCCAAATGCACAAAATAGAAGTACGTATGCTTCGATTTCAAGATATAAGAAGTCCTAATTCTCTGAATATTTTATGCTGGGCATGTTATAAAACAGATAACCCGCTGGCGCTCAGACAATCTGTTATATAACATAGCATAAATTATCCAGAGAAAAGGACTTCTAATATCTTTTCATAGGCGCATGCATACTTCTATTTTATGCATTTGGCCTGAAATCATTTGGTTATAAGGACTTTATGCTTTTATTAAATAGTATTGGATTCTAAAAGTCATAAGATGATAATGCCTGTAAGAAATATTACAGAAACAGTATTGAAACAGTATAGAAACATATAAGAAATTATAAAGGAAATATACAGAAAAAAATACAAGAGAAATACAAGAGAAATACAAGAAACAATTGACTAGTACAAGAAAAATACAAGAAATAATATAGGAATCAACAGGGTTTAATACAAGAATGAATACGGGAAAAATATAAAAATTTATACGAGAGAATGAATACGGGAAATAATACAACAAATATAAAGTAATAAAGGAAATTATCTGCAAATTATAAAAGAAATAAACAGAAATTAATTCAAAAATGAATCAGAAATATTTTTAGAACAAAATTCAAAATAATTGAGAACATAACACAAGAACATTGTATGCAAGCTTTAATAAGGGAGAACAACCATGCATGTGGAGAAGAACCAGGATAAAAACTCTGATAGCCTTTACGCCAGAGAAAACAGGAACTGCTGGTTTTTGGTGAAACGTTATTATGCCATGAATTTTGACTTCTTTGATATGGAACCCCATAGCCACGGAGAATTTGAAATTATGTATATTGCCAGCGGCAGCTGCACTATCAATAGCTGGACAGCTGAGGGCACAGAAGAAGTTTGGAAGATGAAAGAAGGGGAGTATGTAATTATTGACGGTGGCACCAGGCATAAGCTGGAAGTTGTAAGGGGAGTGCGCTGCCGTATATTGAATCTGGAGATAGCCCTATTGCCTCAATTTGGGGAATATGGAGGAAAAACAATAGAGCAATTTCGTGAGCAGTCTAAAGCCTTAAGAGACTTTTTAAACTTACCTGCCTCTATATACAAGTGCTATGACGGAGAAGGTACCTTGCATACGATTATTTCAGAGATTCATAAACAGCTGCAAAATCCCACGGATGCAGGAGAACACAGAGTTATGCAGAATCTTTGCCTGGCACAACTTTTGGTGGAGTTAGGCAGACAAAGGTCTAGGAAAAACCGCAGCGATGGCGGCAGCAAATATGTCAGCAGAACCCTTTCATACCTAAACAGCAACTATGAGAAGGATATTAAAGTAGAGGACATTGCAGCGAAAATCGGAGTCTCAGCAGCCTATCTCCAGAGATTGTTTAAGGAGCAGACGGGTAAGACCCTCGTGGACAAAATAAATGAACTTCGTATAGAGAAAGCAAAGATTCTTCTTGAAACCAGCAGTCTTCCGGTAACCGATATTGCAATCAGTGTGGGCTTTAATAACCGGCAGCATTTTACCTATACCTTCAGGAAACTCGCCGGCTGTTCTCCTTCTGTCTATAGTAAGCATAAGGGAGATTATCAGGTCTGGGCTTTTAAATAAGCTTATCCGCCTTCGTTCTGTTTGCGAAATTCCGTAGGGGATATGCCCCACATTTTTTTGAACAATCGGCTGAAATAAAGAGGGTTATCATAGCCAACCAGCTGGGCCACCTCTGAAATATGAAAAAGTGAATTGGTCAGCAGCTCTTTTGCCGTAGTCATACGAATGTTTATTATATATTGTCTTGGTGAGATACCGACATGCTTTGTAAAGGTATCGATAAAGCGATAATAATTTAAACCCCGTTCTTTCGTAAATTGCTTTATGGTAAAATCCTTTTCAGGGGATAAATGAAAGATTCTAAGAACTTCTTCCACTTCCTTATTATAGTTCTCAAATATTTTTCTTTCCCTTATCCGGTTTCTTCCCATTTTGAGCAAAAGCTGCTGCATCAGAAACTTCAGCTGTGTTTCAAAAAAAGGCTGTTTCAGCTGCAGCTCCTGTATGATGCCGTCAAAGAGATGGATATAGCTGTTGTGTACACCTACCTGATAAATTGTCTCTTCTCCCCAGCCCATCTGGTTCAGGAAGGGGTTACTGTCCTTGCAGGAGAAATGTACCCAGTAAATATCCGGATGTTCCTCCAGGTAATAGTAATAATACTGGGGTTCACCTGGATGAAAGAGCACACAACTGCCTTTTTCCAACGTCTGTACTTTCCCATTGATTCGAAAATGTGCTTTCCCGTCAGCGATATAGATAAGCTGATAATTTGCAGCTCCTTGTGGGCGTTCAGTGTAGAACCGGTCTTTCTTGACCAGCCGGTATCTGCCGCTGCAATGTACGAAGAAATCCTCCTCGGATACGGATTTTTCATCTGACTGCCAATCATAATATCCTACTACTGTAAGCATCTTAACCTCTTTCCTGGAGTAGTGAACTAGTGCTATTTAGAAATGCTTGATCACTGTATCATCATAAATCACACCTTGCTGTCTCACACAAATGCCTCCCTAAATTGGATGCACTTCATGTATTTTACATACACCCTCTGGTGATGGAAAGCCATGATATTGTCTGGTGACGGAAAGCCATGATATTGTCTGGTTATTGAAATGATTTTATAATATTTAACTGAAACTGTCAAATTCAATTTGAAAACTTTGTGCATGTAGATATCAATTTTATGTATGGAATAATAACAATTATTTTGGTATATTCAAGTTATTAAAAATAAATTTTATGCTGATGAAAGGAATACTTATGTTAAAGTCAGAATTAAAATTACCAAAGTATTATGAAGACCCTTCTGTTCTTCACGTAGGCTGTGAGGACAACCGCAGTTATTATCTTCCCTTTGCTCCCGGTGAAGCTGTTAAGAGCTCACGAATAAATTCCTTAAACGGAGACTGGGATTTCCGTTATTATAATAATCCCTTCGAACTGGAGGATTTTACACAGGCTGGCTATGAGTATAAGAATTATGCTTCCATTCCTGTCCCAAGCTGTATACAAATGCATGGTTATGACCGTCACCAGTATACCAATGTTAATTTCCCTTTTCCTTATGATCCTCCCTTTGTTCCCCTGGAAAATCCGACCTGCGTATATCATCGCTGCTTTGAAATAGAGCAGACTCCTGGTGAGAATAAGTATTATCTGAATTTTGAAGGTGTTGACTCCTGCTTTTATGTGTATATCAACGGCAATCTGGCTGGTTACAGTCAGGTATCTCATTCTACCAGTGAATTTGATATAACCTCCTATCTCAAAATGGGTCAGAATGATCTAACCGTTGTGGTATTAAAATGGTGTGATGGAAGTTATCTGGAGGATCAGGATAAGTTCCGTATGACAGGAATCTTCCGTGATGTTTACCTTATCAGCCGCCCGGTTAACCACATTCGTGATTATTTTGTAAAGACACTGTTAACGGATAATTACACCAAAGCGGAGATTAATGTGGACTTTGAGTTCAGCGGTGAAGCAGTACCAGTAACTGGCACCTTAACCGATGCTTCCGGCAAAGTAATTGCAACTGAAACTGTAAAAGACTCAAAGCTTGTTATTAAAATGGCAGAGCCGTCTCTTTGGAGTGCGGAATCCCCTTACCTCTATACCTTGACCATCAGCACAACGGAGGAAGTGATCTATCAGAAAGTAGGTATCCGCTCGGTAGAAGTTGTTGAAGATATTATCCTCATTAATGGTGTAAAGGTTAAATTCAAAGGCGTTAACCGTCATGACAGTGATCCTGTAACAGGCTATACCATCAGCAAAGAACAGGCTGTAAAAGATTTGAGATTAATGAAGGAAGCCAATATCAATGCCATCCGTACCAGCCATTATCCCAATGCACCCTGGTTTAACGAATTATGCAGCGTATACGGTTTCTACGTAGTAGGAGAAAGCGATGTGGAAGCCCACGGCGCAACCAGCTACTATGGCGCCAGCTGGACAGATACCTATGGCGATCTGGTACAGCGTGAAATATTTGCAGCAGGAATCTTAGACCGTAACCAGAGAAATGTTATCCGAGATAAGAACAATGCCAGTGTGGTAATGTGGTCCATGGGAAATGAAGCGGGTTACAGCAAAGCCTTTGAAGACACCGGTCGTTGGATAAGGGAGTACGATCCTACCAGACTTGTACATTATGAAAGCAGCATTCACCAGACCGGGGGACATATAAATGATACTTCCATGCTGGATGTATACAGCACCATGTATGCTTCTGTGCCTAGCATTGAGGAGTACCTTAAATCTAATCCTAAGCCTTATATGCTCTGTGAGTTTGTCCATGCAATGGGTAACGGCCCCGGAGATATGGAAGATTATTTTGAATGCATTTATGCCCATGACCGTTTCGTGGGCGGATTCGTCTGGGAATGGTGTGACCATGCAATTTATCGTGGTATTACAAAAGACGGACGCAAGATATTCCATTATGGCGGCGATTCCGGTGAATACCCTCATGACGGTAATTTCTGCGTAGACGGTATGGTATCTCCTGATCGTATCCCTCACCCGGCACTGGCAGAATACAAAAATGTAATTCGTCCGGTACGCGGGGTGCTGTTAAACAAAGAAGATGTTACAATTGAAATTGAAAACAAGTTGGATTTTACCAATTTGAAGGATTATCTAAAGGTAGAAGCAGAACTTCTGGTTAATGGAGTAACAAAAGAGGTATATCAGCTTGGAGCATTAGATGTGCCTCCTCATGGCAAGATTACTCTTAAGCTTCCTGTAGATAAGAACCTTTTTGGTAATGAAAGCGTTACGGTTAAGCTGAACTACCTTCAGACAATAGAACTTCCCCTGACTGCAATAGGTCATAAGCTGGGATTTGACCAGCTATTCTTACAGGAAAGCACACTTCCTCTGAGTAAGACTACGGGCAAGACCGAAAGAAAAGGAAATGCGGTTCAGGTAGAAGAGAATGGTACGAAAATAGTAGTGACCGGTGAAAACTTCAGCTATCGTTTTAATAAGCTGTATGGAAGCTTTGATTCCATGGTCGTAAATAACCACACAGTATTGGAGAAACCTCTGGAATATAATATCTGGCGTGCACCTGCCGACAATGACCGCAATATTCGTAATTCCTGGGAGGAAGCCCGCTATGATAAAGCCTTCCCCCGTGTATATGAAACCTGCGTATCCCAGGAAAACGGAGTAACTGCTATCTACTGCAAGCTGGCAATTACAGCAATTCAGATTCAGCATATACTGGATCTTCAGGTAACCTGGTACATTGGAGCAGAGGGTACAGTAACGGTAGAGTTAGACGGTAAGAGAAATAAGGAGCTTCCGTTCCTTCCACGCTTTGGTCTGCGTTTCTTCCTGCCAAAGGAATATGATAGAGTCAATTATTTAGGTTATGGACCTGGTGAAAGCTATATTGATAAACGCCGTTCCTCCTGGTTTGGCAGATTCGATCAGGAAATCGCTGATATGCATATAGATTATATCAAACCTCAGGAGAACGGAAGTCATTATGGCTGTGAAGAATTAACGGTAGTATCTTCTTATGGACAAAGCCTTCATATTACTGCGCAAACTCCTTTTTCCTTCCAGGCAGGGCGCTATACACAGGAAGAATTAGCAGAAAAAGCACATAATTACGAGCTTGAAACAGCAGACAGTACTATACTCTGTGTGGATTATAAGATGAGTGGTGTAGGTTCTAATTCCTGCGGCCCGGCACTTGCGGAGAAATATCAGCTAAAGGAGGAGGAAATCTCCTTTAAAGCTACTTTGCATTTTGAATAAATTTTGTAAAGTTAGCTTTTCCTCCAAAAAGTAGAACATCCAGACCGCCATAAGCAGTTTTTCGATACAGTCTGCAAGAACTGCAAAGAAGCGGAAACATCCGAAATTAACCGGAGGTTTCCGCTTCTTTTATAGAATCAGGTATGTGCTATAATTTTCATTACGTCATCTCTGTGTTCTGGAGAAGAGAATACCAGAGTCTGGTCAGGCTTTTTCATTTCCGAACCGCGATAGTAAAAATGTACGGGAGAAAGGTCAAAAATAGTTTTAACGCCCTTTGGTCTAAATTGTAATTGGTAATGCTCGGTCTTGAGTTCAATATGGTCAATATCTTTTAATCTGACCAAACAGGTATTTTCAAAGGAATAGTTTTTAAAAAGATAATCCCTGGTAATATAGACCCATTCTTCATAGTTCTTGTCTCTCACATGTTTTATCTTTATAGTGGAGGCATCAACCATCTGAGCAGCGAAAGCAGCTTCTTCCCCCGGTGTTGTCAGTTGAGAATGCAGCTCTTTTTTTATGAATTTGATATATCTCTTAGAGGTATCCCGAAGGATAAATGGCAGATAGATTACTTCACAGATTACTCCGATAATAACACCATATTTAATATTTTGAATACCAAGACTTATATCATATGCCGAGCTCAGGTAACCTATAAGGAAGAGAACAGCGACGCTGCAGGGAAAGGCAAAGAGCATCTGCAGGGCAAGACGTTTCCTTTCCTTTGACATGTTTTTTATGGCGGAAGCCTTTTCTGCCTCCAGCCATTGGGTTAAATTATTATCCATTTTCTTATCCTCCCTATTTATTATAATTAGATTTTATAGACATCAGATTGCCATCTGTTGAAATAACGATTTCCAGAGCATATTTTCCTTTGCTCCAGGTATAGGAGGTTCCGGTGGGAGAGGTATCCGAATAGGATTTATAATCAGCAGCCGTACTGTTCTTACCCATGACCTCGCTTAATTTATCAGGAGTAAGGTCTGTCAGGGAGATGCCCTTTAAGTAAACCTTGTCCATATCATCATAGGGTTTTTCTAGATTAAGAGTAACCTCACTGATAAGACAGTTGAGCAATGGTTTTGAGGTCGAACTTTCATTGATAATTGTAACATCCGCCAATAATTTTCCTTCCTTTAGCAAGGATACTAACTGGTACTTGGTTTTGGAAGCAGCCATCGTATTTACATCATAGATTTCCTTGTAATTTGAACTATAATCGGAAAAGCTAAAACCTGCTTCTGTAAGTTCAGCTACGGTTGTCTTGCCCGGTTGAATAGTATAACCGCTTGTTTCCAACTCATAGGGCTTACCGGCTATCAGGGGGCTGGTACTTATAAGATACAAACCCAGAAGGGCAATTGTACAAAGAGCAAGTATCAGAGTGGCTTTAAGAATCTCGGCTGGTTTATTCACAGCTTGGGATTTCTTATTTTCATTATTTGTGTTGCTATTATCCATAAAATACTCCTTATAAAATTTTCCATAAGTATAAAACATTGGAAGATAAATGTCAAATTTTAATAAATTTTGTCACTATCAAAGCATACTATAATCTATCACTTTAAAAAAAATAAAAATGATATCCGTTTTTCTCACCTGTTCAACACTTGACAGTGCAATATGAGTCATATAAAATAATAAATAGTCAAAGAATACGGAAGGAAAGGTTACGACACCAATAAAATTTAGTTTTTTGCAGCTCATATGTTGGGCTGTTGATTTGTTTCAAAAATCAGAAAAGGAATATAATATAAATACATCTATATAGAATGCCAAAACCAGGAAGGGTATAAAAGTTCATGAACTTGAATAAGCAAAGAGCATTTATAATACATTTTATTTTTTTCTTAATTCTAACACTACTGCTGTATGTTGGAATTAAATATGTTTTTCCGCTGTTAATGCCTTTTGTCATTGGTATTGTAATAGCCATGTCATTTCGAAACCTGATTGACCTGATTGAGAAAAAGACTCATATTAAGAGGGTATTTATTTCTATTCTGACACTGCTGGTTTTTTACAGTCTGCTGGGATTTATTATTAGTCTTATTGGTGTAAAGATGGTCAATTTTATAAGCTCTCTGTTTTATTATCTGCCCACACTCTACAAAGAAACACTGCTTCCGGCTTTAAATACGGTAACAGACAATATGATAGATAAGTATCCGAGTACAAGAACCCATCTGGATAATTTTATGAGTAATATCGATCAATCGGTATTTACGTATCTCTCCCAGATATCCACAAAGGTTGTATCAATGGCAACTGGTTTTGCCGGAATGTTACCCACCCTTTTAATAAAATTTATATTTACGATAGTATCCTCTTTCTTTTTTACAATAGACTATTATAAGATAACCCGTTTTATTGTTCGCCAGTTCAAGCCTGAGCATCAGAAGGTGATACTGAACTTAAAGGATAATGTGATCGGCTCTCTGGGTAATTTTATTAAAGCTTATGCAGCAATCATTTCCATTACTTTTGCTGAGTTATCAATAGGTTTCTGGATTCTTGGTATACCTAGTCCGTTTCTTTTTGGTTTGCTGGTAGCAATCATAGATATTATGCCTATCCTTGGTACCGGTGCCGTGCTTCTGCCATGGTCAGTCATTGCCTTTATAATCGGGAATACTAAGGTTGGTATGGGAATGCTGATATTATATATATTCATTACAGTGGTAAGACAAATACTTGAGCCAAAGATAGTAGGTCAGCAGATAGGATTATATCCTATAGTAACCCTGGTTCTAATGTATGTCGGTGCCCAGTTGATGGGAGTGTTAGGACTTCTGATATTGCCAATAATGGCCACTATTCTTATCAAACTGAATAAGGAAGGCAGTATTCATCTGTTTAAGATATAAGTGTTGTAAAGGAAAAGCATAAGGCGCGTCATATGAAATGATTTTGAAAGTGATATTACTCCTTCTAATCTTTAAATGAAGATGAACAAAATATGAATCGGTATTTTTCGTGATTATGGCAATGCGGTGAGCATTGCCTGTTTTCATATAAATGATGAACTTCTATTGATTTATAATTTATAGATACAAATAATTAGTTATCTGGAAGTTTACAAGACTATATTTAGCTTGTAGTTGATTACAGTTTACGAGAAGAGAAGGGAGAAAATCTAAATGACGACTATTTATTTTATAAGGCATGCTCAGCCTGATTTTACGGTACAGGAGGATGCAGCCAGACCGCTGACAGTTAAGGGGAGAGCAGATACTGCTTTGGTATCGGAGTATTTAAAGGATAAAGATATACTGGAAGTGCTATCCAGCCCTTTTATAAGAGCAGTTGATACCATGAAAGACTTTGCAGAGGGGATGGGCCTGTCCGTTAAAACGGTATATGATTTTAGAGAACGCAAAGTGGACAGCCTATGGATTGAAGACTTTACAGCCTTTACCAAGAAGCAATGGGCTGACTTTGATTATAAATTAACCGATGGGGAAAGCCTGCGAGAAGTACAGGAGAGAAATATTAAGGCCCTTGAAGATGTCTTACTTAAAAATAATGGGAAAAATATAGCAATCGGAACCCATGGAACTGCCTTGAGTACCATAATAAATTATTATGATAACACATATGGATATGAGGATTTTAACCGCATTAGAAGCCTGATGCCCTGGGTTGTAAGAATGCAGTTTGAGGGCACCAAATGTATTGATATCATGAAGACAAACATCCTGCAGGGAGAAATTTAAGGAGTAGATGCATGAAACCTCACTTTGAAAATGGATTAATTTAACGGAACAACCGTGACTAACTTATAGAGGTCGAGAGATGGTTGAGAGCAAAACTGCTTTTTCAACTACAGATTCAGGAATATAAAGTTAAGAATTTCATATCCATGAAAGGGGTTAAGATGACAAAATACAAACCTTCTGAACTGGCCGAAATGTTCGGACTGCATCCCAATACCATAAGGATGTATGAAAAAATAGGTTTTCTTTCGAAAGCGGAGCGGGAAGCAAATGGTTATAGAAGCTTTACGAAGGTTCAGCTTTACCAGCTTAAGATATGCAGATGTATTTTTAACCAGCCTTTTACCAATCGCAAGATCAGAGCAGCGGGTAATCAGATAATTAAGGCTGCAGCAAACAAAGACCTTAAAGCGTGCAGTATTTATGCCGGACAGTATATTGGTATTATACATAAGGAAATCGAAAATGCAGAGTTAACAGTGCAGCTGCTAAAAGAATGGGCTGAAGCAGAAGAGATTGATGGGGAAGAAAGCAGTAGGTTATACAGCCGAAAGGAGGCAGCTCATGTCCTTGGAACCACTATAGAAGCAGTTCGTAACTGGGAACGTAACGGTTTGATTTATTCAGAGAAGACCGGGGACTTAAAGGAGAGGCTGTTTGCTGAAAAGGATATCAAACGACTCCGTGTTATCTATATGTTAAGGCAGGCCGGCTACAGCATGACTGCCATACATAGCAGCCTTTCTATGTACGATGCCGGATTCAAGGAGCGGATAGTAACCTCACTAAATAAGCCGGAACAGGAGTTGTTATCCGTAGGAGATAACTGGCTGGAGGCCTTGACTTCACTGGAGCGTGACGCCAGGCAGATTCCGGCATATATAACCAAACTTAGAGAAATTATAAATTAGAACCTTCCACTTGTACACCACCCTGACCACTGATGATATCATATGGATATATTCAGTGGAAGGATGGTGTTGTTATTATGCAGGAACCAATTATTGCAGTAGAAAGACTCAGAAAGGTTTACCGGGTACCGGTCAGGGAGAAGGGGTTGCTACCATCAATAAAAGCCTTGATTCATCCGGTTTACAACAATGTAACAGCGGTGGATAATATTAATTTCCAGATTAACCATGGTGAAATTGCAGGGTTTATTGGACCGAATGGGGCAGGTAAAACAACAACGCTTAAAATGCTCTCCGGGTTATTATATCCAACGGAAGGGAATACCCGGGTGGCAGGTTATATACCTTATGAAAGACAACGGGATTATCTAAAAACCATAAGTATGGTCATGGGGAACAAATCACAGCTTATTCCAAGTATTACAGTAATGGATTCCTTCTATATCACAAAAGAAATATATCAGATATCACCGGGAGATTTTAAAGCAAGGCTTGAAGAACTGTCTGACTTGCTGGAGATAGAAGAATTGCTTAATAAATTGCCGAGAAACCTATCTCTTGGCGAGAGAGCAAAATGTGAATTTGCTGCAGCGCTTTTATACCGGCCGGATATCCTGTTTCTGGATGAGCCAACCCTTGGGATGGACGTATCAATACAAATAAGGTTACGTAAATTTATTAAGGATTATAATAAAAAGTACGGCACCACAATAATACTTACCAGCCATTACATGGAGGACATTACTTCCTTATGCAACAGAACAATATTTATTAATAAAGGAAAACTAATGTATGATGGCTCCCTGGAAGAACTCAGCAGGAAGTTGTCCCCTTACAAACTGATTAAGGTCACATTTAAAGAAGAACCACAGGAAGTATCTGCACTTTTACCGAACGACAGCACCCTTACTGAGAGAAATGGCTTAACCTATATCTTTCGCGTGAATAAGGAGGAAATCTCAGAAACTGCGGGTGTACTTCTTCGCAGTAATCTTATTATTGATCTTACCATAGAAAACCCCTCCATTGAAGCGGTAATAGATAAGGCATACCAGGAGGGCGTATAGAAATGAAAGAGCATGTACTTATGGTTAAAGGTATCATTCCAGTTTATAAAAATGACATCAAGCAAAAGGCAGTGCAGAAAGGAGGTTCCTATGAATTTAAGAGGCGGAATGGCATTAATTAGAAAGACCTTCCTAAGTTACACAGCTTCCAGGGGTTTTTTCTGGACGCTGGCCTTTGGCTGGCTGATGATGCCCTTGATTAATATGTTTGTCTGGGTAATTGCAGCGGGAGAAGGCTCGGTTATGGGATTTACAGGAAATGATTTTGTTGTATACTATATGGCCTTGATCTTAGTGAATCAGCTTACTTATCCTGTATCCCACTGGACGGTGGGGGATAATATTTTTAACGGTACTTTTTCTTACTGGCTCCTGCGGCCCATGCCTCCGATTTATGAGGCAATAGCGGCAGATATTGCAGCAAAGGTAGTATGTATGCCATTTACGATAGTATTTATCTTAGGGATAGTTATGGTGCTTGGTGTGTCTTTTAGTACTACGGCGGTAAATATAATATTATTTGCTATTTGTCTGCTGCTGGCACAATTGCTTCGGTTTATGGTTGCTTATAGTATATCTCTGGTTGCTCTTTATACCAGTAAGGTGAATTCATTACTTGGTATTAATGATACGCTTTTGTTCCTGTTTTCCGGGCAGGTTATACCTACTATGTTAATGCCTGGTATAATCGGAACAATCTCTGGTATTTTACCTTATCGGTATATGCTTGGATTTCCTGTTGAGGTATTACTAGGCAAGCTGAGCATGGGACAGATTACATGGGGGATTGTATTTCAGCTTATATGGCTGTTTATCATTATCGGGTTGAACAGGGTAATATGGAAGAAAGGAATAAAGCACTACTCTTCTGTAGGCGGCTAAAGATATCATTAGCTGGTTTTTAATATGCCAGGAGGTAAGAGTGAAAGAAGGTAACTTCACGATCCAAAATTTTGTATGCGTGCTGAAGCACGCAGATGGGAGCCATATGAAAACTGTAATATTTTATAGGAAACTGATAAAAGTCTTCTTTATGACGTCTTTGCAAGGAGATATCGCTTTCCGGGCTGACTTTGCGGCAAAGCTTTTCAATACGGCGATTATGCTTTCAGGCAGTATCGGCGGTATCCTTATTATGTTTTCAGTACATAAGAGTTTTAAAGGGTGGGGTTTCTATGATATGCTGGCTGTAACAGGCACCTTTATGCTGATTCAGAGCCTGAAAGAACTTTTTATTTCCCCAAGTCTTTCCTCTATATCCGGCATGGATGGGGAACTTTGGACCGGAGGTTTCGATTATACCTTGTTAAAACCTGTCTCTACCAGATTTTATGTCAGCATCAGACACTGGTCTCCTATGGCTGTGTTTGACATTATAATCAGCATAATCCTCCTTCTTATTTCCGTGTTTGAAAGTGAATCTCCTAAAGCAATAGGAAGCACAGCAGCTTTTCTGGCTTATCTTCTGGTAGCCATGCTGATACTATACTCCCTTATGCTACTTCTGGCATCTGCAGCTTTCTGGTATCTGGGAACACCCCTGCTTTGGATATTAAACAGTCTTATGTCCTTAGGACGATACCCGGTAAAAATATATCCTGTATTGTTTCGGAATCTATTAACCTGGGTCATACCGGTGGGAGTCATCGTAACCCTGCCTGCGGAAATACTGCTTGGAAGGGCTTCTGTAATTGAAATTACTGGAGGAGTGGTGCTTGGACTTATTCTATATGCCGTTGCTGTGCTCTTTTTTAAAGCAAGCCTGAAAAGATATTCCAGTGCATCCAGTTAGAAAGCTTCTGAAAATGCATCACCTTCTGAAAACTGACTTATATTGACAGAATAACTTGACAGAGGTAGCCTGACAGTATATTGTAGTGGAAAAGCATAATTTACTACTTAGAAATAAAGTTATACTCAGCTTGGGAGGTTAGCAGATGGAAGGAGAATTGGTATTTCAAAAAGGCAGTAAGGATGATCTTACGGAAATATTTGAAGTCTTTTCTGAAGGTATAAAAGAAATGCTTGCAAATGGTATCTATCAATGGGATGAGGTATATCCAAGCATTGAGGATCTAGAGAACGACCTTGAAAACGAAGAACTGTATGTCGGTAAATCTGAAGGAGATATTGGAGTTGTATTTGTGCTGAATCAAGACTTTGACGAACAGTACCAAAACGGTAAATGGGTTCTTGAAACAGAGGATTATATGGTTATCCATCGTTTATGTGTACATCCGAAATTCCAGAACCGTGGTTTGGGTAAGAAGACTTTGCTGCATATTGAAGAAATCCTGAAGTCAGAAGGAATAAAATCCATCCGGCTGGATGCCTACACAATGAATCCCTTTGCGTTAAGAATGTATAATTCTCTTGGGTATTCAGTGGTTGGCGAAGCTAACTGGAGAAAGGGTAAGTTTTACCTGATGGAGAAGATCCTCATTGATAATGGAGAGGACGAAGGGTTAACTTAACCAGTGGTTGAAAAGAATCCGCCTGACCGGTTATTGAAGCTTCTTTGACCGGGAGCTATAATGAATCTGACCGGTCAAGGAGAAAAGAAAATGAATTTAGGAAAGAAGATTAAAAACTTAAGATTACGGAAATCTGTTACCCAGGAGGAATTGGCAGAGCATCTGCATATTTCTGCCCAGGCTATCAGCAAATGGGAGAATGATATAACTACTCCTGATATCCAGATACTTCCTGCCTTATCAGCCTTTTTTGGCGTTACTATCGATGAACTCTTTGAGGTAGAGGCAGAAACCCACCTGGAGCGAATTGAGAATATGATAATGGCAGAAAGAGTCCTTACTAAGGTGGATTACGATTATGCCGAACGTTACTTAAAAGATACCCTGGAGGATAATAAGCATAAAGCTAAATGTCTTCAGTTGCTGGCAGAATTATATAACCACGAGGCAGATGTATACAGAAGTCAGGCAGAATATTATGCCAAAGCGGCACTTGAAGTAAATCCTGACTTAAAGGATAATCATATCTCATTAATGAAAGCCCAGCAGGGAACGGCAAAAGATTGGAACTATGTCAATCATCATAATAGAATAACCTATTACCAGCAGTTTGTTAAAACTAATCCGGGTTATCCCGCGGGGTATATGTATCTGCTGGATGAACTGATAGCAGACGGAAGGCTAAAGGAAGCTAAAAAAGTCTTACAAGATATGCAGAAGGTCAGGGATGATTCAAGAGTTGCAATGTATGAAGGTGAACTTTATTGGGCAGAAGGAAAGCAGGAGGAGGCTTTTAGAATCTGGAAGGACATGGAAGATAAGGATGCTGAAAATTGGTTGGTATATGCTTACCTGGCGGACCGCTATGCAGATATCGCTCGTTACGAAGAAGCGATTGAATATAATAAAAAGGCTTTTGAGCTGCAGCCTTCTCCTAAATATGCAGATGCAGCGGAATGTATGGCACATATCTACGAAATCCTTGGTAATTACCCGGAGGCAGTAAGAGCCTGGGAAGAATACATAAGGGTACTTCATACAGAATGGAATTGCGTTGAAGGTGAATCTGTTGACAGACCCAAAAGAGAAATTGCAAGATTAAAGGAATTAATCGAAATATAGAATAAAAGGGGCGGCTGTCCATTGAACTGACATCTAGTTAGACAAAAAATCTAATTTATGTGAGGTCACATCATACAGCAACCCCTTTTTTTACCAATATTGAAAAGTTCTAATTTTGGGATATACATAATATTACTATGAAAACTTATGAATTTCATTTATAATATATGCACTTGCAAAAAAGGATAATAAAAACAGCTTAGATAAGACGGATATTTAAAAAGATTAAACGGAGGTCGATAAGATGCCAAGGAAAGTAGTTCTATTCATAGCTGAAAGCCTGGACGGATATATAGCTACCAAAGAGGATGATATTGAATGGCTGATTAACACGGAAGGCGAAGGGGATAATGGCTATTCCGAATTCTACGACACCATCGATACGATTATCATGGGCAGAAGAACCTATGACTGGATTGTAAATCATGAAGGCGATAACTTTCCCTATGAAGGAAAGCAATGTTATGTACTGTCAGACTCCAGACAGGGAAAAGATAAAAATGTTGAATATGTAAACGGTGATATCACAGAATTCATGCAGAAATTAAAGCAGGAAGAAGGCAAGGATATCTGGATAGTAGGCGGCGGCAGTATGCTCCACGAATTTATTGAGAAAAGACTTGTGGATGAGTGGATTATCACAGTTACTCCCACTATTCTTGGAGATGGTATCCCGTTATTCAAGAAACATGGTTTTGAAACAAGGCTTCGCTTAAAAGGTGCCAGAACCTTTAATCAGTTTACTGAACTTCATTATGAAACAGTGCATTAAAAAAGTGTCTTCTCTTGTGCAGGAGGTTCTGTACTTTAAGACTGTAATACGATTAGAACCGGTTATTCAAAAAAGAATAGCCGGTTTTTTTTAATATGTATTGACAAAATATCTCAGTGGTGATATGGTTATACACATAAGTATATAACCATATCACCGTATAACAAGAAAGGAGGTTTTCGCTTGAACACGACCTTTGATAACAATAAACCAATATTTATACAAATTCGTGAAAAAATTGAAGATCAGATCGTAAATGACCAATTAAAGGAGGAAGAACAGGCCCCCTCCACCAATCAGTTAGTGAGCTTTTATAAAATTAATCATGCGACGGTAGCAAAAGGAGTAAATCAGCTGGTAGAGGAAGGGATACTTTATAAAAAAAGGGGGATTGGTATGTTTGTTGCAGCTGGAGCGAAAGAAAAACTCATGAACAAGAGAAAAGAAGTATTCGTAGATGACTATATAGTGCCTTTGGTGCAGGAAGCCGTAAAGCTTGGGATATCCGAGGGAGAAATAAAAGAGATGATCAATAGGATAGGGAGGACGGTCAAATGACATATCAAGTAGAAGTAAAAAATGTATCCTTAAAATATAAGAAATTCGAAGCCTTAAAGAATATTTCCTTTAAACTTGAGGATCAGAAAATATATGGACTTATCGGTAGAAACGGTGCTGGTAAGACTTCCCTCCTGTCAATTCTTTCAGCTTTAAGAGAAGCCACAGAGGGAGTAGTTACCGTTTCAGGAGAACCTCTTTTTGAAAATGCGAAAATTGTAGAGCAGATTCGGCTGATCTATCAGAAAGATTATAAAGATGAGTACAATAAAGTGGAACAGCTAATCAAGACTTCTGCAAAATTCAGCCCGAACTTTGACAGTGAATATGCGGAAACCTTAATCAAGCGTTTTAAACTGCCAAAGAACAGAGCCGCCTATAAGCTATCCAAGGGAATGCAGTCTGTATTGGATGTAATCATAGGATTAGCAAGCCGTGCACCCATAACTATCTTTGATGAGGCTTACCTTGGTATGGATGCTCCTACCAGGGTGACCTTTTATAAAGAATTACTGGAGGAGCAGGCCAGATACCCAAGAATCATTATCTTATCCACTCATCTGGTATCAGAAATGGATTATCTCTTTGATGAAGTTCTGATATTAAAGAATGGTTCCTTACTTCTTCAGGAAGAATATGAAACCCTAATCTCAAGGGGAGTTACCATTACTGGTGGAACAAAAGAGGTGGATGAATTCGTTCGGGGAAGAAGAGTATTAGGAACAGAGCAGCTGGGTGGTACCAAGGCGGTAAGGATTTATGAAGATGAGCTGGAGCAGCTGGAAGCAAAGGCACGTGAAAAGGGGTTGGAGGTCGGACCTATCTCTCTGCAGGATTTATTTATTCATCTAACAGAAGATGATACTGAGAATACTAAATAATATTAATGGAAAGGTATAGGTGTTTTTATGAAATCAAGATCAAAAACCTTACGTGTATGCAAGGATATTTATGAAACATATTTAAAATACACCATATGGTTTATAGTTGCTATCATAATAATGCATTTGGTAATGTCTGTTCTGTCCTTTAGAGGCCAATCAGGGGCATTTGTGTTCAAAGATGAGTTTGACCAATTTAATTTGTATATGACTTCTTTTAGTGCTTCTTCTGTCTTTATGATAATTGTCGGCATTGTTACAGGATTTATCCAGATGCCCTTTTACATGACTAACGGAGTCACAAGAAGAGATTATTTTCTGGGTAATGTAATGGCAACCTTAGGGCTTGCATTTACCCTTGCATTTGTCTTTAGTGCAGGCTCGGAGTTGGAAAAAATAATATTTGGGCATTATGGCTATTCCTTTAAAGAAGAAATCCTCATACCCGGGTTGAGCAACAATTGGTTGCTGTTGTTTGTACTGTATGCAATTAATATATTTTCCTATTCGTTAATGGGCTGGCTTATTAACGTAGGATTTTACCGCTATAATGCAATAATAGGGATTGGTTTTATTATTGTGGCAATTGCATCCTTAGGACTTCACGGTTTGATTTGGGTAAATGGGTGGTTTTCTGTCTTTGAGGATGATTTTAGTAGTATATTTTCAACCAATTCCATTTATCTGTCTGTTATCGGAACGGTTGGATTAATAGCGGTCTTATTAGGCATAATCCGAGGGCTTACCAAAAAGGTTGCTATAAAGATATAAGAGAAAATAGGAGGAAGCACTATGACATTTGTTTACCTGATGAAGAACCGGAACCAACTTAATAAAGAACTGGTGGAACAGCATGTGGAACATCTGAAGCAACTAAAAAAAGAAGATAGACTGATACTCTGTGGGCCATTTGAAGATTATCCCGGAGGAATGGTTGTATTTTCCGCACAGGATAAAGAAGAGGCTGACCGTATAGCACAGTCAGATCCCTTTATTTCCTCCGGCTGTAAGACCTATGAGCTGAGAACAATGGAAATAGCAGATGAGACTAATAACTATCTGCTGTAAACGGAATTTATGTGAGCTGTTGCAATATGAATATAGCAACAGCTCTATTTTTATATTCTTTTGAGTTTCTTTAGATAATTATTATAAATACGTAAGGTAATTGAAAGAACTATATGGATTTTATATGGTAAAATATTCATGTTTTTGACATTAGGGATACGGTTAATACCTGTATCGAAAGGAGATATTAAAGTGAAGAAGAAAGTACTATCCGGTATCATGGCTATAATTTTAGTGATTATGACAGTATCAACCGTGCCGATAGGGGAGGCCTATGCAGCAGAGGCAGGCAAAAAAGAGGATACAACAGGCTTTCAATATGAGTCAGGGGATGCTGATATTTCTGTTAAAGTAATGGAAATGTTGGGAGTGATAAATGTAAATACATCGGGAAGCTGGGGAGAGACAAAAGGAGTGACCCGTGGAGAATATGCGAAAATGCTGGTAAGCCTTTCAAGCTATGCCGGAAAGGTAAGCAGTAATACCAATGCAAGAATATTTGTAGATGTATCACCAAAGAACCAATATTCCGGTTATATCAAATTAGCCGTAAGCAAAGGCTGGATGAGCGGTTATCTTGGAGGTAAGTTTAAGCCTGAGAAACTGGTGACCCTGGAGGAAGCTATAAATGGAGCAGTAATGCTGCTCGGTTACAAGAATGAGGACTTTGAAGGGAACATTTCCGATGCCAAATACGGACTTTACCTGGATAAGGATTTAAACAGCAATATCAGTCTCAAACGAAGCAGCTCCATGAAGCGGAAGGACTGTATAAACTTATTCTATAATCTGCTAAAGACAAAAAATAAAGAGGGAAGCCTTTACGGGGAACTCTTTGGTTATTCTTTGGATGTCAGGGGAGAAATTGATTACGATAAAAAAGTGAATGAATCATTAAAAGGTCCCTTCTTTGTAAGTGCGAATTGGGAGAAATCCATTCCTTTTCAGGTAAGCACAAAGAGACTATATAAGAATAACAATAAATGCGGAAAATCTGGCATTAAGGCAGGTGACCTGATATATTATTCTATCACCTTAAAGACAGTATGGGCATTTGATGCGGATAGTAACATCGGATATAAGGCTCTACTTGATAGCACCAGAAAGGGACCCTACCTTTACGGCAGCCGCTGGAAAGAGAAAATACCCTTTTCTGCAAACTCAGCCAGTATTTATAAGAATGATAAAAAGGCTGCTATATCAGATATAACAAATTACGATATCTTGTATTATTCCAAAGAAGCAAAGATAATATGGGCTTATAACGAAAAGGGAGAGATAGATTATCTAAGCATACTGAATCAATATAAAAAGGGACCCTATATCCTAAAAGACAGTTCTCTGTCTAACCTTCCTCAGAGTGTTCAGAATGCAAGAATTTATAAAAATGGAAAACTAAGTGAAAAAGGCAGGCTGGAGGCATATGATGTGGTTTATTATTCTGAAGAATTAAAAACCATCTGGGCCTATAATAATAAAATCTACGGAACGTATGAGGAAGCAAAACCCAATCAGGTAGCCCCTGCTGAAATAGTAGTTGGCGGAGTTACCTATAAGATTGGCAGTCAGGCTTTAGGTTATGAGTTATCTGCCCAGGGAAGTATCAGAGAGGGAATGAGAGTAGTACTGCTTCTGGGAGATGACGGAACCGTAGCGGGAATTACCCCTGCAACAGATATTCAGTCTGTAATAGCGGGTTATGTTATTAAGACCGGTATACATATGTCGAAGGACAGTAAAGGAAACGCTGATTTAATCAATTATATCCGAATTGTAGATACCAGCGGAACGGAGCAGGAATATGATACAAAACTGGCAAATTTCGTGGTAGGAGATATTGTAGAGATAAACTATGTAAATGGTGAAGCAGTAGTATCAAAGGCTGTTTCCGGCAGGCTGGAAGGTAAGGTAAGCAGTGACGGTACCAGTGTTTCTGGCAGGGTAATTACGGCCAATGCCAATATTCTTGATGTAGCAAAGGGAAGTTATACGAAAGTAAGTTCTAACAAACTCAGCGGAACCGAGTTAACCAGCCAGAATGTGTTATATTACGGAGTAAATAAATCCGGTGAAATAACGGATATGATACTGTTAAATGCCACAGGTGACCTCTTTCAGTATGGAATCTTGCTGTCCTTTACAGTAATGGATCAGATGAACACAGGTAATGGAAACATACAGTTATCCGGCACCTATACCTATGATCTTGGTGGAAGTAAATATACCACAGAAGCGCAAGAGATAAGCTTTAACGAAACAGCAGGACCGAAGGGATTTCTGATTAATAATGGTGAAATCAAATTCCTTAAGACCCTTTATAAGGTTGGGGTTACTTCTATCGAAAGAAATCAGGTGAGGGGAGGCGAGTCGGTATATCCTATCTCTGACAAGGCAGCAGTATATGTTTATAGCGACAATAATTATTACCCTGCCAAACTTTCCGACATCTCAAATCTGAAGAAATACAATGTTGAAGCCTATACAGATAAGATTAACCAGGAAGACGGCGTTATCAGGGTTATTGTTGCAACAAAGAAATAACATTGCCGGAACAGGCAGATAGGAGACTAAATGACACAACAGGAAGTAAGCAGTGTGAAGCCTAAGCGCAGAATAAATATTAAAAATATAAAGTGGAAAAAGGTTATTAAATATACGGTTATCCTACTTGTAATTGCAGTAATTGCGGGGAAGGTCATGGAGTTATTAAAGCCTGCCGGCAATCAGGCACAAATGTCAGTACAGACAGCAGCAGTTACCAAAGGTAATGTAGAAAGTATGCTAAGCGGGAAAGGAACCATTGAACCCCTGGACAAATACGAGGTCAACGCACTTGTAAAAGGAGAAGTACTGGAGGCTCCTTTTGAGGAAGGCGACAGGGTGACAAAGGGAGATCTTCTGTACCAGATTAGCACAAAAGATGTGGAAAACAGTATAGAATCCGCAAACCTATCCGTTGAGAAGGCAAAAAGGAATTATGATGACTCCATGACAAAGTTAGGTGACCTGGAGCAGACTGCCAAAATCTCAGGTTATGTTAAGAAGCTCTATGTGAAAGCCGGTGACAATATCCAGGCAGGAGCCAATATTGCGGATATCTATAACAGTGACTATATGTATCTTGAGGTACCTTTTCTCGCGGCACTGGTAAAAGATAGCCTCATTGGAAAACAAGCGGTTATTACCATGGACACAACACTGGAACAGCTAAAGGGAAAAGTAACCGCAGTCAGTGACATGGAAGAGACCATAGCCGGTAATATAGCTACCAGAAAAGTAACCATAAAAGTAAAGAATCCAGGCGGAATTGCAGCCGGAGCATTGGCCCTTGCAAGCATTGGCACAGAGCAGTGCGCTGCAAACGGTACCTTCAGAGCAGGTGTTGAGCAGACAATAACAGCAGAGGGTTCTGGAAAGATAAGTACTTTAAAGCTTTCGGAAGGCAGGTATATGGAAAGTGGAAGTATAATCTATACCCTGGCCTCAAAGGATATGAACAACGCAATTGAGGACAGTAAACTTTCGCTGAAGGAAGCGGAGCTGGCTCTTAAGAACCAGAAAAATCAGTTAGAGAATTACAGCATTCAATCCCCTATATCCGGTCAGGTAATCCTTAAAAATAAGAAGAAGGGGGATACCATAGATCCCGGAACCGACAGCAGCAAAGGGGCGCTGGCAATTGTCTATGATCTGTCTGCCATGACCTTTCGTATGAATATTGATGAGTTGCAGATCAGAAATATCTCAGTAGGTCAGGTAGTCAGAATAACCGCAGATGCCCTGCCCGGAGAAGAAATAGAAGGCAGAGTAGAGAAAATCGGACTGAACAGTACCACCAATAATGGTGTAACCACTTACCCGGTTACCATCCGTATTGATAAAACGGGGAATTTACTTCCTGGAATGAATGTAACCGGAAAAATCATAACTGCCAAGTCAGACAATGTGTTCATGGTACCCACGGGTGCTGTGATGCGTGACAATATTGTATATGTAAAGACAGCAGATAAGGATGCCAAAGCAGAGGGCACAGGTCATAAAGACAACGGGTCTGTGGATTCGGAGGGTATACCTGCCGGTTTTAAGGAAGTGAAGGTAGAGGTTGGAATCAGCGATGGTACCTATGTAGAAATAAAATCCGGTCTGAAAGAGGGAGATGAAGTATATATTCCCTTTGTGGATACCAGTGGAATCGGTGGCGGCGATATGGGCTATTACGAAGAAGTTACTGTGACGGAATAGGAGGAGACATGAGCGCTGAGCCTTTAATTGAAATGATAGATATACAGAAAGTATATAATATGGGCGATACCCAGGTCAGGGCCAATGATGGCATCAGTCTTAAGATATATCAGGGAGAGTTCGTTGCGATTGTCGGAAAGTCCGGAAGCGGAAAATCCACGTTGATGAATATCATTGGTGCCCTGGATACCCCCACCAGCGGAAAGTATATTCTTAAAGGGCAGGATGTAAGTAAAATGAAAGGGGACTATCTGGCGGAAATACGAAATAAAATGATTGGGTTTGTATTTCAGCAGTATAATCTGCTGCCGAAGCAGAATCTGCTGGAGAATGTCTCACTTCCCCTGTTATATGCCGGTTTAAGTGAAGGAAAACGAAAGAAAAGGGCATTGGAGGTACTTGAGAAAGTAGGCATTGGCGATAAGTGGAGAAACCTGCCCAATCAATTATCCGGCGGACAACAGCAGAGGGTATCCATAGCCAGAGCCCTGGCAGGCAATCCTTCCCTGATCCTTGCGGATGAACCCACCGGTGCCCTGGATTCACGTACCAGCAGAGAAGTACTTGATCTGTTAAAAGACTTGAACCGTGAAGGAAATACCATTGTTCTGATAACCCATGATAATTCTATAGCAGCAGAGGCTCAAAGGGTCATCAGAATCATAGACGGCAAGGTATCCTTTGACGGTAAGGTAGAAAAATATAAAAATGTTCTAAAGGAAAGTGAGGAAGAGCATGGGTCTGATACAAGTATTTAAGCTATCATGGAGCAGTATCGTAAGCAATAAAATGCGGTCCTTCCTCACCATGCTTGGTATGATTATCGGTGTTGCCTCGGTTATCATCATGGTCAGCCTGATGGAGGGAATGACAAGGGAGATGAAAGACTCCTTTGGTTCAATGGGAGTGAATAACGTTACGGTTTCCCTGATCGGAAGGAATGGAGATGTAATACTGACCGAAGAAGACATGTATGAATATGCCAAAGAGCATAAGGACACGGTAAAGGCAGTGGTACCAAACGTTGCCTTTCAGACTACTGTAAAAGGTGCAGCGGACAAGATGGAAGGGGCTCAGATTACGGGAGTCGATGAAAAGTATGCGGGTCTTAATGATAAGACAGTAGAAAAAGGCAGCTTTATCAATTACATGGATATAACCAACATGGAAAAGACCTGTGTAATCGGCAGTTATGTGGACTTAAAGATTTTTGGCCAGAAAGCAAAGGTTGGAGATACGATTAAAATCGGCGGAGAAGCCTATACCATAAAGGGAATCTTAAAAGAAACTGCAAATAATGTAGAGTGGTCCGAAGACAATTGTATTTACATACCCTACACCACCGGTGCAAGACAGGCAGGGATAGGAAGCATCAGCAGCTATTCCCTGGTAGCAAAGGATACCAAGGTGGTGGAGAAGGTAACCTCAGATATTAATGATTACCTGTATAATATTTATCATGATAAGAAGTTTTATTCCGCCACCAACCTGATAAATATGTTAAATGAGATAAACCTTCAGCTGGGTATGATGACGGCACTCCTTGCTGGTATTGCAGGAATATCCCTGCTGGTAGCGGGCATCGGTATCATGAACATCATGTTGGTATCTGTAACCGAAAGAACCAGAGAGATTGGTATAAGAAAGTCTCTGGGGGCTAAGAAAAGAGATATTATGCGCCAGTTTGTAATGGAAGCCGGGACAACAAGCGGAATAGGCGGAACAGCAGGTATCCTTTTAGGTGCCTTTGCAAGTATTGAAATCGGTAAGGCCATAGGCTTTAATGCGACGCCTTCCTTGTCGGTTGTGCTGATTTCCTTTGGAATCTCAGCCGGAATAGGTATCATATTCGGTTATCTGCCGGCAAATAAGGCAGCAAAACTAAATCCCATTGAAGCCTTAAGAAGTGAATAGTACGAAAAACCTAAATCTAATGGAAGCTTTAAGAAATAAATCAAGAAATGATAAATCTCAAGGAAGCTTAAAAATTGAATAAATGCTGCAAAGCGTAATTTGTAGAAGAATTATGCATAAACAGGCGCAGTAACTATGTATAGGAGGGAGGTGGAACATATTAAAAAGCGAATAATCCTATTAATTATATTGGTATTTTCCCTGGAAGGCTGTTCCCCAAAATTGAAAAATAGTTTCGAAAATACGAAGTTAAATACAGTAGAGGAAAGTTCAGCTGTACTAAAAGAACAGGAAGAGAAGGGGCGAGAGCCAGCAGATCAAACCACGTTAACACAAGAGGCAGCGCCTTCTGAGGCCGTGGCTGAGGAGAACAACAAGCAGGTGCCGGTGACCGGGCAACCGGTTACGATGGAAGATTTGTTGGCAGAGATGACAGACCGGGAGAAATGCTGGATGGGTCTGTCTCCCAAAAAATATCTGAATGACTTTGATACCCTTTATAAGGAACTTCAGGCTAACTACCCCTATTTTGGTGTGTTGAACCGCAAGCATAATGTGGATATGGAAGAAAGCTATGAGCAGTACCGAAAACAGATAAAAGATTGCAGAAATGATGATGAGTTTTGGACCACACTAAGAGCCTTCATTGATGAATTGCAATATACTGGTCATATTCAGGCCTGGGGTTACCGATATGCCAATGAACTGAAAAGTCTGAAAGAAACAGTGGAAGCCTTTCCGCAATATAAGGAGACCTTACAAAGATACATTGACAAGCTGGAAAATCCTGTTTCTGAGAAGAACTATCAGCTTATGAGGGAGTTCTACGAAGAGCTGGCGGCAGAGGTCTTTGAACGAAACAAAGAATTGGGTGTCTCAGAGGACGGCGGGACCGATTGGGGAGAGGCGGAATCCATACCAAATGTAACAACAAAGGTACTGGAGAAGGGTAAGATTGCCTATATAGATATTGAAGCCTTTGATATGAGCACTTATGAGGAAGATAAGAAGATATTGCTGCCCTTTTATGAGAAAGTTCAAAGCTATGACCACCTTATCATCGATATTACTAAGAATACCGGAGGCGGGATGGATTACTATAATCAGTTGATAGTAGCACCTCTGGCTGATAAAACTTATTCTGTATCAACCTACTTACTGGCGAAGGCAGGATTGAACAATCAGTATTTTCTCAATCTGAAAGAAGGTCTTGCAGAAGGACTATGGCTGCCTCTGTCAAAACTTCCGGATCTTGCTGGTATAAATAAAGAGGATATATCTCAGCTGGATTATTTTATGAAAGAGACTTATCTGGTCAAACCAAATCATAAATCAGCTTTTAAAGGGGAGATATGGTTATTAGTAAGCTCACAGAATTATTCCTCCGCAGAATATGCCGCCATGTTTTCAAAAGAATCCGGGTTTGCGGCTCTGGTAGGTGATCAAACAGGCGGAGACGGAATCGGTGTTGATCCTGCTTATATTATCCTTCCTAACACTGGACTGGTAATTCAATACAGTCCCATATATGGGATAACCGGTGATGGCAGGAATAGTGAAGAATATGGCACAGAGCCGGATTATTACCGCAGAAAAGATGAAACAGCGCTGGACACCTGTTTAAGACTGATTAAGAATAACAACAACTAAGCTAAAAAAGCAAATAGCTGCGGAAGTGTATCTGTTCTGCAGCTATTTTATCATTCAGGCAGTTCATTTTCTTTGACACCTACCTGAACGGTTTTATTCTTCATGACAATTGTCACATTAACTATTTACAATCTACACTATCCTTTATTATTAAATATTAGTAATATATCATTGTGAATAAACCTAAGGAGGATTATTGGATGAGTCAAACAGTTGTAAAAATTGATAACCTGGTTAAGCGATATAAGGAGCTGACAGCGGTTGATCATTTTAACCTTGAGATAAAGGAAGGTGAGATTCTTGGTCTTTTAGGACCGAACGGTTCGGGAAAGACAACAACCATAAGCTGCCTTCTGTCACTGCTAAAGTTTGAGGAAGGAAATATTGAAGTATTTGGACAGAAGATGAATCCGGACAGTTATTCTTTGAAACGTGATATTGGTGTGATACTACAGAATGTGGCTGTTTTTGATACCCTTACGGTTTATGAGAATATAGATTTTTTCTGCGGTCTTTATGTGAAGGATAAAGCCACAAGAAAGAAATATGTAGAAGAAGCTATTCAGTTCGTAGAGCTTACGGAATTTCAGAAGTTTTACCCAAAGAAACTCTCTGGCGGGTTGCTCAGGCGTCTAAATATTGCCTGTGGAATAGCTCATAAACCCAAACTGATTGTTCTGGATGAGCCCACAGTGGCAGTAGACCCCCAGAGCCGTAATAAAATCCTAGAGGGAATTGTTGAATTGAACCGCCAGGGAACTACCATTATCTATACCTCTCATTATATGGAAGAGGTGGAGGCAATCTGTACCAGAATCGTTATAATGGACAAAGGAAAAAATATTGCAAATGGAACGGCAAATGAACTGAAGCTGATGATTCAGAACAATGAAACGATTTATATTGATATGAGGGTATTGCCTTATGAAGATCTTGAAAATATAAGACAGATAAATCATGTATATTCTGCAGAGTATGCGAAAGAGCAGCTGACGGTAAAATGCGACGGCGGTAAACATAATCTGATTCACATTATGAATTACCTGCAGGAAAAGGGTATCACCTTTGGCAGGGTACATTCAGAGCTGCCCACCTTAAATGACGTATTTCTTGAGATTACCGGTAAAGAGCTTAGGGATTAATACTAACAGCTGAAGGAATTTAATTGCTTAAGAATGATGTAAAGGGAGAATTCTAAGCTTAGAAAGGAATAAAATTTATGTTTTTTCACTTGCTAAAATATAAACTGAAAGCCCTGTTTCGTGAAAAGGATCTGCTGGGGTGGATTTTTGCTTTCCCAATTGTACTGGGCACCTTCTTTTACCTGTCTTTTGGTACGATCATGCAGTCTGACGAATATGATTTTTCTCCTGTACCTANNTGAGACCTTTGATGGAATATTGGAGGAGCTGGGGACAGAGTCAGATGACCAGTTGTTTCAAATAACGGAAACAGATATGACCAAGGGGGAAGCACTGCTTAAAGGGGGAGAGGTCGATGGAATTATTGTATCATTACGGGATAACTCCTTACAGGGGACACCTTCACAGAATGTATCGGTAGTCGTAAGCGGTAAAGGACTGAATCAGACAATCATAAAATCTTTTTTGGAAACATACTTAAAACATAAAAGTGTAATTGAACAGATTGGAAGCACATATCCGGATAAAATGGAAGCGGCCATAAACATACTCTCGCAAAATGCGGATTTCAACAAGGAAATATCCTATTCCAGTTCCAAAATGGATAATCTCTCTCAGTATTTCTTTGCATTGATAGCCATGACCTGCATGTACGGATCTGTTATCGGCAGAAGGTGCGTAGAGGATATCCAGGGAAACCTGTCGGCACTTGGTGCAAGAAGAGAGGTATCGCCTGCCCATAAGCTTACGGTAATCGTTGCTGACTTCTGTGGCTCCGTCCTGGTAGACTTCTCTTCTGTTCTGCTTCTGATTGGTTATCTCACCATGGTACTAAAAATTGATTTTGGTGACAGAGTACCACAAATTATTTTGACTGCTTTTGCTGGTTCTGTAATTGGTGTGGCAATGGGAACGTTCATTGGTTCCATCGGAGGCATTTCTGTAACGATAAAGGATGCTTTGGTTTCAGTCATCAGTCTTGTACTGTCCTTCCTAAGCGGACTTATGATAAATAATATGAGGGATATTGTGGAACATACAGTTCCTTTCGTAAACCGGATAAATCCTGCGGCGTTGATTACCGACTGCCTGTATTCTCTGAATATGTACGATAACTTTGAAAGATTTAACACAAACCTTGTTTTAATGGGAGTTATTGCCGTGTTATTTATCTTTGGAAGTTATATGCAATTAAGGAGGAACCGATATGCAAGTATTTAAGGCCTTTTTTATAAATTTAAGAGAAGAGATACCAAGCATCATAATCTATTTTATAATCTTCCTGGCGTTATCTCTGTTACTCTCCGGTAATGGCAAGAAACAAACGGAGGCAGTATATAATGATTCAAAGGTAAAGATGGCAATATTTGATGAAGATAATACCGTATTAAGCAAAAGCCTGTATGAATATCTTGATAAGACCCAAGAGCTGAGAACAATTAAAAACGATAAAGACTCCATAACCGACGAGCTTTTTTACCGGAATATAGAATATGTCCTGATTATAAAAGAAGGTTTTGAGGAGAAGATAAAGTCCGGTAGCTTTGAAGGGGTTGTGGAGAATGTAAAAGTTCCGGACAGTGCAAGTGGTAAGTTACTGGATGACAAGATTAATCAATATCTGTCCGTACTAAGTGCCTATACCGCCGGCGGTTTCAGTATAGAAGAGGCGGCGGCAAAAGCACTGGATACCGTTTCTGTTACGGCAGAGGTAACCCTCCTTAAGGTGGAAGGAAAAGAGGCAGAAAAGAGCAAGGCCTATTACTTTTACACCTATATTCCCTATGTACTTATCTGCATGCTGATAAATGGGCTTGGCGGAATCCTTATGAATTTCCGGAAGAAAGACCTGGATTGGAGAATCAAGTGCTCCGCCTTGTCAGAGAGAAGCAGGAATACCGCTTTGATATCTGCCGGTATGCTTTTTGGTTTTGCCTGCTGGGCTGCTTTTGTACTCCTTTCCCTGTTTATCTATAGAGAGGAACTGACTGGCATAAGAGGAGTATTATATTTAGCAAACAGTCTGGTATTTTTAATGGTTGCAATGAGTCTGACCTACCTTGTCAGCTTTTTTGTTAAAACCTCCAGTGCGCTAAATATGGCCTCAAATATTATCGGTTTGGGACTCAGCTTCCTTGGCGGAATATTTGTTCCATTAGAATTTATGAGTAAGAATGTATTAAGGTTCTCAAAGCTACTGCCTACTTACTGGTATGTAGTGACAAATCAGACCATCGATTCTTTTAACAGTTCCGGGGAACAGTACAACCTGATATTTCGAAATTTCGGTATTCAAGCTGTTATTGCTATTGTTATATTCGCAGCAGCCATTGGGGTATCCCGTTCCAGAAAGCTTGCACAGTAGCTCCTTATACTTTTCGGTTATTCACCAAGCTTGCGGTTATTCACCGATAGCCTCATCAAACTGGGTGTGGTAGAGTCTTGCATAAGCTCCGTTTTGAGCAAGGAGCTGGATATGGCTGCCTTTCTCTATAATCTTTCCCTTATTCATAACAACGATTTCATCTGCATTTACTACAGTGGATAAACGGTGGGCAATAAGGATGGTAGTGCGGCCGACCATAAGACGGTCGAGAGCCTCCTGTATTAATTTCTCTGACTGGGAGTCCAGTGCGGAGGTAGCTTCATCCAGTATGAGGATCTTGGGATTCTTAATAAATACCCTGGCAATTGCAATACGCTGTTTCTGACCGCCGGACAGCTTGGCACCTCTCTCTCCGAGAACGGTGTTAAAGCCTTCCGGCATTGCCTGTATAAATTCATAGGCATTGGCAGCTTTGGCAGCAGCGATAATATCTTCGTCAGAGGCCTTGGGATTACCATAGAGAATATTTTCTCTGATAGAGCCGCTGAACAGAATGGTTTCCTGGGGTACAATACCCACCTGTTGCCTTAGGGAGTTCGTTTTATAGTCTTTTAAATTTTTTCCGTCTAAGCATACACTTCCACAGTGTACATCATAAAATCTGGGAATTAAAGAAACCAGAGTAGACTTACCGGAGCCGCTGGCACCCACTAAGGCAATACGTTCACCGGCGTGAATGGTAAGACTCATATTCTTGATGATCTGTTCGTTTTCTTCATAGCAAAAGCAAATGTTCTTAAGTTCAATTTCACCGTTTATACCAGCACATTCTACTGCATCCGGGCTGTCAACAATATCCGGAGTCTGATCCATAACATGAAGTACACGTTCAAGAGCTGCCATTGAGGTAGAAAATACTACGTTTAATTCGGCAAAGCGGTTAATAGGCAGGTAGAAATTACCCAGATAGGCATAAAAGGTAATTAACTCACCGATTGTCAGGACACCGCTGTTAACTCTCTGGCAGCCTACCCATATTACCACAATAGGAGCAAGAGCTGTCAGATAACCGGTAATGGTGGTATTTAAGGAAGCTAACATTCCGCTCTGTAACTGGAAATTCAGTAACTTGGTGGCTTCTTTTCGGAAACGCTTTCTTTCGTAGGCTTCCTGGGTAAAGGCCTGCACGACGGAATAACCGCCTACTTTTTCCTGTACATGAGCTGACATTTCTTCGGTCTCATCCTGTACCATATGGCTGTTACGCTTAACCCTTCGGCCGATTTTCTTGCTGATAAAGAGATAAAAGGGAAAGATAGAGAGTGAGGCCAGGGTAAGCACCCAGTCCATGCGAAGCATAATGAATAATAAGGCGATAACCAGTATACCATCCATCCAGATATTGGTCAGGGCATTTCCCACAAGATTAGATACCAAGGCAATATCATTCATTAATACGGATACGATCCCGCCTGAATGGTGTTTGCTGTAATAAGAAGCGGACATTCTCTGCATATGCTTATACAGATCGCAGCGTAAGGCAAAAGTTACTTGATTGCCTGCTTTAGAAGTAAAGAAGTGTCTGACATAAGTTCCGGGAATCCAGATAAAAGTATAGATTCCGATAATGATCAAGGTCCAGTAGTTTAATTGGTGCATCTTCTCAGCGGAGGTCAGCACACTGGCAGAACTGAATACATCATCAATAAAATGCTGCATAATTCGTGGGAATATAAGCGGGACGGTAAATTTAATAATACCCCCGATAGCACCGATGACAATCAGCCAGGTGTAAGGCTTAACGTAATGCAGAAATCGTATAAAAGAACCTGTTTTCTTGATATTGTCTGAATTAGGACACTCTGCTCCCTCTGACATAAGTAATTTCATCCTTCCGTTTCGTAATATATTGGTTATCATAGCACTGTTGTCAGGGGATGAAAATGTATTATCTTTCATTTAGCAAAAAAGAATACTATAATAAAATACATCAATTATTAAGAATAATAGATGATATAAAGGCAGGGAAATCCCCAGGTTCCTCCCAAGGTGGAGTATACTCTGTCAGTTCAGGAAAAACCTTAATTCCAATTTTTATTACCCTGTGTCAACTGGGAGATAATTATAGAAAGAGGTCTTTTATGTATAAAAGAACAGATACACTTTGTGAGGAAGCAAAGCTAATCAGAGAAGAAGTGTTTGAAAAGGAACAGGGATTTCTTGATGAATTTGATGAAATTGATGAAATTGCAAAACACCTGGTGTTTTATATGAAAAGAGTGGTTTTAAAGCATATGGAGAACCATATCTGGATGAACACTGTGAACATATCCATAGGATAAAATTTCTTAAATAGTTTTTTAAACCAGCATTTATACAAAAATCACCAGAGAATAAAAGACCGTCTGACGCAGATACTACTACTGCACAATACTATAATAGATAAGCAGCCAATAGTACTATCAAGCCAGCACATGTATAGAGCAGGAAAGGAACGTCAGATGGAGAATGTAAGACTTACCATTGAAGGACTTCAATTCAATGAAACACAGGATAGAGTCAAAAATCAACTGGAAGGCATCGTTGGTGTCCGGAATGTGTTCTTAAGCGAAGGTCAGGATTATCTGGAGGTTAACTATGATGAACAGACCTCTGCCCAGGAGATTAACAACCATTTACAAAATAACGGCTATAAAGTAATTGATATTGCACATTAAAGAGCTTCAAACTGTAAAAAAACTTGTGAAAAAGGACTTGCATCAGCAGGCTATAACATATTGGCTGCCGGTACAAGTCCTTGTTATTATCTGGAGCTCTCTGATTCAACTAACTGGGTAACATGGACTTCCCGGCTGTTTCCTGGGTTGCTTAAGGTATGGATGCTGCACATATCTTTATTGGGGTTTACATTTTCAATATAAACAGCCTCTCCGTTACAGGTTACATGAACCATTTCTGGTAAATGGGCAATTTCCGAAGCACGCTTCTTATCCATAGTCAGTCTCCTTTGATAATGGTAATTTGTTAAAAACTCAGAGAATGAAACCAATATTGTTATTTCATTCTCTGGTAGTATTGTTTGTTTAACGCAATTGAAATATTCTGTGTCAAAAGGAGAATAAATTACCTGACTGTGAAATGTTATATCAGTTGATTTTTCTTGAGTAAGCGCCGGGAGTAATTCCGGTATATTTTTTAAAAACCTTTGAAAAATAATAAACATCACGGAAACCGGTCTTTTCCGCCACTTCGGAAATCTTACCGGAACCGTCTGAGAGCAAATGCTTGGATTTGGAGATTCTCAGCTCGTTCAGATAGGCAAAAATTGTTGTTCCCGTGGCTTTCTTAAACATCCGGTTGATGTGATCGAAATTACAGCCTAACTTCTCCTCGATGCTTTTACTGGATATTTCAGAAGCATAATTATCCTGAAAAAAAGCAAGCAAATCATAAATCATTCGGGTGGATTTGGTGGCTGAAAGGCTGTTATCACTGTATAGGAAACCGGAGGTCAGCTCTCTTGACAAGGCAATCATAAACTCCAGAAAAAGGCTGCTGGTCTTTAATTGAAAATACTCCAGGTGATTGTGATGGGATTCTCTTAATTGATAGAGCAGCTCAATAAGTGCTGAGGAGGCAGCAGGCTGATTGATATGATAATATTTTGGCAGGATAATATCATGAATCCTGTGCTCGTTTATCTCGCATTCATGGGTTTTCAAAGAGTTAAGCCTGTAATCCTTCAGTAATTTTTTGATGACTTCCTTCTCCTCCTGGTGCTCTTTCATCTCATCGTGATAAAAATGAATATAAAAGTAGGTGCATTCAGCGGTTTTCGTGCCGTAATGTTCCTGGTCAGGGTCAAGTATCAGCATATCATCCGTTCTTAGAATATAACTTCTGTTCCCTTCGTTAATATACATTTCTCCGGAAATTATATAATACAGAATAAATTCTTCTGTTTTTCTTCGCATATGAACATGGGGAGGTTTTACTGTTACCTGATCGATATATCTGACTCGTGGCAGATGACCGCTGTCCATTCGGTAATAGAGCATATTATCCATGTTTTAACCATGCCTTTCTAATAATCTGCAAAACATTGAGTTGCAGTAAACTATTAATAAATTCACTTTTCAAGAGCAGAAGATTACTGTCTGTGCTTCCTATGACAGGGTATATCCTGATATTAATTCTGGTCCTTAAGGATAGTATAGTCGATAATTTTTAATTTTTCAAGGAAGGTAACGGGATTATGGTAATCATAAGTCGCCTGTTTACAAAAAGATACTGGAATTTTACATTGTCTTCCTGGGTATTCGGTTTATTATTAAAGTAGATATGGTGTGGAAAGCAGAAAGCAATTTCTACTTAGGATTTAAGTGAGAATCAGCAAGCATTGTTGTACCTGAAAAGGAAAGACTAATTTAAAGGAAAGGCACAAAATAACAGAATTAACAGATAACAAATAAAAGGAATAGGAGAGAAGGAAATGAAAGTTAATTTTATGAAGTCATCGGGCAGAGAAGCTGTCTTTCTTACACAGGAACAGAACTCATGTACAGTTGAATATGCGGCAGCAGGGGGCGGCATTACGCTTTCTGAGGTAAAGGAAGCCGGAAAAAGATACATTGTAGGTGATATAGAAGTCTTAGAAGAGCATTCAGTAGCCATGATGCTGCGTTTCTTTGTACCCGGTTCTGAGAAGGAACAGATTTTGATGCGGTTTGGATTGCTGCCGGGTTTTAAGACGAGAGTATGCCTGGATCTTAACTGGCTGGATAACAGTACGATCTATACGAACAGGACGCCAGGTTTATTAAAGCTTGTTATTCATGGTCAGCGCACAGAGTTAAGAGAAGTGGTTAGAATCGAGCTGGGCATTGAAAAGACCTATCATAATGTGAAGGTCCGATTGGAGAATTTCATTTTAACCGATGAAAAACCGGAGGAGTTCCCGGTACCGGATAAGAAAATCGTAGATGAATTCGGTCAATGGAAAGAAAAAGAATGGCCTGGGAAAATTCATTCACTGGAAGAATTAAAGTCCTGTTTAAAAGAAAACGAAGGAAAAGCAGAATATCCTTTCACAGAGTGGAACAGCTGGGGTGGTGATAGCAGCCGCAAATTAAAGGAAGGTACCGGATATTTTAGTACCCATAAGACCGCGGATGGAAGATGGCACCTTACAGATCCGGAAGGCTGTGATTACTTCTCTTTCGGACCCTGCCTGACCGGTGCCGGAGACCAGTGTCGTATTGATAATTTTGAACAGGTATGTGACTGGCTGCCGGAGGAAGAAGATGCGGAATACAAGGACTTCTATAGTAAGGGAACCAGGAGAAGAACAGCCTATATGCCCTTAGACAGCTATAAGATGACCAGCTTTACTGCACTTAATCTGAAAAGAGTATACGGAGAGAACTGGAAGGAAAAGTGGGAGGAAATCGCTCATCATATCCTTATGAAAAATGGTCTGAATTCTCAGGGTAATTTCCCGGGCTTATGCGTAAACAATGGAAGAAGCAAGCTTCCCTATGTCAGGGAATTGCCAGGTTTTCCAGGTACCGATACACTGATCTTCAGGGATTTTCCTGATGTTCTATCACCAGAATATCAGGAGAAATCAGAGCTTTATGCAAAGAAGCTCCTGGAGTGGAAAGAGGATCCCTGGCTTATTGGGTATTTTCTTAGGAATGAACCTGAATTCAACTTTGTAGAAGGACTGGCAATAGCCGATGAGGTACTCTATAATCCTGCATCTACCTATTGCAAAAAGGGATTGATAAATTATTTACAGGATACCTACAAAACCATAGAAGCCCTTAACCAAGCCTGGGAAACCAGCTTTGCCGACTTTAAGGCATTTGAAAGTCCTATTAAGAAGTGCTCTGCGGCTTATCCGAAATCAGCGGAGGATATCAGAAAATTCTCCGCACACCTTATCAGGGAATATATAAGAGTACCCGCCCTTGCCTGCCGTGCTATTGATAAGAATCATCTTAACCTGGGGCTTCGCTGGTCCAAAGCTTATAATATTGATATGATGGCCGGCTGGGAGTATTTCGATGTATTTTCCATCAATTGCTATGACTTTGATCCTACAAGAGATATGGACTTTGTGAAAAATGCAGGGGTTGATCTGCCCATCCTGCTTGGCGAGTTCCACTGCGGAGCACTGGACAGAGGACTTACCGCAACCGGGCTGAAAGGAGTTAAAAACCAGGAGGAAAGAGGTGTTATGCTGAGACATTTCGTAGAAAAAGTGGCTGCTCATCCTTACGGTGTAGGCGCTCATTGGTTCCAGTTCAATGACCAGTTCTGTCTTGGCAGATACGATGGTGAAAACTATCAAATCGGAATGGTAGATATCTGCATGCAGCCGCATAAGGAGTTAATGGAGGCTGCATATGAAACTGCGAAGGTACTTTATAAGGTAAGAAATAACGAGGCAGAGGCTTATGACAGAAGCCCTGAAGCCATACCTATGATAGGGTATTAAAAGGTTTCCTTTCTATTTCATAGTATTATACAAAAATCCTCCGGAGCTTATAAGGCCGGGGGATTTTTCAGGTAATGGGATTTGAGTGTCAAAAGGTTAGTTTCTTTTATTGCTGGAATTCTTGAATTTTTACCATAGTATCTGTTGTTATTAATGAGTTATAATATAAACTAAAAGCTTTTGTCCTTTGTCCGTATAATGAGAGAGGCGGCATTCTTTTAAATGTGTGCCGGTATGCACAGATGGGAGGTTTTTATGAAGATTCTGATTGCTGATGATGAAGATTATACAAGAGAAGGGTTAATCGACAGTATCAATTGGAACAGTATGGGGATAAGAGAATTGATGCAGGCCAGAAATGGTATGGAGGCTCTTGCGGTAGCAAAATGGTTCAAGCCTGATATCGTACTGACGGATATCAGGATGCCAAAGCTTAACGGTATTCAGTTTGCCACAGAGCTTGTACAGCTGAATCCTCAGAGTAAAATCATATTTATGAGCGGATATATGGAAATCGATTATCTCAAAAGTGCCATTCAATTAGCGGCTGTTGATTACCTTGAAAAGCCCATTGACCTGGCAGTTTTACGGAGTGCAATCGAGAAAGCGGCTGAGGATATTAAAACAAAGCAGCAGACAAGCATGCTAAAAGCTGACAGAAAGGAACTGCAGCAGCAAAAACTTGCCAATACCCTGATATGTAAGGATAACGACAAGGAAATGCTGTACAAACTTTGTAAAGAGGTAGCCTTTCCAACAGATAAGAACTACATCTGTCTGATTATCTGGAATAAAAAAGGCGGTATTAACTCGGAAGAATTTCAAAATGATATACTGAACTTCTGGAAAAAGTGCAGGCTGCAGGTCTTATGCAATTATCTGGGAGAAGGAAAGTACCTGGTAATTATAGCTTTTGGAAGAAAAGAAAGTTCTAAACTTACGGTTCTCTACCGGAAAATGGCGGAAAGCATCCCGGATATAACACTGGGAATCGGTTTTGATGCTGCCGATATCATGAATATTTATAACAGTTATCAGACCGCTCAGCTGGCTATGAACTGTGCTTTTTACGAGGAAGAAGAACGAGTATTTATGATTGATGAGGAAATCCTTCAAAAACAAGGGGTAGAACCAGGGATTTACGGTGAATTCATGAAGGTCTTGACAGAAGAGCCTTTTCAGCTGAAAAACTGGTGCGCTGCTTTCTTTTCTGATTTAAGGAAACAAAAGTATTACCGGAAAGAAAAGATACAGACCCTCCTGGCTTCCTTTGCAGCTTCCATGGCAGGTCAGTATCCTGATCTGATGGACTATATAAGTGGTGTTCAATCTAAAGAAGACCTGGAACAGAGGATGAACCGTTTCCTGACCCTGACAGAAATAGAAGAATTTATGAATGCTTTGATCGAGAAGATAGAAAGTATGCAGCAAAATCAGTCTAAATACAGCCGAATCATAAGAGGAGTCATGGACTATATAGCGAACCACTATAGGGAATCGGATCTTAGCATAACCCGGATAGCAGAGCATTTCCACTTTTCGCCCACTTATCTGAATGTATTATTTAAGCAGGAGACACGGGTAACCCTAAAACAGTACCTAAGCGACTACCGGATAGAGAAGGCGAAGACCCTGCTGGCAAATGAGTATTACAAGATTTCAGAAATCTCAGAGCTATGCGGATATGCCAACGGTAATTATTTTGCCAAGGTGTTTAAAGAGGTAACGGATTTAACTCCTCTGGAATACAGAAAGCAGAGAACAGAATGAAGAGAGTGTCCAACTGGTTTCAGAATATTACATTGACAAGAAAGCTGCTGATATTGATTTTTGCAGCAGGAATTATACCATTGGCGGTTACTTTCTGGTTATCGTTGAAGGAACTTAGAAGCAATTCCCTGGAACGGCAGATGTATGCGGTTAATCAGGGATATGAACAGGTGTATCAGTCCCTGCAGGACCGTATGAACAGAGTACATAACCTCTCTACTCTTCTTGCAGTGAACGATACCATCAAAAAGACCTTTAAACTGACGGAAAAGGATATGGATCTTATTGGGCAGCTGGCTTATTTTGAGAACATATCCTCTTATTCTTATGCCCTTGAACTGACCTTTGACCTGGATGATATCATTTATTATATTGATGATGATTTTGTCATTGCCAGGAATCAGACGGGGCGTTACCGTCCCATCAGTGCTATCCAGAAAACTGACTGGTACCGCCAGTTAGCTGAGAATAACGGCAGGCCTACCTGGGTGTCTTTTTCCGGTGCTGCCAAAGGGGAGAAAGAAAAGTATATTGCAGTGACCAGAACCCTGTGGGATGAAAATGATTACAGCAAAGCCGTTGGAATCATAGCTGTCCTGATCGATAAGAAAGAAATAAAGAAAATGCTCATAAATTCTGAGAAAAATCAGTATTTTTATCTCGAAAAAGAAGACGGTACTTTTTTGGTATCCAATCTGAAGGAGGAGTCAGAAAACCAGTTTCCCTCAATTCAGGTAGAAAGCAGTAAAAGCTTTAGAAAAGTCAAACTGCTCGAGGAAGATTACTACTTAAGGAGCAGTCAGGTGGGAAGCTCTGATGTCAGGCTTATATCCTTAATACCTGCCGATGCCATTTCCAAAGCACTTAACAATATGACCTATCAAATGGGTATGATGTATGCACTGGTATCCTTTTTACTTATCATACTGATTTATCCTCTGACGAAATCCATTACCTATCGTATAAAATTACTGCACCACCAGATTGGGCAGATTAAGACCGGTGAAATGAAAGAACTGGTTATTGAGCCTCATACCGATGAAATCGGCCGGTTGATAACCAGCTATAATTATATGGTTAAAAGGATGGAGGAGCTTATGGCCCGTCAGTTCGTACTGGGTCAGGAAAAGACCGGAGCGGAGTTAAAGGCACTTCAGTCTCAGATCAATCCACATTTCTTATATAATACCCTTGATATGATCAACTGGATGGCACAAAAGAATGAGACAGAAAATATCAGTGAGGTCATACAGGCAATGTCTAAATTTTACCGTTTGTCCTTAAGCAAAGGGAAGGATATTATTACCATCCGTGAGGAAATCAGGATGTGTGAAGCTTATATGGATATTCAGAAGAGACGTTTTAAAGGAAGGATACGATTTGAAGAAGAAGTTCAGGAGGATATTTACGGCTATCTGATTCCGAAGATAACGTTGCAGCCTTTTATTGAAAATGCCATTTTACACGGAATCTGTGAGAAAGAAGATGGCAGAGGGGTTGTAATGTTAACGGGGTGGATGGAGGATGATTATATCCATCTTAGTGTCACCGACGATGGAAAGGGGATGAACCAGCAGGATAAGGGCAATTCCAAAGGCAGCCAGTATGGACTGGAGAATATAGAGAAACGACTCTCCCTCTTCTATGGGCAGGAAATAGCTGTGGAAGTGGAAAGTTCACCTGGAATCGGTACCTGTGTTTCAATTCATATTCCATTGGTAAGCGGTGAAGACTCAGGATACCCCAGTTGAATAAAAGGCAGATAAACCTCCAGATAATTCCAAAGCTGTTACAGAAAGTAATATTAATACCGGCAAGCTGATAATATGTTAGAGTATATAAGCTTATAGGAGATCAGCATGCTGGAAATTGCAACTATTATAATGAACCTTATTACCGGTTCTCTGTTAATCATAACAGGTGTCGGTACTATGGGGAGAACACTGGAACAAGCGAACTCAAAGCTACTGCATAAGACCATGAGTCTGTTTTCCAGAAACAAATGGACCTCTTTTCTTACCGGTATTTCCCTTACGGCACTGGTGCAAAGCAGTACAGCAGTCACCATATTAACGGTCAGCTTTGTGAATTCTGGAATCATGAGGCTGGAAAGTGCGGTCGCAATTATCTATGGAGCCAATATCGGCACAACCTTTACTGCGCAATTCATGAGTTTTCAAATTAACCGCTACGCCTGGCATATTCTGATAGCCGGTTGTATCCTAAGTTTTGGAACACTACATAAACTGAAAACTTTCGGGCATGTACTGGTAGGTATAGGGCTCCTGTTCTCGGGTCTGAACCTTATGGGTAAAAGTGTCATTATCCTGAAAGGAAATCCACTGCTTTCCCAGTGGCTTATGGAACACTCGGAAAATGTTATATTATGCCTCCTTGCAGGTGTATTTTTTACCATGCTGGCTCAAAGCAGCAGCGCTACTGTTGGAATGACCATTCTGCTGTTTAACAATGGGTTACTGCCCTTTGCTTCTGCGGTGGCGCTTACACTGGGGGATAATATCGGAAGCTGCATTACGGCTCAGGTTGCCAGCATAAAGTCTGGAACAGCCGGTAAGCGGGTAGCCCTGGCGCATACCCTGTACAATGTCTTTGGCGTCGTGCTGGTATTTCTAATCCTGCCCCAGTTCTGTGATTTGGTACTTGCAAGTACGAGGGCTTTAGGACAGGACAACACCAGGCTTATAGCAAATACGCATACAATTTTTAACCTGGTCAGTGCTCTGTTATTTCTGCCGATATCAAAATATTATGTACGTTTTCTTTATTATCTCTTACCGGATAAGCCTCATAAAGGTTGTGATTAAAAACTCTTTGTATATTTCTTATGCATCCCGTTTCAATCTTCGCGGCACTATGCCTTTAAAATCACACCTTACTTTCTATAAAGCGGAATGCCCGGAAAAGGTGGTACAAGCAGTTTGGGATTCAACTTAGTTCTTTGATAATTACCCTTTTTCTTGAAAAAGTATCCTATAATGGTATCCTCACAGGTGGTATGATAATTTCAGACTAAAAAGAAAGGATATTGAAATGAAAGGAAAGACTATTACATACAGCAGCCAGAGGTCAATTAAAAAAAAGTGGTTCTTGGACTTTCGCAGGCATAAAACTTATTACTTTATGCTCCTTCCCATGGTGGTGTTCTTTCTCTTATTTGCCTATCTTCCTATGCCGGGCTTGTATTATGCTTTTGTGAATTACGATTTTATGCAGGGCTTACGAAGTCCTTTTGTTGGGTTTAAGAACTTTGAATTCCTGTTTCGCGGAGGAGCAGATTCTATTATCTGGCGTCTCACCAGAAATACGATTTTCTACAATGTGGCTTTTATTGCTCTGGGCAATCTGTGTCAGATAGCCGTGGCAGTATTGTTAAAGGAGATCCAGCGTAAATATTTTGTGAAGGTCTCTCAGACCCTGATGTTGATGCCTTATTTCGTATCGATGGTTATTGTTGGTGTTATTACATATAATCTCTTTAATTACAACTATGGTACCGTTAACAATTTTCTTGTCTCCATGGGACTTGAGAAATATGATTTTTATCAGAATCCTGGTGTGTGGCCAATTATTATTGTCATTATAAATGTTTGGAAGGGGCTTGGGTATGGTGTCGTGGTGTACCTGGCAGCTATTCTTGGTATTGATGAGAGCATTTACGAGGCGGCTTACGTTGACGGGGCCTCTAACTGGAAACGTATCAAATACATTACTCTGCCGCTTTTGAAACCCACTGTTATTATGTTAGTCTTATTATCTCTTGGCGGTATTTTAAAAGGTTCCTTTGATCTGTTTTATCAGATTATCGGAAATAACGGACTTCTGTTAAATGCAACGGATATTATTGATACCTATGTTTACCGTTCCCTGGCAGTAAATTTTAATATGGGACTTGGAAGCGCCGCTGGTATGTATCAGTCTATCTTTGGTTTTGTACTGATTCTCCTAGTGAATACGGTGGTAAAGAGGTTAAGTCCTGATAATGCATTGTTCTAGCAGTAATGAGAGGTAAGAGTGAAAGAAAATTATAAATTGAAAGGATGTCACGCCAGGATTCTTTCACTCCTTATTATTTGTGGCAGTATCGCAAACCAGCCTGCGATATACAATGGGTATAAATATGAAACATAAAAACAGTGATACATCAAATCATACAGTACACATCAAACACAGCTTTACGGATAAGCTGTTTCAAATAGTGGCCATGACACTTATTACACTGATAACCATCGCCTGTGTGGTTCCTTTTCTATTAATTCTGTCAGGCTCCTTTAGCTCAGAGTCTGCAATTGCTGTTAACGGCTATTCGATTCTGCCGCAGGATTTTACCTTGAATGCCTATAAGACCGTACTTCGGTTAGGTAATAAGATACCAAAAGCTTATCTTGTGACCATCTTTATCACTTTGGTGGGTACAAGCCTTGGTCTGCTGACTACTTCCATGAGCGGTTTTGTGTTATCCAGGCAGGATTTTAAGTACCGTAATGTGGCAGCGTTTTTTATCTACTTTACCACCCTGTTCAGTGCCGGTATGATACCTGCCTATCTGGTAAACGTTAATATACTGCATTTGAACAACAATATTCTGGTACTGATCCTGCCCTCTGTTATGAATCCTTTTAACATTTTCTTATTCCGAAATTTCTTAAAAAGTGTTCCTGATGCCTTAATGGAATCAGCAAGAATCGACGGAGCAGGAGATTTTACGATTTACTACAGGGTTATGATGCCTTTGGCAAAACCGGCCATAGCGACCATCGGGCTCTTCCTGGCCTTGGGCTATTGGAATGAATGGTACCGCTGTAATCTTTATATCAAGGATGCAGATATGTATACGCTGCAATACCTGCTTTACAATATGCTGCAGAATGTGGAGAAGATGTTCAGCGAGCAGGGACTGGCAACACCGGGATTGCAGATGCCCAGTGAAACCATGAAATTAGCGACTGCAATGCTTGCAACGGGTCCGGTATTGATTTTCTATCCTTTTGTACAGAAATATTTTACCGGCGGCTTGATTGTTGGTGGTGTAAAAGGGTAATAAGCTTTTCACAGCGGTGTATTTACAGATAGGCTGCTGTAAAAATAAATCTATAAAAATGTATAGGAGGTTTTTATGAAGAAATTCGGAAAAAAGTTAGTGGCATTGGGACTTGCAGCTGTAATGATGATATCCTTAGGCGCCTGTAAGTCCGAAGACAAGGATACTGCAACAAAAGAGGAGGAGAAGATTGTTACTTTAAAAGGCTTTACCATGGGAAATGAACCGGCAGGCGGCATGGATAAGTTCTATGAAAAGCTGGACGCTCTTACGGTAAAGGATTTAGGCTGCAAGGTAAGATTTGATTTTATACCCTGGGGCGATGAGAAGAACAAGATTAATTTAAATATTGCCTCCGGTGAATATGACCTTTATGTAGGCGGTAATTTCTCTGACTATAAAGCTACAGCAGCAAAAAATGCTTTCCTGGATTTAAATCCTTACCTTGAACTGGTACCGGACCTGGTTGCACATTATAAACAGGCCTCTGACAATGCTCTGAAAATGTGCGAAATCGACGGTCATTTATATGGGATACCCCAGTTCGGTAAAGCAGAAGGCGGTGCCGGTGAGGGCTTTATCTACCGTGATGATCTGAGGGTTGCATGGGGGCTGCCTGAAATCAACAGTCTTGAGACCATGGAGCAGTACCTCTATGCCGCAAAAGCGGATGAAAGATACAAGGATACCTCACTGATAACCGATAATCGAATATGGACCAGCCTCTGGTATATGCTTGCAGGTTCAAAATACGGACAGCTGGATGACAGTCAGTATGTATGGTTTGAATATGATAACCCTTCTAATATAGTCAGTATTTTTGATACACCGGAATTCAATCAGATTATTGAATACGCACAGAAATGGTATAACGACGGAATTATTGATCATGACATTCTGGCAGCTTCCGGAAATGAAGGAACAAAAGGTTATGAACTGTTTAAGGCTGATAAGAAACCGGCAGAGACCAATACTCCTTTCTGGAGTGCCAGCGGTAACTGGATTCCCGGTCTTTACAGTGAGCATCCGGACTGGAAGCTTGGATTTTTTGATTATGGTCTGGATAACCCGGACACTCATGTGGCTTATATTCCTGATTACTCCAGTGCAACCGCAATATCAGTGGCTGCTCAGTGCAAGTACCCGGAAATAGCTGTTAAGTTTATTGAAAAAGCTCATACGGACAGAACCTATTACGACCTGCTTCGCTACGGTGTAGAGGGTGAAAATTATAAGATGGTGGACGGTATTCCCAGTGTAGCTGATATTGCACAGGAAAATATCAAGCCCAGCTGGACCGGTCTGGTAGACGATTACATGGATTACCAGATTAAGAGGGTTAATCCTGACTGGCAGGCACTTGCTGATAAATACAAGGAGAAGGGCGACAAACTTCTGGAAGCAAATGGCTACATACCAAGTCCAAAAGCAGGGTTTACCTTTAATGTAGCTGATCTTTCCACTGAAATTGCTGCAATGGAGACTGTAAAAGCACAATATATGCTGCCACTGGTAAACGGTATTACAAAGGATATTGACGGAGATATTACCAACGTAAAAGCCCAGTATGAAAAAGCAGGATTTCAGACTTATTTTGCAGAATTACAAAAACAATGGGATGCATTTAATGCAGCTAAATAAATTGTAGGAATAAAGGGTTGGTGCAATTTCTAATTGGTTGCAGCAACCCTTACTTATTACCTTAAAAAATTCCAATTTGGGGAGCAGAGAATCAATATTAAGAGAGCTGGATTTATTAACCAAGTGTTTAAACAGAGGACCAGAGAGGAGAAATGGCAAATGAATAGGATAATAACCCATCCGGTACCGGATAATGTCATATTGGAGAAAGATTATAAGGTCAGAGTGAGAGCGTTGGGAGAAGAGGACTTCGTTGAGCTTTCGACTTATCAGGTTAAAGTAGATATGCATGACGTGCAGAATGCCTCTATGGCATATTTTGATTTTGAGGGTGAGGCAGAAGTGGAGATCTCGGGCCCCTGGTATATTTATCAGGTTGATATCCGCCCTCTATCTCTTCATATTCCTTACAGTTGTGATACGAAGATACTGCGTTTTACAATTGATAAGCCAGTCAATCTTTCCATTGAATTTAATGAGGACAGACGACATAATTTACATCTGTTTGCCGGAGAGATAGAAACAAAGATACCGGATAAAAATAATGAAAATACACTTGTAATTTCCGGCAGCTTAAACCGGCTTAACGGGTTTGGAAGTGAAGTTATGAAAAGGCTGGCGGAAATGCCAAAGGGAAGAACTCTCTACATTGAGCCGGGATACTACTATCTCAGAGAAACTGCCCTCAGACTGCCTTCGGATACTAATATATACCTGGCCGGAGGAGCGGTTATCGCCGGAGCCTTTATTTGCTCGCATACAGAGAATATTACTATTTATGGAAGAGGCATTCTCTGCCAGAAGGAATTTCACCGTTATAGCGGTATTAACGGGCTGCGGTTAAGCTTTGCTAAAAACATATGCCTTGAGGATATTATATTTATTAATCCGCCTCATTATACGGTCTACATTGGTGGTTGTAAAGAGGTTGAGATAAATAATATTAAAGCCTTCAGCTGTGAAGGCTGGAGTGACGGCATTGATATTATGAGCAGTGAGAATATTAGGATACAGGGTGGTTTCCTTAGAAATTCCGATGATTGTGTTGCAATCTATGGAAGTCGTTGGGAGTATAGAGGAGATTCTAAAAACATATCAGTGAAAGGTNNGGGCGGATGTGGCACATCCTCTTAACATCGGTACCCATGGAAATCATGAAGAAGAGGGAGATGTGATGGAAGATATCAGCTTTGAAGATATTGATATTCTGGAGCACAATGAATACCAGGCCGGCTACCTTGGCTGTATGACAATTAATCCGGGAGATAAAAATACCGTAAGGAATGTCCGTTATAAAAATATTAGGATAGAGCCCTTTAAACGTGGGAAGCTACTGGACGTTCAGGTGAAATACAATCCGGATTATAATCCGGCACCTGGCAGGAGGATAGAACATATTTCCTTTCAGGATATTTATTATAACGGCAAAGGGGAAGTCACCTCCCAGATTAGGGGCTACAGTGAGGAGTTCCATGTAAAGGACGTAGCATTTGATAATCTCGTCATAAATGGTCAGAGAGTAGGTTCGCTTGAAGAAGCAAATATTGAAACCGGTGATTATGCATATGATATCAGATTGCTATAGCAGTCCGGGAGAGGGTGAGCAAGTAATTCAGATTCTCTGAAAGAAAGGCGGCCAATGGCTGCTGGACGACATAAGTCGTGTATACTAAATTGAATGGTTGATCAGACTGATTATTAGACGTACAAAATGGAACAGGAAACGTTAACAGATAAAAAAGCAGAATTAATCAGTGTATAGCATGATAAGGCATTGTCCAGATACCGGAAAAGGGGTAGTCTATATAGGATAACAATAAATATGGTATGTCCGGTCATTTTTATCGTTACTACTAGGATGCCTGCAGATAAGTGCCTATCTTAAAACAATAGAAGAACTTTCAGACAGCGATATTTCTCAGAGTGGTAAGGTAGAGTGATATGACATTAACCGGATGCTTATAGCAAGTTTATGGAGGTTCGTTATGTTAACGGAGAAGGATAAAAAGTGGATTGAAGCCACAGCAGAAAAAATCAATCATAAAATGGCCTGGGTCAGTGAAAAATCAAAGGAGAAGATTCCTTATACAACAGTTAACGGCACATATGACAGTTATGATTCCAGTGATAAACCCTATCGTATATCAGAAGGCTTAAACTGGTGGACCAATGGCTTCTGGGGCGGAATGATGTGGCTTATGTATCATGAGACGAAAGAAGAAAAGTATGCTGACATCGCAAGATTCAATGAGGAGAAGCTGGATCAGTGTATAGTGGATTACTACGGGCTACATCATGATGTTGGTTTTATGTGGCTGCTGACAGCAGTGGCTAATTACAGGATTACAGGAAACAAGGAATCTAAAAAAAGAGGGCTGCATGTAGCAAACCTGTTGGCAGGGCGTTTTAATCCGGTAGGAAAGTATATACGTGCCTGGAATGAATGGGGCAGTGATAATAATAAAGGCTGGGCAATCATTGACTGTATGATGAACATTCCTTTGTTACACTGGGCTTCTGAAGAAACCGGCGATCCCAGATTCCGTCACATAGCTGTAATGCATGCGAATACGGCGATGGAGAATTTCATAAGACCTGATGGTTCCAGTGAACATATCGTTGAGTTTGATGCCGAAGTAGGTGGGAAGATCGATACCCATGGAGGACAGGGCTATGAAAAAGGTTCTTCCTGGACCAGAGGCCAGTCCTGGGCACTTTATGGTTTTGTTTTAAGTTATATGCATACGAAAAATCAAGCCTATCTGGATACTGCGAAAAGAGTTGCTCATTATTTTATAGCAAATATCCCTGAGAGCGGACTTATCCCCATTGATTTCAGACAACCGAAGGAAGATATATGGGAGGATTCCTGCGCAGCAGCAATAGCAGCCTGCGGATTAATTGAGCTCTCCAAGGCAGTAGGAGAACATGAGAAAAATCTGTATATGGGAGCAGCCTTAAAGATGTTAAAGGCGCTGGAAGAGAAGCGTTGCAACTGGACAGGGGACAGTGATGGAATTGTTGAGAACTGTTCTGAAGCTTACCACACCAACAAGCATATGAATATTATCTATGCGGATTATTACTTTATGGAGGCTATATTTAAGCTTAAGGGTGAAGATATCTTTTTGTGGTAGTGAAGAAGCAGCTATTAAGTAACCTGCGTTATAAGCCTGAGATAACCCATTAGTAATGAGTTTATATCTCAGAATAAGCAAATGACTATTATGTCTGGAAATAAAAATAAGAAGCTGCAGGATGTTCTTCCTCAAATGTCTGTCGACTTGTAGACAGCGTATGAGAAGAGTGCCTGCAGCTTCTTGGTCAGTAAAAAGATAAATAAATTTTTAATTATGAAAGTGATTTTTCTCCCTCTTTTGTGGAAGCTGCGTTATTTTTTGCAGCTATTCTTTCTGAAACAAAGGGAGGAATCAATACCCCAAGAAGCAGCAGGGCTATTATCCAGATTGCTTTTTCCTGTAAGAATTTTGAACTTAGACCGCCTATGGCTACTCCTGTGAAGAAGGATATCAGGATAAAGGAATAGCCGATAGCGCTTCTTTTGGATTTGGACTCTTTTCTTACCAGCCATTTATAGTAGTTTTCTGCACAGGAGCGCATATTTCCGGTACAAAATACGCTGGAATAATTATCACCCTTTCCAAAGGTACGAAAAGTGCAGAATTGCAAGGAAGCTGCAAAGGAAACCAGAATGTTAGCCGCCATATCAGGAAAAGAGGCGGGAAGCAGGCCTGCTGCAAAGAGCACTAGAACTTCCAGTACCAGTATTCCCTTATTCCATAAGGGAACTTTTTCTTTCAGAAAATAATACATATGCAGAGCTATGAATACGCCTAACCAGAAGGAAAGGATAGGAATCAGGGCATGAGTCATGTGTTTATAGTCCTTTTGGATAAGATAAACACCCACAAGTACAAAATTACCAGTCTGCCCGGTGGCAAATACACCCCCATGAACCATATAGGAGTAAACATCCATAAAGCCGCCGGCCATGGTAAGTATCATTCCGAAGAACATTGACTGCATAAATTTAGCGTTTCTTTGTATATAGGTCAACATAATAATTGTGTATTCACTCCATTCCAAGAGGTATAGTTACTAGGGTATGTTTAAAAATGCTTGTGCGACCCCATTTCAAACATGCGCTGGTACATCTGAAGATTAATACCGGCTAACCGGTCATTCATTGTTCGTTGTACCGATACATTAGGAGCAATAATATATAGATTTTATTTTCCAAGTCCTTTAATAATATCGTTTATGAGTTCTCTGATGAAAGCAGAATCCAAAGAATCACCGGTTATCAGCAGACGATAGAACAATGGTGCAAAGATAAGGTCAATGCTGCGTTCCAGGTCCAGATTTTTTCTTAATTCTCCTCTTGCTACTCCACGTTCTAAGATTCCCCTTGAGATGTGTCTGCGAGGGTTAAAGAAGCGTACCCGGTATTCTTCTGCAATTCCAGGGTTGAATTGCCCGGCTGCAATAAGCTCTGTTATCATTTTTCCTTTTGGACTGGTAATAAAGGAAGAGAGATTGTTAAGCTGCTGGAATAAATCTTCCTTAACAGAACCGGTATCAGGCACCGGCAGAAGTAACTCGGTAGCAGCAAAATAACCATCCAGTACTACAGCAGCTTTGCCCGGCCACCACTTGTATATGGTAGCTTTGCTTACGCCTGCTCTTTCAGCGATACCTTCAATGGTAACGGTATCAAAGCCATTTTCTGACAACAGTTCATAAGCCGCTGTCAGAATGGCTTTTTTTGTTTCTTCACTACGGGGACGACCTAGTTTCTTATCCATATCAATACCAATTCTCATATCCCAGGAATACCTGGGTGCCACGTGATAAGCCATGAAGGAAGCTTGCTGTGGCAGCCTTTCTTATATATTTTCATTCACTACATTCTGCATATTTCGGCTTGTTGGCATCGCCATCCATTCTTGAAAGTGTTCATAATGAGCACCCTCTGTAATTGTTTTAGTCACTTCTGCGTGAAGCTGTCAGTTCTTACACTTATCTGCAGGTTACCTTTTTGATCGGTTCGCCTGTAAATCTATTTAGTATGAAATAAGCATTCACAGGATTGGTTACAGAGAATAGTGCTTGTCAGGTTTTTCTAATAAAAAACGATACGTCTATTATACTATAATATTTCTATAAAAAAAAGTATTGACAAAACTAAACGATGCGTTTAATATATAGTTTGTAAACGGAACGTTCATTAAATGTTTTTAGCATCAAATAGAAATAACATAAAAGGTGAATCAAAAAGATTCTTTCAGAAAGGCAGATTACTATGAATACAGAAAAAAATATGGAAAAAAAAATACCTCGCTGGCTTGTTTTCTTTCTTGCCGCTGCTTGCGGACTGATTGTGGCAAATCTTTATTATGCACAACCCCTGGTAGGGCCAATCAGCAGTTCAACAGGGATATCCTCTGATACAGCAGGCTTTATTGTCACCATGACACAATTAGGTTATGCAGCCGGGTTATTACTGCTGGTACCTTTAAGCGATCTGCTGGAGAATCGGAAGTTGGTTGTCACCATACTTACAGTAGCTCTCCTTGGCTTGTTGGGAGCGGGCACTGCTGAAAATTCTGCGATATTTTTTGCAGCAGCCGTATTGATTGGTCTTGGCTCTGCTGCAGCGCAGATATTGGTGCCTTTGGCTGCGCATATGGCACCCCCGGAGCAAAGAGGAAGTATCGTGGGAAATGTCATGAGCGGACTTTTGCTTGGAATTATGCTTGCAAGACCTGTTGCCAGCCTGATAACAGATCTTATAAACTGGAGAGCAGTATTTATAATATCCGCTGTTATCATAACACTTCTTGTTTTGCTGCTTCGGCTATTTCTCCCGAAAAGAGTACCGGTAGCAAATGAAAAATACACAGATATACTGAAATCCCTCTTTGTATTGTTTAAGACCAAACCTGTTCTTCGGAGAAGAGCCTTTTACCAGGCAGCCCTTTTTGGCAGCTTCAGCTTATTCTGGACAGTAGTACCCTTATGGCTTTCCAGGAATTTTGGATTATCCCAAAGAGAAATTGCTGTATTTGGTTTTGTAGGAGTAGCGGGTGCTATTGCGGCACCAATAGCCGGAAGACTGGCAGACAAGGGATTAAGCCGAAAACTTACAGGTGCAGCTTTTCTAATTGCAGCTTTTGCCTTTGCATTCACCAACGTGCTCGCGAATGGGAATCACATGGTTTCACTTGTAAGCTTCTGTATTTCAGCAGTATTATTAGATATGTCCGTTTCTGGTAATCTTGTGCTCGGTCAGCAGGCAGTTTATGCCCTGGGAGACGAAATAAGGGGCAGAGTAAACGGTATCTTTATGGCAGTATTCTTTCTGGGAGGTGCTCTCGGTTCTGCACTTGGCGGCTGGGCATATGCCAAAGGAAGCTGGAAGCTGGCATCCGTAATAGGTCTGGTATTGCCGTTAATAGCTTTTATCTATTATCTGACGGAAATTAAATCCAAAAGACAGTACAACTAATAGGAATACGAACGAAAAGGTCATTGAACTGGACATAAAGTATAGTGATATAAAAGACCCGGAACCATTGGAAAGAGCAAAAAAACAAAAAAGGACAATTTATAAAGGAATGGGCAAGTTTGTCTTATTATATATTGTATAAAAAGGGTTCAGGAGTTCGGCTTGAAAAATATTCCATACAAAAAAGCAATTATTATAGTAGTATTCTTAATCGGTGCTTACTTCTTCGGAGGCGGTATAGCCATGCTGGTTCAGGCTGCTGGAAAAAATGCAGTGAAGGAAGAGGCTAACTGGGGACTGGGATTTCATACGGAAGGTCAGCCCCCCACCGGCAATGCCACATCAGATGAGCTTAAAAAATACGATACCTATTACATCGGGGATACAGGTAAGAAAGTGATTTACCTGACTTTTGACGCGGGATATGAGAACGGAAATACACCGGCTATCTTAGAAGCACTTAAGAAACACAATGCACATGCGACCTTTTTTATAGTAGGTAATTATATTAAGACCAGCCCGGAGCTTGTTAAGCAGATGGTGGAGGAAGGGCATCAGGTAGCAAATCATACATATAATCATCCCAATATGTCCAGTATATCATCCAAAGAGGCCTTCGAGAAGGAAATTACAAGTCTGGAGACAGAATACGAAGCTGTAACCGGTCAGAAGATGACGAAATATTACAGGCCGCCTCAGGGGAAATACAGCACCAAGAATCTTGAAATGGCAAAGGACATGGGTTACAAAACCTTCTTTTGGAGTCTTGCTTATGTAGACTGGTATCAGGATAAACAACCCACCAAGGAAGAGGCATTTAAGAAATTACTTGGAAGAATCCATCCAGGTGCGATTGTTCTGCTGCATAGTACGTCTAAAACCAACGGCGATATTATGGATGAACTGCTTACTAAGTGGGAAGAGATGGGTTATACCTTTGGTGTACTGGATGATATTGTAGCAGGCAAATAATCAATTATTACAAGGGGGTGTTTGAATACTGCTGTGTCGTGTGTGTTTTACTTTGCAGAAGAAAACTAAGTATAACGCAAAGTAGGACGGTTGAAACGGTGCAGGAATATTCAAACACTAAAGAATTTACTATAAAGGATAAAGCTGGAAGGTATTCAGAGAAAACAGTCTAAATACCCTGACAGCAGCTGGAGTAATCTTTATTGGTACAGCATCCTAAGAAAGGAATGAAACACAAGACATACGCATACTTTCTTAGAGAGACAGAATAAAGAAGGCCGTGTAGACCATCAAAGAAAATCAAATACAACAGTTACGATATAACGATAACGGACCCAATAAAATCGTATCAACGAAAAAGGCGCTGTCCTGGGTGTTGTTCTGGATTGGATTATCCCTGTGTTTTAATTTGGGAATCTATATCTTTCTGGGAAAAGAAAAGGCAATGGAATTCCTGGGCGGCTATGTGATTGAGCAGACCCTGAGCATTGATAACCTATTCCTGTTTCTGATGGTATTTTCCAGCTTCGGAATCAGACAGTCCTCACAAAGGCGTGTACTGAATTACGGTATCTTTGGAGCGATAGTATTGCGATTGTTATTCATATTGCTTGGAGTGACCATCGTAAACAAATTTGAATGGGTTCTGTACATATTTGGAGGTATATTAATTGTAAGCGGTATTAATATGGCTTACAAACAGGAAGAAAAGGATAATTTCAAAGAAAGTAAGATTATAAAGGTACTTGGCGGTATCATACCAATTACAGACACACTGGAGGGAGACCGTTTCTTTGTAAAGAAAAATAATGCATTTCATGCCACTCCCCTGTTTGCAATTTTATTAATCATAGAATTTACGGATATCTTATTTGCCATAGATTCAATTCCGGCCATATTTTCCATCACTACAGATCCTTTTATTGTATATACCTCAAATATTTTTGCAATCTTAGGACTAAGAAGCTTCTATTTTGTACTTGGAAAGCTACATGAGACCTTTAAGTATGTAAAACATGGAGTTGCCTTCATCCTGATTTTTACGGGAATCAAGCTGGCTGCCTTAACCTTTCATGTGGAAATACCCACGGAGCTGTCACTGGGTATAATCTTTGCGATACTGTCAATCAGTGTGCTGGCATCTGTAGTATTGGGAAAGGTAGATACGGGAAAAGATTAAAGAAATAATAGAAGTGTCTAGAGGAATAATATAGGGCTATAGTAAATAAAAATAATAAGAAGAATCGATATTTTAGACGGAACTGTTCTAGAAATATATCAGTATATACCATATGAAATTTGAAGAATATGAAAAAGGATTTCTATTATCATTAACGAGGCATGATTATTAAAAAGTTAATATTCATGCCTCGTTTTCAATAAAGATTATATTATAAGAGAGTAATAAATAAAGCTTCGCCATATTTTTCATTGTACGAATAATAGGCTAGTTTACTCTATGGGAATTACTACATCTTTTATATGAACTTCAGATATTTGTTTATCTGTAAGCGGATTCAATGAAAATGCTATAATATTACCATCTTTATCTAACCTACAATCCATTTTTCCAGATGTACTTCCATCCTCGTATATTATCGTTACATATACACCATAATACATACCACTATCTGTATTTATACTACTTAATAGATCTTCTTTTTTTCCGAAGTCTTGTAGAATAGAAGTATTAACAATAACTTGTAAATCTGCTATTGAAACTGAATTAATTTGAAGCTCTTTGCCACTCATATATATAGTTTTGGATAAATCTAAATTATCACCCGATATAATATTATCTGAATTATTATCAACTGAAAAACTTAGTGACCACTTACCATCAATTGTATTATCCTTGTATTTAGTACCGTTTAGCTGAGATTCATTACATAATAATCGATTCACAGAAAGATAAATTGTCTTATCATGATCTATGGAATCAGAATTCCATACAAAATAACAATACAAAATTTTTTTATTATCGGACAAACTAGTATCAACCATATAATTATCTATTTTTTTGTTTTCGCATATTAATTTCTCCACAACTGGATTCATTGAATTTTCAAAAATCTTCCCATTGTCTTTTGTAAAAGTAATCATAATTATCACAGTATTAGATACTACACGTGAAGATACAGCAGACATGGTAATATCATTATTACTATAGCTTATTTCCAAACTACTTATTTCTTCATTATCTAATTTTAGCTTTTTAGCTAATAACGATTGAAAATCAGGAGAAAATGCATATACAGTACCAACAGTAAGAAAAATAAAAATAAAGGAAGTTATAAAAATCAATTTGCCATATCGATAGTAACATTTCTTAGTTTTTTTTCTATAATTTCTTCTTTGTAAGCACTCATTCTCTTTATTATTAAATTTCTCAATTATATATTCCGCTTTGGGGACCTCTAAATGTATTGCATTTTTGATTATTTCTTTTTCTTTCATAAACATACCTCCAAATTTTTAACGGTACAAACCTCTTATTTGCTTTAGTGTTCGATATAACTTATTTTTAACATTAGATTCACTAAGATTTAATAATCTAGCTATTTGTATAATTGTATAATCCATATCATAGTATAAAAAAAATATCTTTTGTATTAATTGAGATTTTTTCGCTATCAGTTCATTAATTTCATTTAAAAGCAAACTCTGTAGAACCTGATCTTCTAACGATATATTGTCTTCAGAACAAATTTCAATTACATCATCAATTCCTGGTTCTTGACTATCTAATATGAAATGCAATTTATTTTTCATATGTTCGATAAATGAATAATGTTGATGAATCTTTTGTTTTGCTATATGAATTACAAAAGCTTCTTTATTTTGTATATAGCTACCTCCGTTTTTTACCAATACATCCATAATTTCCATATATGTGTTCTGAAAGATATCTTGTATATCTTCTACTTTACCGCATTTTGCAGTAATATAAAAGATTACCTTCTTGTTGGTTTCCTCATATATTTGATTAAAGATTACATTAATATCATTAATAGGCATATTATCACCCCTTTATTTTATAAGTGTATCGAAACATAAAAATAGTTTCATTTTATTTTTGTAAAAAGAACTCATCCCCAATTAGTTAATTAAACTAATGGAAGGAGGAGTATATAGCGTAATAATCGTCTAAACTATTTATAATAATATCTTGTGCCTGAATAAGGACTATAGCTAGCCGAATGAATCATTACAGGCCCTTGTCCCCATTTAGATGTAATTGTTGTAGTACTATAATTGGTAACAATACCTGAATGAATATAGTAATCAACATGAGCTGCATTTATCCATAATACTTTTTGATTATTAGCAGTTGGAGAAGTACCAACTTGAGAATAGCTACCATCAGTAACATATGCATAAGGACTATTCATCCAATAACCGTCGGTCAGTGTCTGATTTTGTGAAAACCAAGCATATGAATGACAGTTATACATATTAGTAGCTCCATAACCTTCTTTAAATGTAGCATTAGGATATGAAGTTTTAAATGATTCGGTAAGAGAAATAGTTGCTTCCATACCAAAATAGTCATTTACTATAACAGATACGCTAGTTCCTTTGGGTGTTTTTACTGTAGTAATATACGCATTAGGAGTAATTATTGAAGTTTTGCTATCTTCTGTATTTTTTTGTATTGAATAATCTCCTAATAATATTTTATTTTTATCTTCCATTAAAGTTTCATAAAATGGGCTTTCCAAACCTTTATAAATTTTAGAGTTATTTCTAGTTTTATATTTTTCTAAAGCTTCGATATTTAATACATTCAGATTATCATCAGATAAATTATTTTGTATCTCATCTTGCGCTAATAGAACTTCTAACATTACTATTGATAACATTTCTTTTGCAGTAGCTCTTACTTTATCACTGAGATCACTTGAATTTTGAATCTCTTCTATAAGTATTTCTATATTTGCTTCATCCATTTCAATATATCTTGATTCAGGAATAAATGATTCTAATTTAATTTCGGTATTTTGATATAAATCAAGTAATATAGTTGATGAATCATTTCTGATTAATAATTCATTTAGTCCATTAAACTGGTCTCTGATAGAATCAAATCCTTGCTGATATGTATTATAAGCAAATAAATTACACAATAGTGGATAATTTAATACAATATTAACTAATTCTTCGGTGGATATTTTTTTCAAGATTTCACTTGGTATTGTGCAAGCTGAAAACATTTCTTCACTTGTTTTTAAAGATTTCCAATAATTTGAATAGGTAGTTATTGGAAAATTATAAGTATTAGTTGATTCATCAATCCAATCTTTAACGGTGAAGTTAGTTCTAGATATTTCTACTTCTCCCTGTGCCAATGGATATGTTACATTAACTAAACTGAATACGATCATAATAACAGATGTGATAATTACTAAAAGTTTTTTAGATGCTTTTCCTATCATGTTTACCTCCTTGATTAACTATTGCGTTAGTCAATGGTTACATGTAATATTTTAACATTATTTTATCTTTTGTCAATGTCATTTTACATAATTTAACTAAATAACCTATTTAATTTTTTATATTTGATTCTATTGAAGACTAAAATTTCTATACTGCTGATAATAAGGTCGATAAAGCAGTAATAACGGAGGATTCCTCTATGCTACTGTAAGCTGGGGCAAATGAGACGAATTATCGTAATGGTTGAAAAACCAGTAAGACATCTTGTGCATATGCAAACCTTCATCATAACAAACATGAAGCTAAACCATTAGAAATTATATAGTTCTCTTGTAATCACAGTACAATGGAGAGCTTTATAAGGAATCTCAAAGTGGTTTTGACATGAGATACAATATCTAGTCGCAGTATCCTTATAAACAGCAATAAAATGCAGATTTCGGTACTGGTCTACTACATTTTCAACTGTTTTCACCGTCTATTTAACAAGATCCATGAGGAACTCCCAAATAGATATAACGTCCGGTTGAAGTTAGTGATGATGGCAGACAAAATGCTGTACTCAGCAAGAAATATACATACAAACTTTGTAGTAGTTACCCTTACAAGGAAGCATTTATTGAAACATTGAATAATATCAGGCTACTTCCATAGTTGGATTAACAAATGATAACCTTGACAACTTAGAAATGATAATTGAGGATACTGAAGGATTTTCTACCCTTTTAAGAAGTGGATTCAATCGTTTTCAACAAAATAAGCTGTATAGCAAATCGGTGAATATAATAATTTTTATACATCACCATGTAGAATTCAGGTTATAGAATATATCATGTTCTTTATAATAATGCAACGCATTGTATAGGTCTAGTAGTAATAATAAAGAACCCAAAATTAAGTACCATATTTTGGGTTCTTTATTGTGGTACAGTTCTAGTGTTTGATTTACATGGATAAAACGCTCTGCTGTAACTCCGAAAGAGTAATTGTTTAATTTATAATTTTTTACTAAAATTTACAGAGGGAGAGATGAATTACTTACCTGTTTCTTTTACAGCTCTTCCAAATACCTTGATCAGTTCGTTAACGACAAAAGGTATAAGTGCAAATACAATCACAATTCCCCAATCCATCAAGCTTAAGTTGTGTACGCCGAAAGCATTTGCAAGAAAAGGGATTGAAATTACAAGCTCCTGTAAGAGAAGACCTACAACAATAGCACCGAGTAAGAACTTGTTGCTGAAGAAACCAATCTGGAAAATAGTTTTCTCAGGATTTCTCATGGACAGAGAGTAGAACAGCTGAGAAGCTGCCAGTACGACAAAGGCCATGGTTCTTGCATAGATTAAAGCAGTATTATAATCAGCAGATTCGGTAATATCTTTCGCAAGACCGCTAAAAATATTATAACCGTGTTCATACATACCGTAATAAAAGGCAGCCAGGGTCAGAAGACCGATTAAAAGACCACCTACAACAGCACGTGTGCCGGAGCCTTCTGCAAAGAAGCTCTGCTTCGGGTTTCTGGGTTTACGTTTCATAACATCTTTATCGCCGGGGTCCACACCAAGGGCAATGGCAGGAAGGGAATCGGTAATAAGGTTAATCCATAACAGCTGAGTAGCTGCTAAAGGCACCGGCCAGAAGAACAGGATGGAAAAGAGGATGGCAACTACCTCGCCTAAGTTACAGGATAAGAGGAAGATAACAGATTTCTTAATGTTATTATAGATGTTTCTTCCTTCTTCTATGGCATTTACGATAGTGGTAAAGTTATCATCTGTAAGGATCATATCACTGGCACCCTTTGCCACGTCTGTTCCGGTAATACCCATAGCTACACCGATATCGGCATATTTTAAGGAAGGAGCATCGTTTACACCGTCACCGGTCATGGATACGATATTTCCATGGGACTTAAAGGCTCTTACAATCTTAACCTTATGTTCGGGTGAAACCCTTGCAAATACCCTGTAATCATTAATCTTACTGGAAAATTCTTCATCAGGCATCTCGTCAATTTCAGCTCCGGTCAAGCTCTGGTCAATGGACGCAGCANNTTTGCTATGGCAACCGCTGTATTCTTATGGTCACCGGTTATCATAATCGGTGTGATTCCGGCAGCTTTTGCTTCTTTGATGGAATCTTTTACTTCCAGTCTGGGAGGATCAATCATACCGACAATACCTGCTATTGTCAGCTCTTTCTCCATTTCTTCTGCATCTATGACAGAATCCGTGTCTTTAAAAGCAACACCCAATACACGGAGTGCAGCATCAGACATTTCCTCTGCTGCTTTTAACAGATTCTTCTTAATATCCTCTGTTATCGGAACAATCTGGCCGTTTACAAGAGCAGTTGTTGAAAGTCTTAACAGATTGTCAATAGCACCTTTGGTATGAACACGGTACTTGCCGTTTTCTTCATTCAGGGTTGACATAAGCTTTCTGTCAGAGTCAAAGGGTTTTTCGCCTACACGTTTATGAGAATTGTTCAGAGCGTTCTTAGGCAGACCAAAACGCTCACCCATAACAACAAGTGCAACTTCCGTCGGATCACCGGTGCCAGTGCCGTTCTCATAAGTGGCGTCGGAGCATAATACAAAAGAGCGAACCAGCTCTTTCTCATCAGCTTCCGGGGTTAATGTGCCCATATCCACAGGAAGATCCTTTTGATTACTTAAAGTATGGGTCTTAACAACTGTCATCTTATTCTGGGTTAAAGTACCGGTCTTATCAGAACAGATAATATTAACGGAACCTAAGGTCTCAACTGCCGGAAGTTTCTTTACGATGGCATTGATCTTAGACATCCTGGTTACACCGAGAGCCAATACGATTGCAACGATAGCGGCAAGACCTTCCGGGATGGCAGCAACTGCAAGACTGATAGCGGTCAGGAACATCTCAAATAAATCACGTTTCTGGAACAGTGCAATAGCAAATATCAGAACACAGATACCGATTGCAATATATCCCAAGGTTTTACCCAGTTCGTCCAGACGTTTCTGTAAAGGCGTAAGTTCATCGTTATCTTCATCAAGAATCTTGGCAATCTTACCGATTTCAGTTTCCATAGCAGTTTCCACTACAACGCCTTCACCTCGGCCGTAAGTAACTAAGGTTGACATAAAAGCCATGTTGGTTTTATCCCCGATAGGAGTTTTGGGGTCGGGAAGTAGGGCAGAGAAATCTTTTGTAACCGGTACGGATTCGCCGGTAAGAGCAGACTCTTCAATCTGAAGGTTGGCACTTTCAATGAGCCTTATATCGGCAGGAATGAATCTTCCGGCATCAAGGATAATAATATCACCGGGGACAACGTCTTCTGAGTTTATTTCTTTTACTTCACCGTCACGGCGAACAAGGGATTTGGGAGTAGTCATTTTCTGCAGGGCTTCCACTGCTTTCTCGGCCTTTGACTCCTGAACAACACCGATAACGGCATTTAAGATAACTACCAGTAAGATAATAATAGCATCCGCATATTCCCTGATGAATACAGTGATTACTGCAGCACCTAAAAGTACGTAAATAAGCATATCCTGTAACTGAGCCAGAAATTTGGCAAACAGGCTCTTACCCGGTTTGCCTTTTAACTTATTGGGACCGTATTTTTCCAGCCTGCTGCCGGCTTCCGCGGAACTAAGTCCTTGGGATGGGTTTACATTCAGCTCTTTCAGAGCTTCCTCTGCGGGTTTTGAAAACCACATAAAAACACCTCTCTTTTTTCTATCCATCAGGTTTATTCAGGCGGAGGACATAAGCCTGCGGATGTTAAAATGGTTTAAATCTAGTTTTTTCTAATATCATTAAGAATATTCTTCGAAGAATAATTGTACTATGAAATGGAAAAACAGTACAGTTAAAATTTGATTAGATTAGGAATAATTAGAAAAAATAGATAATAAGTCCAGTGAAAATTCTTACTAATCTACGCTTATACAAAAGATCAATTCTCTTCTTGACGCTGTTTACAGGAAAATCTTCAGGTTAGCCTCTAACCGGTCTCCACGGAAAATCCACAATAATAAGATAGAATAAGACAGACTTGCTCTGGATAGAGATTATGGAGTATACTGCATAGAGAAATGTTAATACAGCGTACTGGCGAATCACACTTCCTGGTTATTGCAGGAGAATGCACGGCGATCATTTGAGAAAGAAGGAGTATTCTTGTGGAAGAGAGCAAAAAGAAGATATTAGTGGTAGAAGATGAAGCGAAAATCATGGAATTTATAGAACCCTATCTTTTAACCAGCGGTTATGAGGTAATAAAAGCCTGCTCAGGAAAAGAAGCAGAGGATAAGCTTGCAAACGAGAAACCGGACATGCTGTTACTGGATCTGATGCTTCCGGATAAAAGCGGTGAGTCCATCCTTAAAGAACTTAGAAGGACTTCTTCTATTCCTGTAATTATATTAACAGCCAAGAGCAGTGAGGAGAATGTTATTCACGGACTGGAGATAGGCGCAGATGACTATATCACAAAACCCTTCAGCCCAAGGCAGATGGTTGCCAGGGTAAATGCCCTGTTTAGAAGAAGTTTAAAAGAGGAAGAAGAGGTTCTTGTCTTTCGAAAAGGCAGACTGGTAATCAATCAGAAGGATTACAGAGTACAGAAGAATGGGGAAGATGTAGTATTAACACCCAGCGAATTCAAGCTTCTTACTACCCTTGCCAAACGACCTGCCAAGGTATTTACCAGAGAGGAGTTAATACTGATAGCCTTTGACGGAGATTATGCCGGGTTTGACCGAACCATTGACTCACACATAAAAAACCTGAGATCCAAGATTGAGGTTAATCCCAAGGAACCGGATTATATACTGACGATAAGAGGTGTTGGTTACAGATTTGGAGGTGACTGAAGGTGAAATATTCCCTGAAACAGAGGCTGACCGTTTCCTATATTGTAATTGTAATTGCAAGTATCGGTTTCGCCATCCTGTTTGCCAACGTAGGCATAAAAAATCAATTCAAGCGTTATGCCATCCAGAAGCAGGAGAAAGAGACTGCGGAGATTGTTAGCCTGATTCAGCTGAAATACGAGGAAGAAGGAGGTTTTAGCAGCCACTATCTGGATCTGATTGGAATGAATGCCTTGCAAAACGGTATGACAGTAGTTATAAAAGATACTGATAATAAAACAGTATGGTCTGCCTATGAGCATAATAACGGACTCTGTCAGGCAATGATACAGAATATGACCCTAAATATGTCCAGTTATTCCAATAAATGGGACGGGAAATATGAAGAGCGTACCTATGTATTAAAGCTTAAAACGAGTGAGATTGGAGTTCTTACTACAGGCTTCATGGGTCCGTATTATTTTAATGATGAAGAGCTGATCTTTATAAAGGCGCTGAATTCTATCCTGTTATTTACAGGAGCAGCCTCACTGCTGCTTGCTTTTGCTCTTGGAATAATTATGTCCGCCAGATTAAGCAGTCCACTGACCAAAATTTCGGAAAAGGCATTGGCTCTCGCTAAAGGGGAATATAGAGGAAGGATTACGGAGGAGGTAAATACCAGAGAAATTAAGATACTGGCTGATACCATGAACCAATTATCAGAAGCCCTGTCAGATAAGGACAGGCTCCGAAAACAGCTAACCCAGGATGTGGCCCATGAGCTTCGTACCCCCCTGACTTCCGTGCAGGGACATATGGAGGCCATGTTGGACGGTGTATGGGAGCTCAGTACAGAAAGACTTGAGAGCTGCTATGAAGAAATTCTCAGGATAAAGAAATTAATCGGCAGTATTGAAGATCTGTCTGTAATGNNATAGAAGATAAGAATATTATCCTGCATCTGGAGGAATTTGAATTCCAGAAGCTGGCAGGCAGAATGATTCATAACTATGAGAATGACATTGTTGAGAAGAATATGACCATTCGCTTAAATGTACCCATGTCTTCTGAAGGTGTAAAAGATGACCTGCTCTATGCAGATAAGGATAAGATCTGTCAGGTGTTAAATAATCTCCTCTCCAATGCCGTAAAGTATTCCGACAGAGGAGCTGAGATTAATATAACCTTTGGAAAAGAAGCAAAGCAGGCAGTTATCTGCGTGGCGGATACCGGAATGGGGATATCAGAAGTTGACCTGCCCCATATCTTTGAGCGGTTTTACCGTGCGGATAAATCCAGAAACAGAAATACCGGTGGTGCCGGAATAGGCCTTGCCATTACAGAGGCGATTATTAAAGCCCATGGAGGCAGCATAACGGTAAACAGTAAATACGGTGAAGGTACAGAATTTACAATCACACTGCCTCAGGGTTAGACCTACCTGTTTTCCGTATCAGAGGGATACCGAATCTCAAGACCCGGCTGGTGCTTCTTATCCATCTGATGTCTGGCTTTTCTGTTAGCTACGGAATCAAATACAATGGAGAAATCGTAATCCGGCGGATACATCTCGGAAGCGGGGGAGATGAGCTTAAGCCTTTTGTGGTTGATGAATTCCTTCTTTTTCTGCAGCTGGACTCCAATAAGACCTTTTTCGTCAGAGGGCTTGAACACGATACCAATTTTCTTCTGAGGATATACCATTACACTGTCTCCTAAAGTGAATTTGGAAGAAGCAGGAGATCCCTTCGCGGAAGTTTCTTTAGGGAGACCCTGTACCTTAGGAAGAGGTGCATATGCAGTACTTCCGGAAGAAACAGCTGTTGTTTGGGCCAGTGCATCAGGTATTTGATTAGTCCTGCCTGTATCGTCTGCAGGGGTATTTATAAATCCAGCGTCGTATTCCATGTGTCTTGAGGATTGAGCCTTGTCATAAACAGAGGTAGCATATGCCTCCTGGTAGGCTCTTGTCAGCATTTTTTCCGGCAGTCCAAGTCGTCTTGCAATATATAGAGCGCAGCTTTCTCCGGCCTCTCCGATTTCAAGCCGATATAAGGGTTTTAAGCTTTCTTTGTCAAAAGCCATTCTGGCGTTTATCAGACCTTTGGTTCTTGCCGCATACTCTTTTACTTCCGGGTAATGGGTGGTAGCAACAAAGATACAGTTTTTCTCGCGCAGTTCTTCAAGAATAGCAATAGCAATACCCATACCTTCTGCGGGGTCTGTTCCCGAACCCAGTTCATCCAGAAGCACCAGGCTTTCATTGTCTGACTGTCGAAGAATCTGAATGATATTCGTAATATGAGAAGAGAAGGTGGAGAGATTCTCTGTAATACTCTGACCATCTCCAATATCACAGAAAATTCCATTGTTCATGCATAGTTCTGCTTCCTCGCAAGGGACATGAAGACCGCTCTGCGCCATTAGAGACAAGAGCCCAACGGTTTTTAAGGACACGGTCTTGCCGCCTGTATTAGGTCCTGTTATTACAATGCCCTGAATATCGTTGCCTATTGAGAAATTTAATGGTACACAGTCCTTTGGATTGAGTAAGGGGTGTCTGCCATTTACAATAGAAATTCTTCTCTCGTGGTTCATAAGTGCAGGTATGCCTTTCAGATCCACACTTAATTTTGCTTTGGCAAACAGGATGTCTAGGGTCTCCATTGCCTGCATATTAAGATTTATTTCGGCGGCAGCATCTGCTACCATGCCGGTGAGTTCATACAGAATACGTCTTATTTCGTTATCCTCCAGTATTTTCTTTAAGGACAATTCCTCTTCCAGTTTGAGTACTGTGTTCGGCACGATAAAGCAGGTGGCACCGGTGGAGGATACATCCAGGGTGGAGCCGCCTATCTGGTTCTTATATTCCTTCTTGACCGGAAGCACATAATGTCCGTTTCGATTGGAAATATAATTTTCGGAGAACCAGTCTTTTTTGCTTCGAAGCAGATTTTCCAGCTTTGTTCTGATTTCTGCCTGTAGCTGTTCCATTTTGCGCCTGATTCCCTTTAGTTCCTTGGAGGCTTCGTCTTCTACTCTGGTACCTCTTAAGCAGCGGCTTATTTCCTCTGTGAGTGGAGAAAGATCAGCAAAGGAGTTGCCGTAATAGGCGATTTCTGTCTGTAAGAATTCAGCCTTTAACAGATAGGTCTTCACTCGTTTGGTTGCAGTCAGAAACTGTGAGATAAATAGTAACTGTTCCGGCAGCAGCATACTGCCAAGAGCAGCCAGTTCCAGAAGCTGTGGGATATCCTTCATGGAGGGAAGGGGAGGTGTTCCAAGAGCCGTCAGTATGGCTTTGGCCTCTGTAGTTTCTTTAATTTTAGCATTGACCTCTGAGAGTGAGAGGTAAGGGGTGAGAGCCAGCAGCTTTTGTTTTCCAATATCGGAAACAGCTCTTTCGCTCAGCATCGTCTTTATTGTATCAAATTCCAAAGTATGAGAAGTTTTTTCAAACATGTTATAATCCTTTCTGAGTACAGGGCTTCCTTTTTTTGATTGACAAGCATACAACCTTACTGTTTGCCTGTATGGTATTTACCGCGCTTACAGTTGCAAATAGAGCAAATAGATATTAATATCTGTCTTTTATCCGGAAGCATAAATTATGTTATATCGGTTCAGCAGTTGCCATGCCTATTTAAGAAGTAGAACCCTGTTTAATAATTACATAAAAATACCCACAGGAATCCCGTAAATTGAATTAATAGTCTTTGAGTAAATAAATACTTGCATAAAATACAGTATTTAAACTTCTATAGTCTAAAATTCAACTCACAGCAACAGAAAAACTCCCTGTGGGTATAAAAAAAGCGTAGCAATAAACTGCTACGCCAGCCTTTATATAGTTATGGATATGTTACTTTTATAAAAGTCCTGATCAGGGCTGTATAAAAGGCGGAATTTTCCCGCGGCATACCAAGCATAAGAACCTGTTATGGTTCCTGTTTATATAATGATGGCAGATGAGTATATTCTGTAATGAAGGTAAGCACTGAAAGATAAAGAAACATGTAACACAAATAAACCGAGCCCTTTAATATTTTAAAGGAAGCTCCGGTTTCATAATCAATCCTTGCTCTACCAATATTCAGTTACGTGCTAGTTGGCACGAACCTCACTTACAAATAATACCGACATCAAAACCATCCTTTCAATTCTTATTTTATGGTGACATAATATCACGTTATCCGAAAATTGTAAAGAGGGTGGAAGGAGATATTTTTTGAATATAAATTTAAGCATTATCATTTATTTCTAAAACGGTCTGTTTTATAACTTAAAGAGAAGGATAACTAAGGGCTGCTTGTGGTTCGTTATGAATAATCCGATAGATTCCAGTTTAATTTAACAGGTATATTTGTGTTGTAAATAACAAAGAAATGTCACCAACTCAGGTAGCTTTCATAAGATAATATATATCTTATAAAGGAGTTTACCAGATGGATAACTACAGACGTCCGATGTACCCTCACGGTGGCAGAAACATGGGCTACAATCAGAACCAGCAATGTGGCTGCGGGGTTACACCAGTTTTGGAAGCTGTAAAAGGCGGTTGTGACAATATAGGCAGTGTTGATAAATGTCTTGACAAATTGCCTTTGGCAATGTCCTATGTTCCTATGCAGAAGTGGAGAAATATCTACGATACAGGAATGGCTTTACAGGTTGGTACAATTTTTCAGGAATTGGATCTGCCTTTTCTTGCAGCAGGTAATAAATGCGGAGGAAGAGGTGGCAGACCATGACGAGTAAAAGCAGAGATCAATTGATGTGCATTATTACTGAAGCCAGCTTCGCGCTTGATGATGCTAGGCTGTTTCTGGATACTCACCCTTATGATAAAGAAGCTTTAGAGTATTTTCAAATGTATAGGCAGATTAGAACAGAAGCCATGGAGGAATACAGAGACTGTTATGGTCCTTTATCAGCCTATGATGTAGCGCCCTCCAATATGTGGACTTGGATTAATGATCCATGGCCATGGGAAGGAGAGTGCTGATTATGTGGACCTATGAAAAGAGACTTCAATACCCTGTAAATATAAAAACGCCTAATGCTGCAACTGCAAAGTTCATAATTACGCAGTTCGGTGGTCCGGACGGAGAACTGGCAGCATCTCAGCGTTACCTCTCTCAGAGATATGTAATGCCTTATAATGAAGTAAAAGGAATATTAACAGACATCGGAACGGAAGAGCTGGCACATATGGAAATTATCTGTGCCATCGTTCACCAGCTTACCAGAAATCTTACCATAGAAGAAATCAAAGCTTCTGGTTTTGATACCTATTTCGTTGACCATACCGTTGGACTCTGGCCTCAGGCAGCAAGCGGAGCTCCTTTTAGTGCAACCGTATTCCAGTCAAAAGGTGATCCGATTACAGACCTTCATGAGGATATGGCAGCAGAGCAGAAAGCCAGAACCACCTATGACAATATCCTTCGTATGATCAAAGACCCTGATGTAATTGATCCCATCAGATTCTTAAGGGAAAGAGAAGTTGTTCACTTCCAGAGATTTGGTGATACAAATCGTGCGATATCAAGTATAAAAATAGCCCACAAAAGCAGTGAATATTTATTAAATAATTGTATAAGAAGTAGGTAATTTAAGATATTGAATTCTCAATATCTTTTTTTATTGCTGTCCTATCGGCACGACGGGGAATATACTCTCTCCTTATAAGGTGGTGTTGCGCAACACCACCTTATACATATGTAAGGAGAAGAGTCAAATAAAATAAAAAGGAGAGATATTATTATGTGTGAAATCATCGCAGTAGCAAATCAGAAAGGTGGAGCAGGTAAGACTACCACAACAAAGAATTTGGGAAGAGCTTTAGCAGAGAATGGAAAGAAGGTATTAGAAGTTGATTTCGATCCACAGTTTAGCCTTTCAACTTCGTTAGGTTATACCAATACTGATAGTGAACAATTTACAATTGGTGATCTTATGGATAGAGCTATTGAAATGAAAGAGTTACCAGGTAAAGAGGAATACATCAAACATACCGAGCATTTTGACATATTATTAAGCAATATTGTTTTATCATCAACCGAATTAAAGCTGGTTGGTATAATGGAGAGAGAATACATACTTAAAAGTATACTTGACGAATTAAGAGAAGATTATGATTATATACTCATTGATTGCAACCCTTCTTTGGGTATGCTGGTTATTAATGCTCTGGCAGCTTGTGATAGTGTAATAATTCCGGTAGATAGTAATTACTTGGCATCGAAAGGTTTAGAATTGTTTCTACGAACCTTCATTAGAATATTAAAAAGAATTAATACAAAATTATATATAAAAGGTATTCTACTTACAAAATTTAATGGACTAACTAACATATCTAAAAAAACATTTAGGAATATAAATGAAGCATATGGATCTGGTATTAATATTTTTGAAACGAAAATTCCTACTTCTGTAAAAGTTGGTGAATCTGATGATGAAGGATTAAGTATCATTGATTTCGCCCCTGAGAACCCTGTAGCAATAGCGTATAAGGAATTAGCCAAGGAGGTCATCAATTATGTCGGACAATAAATTAACCGCATTAGATGCTCTGTTTGGTGAATTAAAAGAGACTAAAAGCGATGATAAAGACAAGGTTATGAAAGCTAATGTTAAATACCTTATACCTTTTAAAAATCATCCATTTAAGCTTTATACAGGGCGAAAGTTTGATGAAATGGTGCGTAGTATTAAAGAGTTCGGCATACTGCAGCCAATCATAGTAAGAACATTTATAAGTGATTCAGTTCAATTCAAAGATCAGACTATTGAAACAAATAAATATGAAATATTAGCTGGACACAATCGTTGGAATGCAGCAATAGCCGCTGAATTAGAGGAAGTACCCATTGTTATTATGGAAGGGCTTTCAGATGAGGAAGCAATGTTAGTTGTTATTGAAACTAATCTTTTACAAAGATCATTTGCAGATTTAAGTTATTCAGAAAGAGCCTTAGTGATTGATGAACACTACAAATCATTAAAATCTCAAGGCAGACGGACTGATATTATTAATCAAGTTAAAGAAATACTTGATTCTAAGGATTTTATTGAAGATGAAACTTGTGGACATGATGTCCACAAGTCAAATTCCAGGGATCAAGTAGGAGATGAATATAATTTAGATGGAAGGACAATAGCCAGATACATAAGAATCAATAAGTTATGTGTTGGGCTTAAGAAGTTTATTGATGAAAAAAGCATTAGTTTTACAGCAGGTGAACAATTATCTTATTTAAGTGAAGAGAATCAACTTTATCTAGTTGATATTCTTAATAATAGTAAACTGAAGGTCAGCCCAGATAAAGCGGCAGCTCTTAGAAAACTAGAAGAAGCCAATAATCTGGATGAAGACGGAATTAAAAATGTAATGGTAGAAAATGAGAACAAACAAGAAAAAACAGCATTACAGGGAATTAAGGTTAAACCCAACATTGTAAAAAAGTATTTTAAGGAAAATCAATCGGCCAAAGAAGTTGAGAATATTATTGATAAAGCTTTAGAATTTTATTTTTCTCATAATGAACAATAACATCGATGGAAAGATAGGTGAGATATTGAAAAAATGAAATAAATTATGAAGAAGAGTTAATGAAATCTTTTAAGCGTTGGGAAGACCTATTTATAAATGGAGGAAGCGATCCATCTTACTAGAAATCATATATTATATTTCAAAAAGGCAACTTGAGGAGAAAATCCGTTACCTGAAATTTATTATAAAGAAACTACTCTAGAAGCTGATAGTGAATATATCGAATAAAAGAAGAAACAATTGATAATGCAAATAAAATTATATATATATGAGTAATGAGGATTAGCCTAGCAGCTCTTGGGTTAGCGTTATTGTTTGTAATAAGCAATAGTTAAATTCTTAAATACTCCAGATTAGATTATAAAAATACCCTCATACTTAAAAATGAGGGTATATTTCTGTATAGCTATTCACTTTTATTAAGGTTTTTATTCTTTTTCTTCTGAATAATGTTAGCAATCAAATTTATAATTAGAACTATGGTTAGTATGCTTACAATAATCACTAAAAGAGAAAGTATTTTATTTGTAATTTGCATTTGATATGTTAATTGATCAATGCTATATGGTATCAAGTCTGTCATAAGATAACCTCCTTTATTTTATTATTTTACATAACTTATTTTATAACTAAAATATTAATATGTAAAGTAAAAAAGTAAAATTATAGAAATATGTTTACATAAATTGGTTTATATGTTAAAATATACCAGTAACTTAATGATAAAAGAATCGAAAGGAGTATTAAAATGAAGAAAGGTAGAATTTTAGCATTAGCAATGGCGCTTGCCATAACAGTAACTTCGTTTATAATTCCAAGTAACGTGCAAGCACAAACACTAAATAACAAAGGCGTTGACATCAATCTAGGTGATTTCAATTTATCAATCCCTGAATACAATAAAAATGAAGTCAACATACAGACAATTGAAAATGGAAATGATGTTAGTGTAACTATTTCGGACAAAGAAACAGGAGCTGTCTTGGAAACAATTACAAGTGAACCGCTACCCAATGATAGTCCACAGTTAAGTCGTATCACATCTGAAAGTAGTTATGCACCTCAGAGTACCTCTTACTATTCAATTAAAAGAGATAAAGTTGATGCACTTGTCACTGTGAGGTTAGAATGCGTAGTAGTTTTATATCAAAGTGGGTCATTTTCAAGCGTAAATAGTATTGAAGGTACTGATTTTTATCCAATATCATCCTCTAATGCTGTTTTGGAAAATTCATCTGCATATGCTCGTTCAGCAACAGGTACTTTTCCTACTACAAATGTTCAATATTACGGAACGGGTGTAATTACAATTGTTACTACTGTAACATCAGGTGAGGAGTTGAGCATTGGGTTTAGTATTCCTGAAGTTATTGATTTTGGATATTCGGTAAATACTAGTATATCAGGAACAGTTTATCTAAGAAAACCTGTAACTATTTCAGGTAATTTTTATACATATTCACAAGGTAATTAAGACTAAAATTGTATAAATAAAATAAAAAAGAGCAGTGTAAACTGTTCTTTTTTATTTTATTTATACTGCAAGTAGGCAAAGGGTACTCGGGTTCGGGTATTGCAGTTGAGTTGTTTACAGGATTTACTAGCTACTGTCACACCGCTTGAATAGTCAACAATAACATCTTAGGAAAGACAGGTGAGATATTGAAAAGAAATGAAGTGGATTATGAAGAAGAGTTAAGGAAATCTTTTAATCGTTGGGAAGACATATATATAAATGGATGTAACGATCCGTTTCATACCGATGGTACTAATCTAAATCTGGTTCGTAATCATATATTATCATTTAAAAGACAACTTGAAGAGAAAAAGCTTTACCCTGAAATATATTATAAAGAAACTCCTCCAGAAGTTGACTATAAATATATGGCAAAATCAGAAGAAATAATTGATAGTGCTAATAAAATTTTAAATATATATTTGAATAATGAGGATTATCAATACCTTATTTCTAATATTAATCGACTTAATAAAACTCAATTGAAAGAAATAACACATTTAACCTCTTTAAACTATATTAATGGTTTTAAGAACGCTGTAGTGAATAGAGAATTAGTTTATATGCAGAGGAACCTGAATACAAGTTACATAGAGACTTTGCATTGTGCAAGAGAGCAGGTACAAAATTTATTAGATAATGATGTAGGTACTGAGGTAGTTAGCAGTACTAGCCAGGTCATTGGGCAGATTTCTTTATTTGAACTAGATTGTGAAGAAGATGAAGATTACGAAATTGATTAATTACATAAAACAACTTTTGGGCATCATGTCCACAAGTTATAGAAAGATAGGTGATAATCGTGTTTGAATTATTAACTCCAATAGTTTATCCCTTTGCAAAACATTATCAAGGAAAACTAAGCGTTGTTACTCAGAACTACCAAGATATTAGGATTGCTTTTGCAAGTAATAATAAAAGACGTTTAACTTATGGTAGGCCAGTTAGAAGAGGATGCTTAAATCGTCAGAGAGTCGTAGATAGAAGAAAAATGAAAACTAATAAACGACAAAGAAGAAAGCCTTATAAATTCAATGCTATAGATGAAATGTATATTGTAGGGTTAGATACAAGTAATTGTAACGATACTATTTTTCAAACATCAAATTCGAAGCAGCATTTTTCAGCTGTTCCATATGATTTTGATACAAAGAAAAATGCTCTTATTGTTTTAGAGAGATGAGAGTAGGCAACTTGTGGACATCATGTCCACAAGTACAAAGAAAGGTCTAAACCAAACTTTGGATTTACATATCACAAACAACTATGCCATGACACCCCTTTCCGGTGAATCCACTGGATAGGGGCATAGGTGTAAAGACTTATCAAAGAAGGAATAGAGTTAAAGTTTAATAATAAAAGGAAAAAAATTATCTAAGTATTACAACTTATGGACATCATGTCCACAAGTTAACTAAACATAAGTATATAATGAAAGGATAGAAATATGAGTATTAAAGGAAAAATTTTATTATGGATTGTATACATTATATTTCTTCTATTGTGGTTTTCTGGATTTAACGAGTTGGAACTACTAGGAAAAGTAATCATATTTCCTAGATGGTGGGTATGGATAATTAGCTTTATTATGTGTGTATTAACTGGGCTACCAGAAAAAAGGAATAAATAACGAAAAGGAATAGTTTTAATATACTGTTCCTTTTTTTATAAAACTCCAAATTATTAATTTTGAGGTTTTATAAAAGGAGGAATACAAAAAAGAGAGGTGACATATGAGTAAACTAGAAAATTTGAGACAGCTATATTACCAAACAGTACAGGAAATGCTTGATGATACAGATAAATGGAAAGCGTTTCTTCAATATGCCAGTAATATGTATAAGTACGACTTTGCAACTCTTGTTACTGCTTATGCACAGAATCCTAATTATGTGCAACTGGCTTCTTATGATGACTGGAAGTCGATTGGAAGACAAGTAAGAAGAAATGAAAAGAGTATTCCGGTATTAATTAAAAATCAATATGGTATAGATCATTTTTTTGATTCTTCTCAGTTATGGGGGAATAAGCAAATTATGAATTGGTCTATTAGCGCAGAAGAGCTGGATGATTTCAACCATCGTTTTATGGAAAAATATAAGGATTACAATAGTGAGTTCATTTTAACTCCAGATGATGTTAGACAAATGCTTATAACAGACCAATTAAAAGGGGCATATAATAAGACAAATAATCCAGTAAATAAAGCTGCCCTACTTTCAGATTACCTTATCAACAGTATTAATTATATGATACAATATCGATATCATGGAGTTGAACCGAAGATATTAATACATAAATCGGCAGAAGTTAACAGTGAAACAATAGGTACAGTTGGATATTATACAGTTAAGGCTGCAAGAGAAATATTATTAACCAGTAAAGAAATCATAATTGATATAAGGAAGGAGAAACGAGATGGACAAAAGAATGACAGAGATGATAGCGAACGGGATGGAAATGGAATACGAAGAGAGGGAGGGACTTTGGTTCGGAGTGGTAGAAGAGGAGCAGAACCAGGGAATGGAGCAACTGACCAAATACGGAAATCTGGCGATGAAGTATTGGGAAGAAGAGAAACCAGTGGAGTTACAGCAGATTCTGATAGACGGCAAACTAAGAGAAACCATGCTGAAGATACAGGAACAAGCAGAGGAAAAGATGGAGAGATTACAGGCGAAAATGCTGGAGAAAGACCCAATAAAGAATCCAAACGACACAATGGAAGCTTATCAGCACAGGCAAAGGATCCACGACCAAGCAGAGGAGATAGTCCTCAGAGAAGTGGTTTACAATTAGAACTTAATTTAAAAGAATTACATGAAAACATTGAAGGAGAAACTAAATCGGTTTCTTCTTTTTTAATTAACAGAAGCTATGGGCAGTCTATTTTAGATGATGTAACTCTTACCAAAGCCGTAAATTATGGTACAGGTATTGAGGGTAGTCAATCGGGTATAGCAAAGCTTTATAACACAGGAGTACCTTATCCTGAAAGAGTAAAATATCTGCAGAATGCTTATGATAATACTAATTATTACGATGAAAATGGGAATGAGGGTTTTATTGGAATACAAACACTAAGGCATGTGGGCATTAAAATAACTTGGTCTGAGAGTTCTAAATTAAGTAACGAAATTATACATTGGAGTCAATTGGACAGAATCCTCGAAAAGATGATTCTTGATAATAAGTATATAATACCAATCCATGAGGACAAGGTTGCTGCACACAAAGAAGTTGCCAATTTAGTGTACGAAGATAAGGGAACCGTAACACAAAATGCAAGTAACATTGAAAAGATTAATTATAAGTATCAGGAAGATCTGCTTAGCGAAGGCGGTATTAAGAAGAAGTTTCAGAATAATGTTGCAGCTATTAAGCTCTTAAAAGTAATAGAAAATGAACAACGCTATGCCACAGAGAATGAGCAAATTATATTAAACAGGTATGTTGGCTGGGGTGGTTTAGCAGCTGCATTTGATGAAAGAAATTCATCCTGGGTAAATGAGTATATAGTACTTAAGGAACTACTAACTGAACAGGAATATAAGAGTGCAAGAGCATCTACAACCACAGCATTTTATACTCCTCCAGAAATAATTAAAGGTATATATAAAGCTTTAGAACAGTTTGGATTCAAGGGTGGAAACCTTCTAGAGCCGGCCCTTGGAACAGGAAGATTCTTTTCCCATATACCAGAGAATATTGCGGATCAAACACGGTTGTATGGTGTTGAATTAGATAGTATTTCTGGTAGAATAGCAAAGCAACTTTATCAGAAGGCAGATATACAGATATGCAGTTACGAAAATGCCAATCACTCTGATAACTTTTTTGATCTGGTTATAGGGAATGTACCTTTTGGTGATTACAGAGTATTTGACAAACGTTACAGCAAATACAACTATCATATTCACGATTATTATTTTGCAAAATCACTTGATAAGGTACGATCCGGTGGATTAGTAATCTTTATAACAAGTAAAGGTACTTTGGATAAGGCAAATCCAACATTCCGTAAGTATCTTGCAGAACGTGCGGATTTAATTGGAGCAATTAGATTACCAAATATTACTTTTAAGGATGCCAATACTGAGGTGACGAGTGATATTCTGTTTTTACAAAAGAGAGAAAGAATACAAGTGAGTGAACCATCTTGGGTATTTACTGGTTTTACAGATGATAAAATTCCTGTTAATCAATACTATCTTGAGCATCCGGAAATGATGCTTGGTAAAATGGTATTTGATAATAAAATGTTTGGAGAAGATAGTAAATATACAACTTTAGTCAACGAGGATCCGGAGCATTTACAGGATGATTTCTTAGCTGCAGTTGCTAAGCTTACTGGAAGAATTGATAAAAATAAGAATATAGTTATGGAAAAAGAAGAGGAAATAATACACACCATTTCGGCTGATCCAAGTGTTAAGAATTACTCTTATGCTATACAAATAAAGATGATAGTAGAAAAATAGTCTCAATATTCATACTGGAAGGATATAGATTAGAGAAAAGTAGAGCAGTAAGCTGCTTAACATTTGACATAGATAATTTCACTTTACTAAAACCATATTAATAACCTTAAAATCAGGTAACTCGAAGTCGAACAGTCGAACTGTTCTTTTTTTTATATATTTTATAAGGAGGTAAGTATTATGGCCGAGACAGGTACAAAGGTCAAACAAAAACAGAAAGAAAGAGAGGATGCGAAGATTGAAGTTGCCAATAGTATAAGCATACTTGATTATGCAAACAAAAATGATATGGATGTCTTGTATGAGGATAAGAAGATTGCCAGGATCGAAACACCTAGCGGTGAAATGCTAACAGTTTTTAAAGACAGAAACTCATGGTCAATCTCAAACGGAGAAGACGAAAGAGCTGAATATGGTAATACCATTCGTTTTGTAGCTAAAATGGAAAATAACGAATGGAGAGAAGCATTAGATAAACTGGTTGCAGATAGAGGTGATTATCTGTCGAGTGATCAATATAATGCAGCTTATGCAGAAACATATAATTTAAATAACCAGGATGCTTTAGAAAGTGTAAATACAAGGAACAAAGATTTGATAAAGCCGGAAAATCTGGAATTACAAACTGCTAAAACTGTACGAATCTCTGATTATGCCAGAGCAATAGGGCTTCCAACAGATGAAATAAATCGTGGAAAGACTACAGTTATTAGAGATCCACGTTTTGAAGGTATTCTAATATATAACAACAGTAATAAATGGGACTGGCACTCAAAGTTTGTACGAGATGCAGATGTAATCAAGTTTGTAGAGAGAGTACAAGGTCTAAGCAGAGAAGAAGCAATAAAATCACTTGCTGCTTTTAAAGACACTGGAATCATTGCAGAAATCCAAAAAGAAAGTGAATACATTATAGAGCAGGAAGAAGTACTTGGAGAACGTTCAGAAGAGAAGCCTACTGAAGAAAAATTATTACCTGAAGAGATTAATGATCAACAATCAGAATCAAGCCAAAGTAATGAAAAAAAAGAAGAAATAAATATTTCTCAGATACAGACTCAGAGCCAGACACGAAAAACAATGTCAAAGGAGCAGTTATCAGAAATCTTATCGGGTTATAGAAGAGGAATAGATGTAACCTCATTTGATAACGTTAAGTTATCCCCTAAACAAATGCGGCAGCTCCGCCTTGCAGAGCAAAATGGTATTGATACGAAAGGTTTTAATGATCCTTCATTGTCTGCGGAATATATGAAAGAAATGCGTTTAGCTGCAGAAAATGGAGTGGATCTAAGCAACTTTAAAAATGAAGAGAGTAACTTTGTATATTCTGCTGAACAGGCGAAGGAAATACGACTTGGAAAACAATATGGATTGGCACCAGAAGAAGTTGCAGCTTTTGCTAAAGTAGAACTTGATCCGGAAGTTATGAAAGAAATGAGGCTTGGGTTTCAAGATGGAATGATTCAGATGAGAAACTTGGGTAACGGCAGTTATACTGCAAAAGATATTCATTCTATTAGAATGACAATTATGGTGAATCATATCATGGATGCAATAAAGGTTCAGCTTAGAAATATCTTTGATAATCTCATCTCAATAATTAAACGTAATGTTTTACATAATCAAAGCTTTATCAGGCATGAACAAGTACCACAAAATGAGGTAAATGACACTGTTGTACAAGAGGTTGATATTGAAAAAGCTGCCATCAATGAAGTTAAAAACACAATTGAAAGTATCTATGAAGCTATTTCAGATGAGATGCAGGATCTTCCGGTGGAAGAGAGAAAAGATGCTATTATATCTGCTCTAAGGACTGTAATTAACCAGGTTAAGGAGAATGAATTTACTGCTAAATCTGATATTGAAAAGAGCCAAGCATTTGAGGAAGCTGCAAATAATGTAATTGAGGAGAAACAAGAAAATGCTCTTAAGCGAGCAGCACTAGAGAGCCTGGAAGAAGATTATGTGGAACAATTTTATCAGAATGAAAATGACTATAACGACAAAATAATTGACTTCACAAACTCAATTGTGAATGATTCTACGATGCCCTTAGAATTGAAGCATGAAATATTCGATCGCACAATTGAAAGAGTTTTCGGTACAGGCACAGCTGAGAAGTTGATAAGTCGATTATCGCCTGATGATCTGCATCCGGATTTACCGAAACAATCAATGGAAGAGATGCTTCAACAGGAAGAGATATATCAGGAAGAAATAAGCGAAGAACTTTCATTAGAACAGTAATAACTTCAGAATTGAAAATTATGGTTAGGGTAATGGCTTAATTATATGCTGTTGCCCTTTTTTTATGAGGTGATTATATGGAAAGTAAGGCACGTTATGCAAGAGCTGGAGCACCAGCAAACTATCAGATTTATAATGATGAGGATATTGCAAAGGCTAATGCGGTTAGTATACCTGACTTGGCAAGATCTAAGGGTTACAACATTAAAGATGTAAATCAACGATGGGCAGAGGTAAAGGGACAGGGGGGATTATCAATTGATAAGGCAGGAAATCGCTGGTACTGTCATTCTACCCGTAAAGGTGGAGGCCCTATACAGTTAGTTATGTATCTGGATGGATCAAGCTGGCAGGATGCTATGTCAGAGTTATTAAATGGTGAAAGTTCATATTCACGATATGTACCTTCAAAAGAATTGATTGTGGAAAAAAAAGATTTTGTACTACCTGAAAAAAACAATACTTACAGACATATCTTCGCATATCTTGGTCAGACACGTAAAATTCACCAGGAAGTTATCAAAGAATTTGTAGATAAGAAACTTCTATATGAAAATAATAAAAAAAGTTGCGTATTTGTCGGGATAGATAAAGAAGGTAATCAGAAGTATGCATGTATTCGAAGTACAAATACAAATGGTGCATCTTTCAAAGGGGAAGCTTCAGGATCAGATAAAAGATTTGGTTTTGCAAAAATAGGGTCAAATGATAGATTGACAATCGTTGAGGCTCCTATTGATCTCTTAAGTTATATGTCAATTTATCACTACCATGGATTAGGATATAAAATCCAAAATGACCACATTTTATCTCTTGGTGGAGTGAGTGATGTTGCATTAAAACAATATCTGATGGATCACCCTGAGATTAAACAAATACAAATGGGATTAGATAATGATACGGCAGGTAATGAAGCTTGCAATGATATATTTAAGCAGTATTCCAGTAAATATAAGATTAAACGTATTTCATTCAAGGAAAAAGATTTCAATGAAGTCTTGAAGGCGGATTTAGTTAATATGAATCTGAAAAAAGTTGAGCAACTACAGACCCAGCTAGCAGAACCGGCTAATGAGCTGAATCATGAATGTGAGCCAGCATAAGTGGAGGTAGTGATATAAAAATGAAATAGATAGAAAGGATCAGTGTTTTAGCACTGCGGTTATGATGAATTCAAAATCAAACTCTTTTTTAAGATTAATAGGAGCAGCCGGTAATGAGAAAGAGTTAATTGAACGCCTGGTACGTGATCTAGGAATCAAAACTTTTCTTTATAATGCAGACTCCATAGTTTTAAGTCAGAAAACTAAGAATGCCTTGGAATGGCTAAATAATATTTTGTATCAGAAAGGAAATATCCCTGAGAGTTTATCGGGGCTGACAGAAATTCCCACTAAGACTTTTACACAAAATAATATAAAAGAAATAGAACTTCTTACCATTAAGGATCATCCTGAATTATTGGATGTCGATGCAAGGCAGTTTTACAAACTTCTATGTTTGAAAGATGTTATCAAAAATTTTGAGGATGAACAGGATTATGTTGAAGAAAAAGATGATATTCTCGATTTTGGACTTGAACAATGATTCTTTTTCAATATCGTCCCTCAAAAGGGAGAGGGATTTACCGTAGGTGTATAACTGGCAAGATTCCCCTTTGTGTGACTGTTGTCACACAAAGAGATCTTGTCGGGAGACCCGAACCCCAGAATTGGGATGAATCCCAAACCCTCTATTAGAGAAAGGAATAAAATTATATGAAGAGAAAATTAGCAAAGTTATTTAGTGCAGTATTATTAGTTATGCTTGCTTTGGTGGGATGTGATAATTATACTACTGCCGATGTAGATAATCAGATGATAGTGCAAGAAACGTTATCTGATAATCAGGGGACTCCAACTGATATAAATTACTCTCTTGAACGTTATAATCTAACTCGTAGAGCATATTGGGTTAATGGACAAAGAGAAAAAGCCAATAGCTTAATTTGCTCTATTGAGAAACCTCTAGGATATATAGTTTTATTAACTGATAATGGAGCTGTTCTTGGAAGTTTTGTAGTTGATGGGAAAGTAAGTAGCTTAAACAGCTTCTTAACCCCTAATTATATTGAGGAATACTATTCAAATGGAGCAACTATAAATAAAGAGTTGGCAGACGTAGATGGTTCCTTTGGGGAAAATGATAATGGAATATTCTTCTTTACTCCAGATGGAAAATATATGGAGTGGACAGGTACATATTTATATTCAGATATCCCTTTCGAAGTGGATGATCCGGTATTAAAGGTTGGTGAAGTCGATGAATAGTCTTTTCAAGGGAACAGGTATTGTTGTACTTGTTATCATGGCTCTTTTATTAATACTTTATATAACGCCTTTTGGAAGAGGAGCTATAAACACTTACTTTTTTCAGGTGCAAAAGGTTGATGATGTAACTAATTACAAGACCGTCAAAGAAGTTGAAGATACTTGTAGAGCGATGATAAGTAGCTATGAAACAGACAAATTAACGTATGAACAATATAAGGATAGCAGCAACGAAGAAAAGCAATCCTGGGCAGAACAAGCAAAGATGAGGGCAAATAAAACTGCTAATAGTTATAACAATTACATACTTAAGAATAGTTTCGTTTGGAAAGACAATGTACCGGATGATATTAAGATTGAATTGCAAATAATAGAATAAGGAGACCGATCAAACTTGAAAATTAAAGTTATAGAAGGAAAGACTGGGTATGGAAAAACCAGTTATATTAAATCTGAATTGTTGCAATTAAAAGGAAAGACAATATGTTTATCTTCTTATGAAGAATATGCTGCTCTTTGCAAAAGATTAGCCGGTAATCATTTTGATAGATCGGACATTTCTATAAATGAGGTATTCGATTTCATGAATAGTGAAAGAGAGTACCTATTTATAAATTTTGATTTGGAAGATGAAATAGAAAATCGTTTTGATTTTCTGATTAAGATTATCGAAATCATTATTAACAATATAAATGACAAAAGTATTAATTTGATAATAGATAATATTGAGAGTTTCATCACTAAGTCGGAGGAAGCTCAGTTACTATCACTATTGTTATTTCAGAATAAAGATAAGTTAAATAAGTTAATTATCACCTATACAACATTTGATGATAAGAATGCACTGCATTTATTACAGGATCATTATCATCTAAGGAATTTATCTGTGAGAGAGTATATCATTGGAAATATGGATATTACAGCTATATATTCCCATCAATTAAAGGATTTTCTTAACTCTTAGTATACAATCGTGAAATAATAAATTTAGAGGAGGTAATTAATTGGATAAAAACAACTTCAAGTTAGGGGAGTTGTTTCGAGAAGAGTTTAATGATAAACAATGGAATGAAATACTTATAGGAGTTATATCTGGATGTGATGTTCTGATATATGCAAAACCATATTATCATTACGCACAGATGAGAGAACTTCGCCTGGGTCAAGAAGCTGGAATAGATACAACCTGCTATGAAGACCGTTTTCTACATTCCAAAGATATGGCTATTATCCGAAAAGCAATAGAACAAAAATTTGAAGTCGATATTCTGTTGGATAGAGAGTTTAATCATAAGCAAAGAGAGCAGATATACTTAGGTATGATTTCAGGTGTGAGTTATAAGAAATATGCGTTACCAATTCACAATGAATGGAAGATGATGGAGATTAGATTAGGATTTGAAAAAGATATAGATTTGACTCAGTACCTTTTTACACATAACCATAATCAGATACATCAAATACGTATAGGTATTGAAAATGGTTTGGATGTGAAAATATTTGATGACAATCGATTCAAGCAAGCACAGATGGCAGAAATTATCGATGGAATGCTGCGTGGGTTAGATGTCTCTCAATATTCAGACTATAGTCTTTCTATAGAGCATATGCGACTCAAAAAGGCTGAACTAATACAAAAAGAGATAGAACAATCAAAGAATAAGAAAGGAAATAGATATTATGAAAAATAATGACATCAAGATTGTAGACAGGAATGAGGAAATGAATTTATTAAAGAAAGAAAATATTATATTTTCTCTAATTAGTCAGGAAGAAAACAGGCGCACACAGCGGCCTCATCCCTATAGGCTGCAAAATGACATGGTGATTACATATCGATTGGTTGCAAAAATTGAAGATCAAAGTATTCATTCTGCATTGATTGATGACACTCTTTTGAACAGTCTTGATTTAAGTTATGAGGAATTACATAATCTGGCTATCGAGAATACTATGCGTTTGTTACCGCCCAGAATCGCTACTATGGAACAAGCGTTTAATAAGGAGGCTACAGATATTGATAGTTTCCGATATGATGAAGTGACAACTGCTTTTGAACCTATGTATGTATTATCAAATAGCAAAAATATCAACGGTGCTTCTTCAATAGTTTATCCAGGTCTTTTAGAGAAGTTATCTGAGAAGTTCGGATCCAATTTATATATATTGCCTTCTTCTGTACATGAAGTAATAATAATCCCAGATGAAGGGACAATGGATGAAAGGGAGCTCGGACCGATGGTCAGATCTGTTAACATGCAGGAAGTTTCCAGTAAGGAAAGACTTTCGAACAGCGCTTATAAATATGATAAAGAGGAAAAGAGCATTATTAGGATTGAGGAACAGACACCCACGTTAAGTCAGGAGTTTGTAAATCATTTTCTTTACGGTAATGAACAAGATCCGGATATGGACTTAGAACCTTAAAGGTTTAAAGAGGTATTTGCAATGGAGGAAAAGCCCACCACTAAGATTAAAAGGATAGAAGCAAGAGCCACACCTGAACAGAAAATATTTGTTAAACGTAAAGCGAAAGAAGCCGGAATGAAGGAATGTGAATATGTGCTTTATTGTTGCTTGAAAGATGAGATGCCCTTGCAATCACCAGCAATGTTGGAAAAGATTATGAATAGTGATCCAGAAAGTATACATATAAGGGTCACTGCTGAGGAAAAAAAACAGATTATCGAAAAATATAAAATCTCAGGCATTAATAACTTAAGTAGGTTTGTTCGACTATGTTGCCAGAATAAACAAATAATTGTTATAAATGATTTGAAAGTATTAGTAAAGGAACTACATAAAGTTGGCAACAATTTAAATCAAATTACTATGTTATGTCATCAAGGACTTATTCAAACGCCTGAGATTACGGAGACTAAGGACAACTTAAGTAAAGTATACCAGGAGCTAGTTAAGCTAAATAAAAAAGTTAAGCCAGGCAGGTGATAACGTGGCTATCGTTGCTTTTTTTAATGGGAGAAAAAACAAGAAAGGTGAAAAACTAACCTATAAGACACTTGGGAGTGTAAGAAGATTAATTAATTACATCTTACAGGAAAGTAAAACCAGAGATGAATTAATGGGAGGCATATATTGTAATCCGAAGACAGCTTTTGATGAATTTGTACTGACTAAGGCAATTCATAATAAATTACCTGAAGGCCCAGTATCAAAATCTGAGGAAGTAATACATTTTACACAGAGTTTTAAAGTAGAAGAAATTACACCGGAACTAGCGAAAGAAATTGCGGATAAACTTCTTACTCATAAATTATTTGAAGGATTTCAGATTGTTTACGCAGTACATACAGATCAGCAACACATCCATACTCATTTTGCCATTAACTCTGTAAATTATGAAACAGGGCTGAGATGGCATATTTCAAAATATGATCTACAAAAAATAAAAGATTGGAGTAATGAATTATGTAGAGAGAATAATTTGTCCGTTCTTCCTAAGATGGAACAGCGAAGAATACCCAAGGTTAAAATGGAGAATCGATTACATGAGCATGTTTCAAAGGGAGAGTATCGAGCTGCTAAAGAAGGTAGGAGCTGGAAGGCTGAAACATTATATGCAGGAATGGCAGCTAGAAAGGTTTCTCGAAGTCGTGATGAGTTTATAGATATTATGAATAGGTTTGGCTATCAGGTACGATGGGAAGAAAGTCGTAAAGATATTACTTATACCAATTCCGACGGAAAGAAAATTAATTCTGACAAGCTGGGGTATCCCGCAAAAAACTTTACTCCTTTAACAAAGGAATCTCTGGAGAAGCAATTTGCTCTTAATAGACAAGTAGAAACAAATCATAATACAAGTATCCAGATTGGGCAAGAACGGTTAAGAAATCAATTACTTAAAATGGCAGATACACTAGCAAAAGATTCTTCAAATCCTTACCCCTTTCAAAATTCAGATTCATTGAAACCTTACTTCATAGATGGACAAGCCTTGAAAGACAAAATTATAGAATCTGAAAAAGGGAAGGGATTAGATTGGGAAAAGGATTAAGGTACATTATATGAATAAAAAAAATATTTATCTATATTCATTTTTAGCTTTAATAGGTAGCGTTTTAGCAATCTATTTTGCAGCTCTGTTCGATAGTGTCCTACTTAAACAGAAATTAGAAAGTATGAATATCTTCTATATTATAAAGTATGTAGCTTCCAGTAATAATGCATGGAAGCTTTTTTTAATACTTCTGGTTGCAATTATACTTTTTGTTTTTGTTACTGCTATGCAAGACAGTAAGGATTATCAGAGCAAGCAAATTTTTGTTACACCAGATATATCAACACCTGCAGTTGCAGGACAGGGGCAATGCGGAACAGCTAAATGGTTACCTCCTGAGAAATTTGATACATCTTTTGATAATTTTATACTGGATCAAAATAATCCAACTCTCAAAAAAATTGAGATAAATAGCTTAAATGATATAAAACTGGAATTAGAACGAATAACTGCCTTAGAGGAGGAGATTGATCAGCTAACAAAAGAACAAGAGCAGGAAGAAGATGATACCAGGATAGACGAACTTGAAGCACTAATAGATATAAAACAACATGAACTTACGGATGAAGATAAAATTATTTATGATGTAACAAATCCGGCTGTTTATGATGACATAAAGAAAGAAATAAAGAGAGGAGCGTTAAATGATATTAATCCACAAAAAGGTGGAATTGTTTTAGGTAAAAAAGACCTTAAAGAAAAAGAAGTAATTAATTCATTATTCAAATTGGTTTCAGGAGTTCCGTTTTCCCAAGAACGAATTTACTACATTTTAAAGGATGTACATACTCTTGTACTTGGAGCTACAAGATCTGGTAAAGGTAGAACAGTAGTATTACAGACAATAGGTACGCTACTCTTGGCCGGAGAAAGCATTATAGTTACGGATCCCAAGGCAGAATCCTATTTCTATTACAAAAAGATTTTAGAGTTGCTGGGATACAAAACTATAACAATTGATTTTAAGAATCCGAGAAAAAGTACAAGATTTAATTTCTTACAGCCAATTATCGATAGGGTAGATGAAGATGATATCCCAGGTGCAATTGATGCAACCTGGGATTTGGTTTCTCAGCTTGTAGGTGAGCCAAAAGGTGAGAGACTCTGGAACGATGGTGAAGCATCTACAATTGCAGCTTGTGCAATGTCAGTTGTATATGATAATCGGTCACCCGAAAATCATAAGTATCGAAATCTTACTAATGTGTATTATTTCTTAAGTCAGATGTGTACGCCAATCCAAGTAGGAAAAGAACTTGTACTTCCAATTTCAAAATATGTACAAGACTTGCCTTATGAACATCCTTCAAAAGGGTTACTTGCTGTAGCAGACATAGCCCCTTCTAGGACTAGGGGAAGCTTTTACACATCAGCACTTATGACTTTAAAACTGTTTACAAACCCTTTAATCGCTGACATGACCTCAAGTACTGATTACGATCCAATGAAAGTAGGGGATAGAAAGACAGCAACAAGTGCAAAAGCAGCAAGTGGTACTTCTGTAACTGGTGCGAGTGGTACGCAATACACTCTTGATCACCAGTATGTTAAACAGTTAAACATTAATACAGGAAATATAACAATAACAGATACAGGGTACACACAAACCAATGGTACTAGCGAAAGTTGGGATGCGAATGAAGATGCCTATGTTATAAAGGGGCAGGGAACCAGTACTAATACCATAACCATAAATAATACAAATTATGTTCCTACAATTTATTTACTGGAAACCGAGTGGGCCGGTAATATAGCAATTAGTAATAGTAAGGGATGTAATATAGTAATAGTGGGTAGCGTAAAAAATACCAATGGATATGGATTAACAATGTCAGGAAATACTTCTACTTCATCGCCAATCGCTTTGAGTGTAATAGGACTTAACAGAGAGACATCTAAGTTATCTGTATCAAAAAATGTACTAGGAAGAGTATCTGGAGGTTATGCAACCTATGCCAAGTCATTTCTTATGAAAGATTTAGAGCTTTCTTGTACCAGTATCGCTACAGGAACGTATTTTAATGAGAATGTTACTATAGAAGATTGTACAATCACATCTTCAGTGACAACTTACGGTAATTATTCTTTTAATACTAATTCCGCAACTATTTTTTCAATAAGTAATCTTACTGCTAACTTCCTGGCAATTGAGAGAACATCCAGTAGTATTTATAATACGGATCTGGTTTCAATAAGTTCATCTAATATAGACAGGCTTATTCTGACATCAAGTTTTAGATACGGCTGTAAGATAACTAACACAACTATTAATACTATAACGGCTGATCTGAGTGAAGCGAATGCATTAAATACAAGCTTGAACTCACAGTTAAATACAGCTAATACACTACTGATATCATTACAACATCAAATCGATGTTTTAATGGGGCAGCTAAACGATAAGGATGCTCAGATTGCTGAATTATTAGCATTGATAGCTGAAAAAGACACAGAGATAGCAGGAAAGAATACTCAAATCAGTAATTTGCAGATCCAGGTACAGACACTCCAAGAAACTATAAATAATTTATCAGGAGGAAATGATACCATTACAAAATTGACTGAACAGATTAATGAGTTGAAGAATCAGTTGGAAGCAAAAAATACTGAAATTAGTAACTTACAAAAGAAAATAGAAGAACTACAAAATGCAGGAGGCAGTCAATCAGAGATTAACAAATTAACGGTTGAATTGAATAAAGCAAAAGATATTATAAGCGATCTTCAAAATCAAATTGATGAACTGAAAAAGAATCCTATAACAGTATATGTTCCTGTTCCGGCCGACAATAATGGAGTATCTGATGAAGTTGCAGACACCACTATACCGGAAACCATTGTTAAGGAAGTAAATCCAGATAAAGTTGATTCAGTTGTTAAAGATCCTGTGATATCAGATGGTAATGCAACGGTTGAAGCAAGGGAAGGCTGGGAAATTTCTACATCACTTGCAAAAGATGCTGTCTGGTCTGGTTCCTTACTTCCAGTAACAGAAAATTACACAGGACTTTATACTTTCTTTGATAATGGGTTGAGTGTAGATGCAGCAGTGAAAGGAGCTGCTTTAACAGTCGGTTATAATGGAATATCAAATGCTGGTCTGACAGATACAAAAGATGGTTTTATGAAATACACCTTCTATGCAAGACGTGTCATAGATAAAAATAATATCTATGTATGCTCGGTTGATATTGAAAAAGAGGAATACACGACACCAGTTACAAACATAACTTCCTCAATTTTAAAAGAACCAAGAAATTATACACCTGAGAACTCTTATAATGTGTTGGCTGACAAAGCAATTACATTTAAACTCTCCGCTGATTATGGAACTTATGGAAAAGGAGCTATTAAATATCAGTTAGTGCCAGAAAGCATGGATTTTGACCCCGACGGTACATGGATAAATGTAAAAGGAAATTCATTTACGATACCAAAGCAGGATAATAATTTCCGTATATATGTAAAATTTATCGATAAAAACGGAAATTATACTGTAGATAAAACAATAGGGTTTAAGATACCTGAAGAAAAAGTAACCCAAGTAACCAAAGATGATACCTCACCGATATTTACAATGTACAAGACTATCTATCTGGGATATGACTACCAGGTACAGCTTGCAAATGTGACAGGAGATGTTACTTATAAATCTTCTGATGCTAACATCGCTAAAGTTAATAAAAATGGTTTGATTACTTCAGTAAAAGAAGGAAAGGCGATTATCACTTGCTCTGTGAAAGGTAAGAGAAGTTATATTTACCGGATTGTTGTAACGATAGCCGATGGAAAAGGATCACCAACTTTAAACCTTTTCACTCCACCAATACAGGCAACAGGTGATAGCCCAGTTTTAATTATGTATAAGCAGCTAAAAGTTGGTACAAGCACAAAACTTAGTATAAGTGGGATAGATAAGGATGCAACTGTAACGTACATTAATATGGACTCTGATATTGCGGTTGTTTCTAAAGATGGAACAATTACTGGTATTACAAAAGGTAGTACTGATGTAATGGCTATTGTTTCAAAAGGTGATATTAATTATATCTATTATATTAAAATCAGAGTGGATGATGGAACAAAAGATACTAATATGTGGACTTCCATTGTAGGAACACCTCAAGGTGGAAATATTTCACCACTTATAGCAAACATCATGTTAAATGAACTGGATAAGGAAATGGATTCAAGAGGATTGGATTTTGTG
>DJJW01000054.1 GCA_002434335.1 Lachnoclostridium sp. UBA6558 | reverse complement strand
TTATTATAATCAGCACGGTTTCATTAATAATCAGCACGGTTTCGTTACAATCAGTTTCACTGGTTTACATCTTTTAGATCACACGCTGTATATACCAAAGCAGAGCGAACAAAACGGCACAATGATTATCAAGCACGATCTAGCCGGTGTTAATATCCATACGTTGTTATAATAAAAGGAGCAGCCTGTATCCCTGTTAAAATGGGAAACAGCCTGCTCCTTTTCATAAGACTTTAGGTCAAGGAAGTATATCATCTATATCTTTAAGTCAAGGTATTAAACCAATAAGTTCCCTGATTCCCTCGTACCTGATCCTGTGAAGAATTTGCCGGTCTTTCATAATTATGCAAAAATGCACCAGCCAGGTAATAGGCACTTTCTGTGGATTTGGTGAATTGGGTGAACGTGAGATTATAGGCAGAGGTAGGATAGTACTGTATACCTGCACTTACCTCATACAGGATACGGAGCAGCTGACTGTCCATATCAGCCACAGTATAATTGTTGCTCTGAGCCCAGCTGATATATTTCGTTGCCGGAGTCCATTGAACCAAACCAAAACCACCGCTGGTATTATTTGCATTAAGTCCCTGCCAGATACCTGGATTAATCGTGCTTTCTGTCTGCATGTTTCCAAGCATTCCGCAAACTGCATTTTTGGTCCAGCCTTTACCACGCAGATAATTAAGGATATACTGCGCATTTACCGTCATTTGGCTCAATGTCAGATAGTTGTTGCTGATATAGAGCGAGCCGTTACCGGAAGACGGATAAACGTTATAACCAAACAGATACTGCCAGGTGGTTGAGCCGATGATGCCATCGTCTGAGATTCCCATCTTCTGCTGAAAAGTTTTCGTAATGGTCGTTGAATTGGAACCGAAGATGCCGTCTACTGTAATCGTCTCGAACTTGCTAAGCAGATACTGGGCTGCTCTTGCCGCGTAATTGCTTGAACCATTCTGTACGGTTGCTACCAATGCGGACAGGGTGTTTCCCCCTGCAACACCATCTGCTGAGAGTCCATTGCTGCTTTGAAAATTAATCACTGCGGTTTGGGTGCCTGACCCAAAACTTCCGTCAATGGTAAGGGAATACCCACGGAAAACCAACAAGCACTGAAGTGCGCTTACATTTTTTCCGGAGTTGCCTGTACTTAAGACAGGCCAAGCTGGAATTGTTGCCATGATTTCTACCTGCTTTCTTTAAATTATTGAAGAACTCCTAAATGTCGCGCGCCGTTTGAGAAGCATCTTCTACAAGGTAAAGAGAGGGACTGGATAAAAATGTAAACATGGATTAAACTAAAATATATATCATAAAGGAGTTTTAAAGCAGGAAAGGTTTACATCAGTGAGTGAAGGAATTATGGGAGAATAAATGAGTAGTAATCAATTAATTGAAATCCAACTAAAGACGATTATGTAAAGTAGCAATCATTAAAAACAATTAGCTAAATAAAAAGAATGAAACAAATTAAACCAAATAAACAAATTATAACCAAATAAACAAAATAGCAATTAAACGATAAAAATCGATTAAGCAAAATAGAATTAAACAGGATAGCAGTTAAAAATCAAATAAAAAAAACAGCAATTAACAACTATCAAGTATATTAATTAAGAAAAACAGTTTGATTTTATGGATGATTTCGATATAATAGAGACTATTGCAATTTTATCCCCTACAATAGGAAATTGGAGATAATTGAACTTTTTAACTTTACAGGAGATTAGGTATGTGTGCGCGAAGGATTGAACCTTTTGAATATAAGAATAAAACAGAATTCCAGGAAAAGCTGGTAGAATGGATAGGAGATGTTCTATACGACATTCTGCCAGACCATGGATACGAAGTACGTGATGAACAGATATTTACAGCGTTTCAGATTGCAGATGCCTTTTGTGAAAATCAGGTTCATCTGGCAGAGGCAGGACTTGGAACCGGCAAGACAATTGCGTACCTGCTGTCCGCAATCCCTTATGCCAGAATGAGCGGAAAACCCGTTGTAATTGCATGTGCCACGGCAGCCCTGCAGGAACAGCTGGTCCATCCGGAGGGTGATTACAATAGATTATCAAAGCTGCTGGGATTAGAGATTGATGCTCGTATGGCGAAAGATCCTGGACAATATATTTGTGATGTGAAAATGGAAGAGTATACAAGTGAGCAAAATAGGCTGGCAAATGAGATTAAACAGTGGATGAGTCAAACAAGACTTGGAGAGCGTTCAGAAATGCCTACTATACCGGATGGAATCTGGAAGAAGATTTCCTGGGATGAAGGAATGGATTGCGATACCTGCCTTAATCGTGGTTATTGTAAATTAGTAAAAGCAAGAGAACATTACAGAGCTGCAAGAGATTTGATTATTGTTGATCATGAGACCTTTTTCAAGGATTTATGGACGCGAGCTGAATATATGGCAGAAGGGAAATTACCAATACTGCCAGGCTATAGTGCAGTTGTATTTGATGAAGGACATAAGGTATTGCTGCCGGCATCTATTCAGGCAGGTTATCAGATTGATAGAGAGGATATGGAGTCCATTGTTGAATTATTTGAAGAAATACAGGGGGCCAGAAATTCCTTTATGACAGCTACCGTCAGGATGAATCAAACAATGCGGCAGTTCTTTATGGCTGCAAAGAAATCTGTTATAAGGGCTGAAAGTACGGAGCGGTTGTCTATCGAAAGAAAGGAGGAACTTTTAAAAGCTGCCAATCACTTTCGAAAAGCATTGGACGGACTTCTTCTGGAATTACAGATAGAACAGGAACTGTATTTTGAATCTGTACCTGCACATCTTATTCAAGCCTATGAAGGACAAATAGAAAGAGCAATCAGGGCCTTGGACAGTTTCCTTAAAGAGGGGGAAGAAAACAGTATTCCTTGGCTGAATAGAAAAGACGGAAGCTTTTGGATCGTACCCCGTAAGATAAGCAAACAGTTAAACCAGCATTTATTCCAAAAGAAACTGCCGGTGGTGTTCACTTCTGCAACCTTAAGCAATGAAGGGGATTTTGATTATTTTATTCGTACAGTTGGTTTAGACGGGGTGTCTAAATCAGCAATTGGCAGCCCTTTTGATCTAGAAGAGCAGGTAACAGTCTATCTTGATGAGAAAGCTGCAAGTATGGATGAGAAAGCTGCCGGTATGGGCGAGAAAGAAGACCTCAATATTATGAAACTTGTATATCTGCTAAAGATGAATAATGGTCATTCGCTTGTACTGACCAATACACTGTCACAAGTCCGTAAGATAAGAAAGAGTCTGGAGGGGTATTCCTTTCCCTTTGAAATTCTTTGGGAGGACCTGGGTGAGCGGGGCTATCTGGTAAACAGGTTTCGAGAAGAAGAGAATACCGTACTGATTGGTGCAAATTTCTGGGAAGGGATTGATGTACCTGGTGACGCCTTAACACAGCTCATTGTATGGCAATTACCCTTCCCTGTACTGGACCCCTTACTGGAAGCATCCCGTAAAGAGGTAACGGAGCAGGGACTTGACCCGGTTAAAGTAATTGATTATCCGGAGATGGGTCTTAAACTAAAACAAGGTTGCGGCAGACTCATAAGAACAGAAAGTGATAAAGGAAAGATAGTAATACTAGACCGTATACTTAATACACCTTGGGAGAAATTCGTTAGAGGTGCACTGCCTGCCGGAGCGAAGGTTATGGTGGAAGAGCTTTGAATCTGTATATTTGTAATTAAATTATAAGAGTAAACTTACAAAATTGTAAGATTATCGTAAGGAAAAACGATGGTTATGCACTCCTTTTGTTGTTATACTGTAGCTGCAGAGTATGAAAGGAGTGATTTTAATGAAAATAAAAAAAGTTAGAATCAGTATATTGGTACTTGCTTTAATCGGTTTAATTGCCGGCATAATAAAAATATCGCCTATCGTAGTTACCGGATATGAAATGTATAAAACCGCAGTAGAAACAATGAGTATATCCGATAAGGTTGAGGAGATCAGGCAGGATGAGAATTATATTACATTTGATGAAATACCGGAAGAATATATAAACCAAGTATTAAAGTCAGAGGATAAGAGGTTTTATTATCATTTGGGCTTTGACCCCATATCAACGACAAGGGCTATGGCAAACAATATAATGGCAGGAAGATTTGAACAGGGGGGGAGCACCATAACCCAGCAGCTTGCTAAAAATATGTACTTTTCTTTTGAAAAGAAATATGAAAGAAAGGTAGCGGAGCTTTTTGTTGCCTTCCAACTTGAAAAGGAACTTACAAAAGATGAGATATTGGAACTATACTGTAATATTGCTTATTACGGTGAGGGTTGTTACGGATTGAAACAAGCTGCGGAACATTATTATGGTGTTGATCCGCTGGAATTATCAGAGGTTCAAATTGTAGCACTTGTGTGGACCTTAAAAAGCCCGAATAATTATAATCCCAATGCATACAAGGGAGCATAAGGATTGAGCAGCATATTTTCAGTAATATTGAAAGAAATCTCAATAGAATTTATTACAGGCTTCAAGGTACATTGCCGATTCTGTGAGCACCAGCATACTGTAGATGTATGTTTTCTGCACACAGCATCGGTATTATTTTTTTTGTGAGTATGAAGTGAAACAATCACTTAATATATTTTTGGATTGAAGCAGAGCGAAGAGAAGCCAAAACGGTTCAGCGTGAAACAATCTCTTAATATATTTTGGATTGGGCAGCAAGTTGAAATCTGTAGGTTTGGGCAGCAATTTGAAATATAAATTGTAAAAATATAGAATATATGTTAGGATATTACTATAGAATCCGAAATTTAATAAAGAAAGGGTTTGTTTAAATTTCCGTCCCTTTGTGAATAACTGGTTATCAACACAATTCAAATATAAAACTAATCTAAAATCATAATGTAAGAATAATAGTAACTTCAATCTTATGACATCTATAGTTCACGGAATAATTATCTGCTTAAATTCATTTTAAAACATCCAAATCAGTTCAGTTTCAGCATAATACAAAACTAAATCTGAATAAGTAGAGAATTATTGCCTGTACACAATAATTCATTATTACCTGTACACAATAATTCTGTATTTATAAATATCAATTTTCAAAGGAGGTGTATTGCTACAAAAGAAAAACGCAGGGAGAGTAAAAATAATAAATAAAGGAGAAGAAAATCATGAAAAATGTATTGGGTGGTGTAAAAAAGAAATTTAAGGCAATTGTTTCAATGCTTTGTGTTGCAGCAACAATAATAACTACCTGTAATTTTGCGGGCAGTCAGAAAATTAATGCAGCGGATACGAATAATGACGACTGGCTCCACTGTGTGGGAAACAGGATTTATGACAGTAAGGGGAAGGAGGTCTGGTTAACCGGTGCAAACTGGTTTGGGTTTAACTGCTCTGAAAATGTATTTCATGGTGCCTGGTATGACATCAAGAATATATTAACTGATGTTGCGGACAGAGGAATCGGACTGCTAAGAATACCAATTTCTACCGAGCTTTTATACAGCTGGATGATTGGAAAACCCAATAAAGTTTCCAGTGTAACTGCAGCTAATAATCCTCCCTATTATGTATGCAATCCTGATTTTTATGATGCTGCAGCAGGCGGTGTAAAAAACAGTATGGAGATATTCGATATTATTATGAGATACTGCAAAGAGTTGGGTATTAAGGTAATGATTGATGTACATAGCCCGGATGCCAATAATTCAGGACATAATTATCCCTTGTGGTATGGTCTGACTACAAGCACTGCAGGAGAAATTACTACAAAAAAATGGATTGATACTTTAGCCTGGCTTGCAGACAAATATAAAAATGACGATACAATTCTGGCCTTTGACCTTAAAAATGAACCTCATGGGCAAAGAGGATACGCTGCTGCTGAACCTTCTAATTTTGCCAAATGGGATAATTCCACCCAGGAGAATAACTGGAAATATGCCGCTGAAAGGTGTGCCGCAGCCGTACTTGAAAAGAACCCGCGGCTATTAATCGTAATTGAAGGTATCGAACAGTACCCTAAAACCAATCTGGGTTATACCTATGCCACTCCCGATGTATGGGGAGCATCAGGTAATCAGGCACCTTATTATGGAGCCTGGTGGGGAGGAAATTTAAGAGGGGTAAAAGATTTTCCCATTAATCTGGGTACTTTGAACAGCCAGATTGTTTATTCACCCCATGACTATGGCCCATCAGTATATAATCAGACCTGGTTTGATAAGGATTTTACGACCCAGACTTTATTGGATGATTATTGGTATGATTCCTGGGCATATATTAATGAGCAAGGTATTGCACCACTTCTGATCGGTGAATGGGGAGGTCATATGGACGGCGGAAAGAATGAAAAATGGATGACCTTATTGCGCGATTATATGATTAAAAACCGTATCAGTCATACTTTCTGGTGCATTAATCCGAATTCCGGAGATACGGGCGGACTTCTGACCTATGACTGGAAGACCTGGGATGAAAGTAAGTACAATTTATTAAAACCTGCGCTTTGGCAAGCTAACGGCAAGTTTATCGGGCTTGACCATGTAGTGCCTCTTGGCAGTAACGGAATTTCCCTGGGTGAATATTACGGAAATTAATATCAGCATGCAGTAATTAACAAAATTAATTGTTTATTAAGCCATTAAACGGCTAAAATAATTACATCTTGATTTATTCTGTGATAATGTATTCAAAAAGAGAGGTCAGTTAAATGTATGAAATTAAGACAAAAGAAAACGATATCTGATATCAACGAAAGTGTGTTAAGGGAATTTATCGTGGAAAATATTAATTTCATTCGCGGCACATACCCGAAAAACAGTCTTACTAATAAGATTTTCGGTGAGGCATAAGAACAACCAATAAAAAGGAATATCATTAGTAAGGGGCTATTGTATTTTAACAATGTTGGTGCAAGTAGCCCCTTTGCTTTTCTCCACACACGGCTCAAGACACATTACCGGTTTTTGTGGCTATAATCGTATTGTTTGCTTCAGAAAACAGCAGGCAGTTATAGGGGACCCTGCAGCCGCTCCAGTACATATCATTATTAGTACAATATTCACTATTTCTCTAAATAGTAGCCCATCTTAAATAGAAATCTTTTCATCAGTCATGTAAATAACAATCTCAAACCCATTATACGAAATATATTTTCCTTATGTTATAACAGTACAGGCAGAAGAGGAAACCGCTGTAAACGCCTGCAAGAATAGTTAACTTCTGTAAGTGCTCTAATAAATATCCAGTATTTCGCTAAGGAATTATTCTTAATCCACATGTATAATTAATTGTGTACCATGATATAAAAACATTAACAAATTTTTAAGTGATTTTTCTGTAACTATTCCAATGGTACTACATATATCAAAAAGGAGGATAATTCCCTGAAATCATTTACTAAATTACTATATAAATTTATGCTAAGCTGCCTGCTTATATCGTCAGTTCTGTTATTTAACAATGGTGGAAAAGCACTGGCAGCAACAATTAAACTGAATTATTCATCAGCCACCCTTGAAGTTGGTAAGACAAAAACGTTAGCTGTATCCGGAACCAAAAGAAAAGTGACCTGGTCCACCAGCAAAAAGTCTGTTGCTACCGTTTCAACCGGTGGAAAAGTAACGGCGAAAGCCGTTGGTACAGCTACCATCTATGCAACAGTTGCCGGTAAAAAATTAGCCAGTAAAATAACGGTGAAGCCCCCGATAAAAGTAAGCAGTACTTCAATCTCGCTGGTAAAAGGGACAGCAAAGACCCTGAAAGTAACCGGAACCACAAGTAAAGTGGCCTGGTCAACCAGCAAAGCTTCAGTAGCAACCGTTACTTCCGTTGGAAAAGTAACAGCCAAAGCAACTGGTACAGCTACAATCAATGCACAGGTTGCCGGTAAGAAATTAACCACGAAGGTAACTGTAAAAGAACCAATTAAAATAAGCACCAGTTCCTTTACTCTAATAACAGGCGAAACGAAAACTTTGACAGTAACCGGAACTACCAGCAAGGTGACCTGGACAACCAGTAAAGATTCTGTAGCGACAGTTACCACAACCGGTAAAGTTACAGCGAAGGCGGTGGGTACAGCGACAATTTATGCAACCGTTGCCGGAAATAAATTATCCAGTGTGGTTACTGTAGTAGCACCACAGGCTACACCAACACCGACTCCCACTCCCACCCTTCCGGTGGTTACACCGTTGCCGGAGACCACTCCGAACTTGGTTGGGTATTATGCAGCCTGGGCGAAATACTCGGGATTTACTCCAGATAAAATAGCAGCTGATAAATTCACCCATATCAATTATGCCTTTGCAAATATTGACAGCAACCTTAGAATTACCTTGGGTTATCCGGATATTGATGCCGCTAATATCAGCCAACTAAATCAGCTCAAGAATATAAATCCGAATCTAAAGACTATTATAGCAGTTGGCGGATGGTCCTGGTCGGGACGCTTCTCCGATGCTGCCCTAACTGAAAGCTCAAGAGGAATCTTTGCTGACAGTGTGGTTGATTTTATTGTCAAATACGGCTTTGACGGAGTTGATATAGACTGGGAGTACCCGGTCAGCGGTGGCTTATCTACCAATGTGAAAAGACCTGAGGATAAGTATAATTTTACCTTATTAATGAAGACCTTGAGGGAGAAGCTTAATGCAAGAGGGACAATTGACGGTAAGAAATATCTTCTTTCTTTTGCCGGAGCAGCAGGAAACTGGTATGCGAACAATACCCAATTAAGTGAATTGAGCAAATATGTAGATTATGCCAATATTATGACCTATGATATTCACGGTACCTGGGATACCTACACGGATTTCAACGCTCCATTATATAGCGATACAAATCAGTCGGTAAGTGTTGACTCAAGTATTAATGCCTGGATAAATGCAGGCTTTACAAAAGATAAGATTGTAATGGGCGTGCCTTTCTACGGATATATCTATAAGTCGGTACCGGATATCAACAATGGATTGAACCAGACTTATTCAGGAGGTGCCTCCATCAGTTTTGCAAATATTGCTGCCAATTATCTGAATGTGCCGGAGTATAAGCGCTTTTTCCACCCGGTACAAAGAGTACCCTGGTTATTCAACGGATCCACCTTCATTACTTATGAGGATGAGCAATCCATGACAGAGAAGGCTGGCTATATCAAGGAAAAAGGTCTGATGGGGGCTATGATTTGGGAAATAAGTCAGGACCCGGACAGGATATTATTAAATGCCTTGTATCAGGGACTTAAGTAAATAGAAGTATAATGGATGCTGCTGCATTCAAAACGAAATTGAGGTAAGAAGTCTTTGGCTTTCCTGCACTGCCTGAAAGAACATATACTGATTCGTGATAAAAACGAGCAATTTTAGAACGTTTACAGCACACAAAATTGGTAANNTCCGGAGTGTAGAGGAAAGTCAAAAGGCTTCTTACCGCTTTTTTATTTATCCCACAATCTTTTCCCGCATGCAAAAGCTTCAGTAAGGAATAGGCTTTTTTTAAAGCACTTTAGAAGTAAATAAGAATACTTTAAGAAATATCTCTTATATATGCTTGAAAATCCTTTATAAAGTTGTTGCATAAAGCAGAACATCGGGAGTTCTGAAAGCAGAATACGACGTCCCTTCCAATACTCTCATCGTCGAAATTAATCAGGCGAACCTTATCAGAAAAGAGGTTCTTCCAGCTTTTCAAAGGAATAAAGGTAATTCCGAGTCCTATCTCTACATATTGCCTTACATAAAGGGGGTCTTCACAAATAATATCTGTTTTGGGTATAAATCCATATTTTTTGCAGAAATTAATGGTATCTTTTGTCAGGATGGCATCCTTATACATCATTATAAATTTCTCATTTGACAGATCTGCCAGGCAGATCGTATCACTGAAGGAATGATTGAATTTATTAACTGCAATACCATAGTTTTCATGAAATAATGGTATGGTATTATAATTAGCAGGAACAGAGTTCACATCACATATGCACAGATCATAATCCTTAAATTCAGTAGCAGAATTATGATTAATCTTAAAGGTTATATGAGGTGCCTTTATTTTATATTCTCCAATAAAATCGGTTACAATTTTACGGGCACATAAAACGAGAAGTCGTATTTCGGAATTCTCTGTTTGATTCTTTAAGCTGCTAACCCCCTTTTCTATATAATCTAAACCGGCTGAGACATTCTCTGAAAATATTTTCCCTGCATCATTTAAGGTTAATTTATTACTTTGCCTGTTAAATAATTTTATACCTAATTCTTTCTCAAGCATGGAAATAGATTTTGAGATAGTTGATGCCGGTACACAATATAATCTGGCAACTTGAGAGAAGTTTTCGGTTTTTGCAGCTGCTAAAAAGTATTTTAATTGTAAAAGCTCCATTATGTTTGTCGGGATATCAGACCGACGCTCACTCCTTCGTTATATAGTTCTGGATGTTATTTTATCAAAGCATACTATATATTTCAAGATATAGCGGTGTGATTAATTGTATTCTGTGCAATATAGATACATCTGTGTATAATAATTTTTAGAAGCTATCTTTACATAAGGGGGATGAATGGAAGAATTATTTGAAGCATTAATGGTAATCAGCTTCGGTGTATCATGGCCTATGAACATTATGAAAGCGTATCAGGGACGAACAGCAAAAGGAACAAGTTTAATCTTTCTGTGCTGTATTGAATTTGGATATATCTGTTCGATTATCTGGAAGCTTATAAGTGGTGATATGCAGGCGTTGTTTTCCGGGGATATAACCAAATATGGGTGCTTTTTCTATTTACTTAATGCTCTAATGGTATTAATTGCTATCATAATTTTTTACAGAAACAAGGCATTGGATAAATTAAATTAAGTAAAATTATATATCTTAAGCTGCTTTCAAAGCTACAATTTTTATGGCTGTCAAAATCCAAAAGAGCCGCAAAAATAGGCAGTGGTTTAGCGTGAATCAGTTTTTAAGCTGCTTTCACAGAGTAACAGCAGTTCAAACTGATTAGATACCAGAAAAGCAGAATCTATAATTTAAATCAATGGAAGTAGAGGGAAATTAAATGTTTGATGTTAGTATAATAAGAGATATTCCTTATTCGGTACAGAAGGAATGCCTGATTGATCTTTATTTACCTGTAACAGACAAGAAATGTCCGGTTTTAATTTATTTTCATGGAGGCGGGCTGAATTCCGGAAACAGACAGGATGAGAATATTATTATAAAGCTTGCACAATTATACGGGATTGCAGTGGCTACGGCTGATTACAGAATGTATCCGGAGGCTAGATTCCCGGAATTTATTGAAGACAGTGCCGATGCCGTTAAGTTTATACACGATTATAATCTGGAACAGGATAAGTTCAGTGAGGTTTATATCGGTGGCATTTCTGCCGGCGGATATCTTGCAATGATGCTGTTTTTTGACAGAAGGTATTTAGAAAAGAAAGGGATAGCAGTTGAAGATATTGCAGGTTATATTTTCGACACCGGACAACCTACAACCCATTTCAATGTACTGGCTGAGAGAGGCTTNNTGATACGTGTAGATGAAGCAGCTCCAATCTATTATATTGAGAAGGATTATGAATATAAGGATTCCCAGCCTAAAATATTGATTTTATATTCGGAGAAGGATATTACAAACAGACCGGAACAAAACCAGCTGCTCTATCGTACAATGTATCACTTTAATTATGATATGGAGAAGGTAGAGATAAAATGTTTAAACGGATATGAACATGGTGGCTATTATGATGCCCAGTCTGAAGATGGTACTTATATCCTGCCAAAGCTCTATTCTGATTTTATACAGAAACTGTTACGATAAACTTTTGGTGTCATCCCGGTTCTCCTCTTAAAAACCGAAATGAAATAGCTCTGTGAGGTGAAGGCAAGATATTCACTAATTCGGTTAAGGGGGTACTGGGAGAAGGCCAATAGATTCTTTGCTTCTTCAATTCTTTTTTCTTCAATAAAGGTACTGAGTTTTGTACCGGTCTCCTTATGAAACAGGCAGGAAAGATACTTTGGTGTCAATCCGACTTCTCTGGCCAGTTCTGTTAAGGATATCTTATGGTGCAGATTTAATAATATACGATCGATACAGCAGGTAACGGGCAGGGAATAAGTTTTGGCTGCCTTGGTCAGTGCTTTGGCTACATGTTCGGTGAAGTCAATTGCCATTCTTTCATTTAAGGCATTCAGTTCGTATAAAGTCCGGCACTTCTCCATTCTTCTTATGTAAACATCACTTAAAGTAAAGGCAGCCTCTTCTTCCATACCGCCTTCTATTGCGTATCTGGTGACCAGGGTGGTATTTGCAATACTTCCGTAAAATAGCTGCCGTAATGGGGTGTTGGACATATTGCCGTATATGATCCCAGGAAGTGACCGGTAGGTGGACTCTAACAATGCAACATTGCCCTGCCTTACACAGTGAAGGACAGCAAGCTCCTGGCGGTAAGAGGTATGACTTCTGATAACCTCCCGGTTCTCAAAAAGCTCAGAGGTAAAGATTCCTTTCATCTGATTCTCTATATCAGATAACCAATAGCTGCTGATTACTTCGAGCTCCGGTGCTTCTTTGCTTAAGAACAGCATAGTCATTCGCAGGCATGAACTGAAAAAGGGAAGAGACACTATGGGAAGAACATCGGCTAGCAGTTCCAGTTCCTTGGTGTTAAAAGAATTCGAAAAGGAGAGGGCATGCATTGACATAGGCACAAGAAATTCAGAAAAAAACATGGGTCCGCCCAGACAGTAATATTTCTCCTGATTGTATGGAAAAGAAAAGATAAAATACAATTCATTATCCTGACAGAGGATATCATAATCCCTTTGAGCAATCTTATGAATAAAGTCATTCATATAGTTTGTTATTTTTCCCTGGATCACAGGAGACCCGGCAGTTATGAAAGAAGCCTTCAGCTGCAGCTCCTGATTATATAGGAACAAGGGAATTCGGTTTATATTATAAAAACTCTGAAGCATCTCATATTCATAATCAGTGAATAACATAAAATCCTCCCGAAATCTTTCTTTATTAATACTATATAACTGAAAAAATTTTCTGGCTGGACATAGGAAGACTAAAAAACAATATAACCCTTTATTTTTAGGAAAACATAAAAGTAAATGATATACTTCCATGTAACCTGATTATAAAAAGGAATTTTTTGTGTGTCAAGAAATATTGATATTCTACAGGAAATTATGATATTTTAACAAATATTTCAATGTTATAGTTAAGATGGAATGGAGGGTTTGACATATGAAGGTATTAAAAAGAGAAAAAATAGCTTATGGATTAGGAGATCTGGGCAACAATGTGGCATATGGTGCCATTGGCTTTTATCTGGTCTTTTTCCTAACGGATGTTGCGGGACTGTCGCCATTGTGGGCAGGTTATATCTTTATGATTGTGCGTATCTGGAATGCCGTCTGTGACTTGATAACAGGTGTTCTATCAGATCATACCCGAACCAGATATGGGCGCAGAAGACCTTATTTGTTGTTTGGTGCAGTACCCCTGGGTATTATTTTTGCATTGTTATGGCAGGTTTTTTACACTGAGACCATACATATGATTTTGTATTATACTGCTGCAGGCATTTTATTCAGCACCTTGTATTCCCTGGTAGCCATACCTTATAATGCTTTACTGCCTGAGATTTCTCAGGATTATGATGAACGTACAAGCATCTCAGGGTATAAAATGGCTTTTTCCTTTGTTGGTTCCTTGCTATCAGCAATGGGGGTCACCCTCATCGTAGATACCCTATACCCCGGAAAGGAGCTGTATAAAACAAGTTTTCCCGTTATGGGACTGGTATTGGCGGTGTTAATTGCAGTAAATATACTGCTGGCGTTTGTGGGAACCAAAGAACGGGTTGAAACTGCAGTACCTAAGAATCAGAGCAATGTGCTTAAGAACCTCAGATCACTTATGAAATTAAAAGAATTCCGTCTGGTGCTGGGAGTCTTTATCTTTAACATGGTAGGCTTTGATATCATAATGGCCTTATATATTTATTTTATTAAATATGCTTTAAAGATATCAGACAGCATAAGCTATATCTTTATGGCAGTTCCCCTGCTGATTGCCATTGCTGCAACGCCTTTGTGGGTAACCCTCAGTAACAGGTTGGGTAAGCAAAAGGCATATATCATTTCAGCAATATACTTTTTATTACCCCTGATCAGCTGCCTGTTTCTTCCTGCCGGTAATATTCCTCTGGTCATTACGGTAACTATCCTTATGGGAGGGGGGATTTCTGCCTCTCAGACCTTAACTTTTTCCATTCTTCCCGATGTGGTAGAGGTTGACGAATTACAAAACGGTACCAGAAGAGAAGGCGTTATTTATGGTACCACCATGTTTATGTATAAAATCGGTTCGGCAGTAATCGTTGCAGGAGTGACAGCAGCAATGGGCTTCTTTGGTTATGTTGAAGCCACGGGCAGTAATACCATAGAACAGACCGCAGGAGCAATACTTGGTATTCGGATTTTATTTAGTTTGATGCCGGCAGCCTGTTTTCTCTTATCAGCAGTTTTTGTAAAGAAACTGTCTTTGGGAAGAGAAGCTTTTGAACGGATAAAGAAATCTATTGCCGGGACTGTGCAGTAAGGGAGGGAAATAGCCAATGAACTATGAGCATACGAACTTTAAAGAACAGGCGAAAGCCCTGGTAGCACAGATGACCCTGGAAGAAAAGGCAGGCTTATGCTCCGGTCAGGATTGCTGGACAACAAAACCGATTAAACGATTGGGGATAGAATCCATCAGTATGATGGATGGTCCTCATGGGCTTCGCAAGCAGATTGGAAAAGGTGATAACCTGGGAATAGGAGACAGTGTTCCAGCGGTATGCTTTCCTACAGCCAGTGCCCTTGCATGCAGCTTTGACCGTGGCCTTCTTCGCAGGATTGGTGAAGCAATTGCTGAGGAGTGCCTGGCAGAAGGTGTCTCCATAATCCTTGGACCGGGAGTTAATCAGAAGCGGAATCCCTTATGCGGCAGGAACTTTGAATATTTCAGTGAGGATCCGGTAGTATCCGGTGAACTTGCAGCAGCAATGATTCAGGGTGTACAGTCCAAAGGCATTGGAACCTCCTTAAAGCACTTTGCCGTAAATAATCAGGAAAAACACCGGATGACCATCAATGCAGTGGTAGATGAGCGGGCATTGCGGGAGATATATTTAAAGGCTTTTCAGATAGCGGTGGAAAAAGGAAAACCAGCTACGGTCATGTGTTCCTATAACCGTGTAAACGGTGAATACGCAAGTGAGAACAAATATNNCCTGCAAAAGGAATGGGGATTTGACGGAGCTGTCATATCGGATTGGGGAGCTGTCAACGACAGAGTGTCAGGGATAAAAGCAGGCCTTGACCTTGAAATGCCGGGGAATAATGGCTACAACGATAAAAAGGTTGTAAGGGCAGTTAAGGAAGGTGCCTTAACAATGGAGGAACTAAACAGGACAGCTTGTAATGTAACAGAGCTTGTATTAAAAGGAATGCATTACAATGATAAGAGCAGCAGCTGCAGTAAGGAAGAGCATCATCAGCTTGCCATAAAAGCAGCTGAACAGTCAGCTGTGCTGCTAAAGAATGATGCGAGTATTCTTCCCGGCACCTGTAAGCAGAAGATACTGGTTATTGGTGCCTTGGCAAAGAATCCAAGATATCAGGGGGCAGGAAGCTCAAAAATTAACCCCTATAAGCTTGATAACCCGTGGGATTCTTTCCTTAAAGCCGGAGTAGATTGCACCTATGCACAAGGCTATAGTGAGAAAATGACCAAAGACAGAAGCTTAACTGAGACGGAGAAAGCCTACCGTGACAGACTGTTGTCCGAGGCCTGTAATCAGGCAAAGGAGAAAGACATTGTATATATCTTTGCAGGTCTTTTAGAAGGATATGAATCGGAAGGTTTTGACCGCAGTAATCTATCAATGCCGGAGGAGCACTGCAGATTAATTGAGGAAGTTTCCAGGTATAATTCAAATATCGTAGTTATTCTTCAGGGAGGGGCACCAATGGAACTGCCCTGGCTGTCAAAAGTTAAGGCTGTGCTGCTGGCTTATCTTGGTGGCGAAGGCGGAGGCAGTGCAATTGTTAATCTCTTATTGGGAAGAGCAGTTCCCTCAGGAAAGCTTGCTGAAACCTGGCCTGTCCAGCTGGAAGACATTCCCTCAAGCCGTAATTTTCCCGGAGGCAGGCTTACGACTGAGTACCGGGAAAGTATTTATACAGGATACCGGTATTATGATACAGCAGGTGTTCCGGTGCAGTTTCCATTTGGACACGGGCTTTCCTACAGCAGTTTCTCCTACTCGGATATGAGGCTTAGTAAAGAAAACTGTATCTATGGGGATAAGATAATAGTCTCGTTTACTCTTACGAATACCGGAGAACAATCAGCAAGAGAGATTTCGTTCTTATTTACCTCACATCATAGTGAGGCGGTATTCCTGCCAAAGAAGGAACTGAGAGATTTTGTAGTAACAGAGCTTGACCCAGGGGAGTCAAAGAACATATCTGTTCTGCTGGATACGAAAACCTTTGGTTATTATAATACAATAATGAAAGATTGGTATGCAGAAAGTGGTGAGTATAAGATACTCCTTGGAGGAACGTCAGAGAGTATATCTTTGGAAGCAGCAATAGAACTAAAATCTCCTGATGCAGTACAGCCGGATTACCGAAAGAAAGCACTATCTTATTATAGTGTGACAAAGAGGTTTACAGAAATCAGCAAAGAAGAATTTGAAATAATCTACGGAAGGCATATTCCAACGGATCCGATTCAGGCAAAAAGGCCATACCATATGGGAAACACCTTGGAAGACATAAGCGGCACTGTGCTGGGTAAAATCATTTGCTGGTATTCAAATAAATATGCAAAGGAGGTGTCAAAGGCCGAAGCAGGCCAGGAGGGAATGATGGCAGCTATGATCTATGAAATGCCATTTTTTGCAATTGCTGCTTCCGGTGAAGGGGGGATTTCAGAAAATATGCTGGAAGGAATAATTGATATTCTTAACAGGAGATTTTTTAAAGGCATTAAAAAAATGCTACGTAACAAGAACAAGTAAATATCTGATATGAACAGATATTATTCTCAGAAGATAATAGATCAGGCTAATAACATGGTCAAAGCATTCTCAGAGGATAACAAAGCATTCTCAAAGGAAAACAGATCATTCTCGGAACATAACAAACATTCTCAGAACATAACAAATCATTCTTAGAACATGGAGGAAAATTATGAAAGCAATAAATAAGTACATAGCATTTCTAATGGTAATACTGATAGTATATGCATCCTTATTCTTTCCTTACTATTCTACTGCATCAGCTGACACGGGGACAGGGCAGAACCAGTACTCCCTAGCCAATAAATACTATAAGGTTAAGTCTCTTTTTAACGGAAAATATCTGTTAGGCAATAATGCTGGATATGAAGCGCAGGCGAATACAGCATCAGAAGGGATTACCTTCTATCTGAAACCTTCTGCACTTGGAGTATATATACTCTATGACAATGACGGTAAGTGGCTTAATATAAATTTCTTTAAAGCCATTATCCGGGATACCAATAGGCAGAACAGTATACAATGGCGGATTGATCCTCAAACCGGCGGAGCATTCAGCCTTTATTCCATCACTGAGAAGAAATATGTTAGCATTTCAGGTACTTCCCTTGTATGGAAAGCTGCAGTCGATACCAGCTGTCTTTTTACTTTTGAGGTCACTCAGGGTACAAAAGCTTTTCCGGAAGCGGATACCAATGTAAATATCTTAAGTTCTGCCGGAAGTACAATAACTCCAGAGAATGCTCTATCCCGTCCTGTTGTTGGTGAGAATATCATTGGTTATGCGGATACCCATGCCCACATCAATCATAATCTGGGTTCCGGACAGGCAACCTTTGCAGGAGAGGCTTTCAATCCCCTGGGAATTGAGCAGGCTTTAGCCGATTGCTCCGGTAATCACGGCAGCGGTGGTTTCTTTGATCTGTGGGGAAAACTGGTGGATGGAGCAGGCTCACATGATACCGGAGGATACCCGAATTTTAATTATTGGCCTACCAGTTATTCTACCAACCACCAGCAAACATATTATAAGTGGCTGGAGCGTTCCTGGCTGGCGGGGCAAAGGGTACTTGTGCAGCAGTGTGTTAACAATCAAACCCTTGCGCAGATTACCAATGCTCTGCCTCCTTATAAAAACGGACCCACCGATGATATGGTAGTTGCAGAACTTCAGATTCAGAATATTTATAGTATGCAGGATTATATCGATGCGCAGTGTGGGGGACCGGGGAAAGGCTGGTTTCGTATTGTTGTGGATTCAAAAGAGGCCAGGCAGGTTATCAGTGAAGGAAAGATGGCGGTATTTCTGGCCCTTGAATTAGATACCGTCTTTGGTGTGGATAAGGATTATATTGGTCTGTATGAAGCTGGGAAGATAACCAAGGCTGAATGCGATACAAGGCTTTCCAACATCGAGTCTCAGCTGAACAAATTCTATAATCTGGGAGTGCGCAGTATTTTCCCGGTGCATGCTTTAAATAATGGTTTTGCCGGAGCCCAGGTCTATCAGGGCGAACTATTCAGTATTATGAATTATATGCAGACGGGGGACTTTTATCAACCGGAAGTAAGTACCAATCCCCGTGTGTTTTACAAGCAACCCAAAGCCGATTTGCCGGCTGAGGCACAAGGGCATGCAAATATACAGGGACTTTCAAGAACCGGTGAATGGTTCATAAAAAAGCTTATTGACAAACGCTTTATAATTGAAGTGGATCACATGAGTGATAAAACCTTTAATACTACTCTGGACCTTCTATGGGAGGAGAAATATCCAGGTATCATCGCATCTCATACAAGAATTCTCGATATGTTCCAGCCGGAAGATGCAGCCTGGGAGCAGATGGATATTCCAAGGATGATTAAAATCATGCAGCTGGGAGGCATTATCTCTCCCATGTTGTGGGAAACAATGGATAAACATCAGCTCTGTGTGTCCGACTATCTTTCTTATATGATAGAGTTAAGTAAGGGAGGAACACCTTCCTACGGAGTCTTAGACAATAGTGAGTATCAGGAATACGGAGGACCTTATAAAGTACCTACCACCTGGTATAACACCAACGGTGATACATCGGATGACATAATACTAGGTATTCCCTTTGGCAGTGATGTGAATGGAGCATGTATGCTTCCGAACTTTGATAGCTTCCCCGGAGTATTTTCAAACGTCAATTATGACGATGGCAGTTTTCAGGCTTTATACCCGGGGGTTTACAGCCCTGAGGTAGAAAAGGTACTGTTTGGGAGACAAGTGACAGGCAGCAGGACCTTTGATGTCAACAGTAATCGCGGTGTGGCGCACTACGGACTGATTCCGGATTTGCTGAAAAGATTGGAATCCAGGCCGGATATTGTCAATCTGGATGCTACTTTTAATTCGGCAGAAGCCTATATCCGGATGCTGGAGCGTGTGGAGGAATATAGTAATATATATCCCTCCAGAGATCCTGCACAATGGATTACTGTTGACACAGAGTACTGGCATTAAGTTATGATCTGGTCTGGCACAGATTCAGCCCTTGCTCAAGACTAGCTGTCCGTACATTGATGTCATCATAGGTTTTATAGTAATATTCACAGGTGTTTATATTTATAAATGCCGTATATTTTGTATAATCGTAGGTGTTTCGGCTGGTCAGAACAGCTCCTTTTGGAATGGAGACACTTTCCATAATATGAAAACAGGACGCAAGTGCTTCACTGCTGTTTTTAGGTTCCGGTAAATGTGCTTTCAGATAAGCAGTCCGGACAAAGCGCTCCGGTGAAGTAAAGCCACCCGGCAGAGGTACCGTTCCTCCGGCCTGGCCAAAAGGAGTTAATCTGATAGAATCCCAGCAGGCTTCTTCTGTTTGTGCAGGAGAAGCCTCCATATAGTTTCTAAGGTTGGTCATATGCCAGGGGAAGTCAGGACTGTTTGCCATAACTCCGATGGGATTATTCATGATATTAAGGCCGTTAATGGCAGGCTCGATTACTGCACAGTCACCGTTCCTGTCAGCGGTAATCCAGTGCAAGGGTGCTATTGTTCCGGTGACCGGATCCGGTACTCCTATTATACTTATATCCTTTAACAGGTAGGGCAGCTCTTTTACGGAGGAACATCTGCCAAGAATATAATGGAGAAAGTCTATGGATGCAATAGTGTGGGAAGTTTTTTGTGTAACCGGTGACGAATAATGGGCATAACCAGCAAAATATAAGACTGCTGCGGCGAACCCTTTTTCATTAACGCCGTCAAAGAAACCAAGAATTCCATCAAGCTCCTGACCAAGACCGATAAAGCTATAAGGGTCTTTGATGGGATTATCCTTTAAGGTATTGTGCCATACGTAAGAGTTGGGAATGATATAAAGCTGTGGTATGATATCATGTGAAAAGTCCATGGTACGTCCGAAGAATATTTCATGGGACTGGGTATGTAAGGTCATTGCTGTACACATAGATAAATATCCTCTGAAAACAGTATTCATATAATATATGAGCAGTAAGTGTTCGGGATGCGGTTTATTGGTGCTAATATTTTCCAACAAAGAATGCGTAATGAAAAATGCAAGGAGCTGGCTAGTGAGCATATATTAGTAATAAGTGAAGCATAGCTATTAAAAACTGGAGGAGCACATGTTACTGCTAAAATCAATTATTTCACCCTTTGCCTCAAAATACCTGCAGGAAAGAAAAAATACCCGTTGGCGGAAAGATAATAAACATAATCTAACTACTATAAGCTATAACAGTCCAATGAATCTTATTAGCGTTGGTAAGGGAACTTATGGACATATTAATGCTCATTGGTATGGTTCCAATAAAGAACAGCTCAATATCGGAAATTACTGTTCCATAGCCAGTAATGTAAATTTCGTACTTGGCGGTGAGCATAATTATAAACGTGCAACGAACTATCCCTTTCCGGAACTGAAATATCATACCGAATATGATGCGGTCTGCAAGGGACCCATCAATATTGAAGATGATGTATGGATTGGTTATGGAGCAATTATACTTTCAGGTGTGACCCTTGGAAGAGGCTGTGTTGTGGGAGCTGGAAGCGTGATAGCAAAGGATATACCTCCTTATGCAATCTATGCAGGAAATCGAATCCTAAAATACCGTTTCAATAAGGAAATCATTGATAGGTTACTGGAAATAGATTTTAAGCATGTCAACATAAAGGATTATGAAAAATACTCCCATTGTGAGATTACGGCAGAGAATGTCAATTCAGTAGTTGAGTCAATGAGGTTGAATAGCAGAGGATGAAACGTTCTTTAATGTGAGAAAGTAACAACTTAAGAAAGATGAGTTGGTTCGCACTTGGTAAATACTACAATGCCGTTTATCCAGACAGCCACTCAGTACCTGAGCGTTGCCACCTTCAGACCCAAAGACAGCAAATATGCTGCGGATTCAGCACATATTCAGACTATGGTAGATTCCGTTGTTTCCGAAACGAACCCAGTGGATGCAATGGCGACCTATGGTGTGGATGTGGCACGTACAGCAGGTGAAGATAATGTAATAATCAGATGACATTTGGTACATACTAGAAATATAAAGGGATATTCTATTGTGACATTTGTATAAAACTGTCTCCCCAAAAACAGAAATTCAATACCATTCCAATGAAATTAACTATTCATAGTTGACACATAAATATTTATAAAATATAATGTAATTCATTGAAAAAGTATATGTTCTTTTCTGATAAAAGGGAGTAGTTTTAATGCACAATCCAACAGTCGCGGATTAACAAACCTGGGTGTGCATGCCAAGTTTCGGTTACAAGACTTTTAATGGAAATGACAAGAAGGAAATCCTCTTGCCCTCCATTAGAAGTCTTTTTTTTTAACAAAATACACAAGGAGTGAAAGAATGAAACAATGGTACAAGTTATCAGGCGAAGAAGCCCTGAAGGAAATGCAGGTAACCAGTGATGGACTTACCTCGAAACAGGTTGTAGAAATACGGGACAGAGTGGGAGATAATACTCTTCTTGAAGCAAAAAAGAAGAGTGTATTTCAGGTATTCGCTGAACAGTTTAAGGACCTTCTTGTAATTATACTTATCCTTGCTGCGGTTATTTCCAGTTTATCTGGAAATGTAGAAAGTACTATCGTAATACTGTTAGTAATTATACTGAATGCGATACTTGGAACCGTACAGCATGAAAAAGCACAAAAATCCCTGGAAAGTCTGAAATCTCTATCTTCGCCCAATGCGAAAGTATTAAGAGACGGTAAGAGAGTTGAAGTTCCATCAAAGGAAGTGGTACCAGGTGACATACTTATGCTGGAAGCCGGCGATATGGTTGTTGCGGACGGAAGAATTCTGAATAATTACTCTCTTCAGGTGAATGAAAGCTCACTGACCGGAGAATCCACCAATGTAGATAAGAATGACATTACATTGGAGGAAGAGGTTCCCCTTGGTGACAGAGTGAACCTGGTATTTTCGGGAAGCTTAATAACCTACGGAAGAGCTGTGGTGCTAGTTACAGATACCGGTATGAACACTGAAATCGGTAAAATAGCTGCTCTTATGAATGACACCAAGGAAAAGAAAACACCTCTTCAGGTAAGTCTTGATAATTTCAGCAGTAAACTGGCTATTGTAATCATGATAATCAGTGCCATTGTCTTTGTACTTAGTATGATACGAAATGTACCCTTGTTAGATTCTCTTATGTTTGCTGTGGCGCTAGCTGTAGCAGCAATTCCGGAAGCGTTAAGTTCCATTGTTACCATCGTTCAGGCCATGGGAACGCAGAAAATGGCCAAGGAAAGTGCGATTATCAAAGAATTGAAGGCGGTGGAAAGTCTTGGCTCCGTATCTGTAATATGCTCTGATAAAACAGGAACCCTTACTCAGAATAAAATGACCGTTCAGCAGATTTACATTGGAGAAGAAACTTTAAATGTAAATGAACTTAACCTTAAGAATCAGCTGCATCGATATCTTCTATATGATGCAATTCTGACAAATGATGCCTCTATCCATAATGGCGTTGCTATCGGCGATCCCACAGAATATGCACTTCTTGAAATGGCAAGAAAGATTCAGCTTTTGGATGATGAAATCCGTAATATTNNGCAGACAGAGAGAAAATACTTAATAAGAACCGTGAGTTCTCCGAAGAAGGACTTCGTGTACTGGCATTTGCCTATAAAGAAGTGGAAGAGGGGCATGCACTGAAACTAGAAAGTGAAGACGGCTTTACTTTCCTTGGATTGATTTCCATGGTAGATCCTCCGAGAGTTGAGTCTCAGATGGCTGTTGCCGATGCGAAAAGAGCAGGTATACGTCCGGTTATGATTACTGGTGATCATAAGCTGACAGCAGTTGCTATTGCGAAGCAGATCGGTATTTATGAGGAAGGTGACATAGCACTTACAGGCGTTGAACTGGATGCTCTCTCAGAAGAAGAGCTTAACAGTAAAGTTTCCTCCGTATCAGTATACGCCAGAGTTTCGCCGGAAAATAAAATCAGAATCGTTAATGCATGGCAGAATAGAGGTAATATTGTTGCCATGACAGGTGATGGTGTCAACGATGCTCCTGCACTTAAAAAAGCGGATATCGGTATTGCTATGGGTATTACAGGAACTGAAGTATCAAAAGATGCAGCAGCTATGATATTATCCGATGACAATTTTGCAACCATTATTAAAGCGGTAGCAAATGGACGAAACGTATTCAGAAATATTAAGAATGCGATTCAGTTCCTGCTTTCCGGAAATATGGCAGGTATATTAAGTGTACTCTATACAAGTATTCTTGCACTTCCCGTACCTTTTCATGCAGTACATCTGCTGTTTATCAACCTGTTAACAGACTCCCTGCCAGCCATTGCAATCGGTATGGAACCGCCGGAAGCGAATCTATTGGATGAGAAACCCAGAGATCCCAAAGCTGGTATTCTTTCCAAAGAATTTATGACAAAGCTTTTAGTACAGGGGGGATTAATTGCTGTTTGTACCCTGATTGCCTTTCATATCGGACTTTCCGGCGGCGGAGAAGCAGTTGCCAGTACCATGGCATTTGCTACGCTGTGTCTGGCAAGACTTTTCCACGGATTTAACTGCAGAAGCAAGCTTTCTATTTTTGCTATAGGGTTTAAGAAGAACATCTACAGCCTGTTTGCTTTCTTAGCGGGTATTATTTTCCTTAATCTTGTATTGTTTGTTCCGTTTCTGCAGAATCTTTTTGAAATTGCAAAACTGTCAAACTATCAGATGGGGATGATCTACGGGCTTGCTATTATTCCTTCTGTTCTTATCCAGGTATGGAAAATAATCAGGTCAGGATTTAATAAATAAAAATAGGAAAGGGCCCTTTGCTCTCTGTAGCAAAAGGCCTTTTTGTATAAAATGTTGTAGAATGTCGTTTTTGCAACATAACTGCAACAAAGTATTTGATATAATAAATTTATAATGCCAGAATTCTATGCTTCATACGGATGTGTTCGCTGTTTCTGCTATCTGTGATTAGGCATTTGAAAGAATTCAGTACTACATTGCATAACTTTGAATTAAATAAACACCTGTTATTTATACTGATACTGCGTTGTCTTAGGCAGGCGTAGCATACTTGCTGCCGGGATGCTACGCCTCATTTCTCCGCCTTGCCTCAGCTCAAATATCAGGCATTGATAAACGAAATTTACTTAATACAGTACTATTAGTTTTTATAGGGAGGTAACAATTTGGTTAAAAGGGTCTCAATCGTTATTCTGATAATAGTTGTATTCGTTTCAATGCTGTTATTGTCAATGCCTGAGCAAAAGCAAGGAAAGAGCAGAAATCTACAGGCGGTTAAAGGCAGGCTGGAACTTGCAGATTGGAATATGGAGCACACAAAAATACTTCCCCTGGATGGTGAATGGGAATTCTATTGGAATCAGCTTCTGACACCGGAGGATTTTTCAGCTCAGAAGAAAGTAAGACCGGAGCCTGACGGTTATATGACAGTACCGGGTTTATGGAACGGAAAGGCCTTTGGCAAGAAAGAAGTATCTGTTTTTGGATATGCCACCTATCGACTGGTAGTAGAGAATATCCCTTTTCATGGAGTACTTGGTCTGAAAAAAGGAAATGCACGCTTTTCCAGCAAAATATATGTTAATAATCAGGAACTGCTCAGTGATGGAAAACCGGCAGGAAAGGCAGCGGATTACAAGTCCGGGAATACGCCTCAGCTGGGCTTTTTCAGCTGTAATAGCAGCAGGATTGAAATAATTGTACAGGTTGCCAATTATGAATACATGAACTCTGGTATTCCGGTTTCCCTTGAACTTGGCAGTGAGTCGGCTATGCTGCATCAGTTCCAAAAAAATAATCTGCTGGCTCTGGCTGTTTTTGCAATTCTTTTGACCATTGCTTTACTGCATTTGATTTTCTTTGGTGTTGCCTGGGCTGGCGGTGTCAGAGAATATTTAATGCCGCTTTTTGCGTTGTTTTGTTTTTTGTTTGCAATTGGAAATGGCTTGGCTGACCAACGCCCCCTGTTGCTTTTGCTGCCGGAGATTCCCTTTACCCTTGTATTTAAGATGAAGGATTTCTTTTTATCTGCGAATTTTATTGTAATGCAATGGATCTTCCATAAATTTAGGAAAGGATTATTGCCGCCTCGTTTTGCCAAGGTCATTTCTTTGTTATATGGAGCTTATCTGGCAGCGGTGGTGGTACTGCCGATTTATGTTTATTATAAGATACACCTGCTTGTAATGGTCTGTAATACATTGATTTTATTGGCATTATTGGTAAGAGTGATCTTTTTATATATCAGAAATGCAGAAGGCTTGTTGCTCTTTATTGCCATATTGTCCGTAAATCTGTATTCTGCGGATGCAATTTTATTTTCCCAGGGGCTTAAGACAAGTTCCGGATTTTCACAGGTATTTATTATGATGTTTGCGTTGGTAATGATTTTGTTATTATCCATGCAGTATTTTTCTGCGCTTAATAATCTTAAAAGCTCTGTTAAACGGACGCAGGATGCTGAAATTGCTTTTTTACGTGCACAGATAAATCCACATTTCCTATACAATGCCCTCAATTCCATCGCTTCATTATGTGTGTCGTCACCGGAAAAGGCCGAGGAAGTAGTAGTAGAGCTTGCACAGTATCTGCGCCACAGCTTTGACTTTAAACGTATTGATGGAATCTCCACTCTTGCCAGAGAGCAGGAATTGCTGGAAGCATATTTATATATAGAGAAAACACGTTTTGGTGAGCGTTTACAGATTGAGTATGATATTGATGAAAACCTTGGGAACCTTGCTATTCCGATACCTCCCTTAATATTGCAGCCGTTGGTGGAAAATGCAGTAAGGCATGGTGTAATGGCTAAGATAGTAGGTGGGACGGTGAGGATCTCTATAATACGCCAGGATGAAACGGTGGTATTTACTATTAAGGACGATGGTGTCGGAATGGATGAAATAAAATTAAAGGAATTACTGACTGATACTACCAAAGAGCGGGGCATAGGAATATGGAATATAAACCAGCGGTTGAAAATGATGTATAACACAGAATTGAAAGTCATCAGTGAGAAAGGCAATGGAACACAGGTGTCTTTTGAGCTTCCTGTTAATAATAAAAGACTAAGCAGAATGAGATAGTCTCGAAAGACGGTACCCGGTCATAAAAGTACGCCGGATTTCGATACCTCTGTTATTGTACAGCGGGTACTGTCAAAGCAGCATGGTCTTTTATCACCTTTTTGTAATTTAGAGCATGCTACGTCAATTCGTTTCTGTCTGGTAGACGGATTTTTCGTTGAACGTATCCAACGAAGCCATTCCCATCGTGCTTTTGTGGTAATAGCATTCCATTGGCTGATAAGCCCTGCTTTTATGACTGCATCCATTAGATCTTCTGGAATCTCCGGTTCGAGCCATTCATCGGTAGATTCTATAATAAGAGATACGGTCTGCCCAACTATTATTCCTGCAGCTTTACATAGTTCGTCACTTACTTCAAACCAATGACTGCCTTTACCGTCAGGTTCCAAGGGAGCTGTAAATGCAACATCATTTATAGCACCTGTTATCATGACCATACCTCTGGAAGGTAGCTGTTCACTTGAAGTCAGTGGCATTTTGATAATATTACGCGATTCAATTTGTGACAGTAATGCTTCAAAAGAAATGGACATGAAATAACCTCCTATGATAGAATTTAATCTTGTTTTTTAGATAAACTAGTATGATTAATGATAGAATACCACAACGATACAATAAAGTAAATAATAATCATTATCGATATTGAAGCCAACAAATCATTATTAATATGGAAACCCTATTTCATAAGGATTCCAAAAGTAAACAAATTGACTGGAACATACAACATTCAATAATATTATAAAAAATAGAAAGGTATATAATAAGAAATAGGGTACCCATCCATAATTAATCTATAATTACCTCAAATGGAGCGGGTGTTTGAATTGGGTGTCTTTATCGATATTATAGTTTGTTGGAGGTTGGGGTTATGTATCAAAAAAAGAAATGCAGAAGAAATGCTGTATAGTCTGAAGGGGCTGGATTTATCCTAATAAGTATAACCGGATATACCAGCGGGCAGCTGCAAAAGACTGAAAAGGAGGATATTGTATGATTCTAAAAAAAATCGTAGCATTAACTCTATCACTTTCTCTGATAATAGGAGTATTTATTATGTATAAATCCACGGATCCTGCGCTGGCCAGTACAGCAGGTCATAAAGCTCATACAATTAGTCCGGCAGCTTCTTTTGATAACAATCCTTTGAAGGGATTTGTACCTTTTGATTATAGTACAACGACATTTCCTCATAGCCTTGAATGGTTTTATATTTCGGTACGTGAGGTTCAGACGGGTATGAATACCTTTAACTGGTCTGCTCTTGAGAGCCGGCTGGATATAATAGCGGGACGAGGTCATCAGGCAATATTTCGCTTTTACTATGATTATCCGGGAGAGACTACTGGTGTACCTCAGTTTCTGATTGATGGCGGTCTCACCATGCGCTATTATAATGAACCAACGGATTTAGGCGGTGCAGGTTATAGTCCTGATTATGAAAATAAAACCTTTCGTACCTCCATGCAGAATTTTATCAAGGCCTTTGGAATGAAATATGATGGAGACCCACGCATCGGATATATTACTTTGGGGCTTTTGGGGTTCTGGGGGGAGTGGCATAACTGGCCATATGATGAGGATACCTCTGATGGCAAAGCAAACTGGAATATATCAAATACAGTGTACACGGAGGTTCTGACAGCTTTCGATTCGTATTTCAATAAAACGCAGCTTTGCGTCAGAGAACCGAAGTCCGGCGTACCAAATGCCAGTGCGAACATTGGATACCATGATGATTCCTTTGGATATGCAACCTTATCAGCGTCTAAGGGAGGTCAGAGCTGGAGCTATGGACAGAAGTTGATTGACCTGAATCAGCAGAATAAATGGAAGACTAACACCATCGGCGGTGAAATATATCCACCGGATCAAAATACCATCTTTTCCGGAACAACCTGGCAGGGTTCCACAAATCAAAGTTGGGCTGCCTGCCTGAGCGAAGCCCATCCCACCTGGCTGATGTGCGATCAGATGAAGTATTATACCGGAAATACCTTAACAAATGCCAAAACAGCCGCTAAGCAATTAGGCTATGATTTTCGAATAAAAACAGCGTATTATGACAATTTATCAACCTCTGCCCCTCTTTATTTAGGGATTGATATAACAAATATCGGAATTGCTCCTTTCTACTATGATCATACTATGTGGCCGGTCCAGATTGGAGTTAAGCAGAAAGGTGCGCTGGTAAAGAGCTGGACTACGACCTGGGATTTAAATACCATACCGGCCGGCGGTTCCATAAAAACTCTTGAGTACACCATAACAAGCCCTTTCCTGGCAGCAGGGTCTTACAGTATGTGTATTAAAGTCGTAAATCCACTTGTTAATGGTAATAAACTTGGCTTTGCTAATGAAGGGCAGAAGGCAGACGGATGGTTGGATTTGGGAGCCTTTACCGTAGGCGGCGCAGCAACACCCACCACCACACCTACAGTGACACCGACCACAGCACCAACCACGACCCCAACTGTAACCCCAACCGCAGTACCGGGTACAATAACAATAGATGGGAATTCCTCAGACTGGAGTCATATCATTGCTGCAGTAACCGCTGGGGGACAAAGTGCAACCAGCCTTAAGGTAACCAATGATTCAAATTATATTTATATCTGTATACAGGGAAGCAACTTGGGGCCAAATGGTCAAATCTACTTAAATAGCGATAACAAATCCGCTACCGGTTATATAGATGGAACCTGGGCTGATTCCGGCAGTGATTATTTGATTGAACTAGGAAATTTATATAGCCATCCCGACAATAACAGTGTATGGAGCTGGAACAATCTGGGGGCTTCTANNAATGCCTCTGTTTATGAAGTTAGGATTGCAAGGTCGGCTATCGGCAACCTGACAAGTACTTTTCGTATCGGCTTTAAGGATGTAGACAGCAATTGGAGCACAGTCAGCAGACTTCCAGGCTCCGGCATGCTTACAAGCTATACACTAAAATAAATACTTTGAAATGAATAATCATAGGCCTTCACTTCTTAAATAGCACACAAATTGACTGCTAAAAACATCAGCGAATGGATTGCAGCTTTATGGAACCTTTGATACCATGGAAAGGGCCGATACAAAATGAATTCATTAACATTGCTAATGATGCAGCAACCCCAAAGGAGCGGAGGACAGAAGTATGAAACGGAAATATAGTTTTGCAGAGTGTGTGGAGTATTGTGGGTTTGATGCTGCAAGTGTTATGCACTTAAAATTGTAAAGCTATAAATAAAGGCATTATGAATAGAATGCCGTGAATAATATGATTATATGTGTTATGATGTATATATGAAATAGCACGAAAGAATGAATGTAGATGAGAAGCAGAAGGGAAGCAGAAACGATGTCGATATTGGTAACCGGCGGAGCCGGGTATATTGGGAGTCATACCTGCGTTGAACTGTTGGATTCAGGTTATGATATAGTAATTGTGGATAATCTGTGCAACTCCAGTGAAGAAGCACTTCGAAGGGTAGAAACAATTACCGGAAAAAAGTTGAAATTCTATCTTGTTGATCTGACCGACAGGGATAAACTAAAGGAGGTATTTGAACAGGAAAAGATTGAAACGGTAATTCATTTTGCAGGGCTTAAGGCCGTTGGAGAATCTGTATATAAACCTTTGGAATATTATCAGAATAACATTACCGGTACATTGGTGCTGTTAGAGGTAATGAGAAGCTATAATGTTAAGAATATTGTCTTTAGCTCCTCGGCAACAGTTTATGGAAACCCGAAGACAGTTCCAATTAAGGAGGATTTTCCGTTGTCAGTGACCAATCCTTATGGCAGGACCAAGCTGATGTTAGAGGATATATTCCGTGATCTCTACGTATCAGATTCCGGTTGGAATATAATACTTCTCAGATATTTTAATCCCATCGGAGCACATCTAAGTGGTTTGATCGGTGAAGATCCCAAAGGAATTCCTAATAATCTGGTACCTTATATAACTCAAACTGCTGCCGGAAAGTTGGAAGCAGTAGGAGTATTTGGAACTGATTATCCTACACCGGATGGCAGCGGCGTGCGAGATTATATTCATGTTGTAGATTTGGCACGGGGGCATGTAAAAGCCGTGGAGAAGCTGGCGGAGCAGCCAGGCATACGAGCCTATAACCTTGGTACTGGAAGAGGATATAGTGTACTGGAAATGCTTCGTGCCTTCAGCGAAGTTTGTAACAAAGAGATACCCTATGTTCTTAAGGAAAGAAGGCCTGGAGATATCGCAACCTGTTATGCAGATGCTACACTTGCAAAAGAGGAACTGTACTGGACAGCCGAAAAGAGTTTAAAGGACATGTGTGAAGATGCCTGGAGATGGCAGAAAAATAATCCAATAGGGTATCAGCAGGAATAAAGTAGTTAGATAGATAGAGGTGGGAGGAATATTAGTGGCATATCATGTTCATTTGATAAATTCCATTGAAGAGCTGGAACATTGTGAACTTTTTCAAATTAATCATTATAATTGGGTGGAAGGATACCAACCCAAAGCCTTTGGGAGGATGGGGCTGCTTCGTAATTTTGGTTTGGCGGTTGTTATGACGGCAATGGAAACGAATCCTCTCACAACCTATACAAAAGACAATGACCCGGTATACCGAGACAGCGCATTGGAAGCTTTTTTTAACTTTACTCCAAAGCGTGAAAATCCTTACTATATGAACTTTGAGATGAATTCCAATGGAGCGATGCTGAATGATATTGGAGTAGTGGGGGACAGAAAGAGTGTCTTTGAAACCGTTCCCTGGAGAGGAAGCTGTAAAGCTACCCGTAAAGCTGATTCCTGGTCTGTGCTGCTGAAAGTACCTATGGAAATGATTTGTAATATTTTTAGTATAGAACCATTAAAAACAGGAGATAGTTTTACCTGTAATTTTTATAAAATCTGCGAGAGTAAAAGTCTGGAGCATTATGCAAGTTATGCACCGATTGTAAGTGAAAGGCCGAATTTTCATCTGCCTCAGTTTTTCGAGACTGCAATTATTGTGGGGCGACAGTAAACAGAAAAAAACATTAAGAGCAATAAATTAGTTCTTGATGTTTCAGACTGTAGACAAAACCAATTGCTAAAGAAGCATTTAAATATATGTGCATCAATAATCAATACTAGATTTTTATCCTTACTTATGGTATTCTTTTCAGAATTTGTTGATTTATTTTAATTAGGGGGAATAATGGTGAAGAGAAAAGTTGTCACATTATGTGGCTCGGTAAGATTTTGGAATAAAATACAAGAAATGTCCGAAAGGCTGGAATTAGAAAATGAATATGTGGTAATAGGAATTATACCTCATATTATGGATAGAGATTTGACAGAATATGAAAAAGATTTATTAGGTGAATTGCATAGAATAAAAATCGATTTGTCAGATTCAATTTTTGTTGTAAATGTTGATGGGTATATCGGTGAAAGTGTAAAAAAAGAGATAGATTATGCTAAAGAAAGAGGAAAAGAAATAATTTATTTGGAAAATAACTGATTAATCAAATACCAATTTAATCGCATAGCTTTACTAAAGGGACGGAATCCCCGTGCCTTTAGTCTGTATAAATATTCTGTTTATGTATAATCTAAAAATCAAAAATGAATTTGCCAGCAGTCTGAAACATCAAGAACAATAAAATAAGCTCTTGATGTGTTTTTTTTAGATTCTGTTAAATTCAAAAAAACTTCTGAAACTTCAAAAAATAGACTCCCAAAAATAATTTTTAATCATATTAGATATGGAGGCTGAGTTAATCACGATAGTTTGCAAAACAATGCGTAACCCAGGGTAAGATTATCGCTAAAAGCCGAATTAAATTTATTATATGACAGGGGGATACTATGGGAATATTTAATAATTTGTAAGAACCGGTTTTTCTAAAGGAAAACAGTAATATAGATTCACAGCTGGAAAAACTAAGAAGCTTAGAATCTGAATTAAACGAAGAAGGGCAGTTATTACTGAAACAAGATATAAAGAGTCTTGAATACGGAATTGCAGGTGAAGCAAATATAGCATTTGAGCTAAAAAATTGTCATATGCCAATGTACATTTTACACGATGTCTACCTGGAAATAGGTGATTTAAGTGCACAAATTGATTATCTTGTTTTTACTAGAAAATTATGTTTTGTATTGGAATGTAAAAATCTTTATGGAAATATTGAAATTAATAATGTTGGAGATTTTATACGTACCACAGAGTTTGGAGCAAAAAGGAAGAAAGAAGGTATTTATTCTCCAATTACACAAAATCAACGGCATCTGGAGTTGATGAAAAAGATTAGGGTTAATAGTAAAAATAACATATTAACAAAAATAATGGCTGAAAGATATTTTGAAGATATTAATAAATCAGTTGTAGTTTTGGCTAATCCTAAAACTGTACTTAATGCAAAATATGCACAAAAGGAAGTAAAAGAAAAAGTAATACGAGCTGATCAATTAGTTAAATATATTAAGCAAATGTATGAAAACTCAAAAGAACTAGCTGTGTCAGATGAGAAAATGCTGTTATGGGCTCAATCTTATTTAGATCTTCATAAAGATGTCGATAAAGATTATACTACAAAATATGATAAGTATAGAATCATAGCTAAGACAGAAGATATCACGGTACAAGCTCTTGTAACACCAAAAGAAAATAATTCTGATGTTATATCTATAAGCGAAGACGCATTAAGTGAAGGTGAAGTAATAATAGAAGAAACAAATGTTTTTCAAGAATTAAAGGCTTATCGTCTAAATAAAAGCCGTGAAGAGAAAATCAAACCTTATTTTATTTATAATGATAATCAACTTAAGAATTTGATTTTAAAAATGCCAAAGAGTAAAGAAGAGTTAATGAAGGTATCTGGATTTGGTGAAACAAAGGTAAATAAGTATGGAGAAGATATCCTAAAGATTATAGAGAAATACAAATGATTTTTAGGAACTCTAAATTATACTTTTGAGTAAGTGGTCTTTTTGTGTTTTGTTAAATTATTCCGTTCCGTAATAAAATAAATCCCTAAAAAAATAAAAATTTAATCATATTATATATGAAAACCATTTATAAAAAACAAACAAAAATTACATCGACAAGAAATGGAATATATTGACTATAATATCATTTACTTGTCGATTTGATTTTGATATAATTTTTGTAACAGTAATAATCAGCGCACGTTTGACGGATATAAAAGAAAGAAACAAACAAGTAAAATTCAAAGACCAAAGGGGGAGGGAAAGATGAGCAGCAGTATTTATTATTATGAGAACTTAATAGTAGAATGTAATGAACGGATTCGAAAATACAGAGAGCAGATTGAAGGGTTGGAAACATTTGAAAAAGAAAATTCAAATGGAAAGGGAATCTTTACTGCGGTAACTGCAAAAAGGCGAAATCATATTGATACCGCTTTATCAGATGCCTTACAGCATCCAATGGTTAACAAACTGCATCGAAAAATACATAATGCAATTGATAAAGAGTATGAGAATGGAGTAATGGAGAGATTTAGCGGAGTTAGCAGTGAAATAAACAGAGTTATCAATCAGTTGCTGGACCGTATCAAAGAAGATGAGAAAAATATTTCTTCCTACAGAACCAGAATAGCAGAAATCAGAGAAGCAGAAAGAAGAGAAGCCGAGAGAAGAGAAGCGGAAAGAAGAGCGGCAGAAGACGCAAAATGCAAAGTTTAGTTCAGAACAACAGTTAAACGGTAAAGGTGTTATTAGATATTACAAAAGTAGTAAAGGAGGAAGCCATGAGTTTGATTGTAGTGGATCAGGAATTTGAACAAGGTGGCAAGTGTATTAATGATATGGCGGCAGAACTAAATGAAATATTCCGATCCTATTCGGTGGTAATTCAAAAACTGCAGCAGGAAGGGATATGTGATACTGAAATTAACAATGTGTTATCTACAAAGGTCAATACATTAAATACCTATGCAAAGGAGTTTCGTGAGATTTCTGATCTTCTGGTAAATAAGACAAAAACATTTCTGACAGATCTCGATGAAGCAGATGCTTATTTATATGATTAATAATGAATGGAATAGGAGGGCGTGATGGGGAACATTGGTGAGATAAAATTTAATTTTGATAAAATAGACGAGCAAATTTCAGCACTGAAAGCATTGCAGAAAAGAGCATATAATTGCAGTAATATGAAACTCGACCTGCGGATTAGTAGAGGAGATGCGGCAGATGCATTGCTGACAGCCCATGAGTCCATGGGGGCCTTTGCCGGAACCGTTGCGATTATGCTAAAGGATATTATCGATGATTTAAATGATGCAAAAACAAAGATGAAACAGGAAGACGAGGCAATTTCAAAAAAGATGACTTCACATCTGATTACATAAGGAAAGGAGTTTTAGTTTCATGAAAAGATGGTTAATTGGAGTATTACTAATGTTATTGATAGTCTTATGTGTTGGATGCGGTGATAAATCGCAGAAAACCAACGAGCAAAAACCTGGTAACGATGAAATAGAAAATCAATCAGATGAGGAGAAAGCAGATATGACTGAACGACAGGAAGAAGTATTTCGAAATTATGGATTGTCGGAAGAGAAGATAGAAAAAATGAAAGCAGATGGCCTAAGCTATAAAGAACAGAGCTTTGTTGATACTGCAATTATGATGTTAGATTATCTGGGAGAGAAATATGCTTTGCAATTTAAAGCGGTTGGAGGCGATATTCCAGGAGTTTTATCAGATGAATACTGGATTACCGCAGAAGCAAGTGAAGGTGAATACGCAGGAAAAAAATTCGATGTCTATTATCTGGGTGAGGACGGATTTAAGGATGGATACATTACAATTATAAAACAGGAAGAAGCCCGTACGGCCTTGAATAAACTCATTACGAGTGAATTTGATAATGTTTTGGTTTTCCCCTCTCTTACAGGTGAGTATGGCAGTGAATTGACACTCGACAACACAGGAGATGAGATGTTAAAAATCGTGAGCTATTATTGCGATTTTGTTATAAGTAAACCGGAAATCTCAGAAGAAGAGTTTATTAATTCAGCTAAGAGTATAGAGGAATTTTTAAATGATAATGATGTATTTACCAGCGGATCAGCACTTTACTTTCATGAGCCTGTTGAACAGGATATGTCAAGAGACGAGTTGAATAAACGCTTAGACAGCGATGATGCGCTTAAATGGAGTTATTATATTTCATCACGTTAGTTGGAGGTAATTATATGGCAGTGTATTCAGATGAGGAATTATTATTTTTAAGCAATCTCATGCATATGAAGCAGGAAACAAAATTAATTAAGAGCCCTTTCGAAAATGTCTGGATTGAGGAAAATACCAAAAAAGGTGTTACAGTTGGTGCTATCATCAGCAAAATAAATACATCAGATCTACGCAAGGAACCATTGAAGGATTTTAAGTTTGATGGTGAAATATCCGGTTATGAATGGGCGGATATGATTGATGCAATGAAGAAGTCCGATATATGTGAGCTTAAATTAAAGGATGTTAAAAGAGATGATAAAAATGCACTAAGTACTTATTTTACCGATAAGCAGGGAAATGCATATGTGGTATTTCGTGGTACCGGTGGCGGTGAATGGGAGGATAATTTTCTTGGAGGAAGTACCTCTGACACACAACAGCAAAAAAGAGCTCTCGAGTATATCAACAGTATTGATGCAGAACATATTACAGTTGTCGGTCATTCAAAAGGCGGTAATAAAGCGAAGTATGTAGCTTTATTATCGGATAAAGTAGACAGATGTGTATCCTTTGATGGTCAAGGGTTTTCGGAAGCATTTATGGAAAACAATAAAGGTCTGATTATAGCAAACAAATATAAAATTACCTGTTATGCGCTGGAGAACGATTTTGTTAATATACTGCTGAATGATGTTTATAACAAAAAATATTATATCAAAGGAAATGGTGTAGATTCTTTCGCTGAAAATCATAGTCCGAATTCTTTTTTTGATTTTATTTATAAAAAAGGCAAAGTCGTTGGTTATGAATTAAATGTAACAAGACAATCAGCTACCATGAAAGATCTGCATTCTTTTGTTAACTACATAGCGTCATCAATACCGGATAAAGACAGAGAATCTTTTTTTTCTTTTTTAGGCCAAACAGCCGACAAGGCTTTAGGCAAAAAACCTTCGGAGTATATAGACAAATATACAACGGAAGATATTTTAAAGTATTTGAGTAATAAAGAGAACTCGGATGAGTTGGGGTTACTTGTGGCATATATCCTTGAATACGAAGAATACAATGAAGGGATAACCGACGCAGTTTTTGATATAATGGAACAATCCGGATTAGAAACATTAGCTGATTGGCTTCGTAAGCTGGAAGATAAGATAGGAGCAGAAAAGCTTTTAAAAAATGTTTTGAAATATAGTAAACAGATTGACTGGCTCCTGAATAAATTAAAGGTACCTGAGGATATAAGAAATATCATTAAAAATATGGCAGAAGGTTACGAACGAAGAAAAGGCGATGTAAAAAATGTAACCAGTGAGAGTATAGCAGACTACGATCTTTATGCAAATGCCAATGTACGGGATTACTCACAAAACAAAAGGGATCTATTGCTTAAACTGACAGATTCTGTTGCTAATGAAAAAGCTTATGATGTGAGAAAATGGGACATATGGTATCGTTTTGAGGATTGGTTCAGTTTATTGGATATTGAGGATTATAAAAATGATATAGACCGTTATTATGAAAAAGTCATAGATATTAATGGGACAAGCCACAAACAAATGATTCAGATTTTTGATAAAGTCGACAGAGTTATCACGGATTATAAAAAGGTGTTGACGGAGGCGAGCAATAAATTAGATGTATTAAATAAGAAAGTGTTATGGCTATAATTGACTGTAAAAAAATGAAATAAATAGTATAATATTCTTGACATTTGTCAGAAATTTGATAAACTGAACTGGTCGTATTGGTTTTATTTACATAATATGATAATTATTAACAACGAAGGAGAAGATTTATGAAAATGCAGAAGATGAAAATCACGCAACTTTTAGTATTAATGGTATTTTGCTGTGCACTGGTTATCGGGAATCTTGCCATGCCTGGAGCTGTAGCAGAGGCAGCCACGAAAAAAACAGCAATAAGCACAACCAGTTTAACAATACCGGTTGGCAAAATGACAAACAAAGTATACTATATTAAGAATTACTGGGAAATAGAAAGCCCGCAAAAACTTACAGTTAAAAACGCAGTGAAGGGTGCAACCTATCAGTTTACTTCCAGCAATACCAAAGTTGTTAAAATAGGTAAAACTGGTGGANNTGTGAAAGCAGGAAGTGCAACAATAACCTGTGTACAGACTTACAAAAGCAAAAAAACAACAATTGGAAAATGTAAAGTCACAGTTAAAAATGCAACCCTGGTAAGTGATTCCGATAGTGAATTTGCCGTAGGAAAAGGTGGTTTTGATCTTGCAGGATATTATAGTTCCTCCAGCAGTTTGTACAGTATTGAATATCGTAATCCCAATGCTGTATATACACTGACCTCCAGCAGTAAAGATTTCACAATAAAAGAAGTAAAATATAGCTCTTCCAATGTAAAAGATGTTACAGATAATCAGGAATATCAGGATGTTCTGAAAAGCTTTATAGCTGATCGTTATATTTACGGATATCAGTTCGATGCAAAAAAAGCCGGTACTTATACCATAACAGTGAAAGAAACCTACAACAAAAAGTCCAGAACTCTTGGAAGCTTCAAAGTAGCTATAAAAGAGACCAGTGTTACAGAAGGCAAGCAGGAAATGTTATTAGGTGATTCCATCAATGCGTTATCATTGGTTAATTATGGGAAAGAGAATACAAGTTATTATTTTGAGATAAAGGGTTATGATGAAGCAAATCAGGATAATAATGTATTATTATTAAAACAAAACGACAGCAGTTTATATATCTATGGAAACAAAGCCGGAACCGCAGAAGTTACTGTAAAAGAAGGCTCAGAACAGGGAACCGTAATTGGAACAGTTGCTATTGTTGTAGCAGAAGCTCCCTGCCAGGCAATAACTGTTGAATCGGAAGAAGAATTATCTACCTATATTGGTGATGAATATTTTGAAATTAATTATGAACTGGATCCTTGGGATACAACCGATAAGGTTACCATTGAGTCTGATAAACCGGAGATTTTAAAGGTTGTATATAATGAAGAAGAGGAAAGATGGGTATATACACCACTGAAAGCCGGAAAAGCAAACATTACCATAAAGTGCGGAAACCAGTCAGCTACAATTAAAGTAGTGGTAACAAAAGAAGAAGAATGGTAAGATGTTATAGATCTAGTATATAGAATGTAAGAACTGTGAACTGACCCCCAAAAGTTAGGCCAAAATCTAACGATTGGGAGGTCGGTTTTTTTATGTAATAAATTGTGTATTTTTATATAAAAGGCACTGTCGGGCAGAATGTATCACAATCATACTTATGATTACTGAAAGGAAAGGAGTGCAAATATCGAGAGGGGTTTTACTATAATAAAAGAATTATTGTTTCAGTAAATCAAGTTTTTATAGAAAGTTTATATTTTATTTAAAAACCCCTAAAAAGATACTAA
>DJJW01000076.1 GCA_002434335.1 Lachnoclostridium sp. UBA6558 | reverse complement strand
CGGAATGGAGATTAATATGAACAAAAGATTAAACGCATTGAGACAAAATATGAATATGACTCAAAAGCAATTTGCTAAATACCTTGGCATAACCTCATCTTTATTATCACAGTACGAGAATGACATAATATCCATTCCTGATAGTGTTATTGATAAGATATGTTCATTATTTTATGTTGATAAGTTGTGGTTGCTATATGGTGAAGGCCCTGGATCAAATGATTTTTTATCCCAGATAAAAAAAAGTGCCATTGCTATTATTACCAGCATTGATGATAATTTACTTAATCACCTAATGCAAAATTTATTAAATTTCATTGAAATAGATATGGAGGATAATATAGAAAAAAAATTACTTTCATATCAAAAAGAGTTGAAAGCTGAAAAAAAGGGACAAATATACACAGCTTTACTAGATACAAACGTTTAAAAAGTATTAAATAAATATAAGGGCGTGTTTCAAAACTAACAACTATAGTTAGGATGAAATACGTCCTTTCATTTTTGACACAAAAATAGGACACTCTGTGATGTGTCCCTCTAGATAGCTCTATTTCCATGGATTTTGAGCTTACTTGAATAAGCCTTCGGATATTTCTTATTTTTATACTATTTTTTTTAGCTGATGTAAGTGATGTCCAAGCCGTTCTTTTTGGATTTTCGAGTGGAGCTTATTAATGTTATATCCCAGACAAAGCAGAATAAATTCAGTTTTTACTTTGTTTTTCCACGTGTTAAAAACCGATTGAATTCATAGTCGTTTTTCAAGACTCCAAAGGCTCCGTCTACCTGTATCGACCGGTTGACCCTCAATTGGGTCCCTTTTTCGGTTGTTATGTTCTTATAGGACTTTCCTCGTTTTTCTATAAATGTCTTTGAAAGCTTCATCCGTCTGTTTCCCTGCGCCTTTGTACATTTAGTCTTATGTGGGCATCCGTTGCAGTCCTCGCATTCATATACCGTAAGCTCTGAACGATAACCCGAAGCTGATTTCTTGTGATGTATTCCGACCGGCCAAAGAATACGCCCATTTGTACAGACATACGCATCTGCTTCCTCTATGTATGTCATATTTTCATGACGGCTTATATTATCCTTAAAGTTCTTTTTCTTCCATATCTCATAGCTCTGTGGCTTGATATAGGAATTTATCCCTTCTCTTTCAAGGTACAGGTAGTTTTCTTCACTTTCATATCCCGAGTCTGCAATTACATTTGTGTATTTCTGTCCCAGTTTTTCCAACATCCTGCTAAGTATAGGTATCAGTGTACCGATATCGGTCCTGTCCTGAAAGATGTCGACACCTGTTACATACTTTCCACGGCTATCTGAACGTTATTGCCTGGTTTTATCTAAAAATTCCGCATGTGGTCTTCCTTCATGTGCATTAATGTCGCATCTGTATCCGTCTTTGAATACTGTTGCGGTTCTTCATCCGTTCCTTGCTGATATCGTAGGCTTTTTTACGTTCTATGAATTCCTCTAACTGTTCCACCCATTTCTGGATGTCGGTTTTTCTCTTTCCGATACCATGTACGAACTCTATGCACCTTGCTTCCTTTTCTGAGATCAGCCACGAGAGAACAGCTCCAATGTCTTTCAATGCAGTTTCTCTGTCAAAATGAAAATCCTTAATCTCAGTTAGGTTTATCTCCTTGATAAGTTTTTCAGCCTTTTCCAGCATCTTTGACTCGTTTTTTAACACGACTTTTTTCCAGACAAAGGTATACTTGTTGGCACTTGCTTCGATTTTTGTCCCATCAATAAATGCATTCTCAAACCGGATTTCTCCGGAAATATAGAGATACCTCACCTGCTGATAAAACAGATCGTCCACGACGTCATCTGATAAATAATGATTGCGGAACCGACTGATAGTCACATGATCCGGGGCGGGCTGCCCTGCCAGAAGCCATCGGAAATTGATATCCCTGCGGCATGCTGTTTCAATTTTTCTTGTTGAATAAATGTTCTGTGAATAAGCATAGGTCATGATTTTGAACATGGTCTTTGGTTCCACTGCTGGATTTCTTCCTGTAGAAGAGTAAGCCTTGTACAACTTTGTGTAATCCCTTTCCTCCAATATGTTGCTCAGTAGTCGGACAGAATCATCTTCAGGTATCAGACCTTCCAAATTTAATGGTAAAACCAGTTGATAACCATCATTAAATTCGGTATAATTCTTTTTGTATACTTGTGTTATTTGCATGACCTAATTATACCATTTTTGCGGATTCTTCGGAATCCGCATTTTTGATTTTAGTATACAAAAAGGGAGCTGTTTTTCCGCTAATTAGTTTTGAAACAGCCCCTTATATTTCAGACTGTAGACAAAGTCGTTTCATAAAATAGGTATATATATTTAACTCATAAATATACATACCTACATCTTCAATAATTTTCGTTTTCAAAAATTATTCTGTAATAAATATTAATTTGTAACAGCTAACCACATCTCTACAAATCGGGAGTTAGCGAAATCTATTCATAGATAAAATATCAATTTTGTTAATCAATAGTTTTTAGTTCTTTTATAGCATCCAGCAGAATTTAATTCTATAATCGTAGGAACACAAACATAACCTATATTTGCTTTCCACCTTCGTAAATATATAGCCCATTCCCCCCAAAAAAATGCTAAAATAGCAAACACATTTGATAACAGTATACTAGAGCTATATATCCGTAACTTTCATACCTTTTGCAGCCGCTTCCATTTCCCATTCTAGAAATATAGGAATTCCTGAAGCTAACTCTTGAGAAGGCAAAAAAAAGCAATCAACTATTGGACGAATCCTCATAGAAATTAAACTACTTATTTTCAAAATAAAATCGTTATCATTTTCTATTATACATAATTCATATATACCTATTTCATTTCCTATTCTTGTCCAATTATCCAAGCAATTAGCTACTTTGAACGGATCTGATATCAATGGAAATACTCCATTGTTTAGAATTAATGGTTTTCCGTCAACAGAAAAATAAATCAATGGAGTATAATAGGTATTACAATCATTGTATATAGACGCAATAACTTGATTATACGGTTCAATTTTCGCATCTATGCATTCGATAAATTTTTCATTAGAGAAATTAGTCAAGCATTGTTGATAAGAGCCAAACGATATTGTTTCTGCCGTATACCCCAATGGATCATTAGCTTCCTTAGCTTTCTTGATACTCTCCCTATAAGTATCCATCAAGCGAACAGCTTCAGTTTTCCCGAATCTTTCTATCTTTCCTCTTTTACTAATATAATGCTTATTCCCATTTTCTAGTATGCTACATACACAATAATTTCCGTCTTCAAAAACATCAAAATTATTAGCCACCATCACTCTCTTATCAATACTCATTAAAGAAATCGATTCCCACGCAGTTTTTCCATGTTTACACAACTCAATCCATCTATTTACATCAAACCTATGCAAGCTAACCAAATCATCTTTTATCTGCAAAAGGCATTCACCAATAATTCTATCAATTGGTCTTGCACACTCTTTGTGTACAAGTCCAGCCACATTTGATACTTCATCATTATCAATTTCTATCAAATATGACGTTTTGTCAGTTATAAATTTTCCACAATTAATACAGTTACAGCCTTTGTTATCATCAAAACTTCTAACAATTAAAGACTTATGCATAGTCTCAGCTGCAGTACATTTTGTTTCCCCTTTATTAGCAGGCATTACAATAATTTCAGAATTCTCTTCACCATTTAAGGATTCTAAGAATTTTTTACATCTACTTTGTGTGGAACTTCTAAATAACACTACTAATTTCATCCCGTTCTTTAGATAAAGCATGTCCGGACTAACATATCTGCGACCTTCTTTTCTCTCACTCTCTAAGAAGCGATACATCTCAATTATAAGAATAGTATTTGAGGACATCTCAAAATCCTTTTGAGTTTTCTCAGTTGGCTTACATACTACATAATCAAATCGAATATCCTCCTCCTGAAGATTTCTTTTCCATTCTTCTATAACATCTGTGACGCTTAATTTTATCTTGTCAGAAGGCTTTGATTTGTACTTATCAAAAAATTGATTTAAGCTTTCAACTGATACGCATCGCCTATTAGCTCCATATTCTACAGCACGAGCGATCAATCCATCCCAAAATAAAATAGGTTCTATTTGCAATTTACCATATAGCATCAAAAAAATAGTTTTCTCGTAAGCTTCTCCCCCTTCAATATCAAGTGTTTCCACATACGTCTTCATACAAAGCATCAGCAATTTGTCTTCTGTTACTTCTTCCTCATAATCCTTCTTATAGATATTTTTTATGTTGGAACAAAACTTATCAAAAGCGTCTTTTTCTTCTTTATTCAATGTCCTTATAAACTCAAAACTTCTGCTCAAACGAATGCCATCTAAAACTCTGCGTAGTTTTTGAACAATCGCTCCAGAGGCTTCTGATCGAGTCATTAATATATATGCCAAATCAAATGTTCTATTTTTTTCATATTGAGAAACAAATTGTTTACATACCTTATAGAACTCAGAACTAGTATCATCACTTAATGAAATTGTTCTCTTCATTTGGAAATAAATCTTTTTGCCCGATTCCAAAGTCAGAACCAAATCATCTATGCTTTCACAAGCTTCAAAATTGATTTTTACAATTTTTTCATCTGCGTTACTAATCCCCAATACCTTTGAAACATCAATTTCAAATTCCATTAATATCATCATAAAAGCAGATACTCTCTGCTGAAAATCGATTCCCGCATTTGTTGCTTGTAATCCCATGTCATTCTCCTTTTGTCATTCTCTTCATTGAAAGTTAAATTTAAATTTTCTCTTTAAACAGCATAACTACAAATCGTTTGTTTTATTGTACTACATATCTCTAAATCTCCTCTTAAAAGGCATTTCTATAAAACTCCTTATCCAATATTCCACCACAATTAATTATAACCTTTGCAAATGCAATATTTTCTTTGTCACATGTAATGATTACTTTTTTAAGCCTATCAATTTACATAACAGCAATGTAATCTAATTTATAAGAACTACTATTCCTCATTATCCCACAAATCTTTGAGCCAATAGAATTCTCTGTTATTTAGTGACATTGCTATCTTATATTCATCCTCAAATAAGCTTAATGCTCCTAAAACAAGTTTACGATCTAATAGACTTTTATGTTTCTTTTCTTTAAGTTCTTCAATATAAGTTTGAAATGTATAATTTTCACCAAGACGATTATTTATAGTATGTAAAACTGGAGCTAACAATATATTAGAAAATGGAACGAATAAGTCTTGCGTTAAATGTTCAATCACAATAGTTTTATCGCTATCAACGTACTTTACTATCTGTTTTTGATTAGACATTATATTTTCTATACTTTCAAGCACTATACTTAAAAATACATATTGATTATTACTTGTGGTAATAAGAAATTTCCTCTCTCCATTCACCTTTATCGCAATACGTACTGCATTTCCGTACTCATTAGTTATTCCACAAATACTATCTTTACTCTTTGAATAATTTGTTATTATCTCAAGCCCTTTACCAAGCCAGAACAACCTTTCTCCGAAAATTTTATTCATTTCCGATTTGAAATAATCCTTTTCTAATGATATTTTGCAATTATTTTTCAAAATATAATCTCCACTAAAAAGCATCCAGTGACCAGATAATTTAATTGCAAAGTAACATTCATGTGCGTGTTCTTTAGAGTAAGAAATCTTATCTTCGACCAACTTTTTTGTAAATTTGATTTCGTTTTCTTTAGATGATTTCACTTCAATAGACATTTTCTTACCATATATTGTCTCAACAAACAAATCCGTGGTCTTTGTTTTTGTAATTTGAGAAATGCTTTCATCAACACCAGAAAAAGACTTAACCCATTCAAGTGCATATATCATAACGACAAATTCATCTTCGTTATCTAAACCAACTAACCTTTTTTCATCATCTTCGGTTATATTTAATAGTTGTTTTAACTGAACTCTTTTTGCTGGAGTCAAGTTTTTAGCTGTTTGATGATAATTATGAAGTTCTTCAATAGAAACTCCGCTCATATTATCCCTCTTTCTGAATTATGGTCCTTATATCAGCACGATCCATCTGATGAGCATATCTTCTCATTGTCATAAGTCTTTTGACTAAATGGTTCAGAGCATCGAAACCGACCGTAATCTCCTTACGTATAAAACACATATTTTTAGTTTATACCATTAATCATCTCGCCAAATCGAAATCATTTATTATGGAATAAATGGAACATTATCCTCATCAAATAATCCGCTGTATATTATCTCATAATATTGTTTCCCGTATAAGTTACTGCAATATTGTGACCCTTGATATTCATATGCAGTATAAGGATATTCGTTGTTATTCTTAGTTGTGTATTTAGTAACTTCTACAAATAGATTCATAGCATCGCTTTGACTGAATTCATATGCTGGAAACACAAGATAGTCATAAGTTCCATCACCTAAATTACTTTCATATCCAAAATTTTTAGCAGAAAAAACATGGTATTGTTTCATTAGCATTATCTCCTTCACATAAATAATTGGTAGGTAACATTTTATCTATTAAGTTTTTCTTACTTTTCATAAAACTTTGATTTCTTTAGATGCTATTGTACCATTTATGACCTCTAAAAGCCATTGAAACTTTATCACTTCGTGTGCTACATAATACATTTAATAAGCATATGAAATTAGATAAATCGTATATTTAAAAAAAGGTTTTAAATGGATTATTATATTTATAATCAAAAACATTCAAATGAGTTAAATGCATTACCAAATGGCTATAAATAACAACGATGTAGTAGAAAACTATCTGTCCATTCAACAGTGAACGTTTTTATGAGTTTTTATCTAGTGTAGAAAAAGGAATACCTGATAAAATAAGAATAACAAGATATGGTAGTGATAATCCTGAAATGGCCCTTAGAACTATACTTGAATATAATGGAACTTATTACATTTTTACTATCGCAAGCGATACTACTTCACCTAAATCATATTATGGGAACGAGCTTACTCTCAGACGTAGAGATCCCGACAGTCCATGGCAATACTTTCTTAAAACATATGACGGAACAGAAGTACTAGTATATCGTTTTCAAA
>DJJW01000043.1:127335-156440 GCA_002434335.1 Lachnoclostridium sp. UBA6558 | reverse complement strand
TTGAGAGACCCTCAGCGGTAGTGAAAGAGTTAGTGGAGAATTCCATTGATGCAGGTTCTACGGTAATAACCGTTGAAATCAAAGAAGGTGGTATCAGTTTCCTGCGTATAACGGATAATGGCTCCGGTATAGAAGAAGGAGATATGCCTTATGTATTTCTCCGCCATTCCACCAGCAAGATCAGAACCGCTGACGACCTTTTACGTATAACAAGCCTTGGTTTCCGAGGTGAGGCTTTATCCAGTATAGCAGCAGTAGCACAGGTGGAACTGGTGACTAAGACTTCTGAAAGTTTTACCGGCATAAGGTATCTCATTGATGGCGGAGTCGAAAAAGGCTTGGAACATATCGGCTGTCCGGAAGGTACCACCTTTATCATCAGGAATCTGTTTTTCAATACACCGGCCAGAAAGAAGTTCTTAAAATCTGCCGTAACAGAGGCTGGGTATATTCAGGATTTTATGGAGAGAATTGCCATATCCCATCCTCATATCTCTTTTAAATTCATTGTAAACGGACAGGTTAAACTCCATACCTCCGGAAACAATAATCAAAAGGATGTTATTTATCATATCTTTGGCAGGGATATTACCTCTCATCTGATTTCAGTGAAAGGGGAAGAGGGTGATCTTACCCTTACCGGGTATATAGCAAAGCCAGCGATTTCAAGAGGTAACAGAAATTACGAAAACTACTTTATTAATGGCAGATTCGTAAAAAATCCTATTATCTACAAAGCCATAGAGGAAGCCTTTAAGCCCTACATAATGCTCCACCGATATCCTTTTACTGCATTGATGCTGACCATCGATACAGAGCTGATTGATGTAAATGTTCATCCTGCAAAATTAGAGGTGCGTTTCAAAAACGGTGAGGAACTTTACCGGTTTATTTATAACACCATAAGGAATACTTTAGAGGGCAGGGACTTAATTACAGAAGTACACCTTACGAAAGAGGAAAAAGNNTATTGATTCAGTTCTGAAAGAGGCAGTGAAGGCAACTGAAATCGGTCAGTTAAAATCCTATGTGGATACAGCACCTTCCATCTTATTGGAGAATAAAGCACGACTTCAGGAAGCCGGTGCAGGAATATCAGAAAACTCCATTGTTTATAGGGAAGAAGCAGCTGCTGTTCCTCAAAAGGAGAAGAAGGATTTAAGCAATATTTTAACAGAAGAAAATGTAGCTGCCAACCAGCCTGCACAAGCAGCTGCACCTCAAAATCCTGACAGCGAAAATACAGAAAAATTTAACATAGATAGCAATTCCCGGAAATTGGAGGAACATGGAGCATACGAACAGTTAGCATTCTTATCGGAAAAGGCGGTAACGGAGCATAAAATAATTGGTCAGTTATTCAATACCTATTGGATTATTGAATACGGAGATAAAATGTTCCTGATTGATCAGCATGCAGCCCATGAAAAGGTTCTGTATGAGCGTATTGTAAAGAAGCTAAAAGAAAAGGAACACTTTTCACAGCAGTTAATGCCACCGATTATCTTATCACTCAATATCAGAGAAAGAGATGCACTGCTTCACAATATGAAGTACCTTGAAGAAGCCGGTTTTGAATTCGAGGAGTTTGGCGGTAAGGAATATGCAGTTCGAGCGGTGCCGGGAGATTTATATAACCTGGTACATTATGATATATTAATTGAAATCATTGATGGACTTACCGAAGAAGGCTATAACAACACACCGGAAATCATTCTGGATAAGATAGCCTCCATGTCCTGTAAGGCAGCCGTTAAGGGAAGTCATAAACTGTCCGTAGAAGAAGCCAGAGCATTGATTGAACAACTTCTGACCCTTGAGAATCCATATAATTGTCCTCATGGAAGACCGGTTATTATCTCCATGAGTAAATATGAAGTGGAAAGGAAATTCAAGCGGATTGTATAGAGAATAAATACAGGAGAAAGCGAAATTATGAAAAAGCCTTTGATTATCCTGACAGGACCAACGGCAGTGGGAAAGACTGAGCTTTCCATAAAGCTTGCAAAAGCTGTAAAGGGTGAAATTATCAGTGCCGATTCCATGCAGGTATACAAACATATGGATATAGGTACTGCGAAGATAAAACCGTCAGATATGCAGGGCGTTACCCATTATCTTATTGATGAATTGGAACCGGAAGAAGACTTTAATGTAGTCAGATTTCAGGAGTATGCGCTTAAGTATATGGAGGACATCTATAGAAGGGGTAAACTGCCCATCCTTGTGGGTGGCACCGGTTTCTATATACAGGCGGTATTAAACGGAATAGATTTTAAAGAGGCAGAAGAGGATAACGCTTACAGGGATAGTCTTCTTATTCAGGCAGCAGAAAAGGGAGCAGATAACCTTCACGATCAACTTAAGAAAGTTGATCCGGAAGCTGCAAAAGCCATTCATCCAAACAATGTGAAACGTGTTATCCGTGCACTTGAATATTATAATCAGACCGGAGAATTAATTTCTGCCCACAATGAAGAGCAAAAGCAAAAAGCTTCACCTTATAACTTCTGTTATTTTGTATTAAACCGTGACAGAGAGGTCCTTTATGACAGAATCAATAAAAGAGTTGATCTGATGGTAGAAGAAGGGCTTGTGGATGAGGTGAAAAGCCTGCTGGATAACGGCTGCACCAGTAATATGGTTTCTATGCAGGGGCTTGGTTATAAAGAAATTATCAGGTATCTTAACGGCAGCTGCAGCTTGATTGAAGCAGTCAATAGTATCAAACAGGAAACGAGGCACTTTGCCAAACGGCAGATTACCTGGTTTAAACGGGAGAAAGAAGTAATCTGGGTACAGAAAGAAGATTACCAGGATGAGGAAGATATCCTAAAAGCCCTGCTTTCACAAATAAAGGATAAGGGAATTATAAAATAGGAAAGGCAAAGGGCAGATATGTCATGAAACAGGAACTGGAAAAGATTTATAAGGAGTTTTCTATAAATCCGTCTATATTAAAACTTGGAAAAGAAACAGAAGAGAAACTTAAAGAAAGATTTGAAGAAATCGATCTTATAGCAGAATATAATCAGTTAAAGGTAATAAAGGCCTTTCAGGAAAATCGTGTCAGTGATATACATTTTGCGGCTACCACAGGTTATGGTTATAACGATCTGGGCAGAGATACCATAGAAAGTGTCTATGCCTCTGTATTTCATACAGAATCAGCACTGGTCAGACCTCAGCTGATCAGCGGTACTCACGCCCTCAGCACCGCATTATCAGGAAATTTAAGACCCGGAGATGAGATTTTATCACCTGTTGGAAAACCTTATGATACCCTGGAAGGAGTTATCGGAATTGGGGAAGACAGCAGTACAGATGGCTCAAAAGGAGCAAGGTTAACCGGATCTTTGAGAGAATACGGAATTACCTATGCACAGGTAGATTTATTAGAGAATGGTGAATACGATTATGAAGGCATAAAAAATGCCATAAATGAGAGAACAAAGCTCATTACCATTCAGCGTTCCAAGGGTTACGCAACCAGACCTACCTTATCTGTTAAACGTATCGGTGAATTGATTGCATTTATAAAAGCTATTAAACCGGAAGTTATCTGTATGGTGGATAATTGCTATGGTGAGTTTGTAGAAACAATCGAGCCTACAGATGTAGGCGCTGATCTGGTAGTTGGCTCATTGATTAAAAATCCGGGAGGCGGTCTTGCGCCTATTGGAGGATACATTGCAGGGAAAGAAGAATATGTAGAAAATGCGGCTTTCCGCCTGACAGCACCCGGACTTGGCAAAGAAGTAGGTGCTACCCTTGGTATTAACAGCCAGTTGTTCCAGGGCTTGTTCCTGGCACCTCAGGTGGTGTCCGGTGCGTTAAAGGGAGCTATCTTTGCGGCAAATATTTATGAGAAATTAGGATTTTCAGTTGTTCCTAACGGCAGCGAATCCAGACATGATATTATTCAGGCAGTGACACTGGGCACCAGAGAAGGAGTAATTGCTTTCTGCCGTGGAATCCAGGCAGCAGCACCTGTTGACAGTTATGTGGTTCCGGAGCCTTGGGCAATGCCTGGATATACCTGCGATGTAATCATGGCAGCAGGAGCTTTCATTCAAGGAGCAAGTATCGAGCTCAGTGCAGATGCACCTGTGAAACCACCCTATAATGTATACTTTCAGGGAGGACTGACCTGGTATCATGCCAAGTTCGGAATCCTGATGTCTGTACAGAAAATGTATGAAGAAGGTCTTATAACCTTATAAATTATATTATTCTATTGGTGTATACAAAATCAGGATTATATGTTAGAATATAGGGGAAATTTTTGTAGTGGAGGTACAAATCCGATGTCCAGATTCAATGCTAAGGATACAGGTGTATTATTGATCGTACTGTTAGCTGGTGTGGTCCTGGGTGGCTTCATAGGCTATCTTTCAAGGGATATCCCCTATCTGTCATGGCTTAATTATGGACAGCAATTCGGCATCGGAAGTGCCGGACAAAATGGTGTAGTAAAGTTGAATTTGGGTGTATTGGTCGTAAGCTTCGGCTTATCCATTAAAATAACCATTGGCGGTATTATTGGCATAATTCTGGCAATAATATTATACCGTAAGCTTTAAAGGTTCTAAGCATCCTGCTTTTCCCGGAGAGAGAAGGTAGGAGGATAAATGACTAGCAAATATTATACCCTGAAAGAGATGCCCGCGTCGGAACAACCCTATGAGAAATGTGAAAGATCAGGTCCGGGGGCACTTTCGGATGCTGAACTTCTGGCAGTCATTATACGTTCGGGTTCAGCAGGAGAGCGTGTTGTGGATGTGGCGTCCAGAGTACTTTCTTTTTCGGCCGCCTATCCGGGACTTATAGGCTTAAACCATATGAGTCTGAAAGATTTAACATCAATTAAAGGGATAGGCCGCGTAAAGGCGATACAGCTTTTGTGTGTGACAGAATTAACAAAAAGAATGTCTAAGGCAACCAATGAAAAGAGGTTATCACTGATAACTCCCGAAGCGGTTGCCAGTTACTATATGCAGGAAATGAGGCATCTTGCGCGTGAGGTCGTTTATCTTATCATGATGGATGCCAAGAGCAGAATACTAAAGGATATGATAGTATCAACCGGTACAGTAAGCAGTTCCCTGCTGTCACCCCGGGAGATTTTTTTGAATGCACTTAAATATGAAGCGGTTAATATCATACTTCTTCATAACCATCCCAGTGGGGACCCAACCCCCAGCAGGGAAGATATCCAAACTACACATCGAATGAAAGAAGCCGGTAATTTAATGGGAATTCGGCTTATGGATCATATAATTATTGGGGATAATAGGTATATAAGCCTTGCAGAACAGGGTTATATTTAGGAAAGGAAAACATTGCAGAAGACAGAATCCCCAATAGAATAATAAGTATACGATTGCAATGAGATAACAAAAATGCCAGGAAAAACATATGGAATAGACTTTGGTACCAGTACCATTAAAATATACCGTAAAAATGACGGAGTTGTGGTAGATGAAAAAAACATCATCGCAGTAGAAGGTAAAAAAAAGGTAATTGCTGTAGGAAATGAAGCTTTTGAGATGCATGGAAAGGCACCGGCTAATATCAATGTCAGCTATCCTGTAAAATACGGGGTAATAGCAGATATAAACAATATGCTGGAACTGATTAACTATACCTTCAAAGGGCTTAACAAAAGAGGCGGTATGAGAGCTGCTTCTGTACTAATTGCTACGCCCACAGATATAACAGAAGTAGAAAAAAGAGCTTTCTATGATCTGATTGCAAGCTCACAGGTTAAGCCAAAATCGATTAAGATTGTGGAAAAGCCTATTGCAGATGCAGTAGGTATGGGTCTTGATGTTAACAACGCCAAAGGTGTTATGGTGGTAGATATCGGGGCAGATACTACAGAGGTATCCATTATGTCTTTAGGCGGTATTGTTATCAGCAAGCTCATTCCTATTGGAGGAAACAGGCTGGACGACTCTATCCGGTCAACGGTCAAGAAGAGCTACAATCTGGTAATTGGTGATAAAACTGCCGAAACCATCAAAAAGGAATTGGCAACTGCTTCTCCTATGGAAGAAAAGACAATAAAAGCCTATGGCAGGAATGTGGTAACAGGCCTTCCTACAGAAGTGGATATCAGTTCTTCCTTCGTTTATGAATCTATCATTGAGTACATCTATTCTATTATAGATGCCATCCGTATTATTCTGGAAAGAACCCCACCGGAAATCTCTTCTGATATCATTGACTCCGGTATCTATGTAACCGGTGGCTCATCTGCAATCAAAGGCTTGGATGTCCTTTTGGCAAAGGAAACCGGACTTAAGATTAATATCTGTAATGATTCTGCGAACACTGTAGTAAACGGACTCGGAAAAATAATCGAAGATGCGAACCTGAAAGAATTGGCAAGTCCATTAAAAGAGGCTGCAATAAAAGGGTAATGTATTTTTAAAGTAAGCAAGGGAGCAATTCAATATGAAAAGGAGAACAGGTTTTTCCATTAATCCGAAACATCTCTTTATCGGAGGTGTCGTATTATGTCTAATACTAATGTTTATATCATTCCGCTACAGTGAAATCTTATTACCTGTAAAAGGAGCAATTGGTTATGTGGTGACGCCCATGCAGAAAGGGATTAATTCCGTTGGAAAAGCCATTGCTGACCAGGGGGATAAATTTGTCAGCATGAACGACCTGCTGAGTGAAAATGAAGATTTGAAACAGCAGTTGTCTGAGATTACTTATGAAAATAAAATATTACTGCAGGATAAGTATGAGCTGGACAGATACCGAGATCTATATAAGCTCGACAAAAAATATGCCGATTATCCTAAGGTAGGTGCAAGAGTTATCGGAAGAGACCCTAATGATTACTGGTACANNCAGTTGATATGAATGTTATTTCCGGCAATGGATTAGTGGGTAGCATAGTTGAAGCTCACAAGAATTATTCTATTGTTCGTTCTATAATTGATGATTCCAGTAATGTCTCTGGAATGTTCATCAAGACCTCAGATACCTGTATGGTAAGCGGAGGAATGGAAGCATACAGCAACGGTGTTATCGATGTATCTTTAATTGGAAAAGATGCGAAGGTAGATGATGGTTATGAAGTAGTTACTTCTGCCATCAGCCCGAAATATCTGCAGGGAATACTAATCGGTTATATCACAGAAATACAGTTAGAACCCAATAACCTGACAAAAACGGCAAAGTTGATTCCGGCAGTTGATTTCAGCAGACTGGATGAGGTGCTTATAATAACCGAATTAAAAGAGGAATTGAAGGATTGATAGATAGGAGTTAAAGTGAAACGATTCGTAATAGTAATGGCTGAAATATTAATATGCTTTTTATTACAGACGACGGTATTCCAATGGCTTTCCCTTGCCAGAGTGGTTCCTAATCTTCTTCTGATACTTACAGTTTCGTCGGGTTTAATGAAAGGAAGAATAGAAGGGCTGTTCACTGGATTTCTTTGCGGTCTGTTTATAGATTTGTGTTATGGCGGTATCGTCGGGCTATATGCACTGATCTTTATGACAATTGGATATCTGAATGGGTTCTGCTACAAGATATTTGTAAAAGAGAACCTTACGATACCTGTAATACTTGTTGGTCTTAGTGATTTGATTTACTTTTTTTTCTATTATGTATTCGAATACTTACTGAGAGGCAGATTAAACATAGGATTTTATTTTTTCCATAAAGGTCTGCCGGAGCTGATTTATACAGTGATTGTATCTGTCTTTTTGTATAAGCTGCTGAACATAATCCGAATTAAGACAGAGAAAAAGGAAGATGAGGTATTTTAAATGTTGGATATTATTTGGGAAAAAATAAAACAGGTATTCACCTCCAGAATGTTTCCGGTTACTATAATATTTCTGTCACTTATTGCTGTCCTGATCAGCAGAATGTATACCCTTCAGATCATTAAGGGGGATCAATATGAAGAAATCTCCCAAGTCAGAGAAACGCGAGAGCGTGAGATAAAGAGCACCAGGGGTAATATTTATGACGTTAAAGGCAAACTTCTTGCCTACAATGAAATTAGTTACTCGGTTGTACTGGAAAACATATCGAAGATTGCTTCCAATGAAGAACTAAATAAAATGCTGTTCCATTTAATTACCATATTAGAGAAGTATGGCAATACCATAGAAAATAATTTTGGAATAGCGCTTAATGAGGAAGGAAAACTGTACTTTACCGTAAAAGATACGGCAGAGAAGCGTTTTAAGATGAATGTATACGGTAAATCAAATATCAATAAACTTTCCGAAGAACAGGTAAAAGCTACTCCTGACGAAGTATTCGACTATCTTAGAAACGGTGATAAAAGTGTTGCCATGTTTAAAATCTCGAATGATTATACAATGGAAGAAGCACTGAAGATAATGGCACTTCGTTATGCTATTTTTAGTAACTGGCCGGCATATAATCAGATTATCATAGCTTCTAAAGTCAGTGATGAAACAGTAGCTGCTATTTATGAAAACAGCTCCGAATTGCCGGGGGTGGAGATTAAGCAGCAGTCTTACCGCGTATATAATGACAGTGTTTATAACGCACATATTATTGGTTATACGGGACTTGTCAATGATGCTGAGATGCAGAGCATGGGAGAAGATTCCGGTTATAACACTTCTGATATGATTGGTAAACTGGGTGTGGAAAAGGTCTTTGAAGATGAACTTGCCGGAACAAAAGGTATTGAAACCATATCGGTTAATTCTTCGGGAAAATATCTTGAGACCATTAAAAGGACAGAACCGGTTGCCGGCAAGGATGTCTATCTGACCATAGACAGCGATCTTCAAAAAGCTTATTATAAAATTATAGAGAGAGTTCTGGCTGGTATTCTGCTCACTAAGATAAATAACAGTACAAATGCGGGAACCAGAGGGGAATCTGCGAAAGATATCAAGATTCCTATCTACGATGTTTACTTTGCTTTGATTAACAACAGTGTTATAGATGTTACAAGCTTTAAGGCAGATGATGCAACGAATCTGGAAAAACAGGTCTATAATAAATACATGGATAAAAGAGATGATGTATTAAAGGAACTGAAATCAAAGCTCTCCAGCAGTTCTGATGCACTGGATTCAAATGTATCTGAAGCAATGGCAGATTATCTGGATTATATCTATGCAAAACTGAAAAGTGAAGGAATTCTTATAACCAAACAAAGCGATATTAAAGATGGAACTTCTCTTTTGACAACCGTTGATACCAGTGATGACACCTATATAAAATATACGGAGGATAAAATCAGTTTGCGTAAATTTCTTCAGTATGCCCTGTCAAAGAATTGGGTGGACTTGGAGAAATTGGAGGTTGGAAGCAGTTATTACAGCACCGATGAGCTATATGAAATACTTGTTAAGCATGTAATGAGTTCGCTGGTGGATGATTTGGCTTTCCAGAAGAAGATCTATAAAGAACTGGTATACTCCTATAAATTATCAGGAACTGAAATTTGTCTTTTATTATTTGACCAAGGTGTGTTAAAATACAATAAGGAAGATATCACCAAATTAGAGAACAATACAGTTTCAGCTTATTCCTTTATTACTGAGAAGATACGTAATATTGAAATAACTCCTGCACAACTTGCCCTTGATCCTTGCAGTGCCTCAGTTGTAATAACGGATACGAAAACCGGTGAAGTAAGAGCATTGGTATCTTATCCCAGCTATGATAATAATTATTTTGCAAATAAAATAGATTATCAATACTATACCAAGGTAAATGCAGACTTATCACAGCCTACCATATCAAGAGCTACCAAGCAGAAAACAGCTCCCGGATCTACCTTTAAGATGGTTACCTCTATTGCAGCGTTGGAAGAGGGTGTATTAGGTCCTTCGGAAACTGTCTATGATGAGGTTGTTTTCAATAAAGTAACCTATCAGCCACCAAAAGACTGGTCGACCTCCAGTCATGGCAAAGTAGACGTCACCACGGCTCTGGAAGTATCCTGTAACTATTTCTTCTATGAAATGGGATGGCGTTTAAGTCTAAATGGAAATGATTCCAATAAGACTGCCATCGGGCTTGAAAAGTTATCAAAATATGCTACCTTACTGGGCTTAAATAAGAAATCAGGAATTGAGCTTGAAGAAGCTGAACCAAAGAGTTCCGATATGGATGCAGTCCGTTCTGCCATTGGACAGGGTACGAACAATTATACACCAGTACAATTGGCCAGATATGTAACCACTGTTGCCACAGGAGGAACCTCCTATGAACTTACCCTTTTAAGCAAGGTAGTTGATAAAAATGGTAAGGTCCTGGATCAAAATGAACTTGAGAAGGATAAAAAAAACAAGGAGGATAAGGGAAGTAAAGACGGTCAGGAAGAGGAAAATATTAAGACTGAGCATATTGACTCTGTAAGCAGTACTTACTGGAATCTTGTACATGAAGGTATGTATAAGGTTGCTAACGGAAACAGAAGTTCAGTGTCCTATCTGTTTAAGGATTTTCCTGTGAAAGTTGCAGGTAAGACTGGTACAGCACAGGAAAGCCGTTCAAGAGGAAATCATGCTTTATTTGCTTCTTATGGTCCTTATGAAGATCCTGAAATTTCTATGATTGCTGTAATACCAAATGGTTATGCCTCCAGCAACGCTGTTGAGCTGAGCAAGAATTTATACGGCTATTACTTTAATGTAGATGGCTTTACAGATCCAGAGGGAAAAGCTATTATGCCGGAATCCCAGACAACATCCTTTACTGATTAAACCAAAGCAACAGCAGTGTCTTTGGTTTTGGTTTATCAGTGTGTTTTATTAGTTAAGTTATCAGGAGGTGTTTATGAACAACCCAGTTATTATAAAAGGCAATAAATATGGTATAATTGTTGTATTAGACAGTGATATGGACTATGAAAGCTTAAGGGAAAAAATAGCAGAAAAATTTCGGGAATCCGCGAAATTTTTTGATAAAGCTCAGATGGCTCTGAGCTTTGAGGGGAGAAAGCTGACCAATGAACAGCAAAGGGATGTTCTTAACATCATCGCAGAAGAGACTATGCTACATGTAGTTTGCGTAATTGAAGATGACCCGGGACAGGAAGAAAAGTTCAAAAAAGCATTGGATGAAAAGCTATTGGAATTATCTAATGCCAGCGGGCAGTTCTATAAGGGGAATCTTCGTTCCGGACAGGTTCTTGAGTCGGAGACAAGCATAATTGTAATTGGTGATATTAATCCCGGAGCAAGAATTGTATCAAAAGGAAATATCATTGTACTTGGTTCCTTAAAGGGAAGTGTCTTTGCCGGTGCCTCGGGTAATAACAACTCTTTTGTAGTTGCTCTTGATATGAATCCTGTTCAGATACGTATTGCAGATACCATTGCAAGATCTCCGGACAAGCCGGAAAAAACAGCAGCCAAAGAAACTAAAATTGCTTTTTTGGAAGATGGAAATATCTATATAGAGCCTTTGAGTAAAGAGGTTATAAATGATATAAACTTATAATAAGTTTTTGGAGGATAATTTAATGGGTGAAGTAATAGTAATAACATCCGGCAAGGGTGGAGTAGGTAAGACAACAACAACAGCCAATGTAGGAACAGGCCTTGCAAAGCTTGATAAGAAAGTAATCTTGATCGATACAGATATAGGTCTTAGAAATTTGGATGTTGTTATGGGCTTAGAGAACCGGATCGTTTATAACCTGGTGGATGTAATAGAAGGCAATTGCCGTGTGAAGCAGGCACTTATAAAAGATAAGAGATATCCTAATCTGTATCTGTTACCCTCAGCACAAACAAGAGATAAAACAGCAGTTACTCCGGAACAGATGAAGAAACTTGCAGATGAACTGAGAGATGAATNNATTACATAATAATGGACTGTCCCGCAGGTATTGAACAGGGCTTTAAGAACGCAATTGCAGGCGCGGACAGAGCATTAGTGGTTACTACCCCTGAAGTATCAGCTGTAAGGGATGCTGACCGTATTATCGGACTCTTAGAGGCCAATGAAATGAAGCAGACACATTTAATTGTCAACCGCTTAAGACCGGATATGGTTAAGAGAGGTGATATGATGTCCAGTGAAGATGTTGTAGAGATACTTGCCATCAGCCTAATCGGTGTCGTACCCGATGATGAGAATATCGTTATCTCGACTAATCAGGGAGAACCTTTGGTTGGTACCAGTACATTAGCGGGACAGGCTTATATGAATATTTGCCGCAGAATTTTAGGGGAGGAAGTTCCATTCCTTGATTTAACGGGAAAACAGGGACTGTTTAATTGGCTGGCTAACTTACTAAAGAAGAATTAGGGAGAGGAGTATTAAAATGGGATTAGCTGATTTTTTCAAAAAAAAGACTTCAAGCGGTGTTGCAAAAGACCGTCTGAAGCTGGTGCTTGTCTCAGACAGGGCAGGATGTTCACCGGAATTAATGGAGCAGATTAAGAATGATATAATTGCTGTTATTTCCAGGTATGTAGAAATTGACACTGAAGGACTGGATATTAAGATTACCCAGACAGAGTCTGAAGGTAATAATGGGACTGTACCTGCGTTGTTTGCAAATATTCCTATAAGAGATATGAAGTCCAATAAATAATTGTAAAGTTAGGGTAAAATTATGTTTCCATTTAAAAAGTACAGTATAAGTAACTATGATTTCAGCATAATGACTTTGGTAATTATTCTAAGCAGTATTGGAATATATCTGGTCCGGATTGTTAATGAGGCCTTTTTCTTAAAGCATGTAATGGGTCTCGTTCTTGGTGTTTTCATACTGGTATTTGTATCCCTGGTAGATTACCATTTTATAAGCCAATTCTATATTATACTATACTTTATAAATCTGTTACTCCTGGCAGCAGTTAAACTGATAGGAGTCGAGCATTACAGCGCAAAGAGATGGCTTGATTTAAAAGTATTTGAATTTCAGCCATCTGAATTAACAAAGATTATACTTATCATTTTTATGGCAAAACTCTTAGTGATGTTTAAAGAGAAGATGAATAAATTTTATGTGTTTTTCTTATTAACAGCACTTATTGGGATTCCAACTTTTTTAGTTTTCACACAACCACATTTATCTACAACTCTTGTTATTCTGTTTATTTTTGCTATAATGATATTTGTAGGAGGATTAAGCCTTAAAATAATTCTGCCAATCCTGTTGGTTACCATACCAATTGTAGCCGGAACCTTATGGGGGATTCAGAACCATTACGATATCTTTTTCCTAACGGATTATCATCAGAACAGAATTGAAGCTTATCTGAACCCGGAGGCCGACACCTCCTCTGATACCCTTTACCAGCAGGAGAATTCTGTTGAGGTTATCGGATCAGGTAAGTTAACTGGAAAGCTATTTTCAGAAGGCAAAGATGCCATCCAAAGCGATACCTACGTTCCGGTAGCTGAAAGTGATTTTATTTTTTCAGTTGCCAGCGAAAGTCTTGGATTTTTAGGCAGCTGTGCTATAATAGTGCTATTATCAATTATCATTTTTAAGTGTCTTATTATAGCAAGCCATGCTCCTGACAGATTGGGACGTATGATTGCTACCGGGATTTCTGCTATGTTTGTGTTTCAGATGTTTGTCAATATCGGTGTTGCAACAGCTATACTGCCTAATACTGGTATTCCACTGCCTTTTGTCAGTTACGGATTAAGTTCCATGATGAGCAGCATGATATCCATCGGAATCATAATCAATATAAATTTACAGAGAAAATATAGAAGGGGGTAACACCACACATGAATATTGGTATGATAGCACATGATGCAAAGAAAAAATTAATGCAGAATTTTTGTATCGCATATCGAGGCATATTAAATAAGCATGAGCTTTATGCAACCGGAACCACCGGTAGATTAATCGAGGAAGTAACAAACTTAAATATCCATAAATATCTGGCTGGTCACTTAGGCGGTGAACAGCAGATGGGTGCTCAAATTGAGCATAATCAGATGGATTTAGTGATTTTTTTAAGAGATCCCCTTTCACCAAAATCCCACGAACCCGATGTTAATACTGTAGTAAGGCTATGTGATACACATAATATCCCCTTGGCTACCAATTTAGCATCAGCCGAATTAATGATAAAGGCTCTTGACAGAGGTGACCTTGACTGGCGTGAAATATTACGCTCTTGATATGAAAGCTGATAAGACAATGAAGAAAAAACTGTTTTGTATGGTAATGTCTGTTTCACTGCTCACCGGGTGCAGCAGTAAAGAGAATCTTGCGCTGCCCTTTTCAGATACTGCTGACACGAATCAGGTATATGCTAATTATACCGATGAGTTAAGCAGTGATCAATCTGATTTTTTTGCCTCTGAGCTTGTAGTTATACCGGACGAACTAAATCACATGTCGGATTCTGCTATAACGGCAGAATCTTCTTTAATTGTCAATGATACGGATAATGATGTGATTTTTGCCAATAATGTATATGAGAGGTTATATCCAGCAAGTCTTACGAAACTCATTACTGCACTGGTAGTGCTGGAAGAAGGTAATTTGGAGGATACGGTAACCGTAAGTTATAATGCTTCCCATATAACGGAAAGCGGAGCTAAGTTATGCGGGCTGAAGGAAGGAGATACCATTAAATTAAAGGATCTTCTTTATGCATTTCTTATTTATTCTGGAAATGATGCAGGTATCGCTATAGCAGAGCATATAGGTGGTACGGTGGGCGAATTTGCAAAAATGATGAATAAGGCTGCCAAAGATGCAGGTGCTGTTCATTCAAACTTTGTCAATCCCCATGGACTACACGACGATAATCACTATACCACTGCATATGATTTATATCTGATATTTCACCAGTTGGTGAAGTATGATGAATTTCTTTCTATTATTAAAACTACGGAATATACTGTAACATATGAAGATGTTTCCAGGGAATCAGTAACTAAGACTTTTCTTACGACCAACCGTTATCTTAAAGGAACAGAGAATGCACCGGAGGGAATAACTGTAGTAGGCGGAAAGACAGGAACAACCAGTAAGGCAGGTAACTGCCTCATTTTGTATAGTCAGGATAAAGATAATAAAGATTATATCTCCCTTATTTTGAAAGCAGACAACGGTAACAGTCTTTTCACACAAATGACAGATTTACTGAAAATGATCAAATGACCGATTTCTATATTATAGGAACATAAAGCTTTCTTAGGAGCATAAAGCTGTTCCTATATTCGGATGGATGGCGGAAAGGCACCGCCTTTTATCAGAAATTTGAAATGCAATTTCTGATAAGGTATATTATGGTTGTGCTTTAGGTGAAAATATACTATAATGAAACTGTATTAAGGAATTATTTATAAGTTTTCACCTAATTAAATACACATCTTAAGGAGGAGATTACAATGATACAGATAATAGCAGGCGAAAAAGGGAAAGGCAAGACCAAAATACTGATCGAAAAAGCTAATCTGGCAGCAAGAGAAGCAAAAGGCAATGTAGTTTATCTGGATAAGAACAATAAGCATATGTATGAGCTTAGCAACAGAATAAGGCTTATTAATGTAAAAGATTATTGTATTGAGAATCCCAGCGAATTTATTGGTTTCTTATGCGGTCTTGTATCACAGGATCATGATCTGGAAGCTGTTTTTCTGGATAGTTTTCTAACCATCGCCTTTATTGAAGGTGATCTCTTAACTCCCACCTTAAAGAAAATTGAGAAAATTTCAAAAGAATATGATGTGGATTTTACCCTGAGCATTTCCATGGCAGAACAGGCTTTTCCTGAATTAATGAGAGAAAATATAGCAGTAGCTTTATGAAATATACACAAAACAGGAGGCAGGTTAATATTAACCTGCCTCCTGTTTTTACACCCATTGTTATTATTCGCTGCGAAGTCTTCCGAAATAACTCAGAGCATACAAACCTGCAATACCTACCAGAGCATAAATAATTCTGGATACTACTGTCATGTCACCAAATATTACTCTTACAAGGTCGAATCCCAAGAAGCCGATAAGACCCCAGTTGATGGCGCCGATGATAACAAGCGTCAATGCGATATAATCTAATGTTTTCACTTGATTACCTCCTTCTTGCATTCAATATTGTTTCCAATTATGTACAAAATATTCTCAATGAAAAATATAGGTATTTACATTTTATTTTTATATAAAATATGAGTCTAAAAATATTAATTTAGGGCTTTCATTCTTCACGGGTAGAAAGTATAATAGATAAAGATATATAGATGTTAAATTTAAGATTTTTTACCATCTACAAACATAAAAAATGCATAGAATCAAAAGGTTCTGCAGCAGGAAGAGGAAAATATTATAATTTAGCTTGTATAGAAGAGTAGAAGATTTCAAGAGTGGATTTTGATTATTTATTATGTAACGTAAAATAAAATGTAATCAGTACGTTAATAGAAATCAGAGGGGGTTATAATTTGAGTTCTGATAAAAAAGTTACTAAATTCAGAAGAACCAGAACAATCAATATAGGATTCATAACATTTTTTATTATCTTTGTCTATGTGATTGTTAATATTTATATGTACTTCACGAATGAGCATTTAACCATATATGAGGTGAAGGAAGGTTCAGCTGCTGATGACTTTGTATTGGACGGGCTTATTTTTAGAGATGAGAAGATTGTAAGTACAGATACTGCCGGGTATATAAATTATTATCATCGTGATGGGGAGCGTGTTGCTAAGAATTCGGTGGTTTATTCCGTAGATGAAGGCAATGCTTATGCAGAAGAGTTAGCTGCTGATAATACCAGCGCTACAATATCTTCCGATGATTCATCAGCTATCAAAAGCGAAATCACTGATTTTCAGAAAGATTATGACAGTGGAGATTTTACATATGTATATCAATTGAAAGAAGAACTTAAGAATTCCTCCATGCAGATATACAATGACAGTATGCTTACGAACCTAAAGACTTTAATAAAGGATAAAACCGCTTCGTTAAAGGTGGCAAGAAGTGATACAAGTGGTGTGATATGTTATTATACAGATGGATATGAAAACCTGAGTGCGGATTCCGCTACCTCAGCCACTTTTGATAAGAGTACCTATCAGAAGACACAGCTTCGGACCAACAAGCTGCAGAATAAGGGGAATTCGGTTTACAAGATAATAACAAGTGATAATTGGAGTATCCTTTATCTTCTCAATGAAGATCAATATAATAAAATAAAAGACAACGAAAAAGTTACAATAATATTTACCTCAGATGGACTGAGACAAACTTTACCGGTTAAGATCTTTCAGAAAGGCAACGATTATTATGCCCAGGTAACCTTAACACGCTATATGCCAAGGTATATCAATCAAAGATTTATTTCAACGGAAATTGTTATAAATTCAGCAGAAGGCTTAAAGATTCCGGTTACTTCCATAGTTGAGAAGAATTTCTATCAGGTCCCCCTTTCCTATTTTAGAAAAGGCGGGGATTCCAACAAGGAGGGCTTAACCCGTGTAGTCACCTCTTCTGAAGGAGGCAATGAGAAAACTACTCATGAATTTATAGCTACGGATATCTATTATCAGGATGAAAAATATGCCTATGTTGACACGAATCTTTTCGGAACAAGAGATATGATAATCGGTGAAGACGAAAAAGATACTTTTATATTGGACAAGACGGAAGCCTTTAAAGGAGTCTTTAACGTTAATAAAGGATATGCAGTTTTTCGTCAGATTGAAATACTATATCAGAATGAAGAATACTGTATTGTCAAGAAAAATACAGTGAACGGACTTTCTGTATATGACCATATAGCACTAGATAGCAGTACGGCAACAGAACAAGCCTTAATATATTAATGAAAATACAGCATAATAATAAAGTTCCTTAAAATCAATCAGGAAAGGATGACATAATTTTGAGTTCTGAAGCAATCAGAAAAAATCTTGAAGAAGTTGAATTAAGAATAAATGCCGCCTGTACCAGAGCAGGCAGGAAACGAAAAGATGTAACATTAATCGCAGTCAGTAAGACAAAGCCTGTTTCGGACATTGAAGCTGCTATCAAGGAAGGAATCGGTGTATTTGGAGAAAACAAAGTACAAGAATTGACAGAAAAGTATGAAGTTCTCCCAAAAGAATTACAATGGCATTTAATTGGCCACCTGCAGACAAATAAAGTCAAATATATTGTGGATAAAGCAGTGCTCATTCATTCAGTTGATACTTATAAACTGGCACAGCAGATACAAAAAGAAGCTGAGAAAAAAGATATTATCAGTAACATACTGATAGAGGTAAATGTTGCCAGAGAAGAGAGTAAATACGGTGTTTTCGAAGAGGATGTATTGCCATTGATAACGGAAATCGCTAAACTTCCGAATGTTCGCATTTGCGGTTTAATGACAATTGCCCCCAATGTGGAGGAAGCTGAAAAAAACAGAAAGTATTTTAGAAAATTGCGACAATTAAATGTTGACATAAAAATGAAAAACATTGATAATGTTACTATGGATGTGCTCTCAATGGGAATGACAGGGGATTACGAAGTCGCCATTGAAGAAGGAGCAACAATGGTCCGGGTAGGAACAGGTATTTTCGGGGAATNNCAAGCCTTTAGCAGGCGATGTAATTACAGATAGGAGACAAGGAGTATGGAAAATATATTTAAGAGTATTTTAGATTCACTAAAACTTACTGAAGATGAATATGAAGATGACGATTTTGATGAAAAAGAATATAAGCGTGCAGAAAGACAAGAAAAGAAAGCGGTTAAAAACGCCTATCAGCCTGCCTATGAATCAGAAATGCCTTCCCAAACGGTCAATAATGTATTAAATGAGGCAAGAAAAGAAAGGCAGATGAAGATGGAAAGGGAAAAATCCGGGCCAAGTAAGCTAGTTCCTATAAGGACAAGCCCCAAAGGTTTCGAAGTTTGTATCATGAAACCCGGTACATTTGAAGATTCACAGGAAATCTGCGATATGCTTTTATCAGGAAGAGCTGCTGTAATTAACCTGGAAGGACTGGATGTAGATCTGGCTCAGCGTATTATGGATTTTATATCAGGTGCGGTGTATTCCTTAAATGGTAAATTGCATCAGATATCCAGTTTTATTTTTATCATATCACCGGAATCCGTGGACATATCCGGAGACTATGCAGATATACTACAAAATAATGGCTTCGAAGTGCCTACACTAAATAAGGATTTCTAATAATGGTTCAAACTATATATTCAACCTTTTATATGTTTTTTGTAGTCTTGCAGGTAATACTGCTATTATTTATGGTGTCCTCCTGGTTTAATGGGGGAGAAAAGTTCAAAAATCTATTATCCTTGCTAATTGAGCCGATTTTAACACCGGTACGCTTTTTGCTGAAATATTCTATCTTCGGCAATCCAGCCGCTGATTTATCACCTTTGATCAGTTTTGTGTTAATCATGTTTTTACAGGATTTATTTGTAAGATTATTAAACGGGAGCTAAGATGAACACGGATAAAGAAGATAATTTATTAAAGAAGCGGTTATTGGATTTAGCAAGAACTGCTTATAACAAGAACATAAATACTTATACTGATTTTCTTACACTGCATGATATCAGTATTTTTCATAGTATAAAACCGGAATTACCAAATGTAAATCATGAGCTTTTCGGCGGGTTTGAAACTGCGGAAAGGAAAATTCTATGCTTTTGCGGAGATTCCTCCGTGAAAGCTTTTTCCGATTATATTGCCTGTATAAAAATTCTCCCTAATAATAAGAAATTCAGTGATGAATTCAGTCACAGAGATTTTTTGGGTTCTATCATGAATCTGGGAATTGAGAGAGGCAAAATAGGAGATATTCTGGTTAAGGAAAAAGAAGGTTTTGTATATTGTGAATCAAGAATAGGAAATTTTCTGGCAGATAACTTAGAGAAGATAAAACATACAAAAGTAATCTGTGAAGCAATTTATGGAGACTTACCTGATTTCCCGCCGGATTTCAAGGAAATCCGGGGCAGTATTGCCTCACCGAGACTGGATGCAGTCATTGCGTTGGCCTTTCAAACCTCCAGGAGCAGCATATTATCATTAATAGCGGGAGGGAAGGTCTATGTTGATGGAAGAATGATAGAAAGTAACAGCTATCAGTTAAAAGAAAATGAAACTGTATCCGTAAGGGGACATGGGAAATTTATTTATAAAGGACTTGAGAATCAGACGAAAAAAGGACGGTATTATGTATCGTTATTAAAATACATTTAGGAGGGGAAAGTTATGATAACACCGATTGAACTGCAAAGTAAGACTTTTAAATCAGGTATTGGATATGACAAAAAGGATGTAGAAGGTTTTATATCTGAATTGCAGAAAAGTTATGAAACCATGTACAAAGAAAACATGGAATTAAATGATAGGGTTAATACTTTAAATGAGGGTATTAATTATTATAAATCTATCGAAAAGACCCTTCAAAAAGCGCTGCTGCTTGCAGAACAGGCGGCAGAAGATACAAAAGAAGCAGCCAGAAAACAAGCGAAAGCAATTGAAGATGAAGCAAACGGTAAGGCACAGCTTATTATATCAGAAAGTTATAAAGAAGTTGTAATGCTGAAACAACAGACTATAAAATTGGTACAGCAATATGAAGCTTTCAAAACACAATATAAACATCTTGCAGCTGCTCAGACAGAGCTTTTGGAAAGCGAAGCCTTTAAAATACATACGGACGATCTTGATCTGTCCCTGGAAAATGTCGGAGCTGTTATCTCTAACAAACAGGCTGCAGTAACCTTAGAGCCTGCAGAGCAAACCGATATAGAGGATAAGCCCAATGATACGGGTGTAACGGCGGAAGAGTTGGATGCATTTGAATTCTTTCATTCCTCAGAAGCATAACATAAAAGCGATTTTACGCAAATTAATGCCTGCGGCCAACGTTTGCAGGATTGAGAAAGGCATGGTTCGTATGATGCAGAATTCCAATCGTATTACAATTAAGAAAGAAAACGCACCTATTTATGATATTGTTCTTGCAGAAGATTATAATCCTTTTCTGATAGAATTAGAAGCACTTAAACTGGCGGGCAGAAAGGTTTGTATTGTTACAGATTCCNNGGGCGACTGTAGAGCTCTTATATGAGAAATTAATACAATCCAATTTTGACAGAAATGACATGCTTTTTGCCTTAGGCGGCGGAGTTGTAGGTGATCTTACCGGATATGCTGCAGCAACCTATTTAAGAGGCATAGCCTTCCTACAGATACCTACCACTCTCTTAGCCTGTGTAGACAGCAGTATAGGCGGTAAAACAGGTGTTGATTTTAAAGCTTATAAGAATATGGTAGGTGCTTTTCATCAACCCAGACTGGTATATATGAACCTGGCTCTTCTTAATACCCTGGATGACAGACAATTCTGTAATGGAATGGGTGAAGTTATTAAGCATGGTTTAATCTCNNTGGCTTAAGGGTAACAGGGACACTATCTTAAGAAGAGATCCCCAGGCCTTAAAAGAAATGGTACTGCGATCCTGTGAAATCAAACAAGAGGTAGTCGAAATCGATCCTAAAGAAAAAGGTATCAGAGCATTGTTGAATTTCGGTCATACACTGGGACATTCCGTCGAAAGATTAATGGAGTTTAAGTTACTGCATGGAGAATGTGTATCCATTGGTATGGTTGCGGCAGCTTACCTTTCTCAGGTACATGGTTATCTTAACAAAGACGATGTAACAGAAATTACAGAAACTTTAATATCATTTTATTTGCCGGTTAACTTAACGGATACGGATATTCCTTCTGAAGAATTTTTAAGAGTATGCTTTCATGATAAGAAAGTAGATGGAAATCTTATCAAATTTATTCTGTTAAAAGAAAAAGGAAATGCAGTGATTGATACTACGGTAAGCAGAGAGGATATTCTGGAGGCTGTGAACTGTATGAAAAAAACAAATTTATCGGAGGCTATATGCGAAAATTAAGACATCTATTCTATCTTATCCTGCTGATCGGATTCGACCAGTTCACAAAATACCTGGTAGTTCAGAACCTGCAGGATAAACCATTTATCTTAATACCTAAAGTTTTTCAGTTTACCTATCATGAAAATGATGGTGCAGTTTGGGGCATATTAAGCGGACGAACAATTTTTCTGGTAATTATGGCTGTAATCCTGTTGAGTTTTATGGTATTTATTTATATAAAAATACCCAATGAAAAAAGATATAATGCTCTTCATATAATCCTTCTATTTATTTGTGCAGGAGCAGTTGGAAATCTGTTGGATCGAATCCTAAAAGGTTATGTAGTGGATTTCTTATACTTTGAACTCATTGATTTCCCTATCTTCAATATAGCGGATTGTTATATAACCATATCCTCTGTCCTGTTGGTGCTTCTGGGACTATTCTATTATAAGGATGAAGATTTTGCTTTTCTTACCTTTAAAAGTACGAAAGCAGTTACTTCAGCCGGCAGTGATGCTGACGATCAGGATGCGGTTAATGACAGTACCGGAGATTCTCAGAACGATGAGAAAGAAGAGCATCAGATTAAATAACAAGTATATTAAGCTTATCATATGTAAACTGCAAAAAAGTCTGCGGTAGTATATGAGTTGAACTATGATATAAGTGTCAAACATATTAAGTAGAAATAAGAAAGTGGAATCCCATGAATGATGAAATACTGGACTTCTTTGTGGAGCAGGAGGAAGGCGGTCTGAGAATTGACCGATATCTTGCAGAAGCTCAGGAGGATTTGACTCGTTCCTATCTGCAAAAGCTTATAGCAGAAGGCAGGGTAAAAGTCAATGAGAACACAGTTAAAGCAAACTACAAAGTGAATGGCGGAGATATGATTAAATTGATACTTCCGCCTCCGGTGGATTTAGATCTAAAACCGGAGAATATACCTTTAGATATAGTGTATGAAGATAAAGATATCATAATAATCAATAAAAGAAAAGGTATGGTAGTACATCCTGCAGCCGGTCATTATTCGAATACTTTGGTAAATGCTTTGCTGTATCATTGCAAAGATGAGCTCTCCGGCATTAACGGCATATTACGTCCCGGAATCGTTCACCGCATTGATATGAATACAACAGGCGTTCTGGTTGCCTGTAAAAATGATAAAGCGCACCAATGCATAGCTGAACAGCTTAAAGTGCACTCCATAACCAGAAAATACAATGCAGTTGTCTTTCAGCCCTTTAAAGAGCTTACAGGGACTGTAGAAGCTCCAATCGGACGTCATCCTGTAGATAGAAAAAAGATGGCTGTCAATCACAAAAACGGTAAACATGCAGTTACACATTACCAGCTCCTCGAGAATTTAGGAGGACGGTATGCACATATAGAATGTACCCTGGAAACAGGCAGAACACACCAGATAAGAGTTCATATGGCCAGTATTGGCCATCCGTTGCTTGGAGATGAACTATACAGCAATAATAAAAGTAATTTCAGCCTGGAAGGGCAGGCTTTACACGCTCGGGTTTTGGGATTTATACATCCTACAACTGGAGCATATGTAGAATTTGAAGCCCCTCTTCCTGCTTATTATGAAGAACTTCTTAATAAATTAAGAAGATAAACAATGATAAGGAGTAAGCATTGAAACGAAAATTATTCGCTCAACTTAAAATCTGGAAAGAATCCTTACAAAAGAAACCTTTAATACTAACCGGAGCCAAAGGAACAGGTAAGACATACCTTGCATTAACTCTGGCAAAAGACTTTTACAAAAGATATATTTATATAAATTACGAATTACAGGCAGACAAAGACAAATTGGCTGCCTGTTTTGAACGTTTTCAGTTAACCGGCATGGTCACAGAGCTTACTTCTATAGAAGGCTCATTGGAGGACGGTAATGACAATGGACTTTTCATTGTAGATGGTATGATCTGTACAGAGGAAATCCAAGGGATTATTTATAAAATCAGCGAACTTTACCCTGGTTGGGATATTTTAATTATATCCGGGTATGCCCAACCAGCTTTCTGTATGATAAATAAATACACAACACTAAAGCTGTATCCCATGGATTTTGATGAATTTCTTTCTGCCGCCGGACATGAATGGTATGTAGAAATGATAGATGAGGCTGTTAATAAGAATAGCACTCTGCCACAGATTTTTCATGAGGATCTGGTAAATCTCTTTGAAACATACCTTATTGTGGGAGGCTTACCGGCGGCTGTTAATGAGTACATAAATAACGGAAATACCGAGAATATAACACAAATACACAGGGATATACTATATTCTTATTTCTATGAAACTGATATGAAAGAAGAAAGCTGTGCGCTGAAGGTCAGACAGTTACTCTTTACACTGCCACAACAATTGTCAAAGCGTAATAAAAAGTTCCAATTCAACCAAATCAGAAAAGGGGCTACGGAGAATCAGTACAAAGATAGCCTGACCTTTATTAAAAGCAGTTTTTGCGGAATGATATGTCCAAGGATTTCGGATGACAGGATCTGCAGTTATGAAACCGAGGAGGTTAACTGCAATTTTTCTGCATTCAAGCTATACCTTTTTGACATAGGGTTATATCATTCTCTGTCAAAAATCACAGGCTGTGAACGAAAGGATGGCTTTCGGGAAGGTTTGATTGAAAGTTATATCGCACAAGTATTAACTTGTGCCAATATACCCTTTGGTTACTGGGAGACAGCTTCCGGATCCCATTCTCTGTTTTTGCTAAGGGCAGCTTTTAAGAATAATTATCCTGTTGTTCCGCTGGAAATAAGAACTAAAATACAAAAGCGTTCAAAACTTTTAGGTACTTTGAAAGATAAGCAGCCTAGAATCAACCAAATGCTGGTGACCACAGATGATTACAGCAATGATGAACCCTCAGGAAATATTATCCCTCTATATGGAGTCAAAAATATCATTGACAACTTGATTCTATTTAGATAGAATAATGATAATGGTAAAAACTACTAACGTAGACTTTGAACAGGACTTGTTCGCAACAACATTCGACAGCTGTAGACTTGCAATGCTACAATTAGTCAAAGACAGTAGAAAATCAACGAATAAGCCATTTAAGCAATTTATTCAGGCAGTTCGAGAAGCGGGCTTGCTTTAGGCATGAGCGTTCGTGCGGATTATTAAAAGTCGAAAATCACACACAGGATTTTATCTGCAGAATCTTTAGCCTAAACTTAAAGAGCGTTGAGGAAGACATAGCGATTAGTACAAATTTATAAACCCCTTTGATTACAATAATAAACCTGTTAATACACTTTGATTCTACAAATGTAGTGTGTAAGCAATCATCCTTTTTCAATCCTAATAGAAGAATCCAATACAGGAATCTTTATCAGGATTTCATATAGATCTCTTACTATATTTAAGCACAAAAAACGAAAGTGCAGATTGGAGCAAGAATGAATGAAATACGTCTACATGAAGGAGAATTAAATATTATGGAGCTTTTATGGTCCAATAAGGTTTTGGCCGCAAAGGATATCTCCAAAATAATTAAAGAATACATAGGCTGGGAAAAGAATACTACGTACACCGTAATCAAGCGTCTGATTGATAAAGGTGTCGTGAAAAGAGAAGATCCAGGATTCTTATGCCGGGCGACCATTTCAAAGAGAACAGTACAGAACACAGAAACGCAGGCATTACTCAATAAGTTTTATAACGGTTCTTTATGTAACTTTTTTACGGATTACTTAAAAAACCAAAAATTAGGTGCCGGAGAGCTGTTGGAATTAGAGCGGATAATAAGTGAACAGAAGCTCTGATTGAGAATCATTATCAATGTAACTTAGTCACATACTAAATAATTTTTTACGTTTAAAATACCTTTATAATTTACACATATTTGATGGATAATAAACAATAATTGTGTTTATTGAAAGGAGCATTATATGCAAGAGATTAGGATTTTTTCTCCCCTTGATAACAGTCTTTTGGGTTCCGTTAAGTCAATGTCAAAGGAAGAAGTAGATAAAGAAGTAGGAAAAGCGAAAGAAGCTTTCTATACCTGGAAAGAAATGCCCTTAAGCCAAAGAGCGGATATTATGTATAAGGCCGCAGACCTTCTGGTTGCAAATACAAAGAAACTTGCGGATTTACTCATGATGGAAGTTGGCAAGGATCAAAAGAGTGCTGCATCAGAAATTACCAGAACAGCTGATTTTATTCGTTTTACAGCAGATACCGCTAAAAGTATCCATGGAGAGAGTATCCAGGGAGATACCTTTTCCGGCTTTAGCAAAGAAAAAATAGCAATGGTCACAAGAGAACCGGTAGGCGTTGTACTTGCCATCTCACCCTTTAACTATCCTATCAATCTGGCGGCTTCTAAGATAGCGCCTGCACTTGTTTCTGGTAATACGGTGGTTTTTAAGCCAGCAACAACAGGAAGTCTCTGCGGAATAGAACTAGCGAAGATATTTATGGATGCCGGACATCCGGAAGGAGCTTTAACTGTTGTCACAGGAAAAGGCAGTGAAATTGGGGATTATATTGTAACCCATGAGGACATTAATTTTATTAACTTTACCGGAAGTACCGAAGTCGGCCTCGACATTTCAGGAAAAGTTCATATGGTACCGCTGCTTATGGAACTTGGAGGAAAGGATGCTGCAATTGTTCTGAAAGATGCCGATTTAGAATTTGCAGCAAAGAATATCGTTGCAGGAGCCTTTTCGTATTCGGGACAGCGTTGTACAGCAGTTAAAAGAATTCTGGTACTAGAAGACGTAGCGGATGAATTAATTAATTATCTGAAAATTGAAATAGAAAAGCTGAAGGTTGGTAACCCCTTAAATGTCCAGGCAGATGTAGTACCGCTGATCAGTGAAAAAGCTGCAGATTTTGTTTGGGAGCTTATTGAAGATGCAAGGCAAAAAGGTGCTAAGCTTATTATAGGAGGCAAACGTGAGGGCACCCTGCTATATCCTACCTTATTTGATGAAGTGACGGAGGATATGCGAATTGCCTGGGAAGAACCATTTGGTCCCGTACTCCCAATTCTTCGTGTTAAGTCGGTAGATGAAGCTGTTCATCTGGCAAATAAATCTGAATACGGTCTTCAAAGTTCTGTATTTACTGAGAATCTAACAGATGCATTTCATGTGGCAGGTAAGTTAGAGGTAGGAACCGTGCACATTAATAATAAAACAGAACGTGGACCTGATCATTTTCCTTTCCTGGGTGTTAAAAAATCCGGTATCGGTACCCAGGGAATACGTTATTCCATAGAAGCAATGACAAGAGTGAAAGCAACCGTAATTAACCTGAACAGATAAAAGGATTAAAGTTCTGTTTTGTGAATATCTTAATAGACTTATAATATTTTTATCTTAGCTTTCAAAAAATCTTTCAAATAAAATAAGAAATCCATGATATTTTAATCAGGTCTATAGAAAACCCCGGTTAAAAGATCATGGATTTTACTTATTTAATATCTCTGTATACGGAAGGATCTAATAATTGTAATTCTTTAAGAAATCAGCAATAGCTTTTCTGTCCCCAGTTATACTGCCCTGTATCATTTCCCTGCTGCCACCGCCTCGCCCCAAAAAGCTTCTATTCAATTCTGCTCCGATAGGTCTGACATCCACAGCTTTAGCACACAAAACGTAACGGTATTCAAGTGTTTCATCTGTTTCCAATATAGAAGAATCTTTTGCAGAAGGAATGAAGATACCAACAATTCCATTTCTGCGTTCTTTTACAAGGTTCGCGTAATTCCTTAATTGATTATCCTGTATTTCGTAATCAAATAAGGTATAGGGTTCCTCTCCTGAAGGTATTGAATCTGCTTTATAACTTAACAACTTGACTGAAATTGTTGTAAGCTTCGCTTCAAGGGATAATTTCTCGTCTTTGAGCCGTTTGACAGCTTCATCGGTTTCATAGATTTTAGCGGAAAGAATAACGGATATATTCTGGATATTCTTTTCCTTCTTGTTATAATCGGTTAAAGCCCTCTTTCCGCATTGGAGTTCTAGTCTTGTTCCTCCTTTGTAGTTTTGATAGGAGGTTACTTTTATAAGTCCTACCTCACCTGTAGACTTAACATGGGGAGCACAGCAGGCACAGGTATCTACACCATTTATGGTTACAATCCGGATTGCACCTGATAATTCTTTTTTGCTGCGGTAGTTCAGGGCGTTTAAGGTCTCTTTGTCCGGATAAACAGCAATGACTGGTATATTCTGAAACACAGTATCATTTGCCAGTTCCTCCATTCGTCTGATGTCTTCTTCTGTAAAGGTTCCGTTAAAATCAACGGTAACAGTATCTGCCCCAAGTTTGAAACCCACATTGTGATAACCCAAAGACTTATAAACCAATCCAGATAAGATGTGTTCACCGGTATGCTGCTGCATAAAATCAAATCTTCTCGTATTATTTATAGAACCGCTAATCACCTCTCCCTCTGTCAAGGGTGATGTTAAAGTGTGATAGATAATTTCATTCTTTTCCTGCCTCTCAATAACCGGAATGCCATTAATGGTACCGGTATCAGAGGCCTGTCCACCGCCTTCCGGAAAGAATGCAGTAGCAGAAAGTATAACCTCGTATAAGGTTTCCTGGCAGTCATTTTGTTTCGAAGTACAGGAAATTACAGTAGCAGAAAAGTCAGACAGATAACTGTCTTCATCATATAATTTAATGGTGTTAGTTGACATAATTAAACCTGTTATCGCAATATTAATGCGGTATTGCCACAATCTATAATGAAAGTATAATTGGATTTATAGGTGGCAGCCTTTCTATTATATTTTTTTACATATCTTAAGATAAGTATATCCTTGGATATGATTATTTTACTATATAAGTTTCTTCCTGCTATTTAAGCGCAATTACTCAAAAGACTTATAATTCAAGCCATATACCTGATAGGGTAAAAGCTTAATCCAACTTATATAACACAATATGTTACTTAAGAATTTGCTTCCGTATTAATAATACCTCTTAGAATCGTGTCGGAAAGCAGTGCAAATATAGAAATATATCCTAGAATGATATTTATTTTATCAGCTTCAGGTGGTTTTTACCAGTACTTTGTTGTTTGCAATAATTAACTTTTCTTATGGTTTCAGCCGCATTGCACCTAACAGAAAGAGCGAATGTGCCTGTGAAAAGGTATTAGAAGCATGCGTTCTTTCTGTTACGGCAATTCGCCGTCCCCTTGTGAAAA